>NZ_JBFBJX010000011.1:55036-274483 GCF_040686295.1 Streptomyces sp. NPDC085944 | reverse complement strand
AACGTCACCCGCTCCCGCCTGGGACGACTCGTCCGCCAGGGATTCCTCGAGCAACCGGGACGCGGCCGCTACCAGAAACGGACTTAACGCCCTCTGAGACCTCACCTAGCCAAGACTCCCTGGGCTACGGCAATGAACCGCTGCACCATCTCGGTGTAGCCATCGGCAGCCTCATCAGTCCTGTCTGAGGCGTCGCTCGACTCCTGCGACCTGTGGTCGGTGATGCGCGACTCCTCCCACATGCGCTGTCTGAATCTTTCGGCGGCGCCTATGACGCGCCCGGCTGCGTTGATGGCCTCCTCGGGGCCTATCAACGTGATGAGGCTACTGATCTTGATGAGGCCTTGGATCGACTCGTTGAAGGCTATGAGCTGGTCATGCTGCATGGATGTCACAGCCTTCGAGGCATCCGTGACGGCCTGTGTGGCTGTGATGAACGCTGCAAACGCATCACGCCGCTGCTCGCGTAGCCAATGACCGTGCTCGGCTGCGGCTTGGTCGTGAACGGCCTGGCGCGTGGCTGCGGCGGTCTTCTCCGCACCTATGCGAGCTCCTCGAACAGCGGCTACCCCGCCGGCTACTGCTCCGCCGAGAGCGCCGACCATGCCAGCTATGCCAGCGACGAACGCGGCTACACCTTGATCCATGTTGAGGGCATAGCACGTACTGACGAGGAGCGGCTACACGTCTGCCAAGGCGGTGTCAGGACAGCCCCTGTGAACTTCATCCTGAGCATGAGCGCTGATCGCTGGAGGCGCGCAGAGAGGCATGGTCACGTCGGGCTGCCCTGGATCGCCAGCGTTCACGGCACACAGCACTTGTACAACCAGCCGTGATAAGCGGTGTGTTCATGAGAGGCCAACGCCGTTACCCTGAGGGGTGGTTGTGTACATCGCCAATGGGGGAGCGACGTGCTAGTTGATCAAGACCGTGCATGGTTCCACAGCCAGTTCCTGGCTTTGTGTGTACGGAAGACAAGTTTCGATTGGCAAGACTTCGTCACTGACCTAATGCACATGAAGCATGGTCCCGACTTCGTCCAGATCGATCCCGCAGGTCGTGGAGATAAGGGCTGCGACGGCTGGGTTGACGGCCTCATGCTTGCCTGTTACGGCGCCACCAGTCCGTCAGAAGCATATGTAACGAGCAAAATAAAAACGGACTTCGAAAACGCGGAGAGACACTGGGGCTCCCGCATGGAAAAGTGGGCTTTCGTCTATAATAATGCCAGGGGCCTGCCTACAATGGCTGCTGCTGGCATTATGGATCTGAGGCAGGCGAAAAAAACCTCGTCCGTCAAAATAGAAAACTGGCCCCCTCAAGTTTTGTGGGATTATTGCGTAGGTGATGACGTTGATCGCAGTAAACTCGCGTGGATCCTTGGCGCTCCCCCATCAGAGCACCCTGCCGGAATGTCATATATAGCGAGATGTGTGGAGTCCCTTGCACGTACACGCTTGGTACCAGATACCGACAGTCCACTCGAAGTTCCGCCAGGGAAGATCGAGCACAATAATTTTGGCGAAGAGGTTGCAGATCTCCTCGTAGCATTCAAGGTGCACACCGGGCACGTTCGGTACTATTTTTCGTTGGCATCTCCCGGTGAACAAGCCCAAGTGTCTGAGAATCTGCGTGCGAGGTATGACGGCCACCGTGCACGTTTGGGTAGCTCGGACGCAGTGTTCCACGCGCTATGTGATGACCTGGTGGCAGAGGCTTTTCCGGGTGCGGACTACCCCGATATGAGCCAGCAGAGGAGTGCTGCGATGATGGTGGTCACGCATTTCTTCGAGAAGTGTGACATTTTCGAGGCTCCGGTGATTGGGTGATGCTTCTCCCTAGTAAATCGATCGCTGCGGACCAAGCGCTAATTGCGGTCGGCGCTCAAATCTTGCTGCAGTTGGAAAGGCCGGGCTCAGTTAGCGCGGTGTGGCAGAGACTTGCGGCGTGGCGCGGCTACAAAAAGATGCCCTCCGCGATCCCCTTCTGGTGGTTTGCCCTATCGCTAGATGTTCTCTTTGCCGCAGGGGCGGTTGTGCTTCAGGATGGCGAATTGAGGAAGGTTGATAATGTTTCGCACCCTGAGTAGTGACCTGCCCAACTTCAAAGCGGCACACTTCGAGCGCGGTCTAAATATCGTCGTGGCTGAGCGAACTAAGACAGCGAGGCGGCAGGACAGTCGCAACGCTGTCGGCAAGAGCAGTTTTGTTCAGGTACTCGATTTCCTTCTAGGATCCGATGCTCGCCCGAATCACGTACTACGTAGACCAGAGCTAGCCGATCACTCTTTTAGTCTCGGGCTCGACCTAGACGGCGCTGTTCCGAGCGTCAAACGAAGTGGAGGTGACCCGAGCAATGTTTCAGTAGACGGAACTACCTTGAAGATCGCCATGTGGCGGCGACAGTTGGGGCAGCAATTGTTCGGCCTGACTGGGGCGCCCAACGAACCGTCATATCGATCATTGATTGCCTTCTATCTACGTAATGTCGAGAATGGGGCCTTCGATAATCCAACGGAGGTCCACCGTAAGCAGGCCGCTGTAGCCTCACAGGCTCCCCTTGCCTATCTTTTCGGGCTGGACCTTGATCTTCTTGAACGCTCGAAAGAGATTGCGACCGCTGAAAAGAGCCTGAAAGAACTTAAAAAGGCGGCGAACGATCCAGTTTTGGGCATGACTCTGGGTAAAATGCAAGATCTTGATGCCCAGATCAGAACATTGAGGATTCAGGTAGTCCAGCTTGAGCAACAGATCTCCGACTTCCAAGTCGTGGAGCAATACTCTGTTCATCGTGCCAAGGCTGACGAGTTGAGTCGAGAGATCCGAAAGATTAACGACACCCTAGTTATGGAAGAACGCCGTCTGGGGGACATTGAGGCGGCCATTAGTCAGGAAGGTGAATCGCAGCCTGATCATTCCTATGTGCGGCAAGTCTACGACCAACTGCAAATCACTCTCCCTGACACGGTACTGCGGCGGTTTGACGAAGTGGCGGCGTTTCATCGTTCGATTGTCGAGAACAGGAAACGTTATCTCGAAGCCGAGCGGGCGGCCCTAGTTGAAGCTCTGGACGAAATGAGGCTGAGGCTTCAGCGTGCAGACACTGAGCGAGCAGAGGTGATGCGTGTTCTAGAGGCTGGCGGCGCTTTGGAGACCTATAACGAACTGCAGCAGCAGCTAGCGCAAGTGAAAGGTCGGCTCACGGAGTTGCAGCAACGTCGTGAAACCGTCGATAAGTGGGAGAATGCCAACAGGCACTTGCAATTGCGCTCAGCCGAAATGGAGCTTCGATTCAGCACGGACCTGAGTGATCGTCGTGCACAGATCGACGAAATAGCGCAACTCTATTCGTCCTATGCTTATGACATTTATGGCAGTGGGCGCCCCGCGTCGCTGAGTGTCGAACCTAGTAAAACGGGATATAGCTTTGTACCCACTATCGGTGGTGACAAAAGTCAAGGCGTAAAAAGCATGGCGCTCTTCTGCTTTGATCTAACGATGGCGGTTACTGCCAAAAGGGGTGGTCGGGGTCCGGATTTTCTAGTGCATGATAGCCATCTTTATTCGGATGTTGAGGGCCGTCAAATGGCGAGCGCGCTCACTCTGGCGGCTCGCATTGCTGAACGGGAGGCAATTCAGTATGTTGTAACGATGAATTCTGACGACTTGAAGAAAGCGCAAGATGAAGGCTTTAGGGTAGATTTCAACGAATGTGCCCGGTTGTCTGACGCCCCCTATGAAACAGGAGGTTTGTTCGGCATTCGCTTCAACTGAGCTGGCGTAGCGTGGTGAAGCTTCGGAATGCTAGTGAGCTCTTGGCGGGAGAGGGCCTAGCGTGAGGTCGGCGGAGCGGCTTTGGGGTGGCGCTGCTTTGGCGCGAGTGATCATGGCCCCGTAAGCTTGCGGCGCGTCGGGCAGTCTGTGGACCTGCCCGGTAAAGCACGACGTTGGGGCCATGATCTTCGAGGCTCGCGCCAAAGTGGCTCCGTAAAGCCGTGGAGTCGACCGCCCCAGCCACGACGTGCCGCTTCTCTGGCGTCAGGGCCCTGATTGCTGTGCGCGCGGCACGGTCGCCGGCCGGGCTGGAGCGGGGCGGAGACAGGAGCGCAGGCCCGGCCGGGGGCCGTGCCGCGCGCGGTGAGCGGAGCGAGCCGCCTTGATGAATGTAGGGAAAGTCTTACCCCGCTGGGATGAGTTGCTTGCCGTCGTGGCTTCGTACGTGGGGGCCGTTGCCGTCCAAGGCGTCCAAGAGCCTGACCGCGTAGACCTCTGCCATGCGCTCGCTGACCTCGTCGGGGGTGAGCCATGAGACGGCTGTCGACTCGTCAGAGGTGCGTTCGGTGCCGCCGGAGGGCTTGCAGCGGAAGACCAGTGCCACGATGCCTCGGGTCGTGTTCTTGTAGACGCCGGTGAGTTCGTCCACCTCGACGTGGATGCCGGTCTCCTCCAGGACCTCGCGGGCTACGCCGGCCTCCGGGGTCTCGTTGAGTTCGAGCACTCCGCCGGGGAGCTCCCAGGTGCCGTTGTCGGCTCGGCGGATCGCCAGGAGGCGGCCGTCCTCACGCACCACGACTCCGGCCACGGATACGGAGTGCAGGGGTGAGGGCGTTGCTTCCTGTGATTGACTCATGTACAGGAGCATAGGAGGCGGAGAGCGGCTATGGGAACTGCGGTAGAGGGGGGCAGGTCGGGGCCTCGGTACGTGCAGATCGCCGATGAGATCGTGCGGCAGATCCGGGCCGGTGTGCTCAAGCCCGGCGACATGGTGCCGAGTGAATCGGAGCTGGTGGAGCGCTACGGCGTGTCCGGCGGCACGATCCGTAAGGCCATGGTCGAGGTGCGGGCGAGCGGGCTCGTCGAGACTCGGCATGGCAAGGGCTCGATCGTGAAGGACCGGCCGCCGGTGCGGCATCGGTCGTCGGATCGGTTCCGGCGGTCCCTTCGGCAGGGTGGGAAGGCTGCGTATCTCGCGGAGTCGGCGCAGTCCGGCGCCACGGCGAAGGTGAGCGTCCTCTATATCGGGCCGATGGAGGCTCCCGAGGATGTCGCTCGGCGGCTCGGTGTTCCCGTCGGTACTCAGGTGCTCGCGCGCCGGCGTCTCTACTTCCGCAACGGCACCCCGGTCGAGACCGCCTCCTCGTACCTGCCGTGGGATGTCGTCAAGGAGATCCCGGAGCTGTTCGCCGAGAACCCCGGCGGCGGTGGCATCTACGCCCGACTCGAGGACCACGGGCATGAGTTCGCCGAGTTCGTCGAGACGCTGCAAGCGCGGCCAGCTTCGAAGGTGGAGGCGTCCGAGCTGGCGCTCAGCCCCGGTGCGCCGGTGGTTCACCTGATCCGTGAGGCTCGTACGACGGCCGGTCTCGTGGTCGAGGTCTGTGACACGCTCATGGCCGCTGACCAGTTCGTTTTCGAGTACCGGATTCCTGCTGCCGACTGACGCCCTCTCAACTCCTCGCAACCCGTCGTGACTTCGTAGCCGCGGCGGGTTGACTCATGTACAGGAGGCAGGCACTCTTCTTCCCATCACTCATGTACATGAGTGGCGGAGTTCAGCATCTATAGAGGAGTGATCTGCTGTGCGTCAGATTCCCGTGGAGACGTCCGGTGCCACCGTGATGGTCGCCAAGGCCCCGCAGCCCAAGGTTCGTGACCGCCGTACCGGGGAGATCGCCACCGACATGGAGACCGGCGTCAAGCTGATGACGGTCGACGTGATGTTCGCGGCGAACGACGAGGTGGAGATCCTTTCCATCACCGTTCCGGAGACCGGTTTCTCCGGTGAGCTGGCCATGGGGACTCCGGTCGTGCTCACCGGCCTGGTCGCCCGGCCGTGGGAGAACGAGTTCAACGGCCAGAAGCGGCACGGGATCGCCTTCCGCGCGGTCGCCGTCACCTCGCTGGTCGACGTCGACTCGGCCTCGAAGGCGGCATGAGCCATGACGTGGCCCACGGTCTTACTGCTGGTGGTCGTCGCCGCTGCGGGTCTCCTGCGGTGGCGGCGCCCCGCCTGGTACTGGCTGACCTTCGGGGTCACCCTCGCCGTCCTGCGGGTCCTGGTCCGGTACGGATCGGTCATGGACGCCTGCGGCCTGACGGTCCCGCCCTCGCGCTGGCGTCTGACGCTGGCCCGGATGACCAACCGCCCAGCTCCGGAGTCCCGCGCACCGCGCATCCTGCGGCTGCGGCCCACCCGTACGGGACTGGTCCTGCGGCTCAAACTCCGGCCCGGACAGGACGCGTTCGACGTCGCTGCCGCTTCGGACCGGTTGCGCCACTCCTTCGGGATGTACGGCGTCACCTCTCGTGAGCTGCGCTCGGGCGTCGTCGAGATCCGGATGACCGGCTACGACGTACTCAAGCGGGTGCAGATGCCTGCCAAGATCGACGCTCGCCCGATGCGGGTTCCGGTGGCGCTGCGGGAGGACGGTTCGGTCCACTACCGCGACTACCGCGCCGTGCCACACGGGCTGACCCTCGGCGCGACGGAGTCCGGCAAGTCGGTCTATCAGCGCAACCTCGTCGCCGGGCTCGCCCCGCAGCACGTCGCTCTGGTCGGCATCGACTGCAAGCAAGGAGTGGAGCTGTTCCCGTTGGCACGCCGGTTCTCCGCGCTCGCCGACAATCCCGATACCGCGTTGGAGCTGCTGGAGGCGTTGGTCTCCCACATGGGGGACGTGTATCAGCTCATCCGGGCTGAGCAGCGTGTCAGCGTCGCCGTGCCGGATGCTGAGATCGCCGCCGACATCTGGGACCTGCCCGAAGACCTACGGCCGGTGCCGGTCGTGGTCCTGGTCGACGAGGTCGCCGAACTCGCCCTCTTCGCCAGCAAGGAAGAGGAGAAGCGCCGGGACCGGATCATCACCGCCCTGGTCCGCCTCGCACAGCTCGGCCGCGCGGCCGGCATCTACCTGGAGATCTGCGGGCAGCGCTTCGGCTCCGAACTCGGCAAGGGCATCACCATGCTCCGCGCCCAGCTCACCGGCCGTACCGCACACCGCGTCAACGACGAAACCTCGGCGAACATGGCCTTCGGCGACATCGCCCCGGACGCGGTCCTCGCCGCGATCCAGATTCCCGCCGAGACGCGCGGGCTCGCCATCGCCGGTGACTCCACCGGCGGTTGGCACCGCATCCGCGCCCCGCGCACCTCGCTACGGCACGCCGTGAACACCTGCAACAAGCACGCCGAGCGCACCCCGGAACTCCCGGCCCTGGCCGCGTTCCGGCCCTCGGTCGCTGCGCTGCCCTCCGCCCGTGTGCCGCTGTCCAAGGCAGCCCCCGCCACCGCCTGACCCCCGCCCCCACGGTTGGCGCGACCGCCCTTCGCGCCGGGTCCCTATCCCCGCCATGCCTGATCACAGGAGGAGCCGTCATGACCCGCTCTGCCCTCCGCGTGGACGCCGTGCTTGTTCAGGCCGTCATCGCCGGGGCACTGTCCTTCGCCCACCTCCACGACCTCGCCGCCGCCGCCGGGCAGGATGGCTGGAAGGCCTGGGCCTATCCGGTCTCCGTAGACCTGCTCCTCGTCGCCGCCTGGCGTCGACTGCGTACGGACGGGCCATCCCGGCTGGCCTGGTGCTGGTTCCTGATCGCCCTGGTCGCCTCGCTCGGCGCGAACGTCGCCACTGCCGGACTCCTCGACCTGGACGGCGTACCGGCCTGGCTGCGCATCCTCGTTGCCGCCTGGCCGGCCCTGGCCTTCATGGGCGGCACTCTCCTCGCCCACTCGTCCGCGGGGCACACCTCGGCTTCGCCGGCCCCGGATGCCGTGGTCGAGGTGGAGCCCGAACCGGCCCCCGCCGTCGATCCGGAACCGGCCCCGGTCGACTCCGCCGACGGTGCTCCGTCCCTCCCGCCGGTCCACCCCGCTCCTGCGCCGCCGGCCGTTGCCGTCCCGGCCGCGCTGGTCGACCACGCCCGCAAGGTCGCCGCCGACCACGAACAACGGACCGGTGCACGTATCGACGCCGACACCCTGCGCGCCCGCCTCGGCGTACCGCCGCACCTGGCCGACGCAATCGCCGCCCAACTCACCTGACCCGAACGGAGACCGACTGACATGCCCGCCCGCGACTTCTTCCACTCCGTCATGCGGATCGGCCCCGTGCAGATCGGCACCCACCGCGACCGCAACGGCACCACTAAGCACGCCGCTGTGTGCGGCTCGGACGGCTGCGGCTGGTCCGCCGACTACTCCACGCGCTCCGCCGCCCAGCTCGCCGCCCGCACTCACCGCTGCCGCGTCCGCTAGGAGGCCACCGTCATGGACGTCCCGCTCTGGTTCGCCCTGATCGTCGTCGGCTGGCTCGGCGTCAAGCTCGTTCGCCCGCCCTGGTGGCTGATCGCCGTGCTGCTCCTCGGCGGTTTCCTTCTCGCCGACAGCGTGTTCGCCCCGCTCATCGACTCCGCCGTGAAGTAAGGAGATCCGCTGATGTTCCGACCCAAGCTCCCGACCATGCCCCAGCCCACCGGCACGGTCACCCCGCCCGCCGTCTTCGAGCCGACCACGATCACCCCTGGTACCTCCGCCCCGCCGGCCATCGTCCCGGCCCCGTCCCGGCCCACGGTCCAGCTCACCCCCGGCACCGCGCTCGCCCTGGTCGGCGGCAGCACCGCCGTCGTCCTGGTCGTCGGCGCCGTCCTGGTCTCCATGCTCCTCGCGGTCGCTATCACGGGCGCCTCGGTCGCTGTCTGCGCCCTGGTGATCCGCTCGCTCGTCAACGCCGACGCCAAGCGTCGCTGACCGGCCCCCGGGCGGCCTCGATACCGCCAAGCATCCGCCGCCCGGGAGCCGTCCCTGTCCGATCTCTCAACCGGAAGGAAGCACCCAGCATGGCGCATCGCGCCTCACTCGCGCCTGAGCCTCTGCTCGACCCGGTCGTCCTCGGCGATTTGCTGCGGGTGGCCTCGGCCGACGACTACACCCGATGGGAAGACCAGATCCGCCGTACCGGCGGCTGCTCCGACCCCATCCACCTCACCGGCTGGACCCTTCACAAGGACAAGACCACCGGCGAGACCCTGCACCACTACACCACCGCTGATGAACCCGGCGGACGCCTCCGCCTCGCCTGCGGCAACCGCCGCGCTTCCCGTTGCCCGGCCTGCGCCTGGACCTACGCGGGCGACACCTATCACCTCATCCGCGCCGGCCTCGCCGGTGACGACCGCCGCGACATTCCCGCCACCGTCCGGGATCACCCTCGGGTCTTCGCCACTCTCACCGCGCCCTCGTTCGGCCCGGTCCACAACCGGCCCGATCACGGCGTCTGCCGATGCGGCACCCGCCACGCCCCCGACGCCCCCGAGCTGGGCACCGCCCTCGACCCGACGACGTACGACTACGCGGGCGCCGTCCTCTTCAACAACCACGCCGGGCAGCTCTGGCAGCGCTTCACCACTCGGCTCCGCCGCGAACTCGCCGCTCGCGGTGGCCTTCCCCGCCGGGAACTCGCCGATCACGTCCGCCTCTCGTACGGCAAGGTCGCCGAGTTCCAGAAGCGGGGTTCCCTGCACTTCCATGCGGTGATCCGGCTGGACGGGCCGGAGGGTCCTGGAACACCGCCGCCCGCGTGGGCCACGGTCGGTGTTCTCGCCGATGCGATCGGTGCGGCTGCGGCGCACTCCTACACGTCGGTCTCGGTGCCGGCCGCTGGGGACCAGCCGACCCGGTTGTTCCGCTGGGGCACACAGCTCGACGTCCGGTCGGTGAAGGCGTTCGGGGACGGCTCCGACATCACCGAACAGGCCGTCGCCTCGTACGTCGCTAAGTACTCCACCAAGGCCGCGGAGAGCACCGGCACCCTCGACCGCCGTATCGGGGAGATCTCCGAGCTCGACCGCCACGGCGTGCCCGACCACACCCGCCACCTCATCATCGCCTGCCGCGATCTTGACCCGCTGTATCCGGACCGGCGGCTGTGGGCCTGGGCTCACATGCTCGGCTTCCGCGGCCACTTCTCCTCGAAGTCCCGCCGCTACTCCACCACCCTCGGCGCACTCCGCCAGGCACGCGCCGACTACCGCGCCGCACAGGACGCCGGAGCCCTCGGCCTGGACGACCGCGAGCCGGAGACGGTCCTCGTCCTGGCGGACTGGCAGTACGCCGGACACGGCCACACCCCCGGTGAATCCGCCCTCGCCGCCACCATCGCCCGGGACATCCGGCTCAACCGTGAAACCGCCCGCGAAGCACTACGCGACCAAGCCGGGGCCGAGGGGGAGTGGTGACCATGGAGCGACTCCTCACCGTGGACCAGGTCGCCGAACGCCTCGGCACGGGCGTCCGTTTCGCGCGGCGGCTCATCGAGGAGCGGCGCATCCGGTACGTGAAGGTCGGTCGGCACGTCCGCATCCCCGAGAGCGCCGTTCGCGACTACCTCGCCGCCCACACCGTGGAACCGGTGCAGCTCCGCCGCGCCGGACTGCGGAGGGCTGCCTGATGGCCAACAAGAAGGGCAGGCGCCGGCGCTTCGGTGCGGTGCGGCAGTACCGGTCCGGCCGGTGGACGGCTTCGTACCTCGGGCCCGACGGTGAGCGCATCCGTGCGGACGAGACCTTCGAGACCAGGAAGGACGCCGAGATCTGGCTGTCCCAGGTCGAGGCGGACCTCAGCCGCGGGGACTGGCGCGCTCCCGACGCCGGAGCCGTCAACTTCGGTGTCTACGCCGAGAAGTGGGTCGAGGAGCGGGAGTTGGCCGTTCGGACCGAGGATCTGTACCGGCACCTGCTCCGCCTGTACATCCTCCCGGCGTTCGGAGGGCTCGACCTGGACGAGATCACGGCTCCGCGCGTGCGTGAGTGGCGCGCCGAACGGCTCCGCACCACCCGGGCCAAGACCACCGTCGCCAAGGCGTACCGCCTCCTCAAGGGCATCCTCGAGACGGCCGTCGACGACGACCTGATCACGCGCAACCCGTGCCGGATCAAGGGGGCGGGCAAGGAGTCGGCGGCGGAACGGCGTATCGCCACCGTCGCCCAGGTCGACGCGCTCGCCGACGCGATCGGTATCCGCTGGCGGCTCATGGTCTACCTGGGCGCCTACGGTCCGATGCGGCCGGAGGAGCTGGCCGGCCTCCGCCGTCGGGACGTCGACGTCGACAACCTCGTGATCCGCGTGCGGGTCGCCGAGCCTGAGCGGACCAACGGCAAGCGGGCTCCGGGGCCGACCAAGTCCGACGCGGGTGCTCGCGTGGTCGTCCTCCCGGTCTTCCTCCGGAAGGAGGTGAGGCGGCACCTCGACTGGCTTGCCGAGAAGGGCCCGGACGGGTTGGTCTTTGTGGGGGAGAAGGGCGCGGCCTTCCGGCGTACGACCTTCGGGCGGAAGTGGCGGCGGGCCCGTGCGGTCGCCGGTCTCCCGGACGGCTTCCGCTTCTACGACCTCCGCCACACCGGGCACACCTTGTCGACCCGTTCGGGCGCCACCCTCCGGGACACGATGGTGCGCGCCGGCCAGTCCTCCGAGAAGGCGGCGCTGATCTACCAGCACTCCGACGAGGAGCGGCAGCGGGAGGTCGCCGCCGGGCTCGACGACCTGGTCCGTGCTGAGCGGACGAAGCGGAAAAAGAGCTCCGAATCCTAAAGAAGAAGTGCTCTACCAAGAAAGGCCGTTGAAGGGCGAGCGTTGATGCGCTCGCCCTTCTTCTTGTGTAATCCCCGATTGGTATCACGTGATTTTGGGATTAGGTAAAAATAATTGTTTCTTCTCGTCCATACTCAAGTAGCCTCCCGCTCAGTCAACGCAAGGAATACACATGAGTAAGGTAACTCCGCAGCAGTACCGCGATGCGGTCGACAGGTTGGTCGCCGACTACCGGGCGGCTGGACCGGTCGAGGCGAAGCAGCGCAATTATCGGCCCGTGCTCATCGGGCACGGGTGGTGCGCCGAGGTACACCGCCTCGCGGAAGCGGCGCTTCTCCTCGTCGACGAGGGTTACGGTCATGAGGCACTGATCCTGCTGCGGACGATGTTCGAGACCACCATCAGTCTCCATTGGCTCTCGCAGAAGGGGGACGCTGGAGCGCGTGGAGTGTTGGCCGAGGGAGACCGTACGAGCAGGGCTGCGCTGACCGATCTGGAAGGGGCTTTTGCGCTGCCGCAGCACCTGATCGACGCGATCAAGAACCTGCCAGTTGAGAAGACCGATGAGAGCGAGACCTTCCGCAAGTTCCAGGCGCAGTGTGACCAGATAGACTCCAAGCGCGAGCTGTACTCGGTGTACCGCCACCTCTGCGGATATGCGCACCCAAGTACGACTGGTGCCTTCGCCTTCATAGAGCCGACAACCAGGGTGCCTAGCCTCCGTGCCGAGCCCAGGACGGGCACCTCTGTAGTGGAGGCGACGGCAGCCATGTGCCTCATCTGGGCGGGGCGCGCCTTCGACGAAATGGTGAGCGGGAAGCCGCGTAAGCAGTTCCTGCGCTCGGTGGCCAGGGATCTTGGGCTTCCTCCGATTCTTCCGCCAGTGAGCTAGTCGGAGTGGTGCGTGGAAGCGTAATGGTGCGGTTGTGGTGCGCGCACCGCCCGCCGGTCTGGACAACAAAGAACCCCCGGGTCACTGACCTGGGGGTTTCACATGGAGCGGGTGACGAGAATCGAACTCGCGCTCTCAGCTTGGGAAGCTGATGTTCTACCATTAAACTACACCCGCGTAAGACGCCGACCACGGCCGGTGTCTGGACGCTCAGTCACTCTACCCCATGCCCGGCTCCCGGTGTCCGCACCGTGGGGCCGGTGGTCGTCGCGGGGTGCGGATGCGGCTGCGGGGGGCCGGGGTTGGGGCGTACCGTGAGGGCTCCGGAGAGGGTGTGCGTGAGGGCGGAGTGCCGCCTGGAGAGTCGTCTCTTTCATCCCGTACTGTGGCTTTTGTCGTCAGGGTAGTAAGCCAGACGCGGCTCTTGGGGAAGGGACTTGAAGGACTTGATGCAGCGCACCGTCGTCCGCTGTGCCGATGGGCACGTGTTCACCGCCACCTCGTTCCCGATGCAGCAGGCCGAGCGGCTCGGCCCCGGCCGGCTCGTCCGATGTCCGCGGTGTGCGCGGCTGCGGAGCGCCGTGCCCGTGGGTGCTCAGAAGAGGTAGCGCACAGACGCGGCAGCACGGACGCAGAGCGGTTCGGGCGCGCGGCGCGACGGCGGTTGTCGTTGCTCCGCGCGCCTTGCGTATCCTCGGTGCGTGCTTCTCTCAGACAAGGACATCCGGGCCGAGATCGACGCAGGTCGGGTGCGGATCGATCCGTTCGACGACTCCATGGTGCAGCCGTCGAGCATCGACGTGCGCCTCGACCGCTACTTCCGGGTGTTCGAGAATCACCGGTACCCGCACATCGACCCCTCCGTCGAGCAGGTGGATCTGACCCGGCTCGTGGAGCCGGAGGGCGACGAGCCGTTCATCCTGCATCCCGGTGAGTTCGTGCTGGCCAGTACGTACGAGGTCATCACGCTGCCGGACGATCTCGCCTCTCGCCTCGAGGGGAAGAGTTCGCTCGGGCGGCTCGGGCTCGTCACGCACTCCACCGCCGGGTTCATCGACCCGGGCTTCTCCGGGCACGTGACGCTGGAGCTGAGCAATCTCGCGACCCTGCCCATCAAGCTGTGGCCGGGGATGAAGATCGGGCAGCTGTGCATGTTCCGGCTCACCTCGCCGGCCGAGCACCCCTACGGCAGCGAGCGCTACGGGTCCCGCTACCAGGGCCAGCGGGGTCCGACGGCCTCCCGGTCCTTTCTCAATTTCCATCGGACCCAGGTGTGAGCGGCCGGGTATGAGCAGCAAGAACGCAGGCGGGACACGCGCATGAGTGATGTTCGGGAGAATCTGACCTACGAGCAGTTCGGCGTCGCCGTGCGCGAGCTGGCCCAGGCCGTCGCCGACGACGGGTACGAGCCGGACATAGTGCTCTCCATCGCGCGCGGCGGTGTCTTCGTCGCGGGCGGGCTCGCGTACGCGCTCGACTGCAAGAACATCCACCTGGTGAACGTCGAGTTCTACACGGGCGTCGGCACCACCCTCGACATGCCCGTCATGCTCGCGCCGGTCCCGAACGTCATCGACTTCTCCGACAAGAAGGTCCTGATCACCGACGACGTCGCCGACACCGGCAAGACGCTCAAGCTGGTGCGGGACTTCTGCCTCGACACGGTCGCCGAGGTCCGCAGCGCGGTGATCTACGAGAAGTCGCACTCCCTCGTCCAGTGCGAGTACGTGTGGAGGCGCACCGACGAGTGGATCAACTTCCCGTGGAGCGTCCTGCCGCCGGTGCACAAGTCGGGGACTGCGCCCAAGGAGAACAAGGAAGCGCTTTGACCTGCGCGTATCGCACAGCGTCTGACGACTGAGGGCCCTTCGGGATCTCCCGGAGGGCCCTTGGCCATCGGGCGTCTTCTGATGCGCAGCTCTGTCGAGAAGGGCCGCTCGCCGGATGAGGAGTTCTCCGGCAGTGCATGCTCTGCGGCACCTGTGCTTGTCGCCCGGGCCGTGCGCAGCGAGGGATGTCGGCGTCCCCGGCCGCATCCGGATCGTCCGTCAGCGGTCTCCCTGTGGCGTGAGGCCGCGCGGGCCCGGGCCGGTTCCCCACCGTTCGGGCGGCTGGGCCCGAGTGGCGGGTCAGGGAACAATGATCAGCTTTCCTACGTGGCTGCGCCGGGCGAGTCGAGCCTGGGCCTCCCCTACCTGCCCGAGCGGGAAGGTTCCGGCGACGACCGGTGTCACGTCTCCGCGCCGGGCGATCTCCACCAGGTGGTCGAAGATCCGCGGTGTGTGCATGGTTGAGCCCACCAGTGAGAGATTCGCGAGGTAGAGCCGTCGTACGTCGATGTTGACGGCCCATCCGTCGAGGGCGCCGGCAACCACCCAGCGGCCCCCGGCCCTCAGCAATCCCAGGCCGGGGCCGAGGACTGCGCCGGCAACGACGTCGACGACCGCGTCGTATCCCTCTGGGGCTGCCGCGATCGCGTCGCTGAGCACCTGCCCCCGCCGCCGGTCCACCACGGCGTCGGCGCCCGCGCTGCGGACGGCATCTGCCTTGTCACCGCTGCATACTGCGACGACCCTGGCCCCACGGGAGCGGGCCAACTGGACCGCGGCCAGACCGACACCGCCCGAGGCACCCGTGACGAGCACGGTGTGGCCCTCCGAAACGGCCCCGCGGTCGAGCATGCCCAGTGCGGTGCCGTAGGCGATGGGAAGAGCAGCCAGTTCCACGTCTGTCAGGGGTGACCCCTCGACGGGGTGGGCTCGTGCACTCGGCACCACGACGTACTCGGCGAACCCCCCGTCGCGCTCGCTCCCCAGGACGTCGGCCGGGCGCGCGTCCGGTCCCGGACCGTCGTACTCGGCCGGGTCCACGAGCACCCGTTTCCCGACGAGTCCGGTGCCTTCCTCATCGCCGCCTGCCACCACCGTGCCGGCCACGTCGGCTCCCTGGATGCGCGGGAAGTCGAGCGGACCGAGCCATCCCGTCCTGACATCCGGGTCCTCTGCAGCACCGTAGGAGCCCTCGCGGGTCCACAGGTCGGTGTTGTTGCAGCCTGCCGCGTGTACCCGGACCAGCACCTCGCCCGGCCCCGGGCGGGGCACAGGCACCTCGCGCTCCTCGATCACATCGAGGTCTCCGTGGCCGGTGATGACGACGGCCCGCATCGTACGGGGAAGAGACGACGGCAGGGGAACGGATGCCGACGGAGGGGACGGTGACATGGGCACAGGGTCTCATGCAGCCCCGTCCGTCTCGTGCTCACCGGTCCGGCACCCGGCGTCTGGACCACCCGGAAGGTGAGTGGTGTGTCGCCAGCGGTCCCTGCCGCCTCATCGCTTTCAGCACCAGCGATCCGGGTCACTTGGGCCGGCGCGGTGTCGCGTTGCGCGCTGCCTCGAGTCAGGTCCGCCGACAGCGTCCTGCCGCCCGTAGTGCGGTGGGACGGGCAGGTGCTCGACGCCTGACGGCCGGGGATGAGAGAGGGGCCCTCGGCGTGACCGCGTCACGCCGAGGGCCCCTCTCTCCGTGCTCGGGTCAGTACAGGCCCTTGTACGTGTTCCAGCCGCCCGTGCCCACCAGCACCCGGCCGCCGTACGTACCGTCTCCCGCGGACGCGTACCGCCACAGCTTCCCGGCGGTGTCCCGGGCGAGCAGGTCGGTGCGGCCGTCGCCGGACAGGTCGCCGGTGCCGGCGAGGGCGGAGTAGACGTTCCAGCCGCCGCCGACCCGCTCCCGCCTGGTCACACTGCCGGCCGCCGTGCCGTAGTACCGCCACAGCACACCGGCGGAGTCCTGCCCGAGCAGGTCGCCGCGCCCGTCGCCGTTGAGGTCACCGGCGCCGGTGATCCACTTGTACAGCTTCCAGTTCGCCTGGATCCGCACCCGGGTCTTCAAGTGGTGGTCGGCGGTGCCCGCGTAGAAGTAGATGTCGCCGGTCGTCCGCTGGCGGGCGATCAGGTCGACGAAGCCGTCCCCGTTCAGGTCGCCGGGTGACGTGAGCTGGTCGTACTGCCCCCAGCCCTTGCCGATCAGCGTGTACGGCGACGAGGCGCCGACGACCTTGCCGCAGCCGGGGCGGTAGGCCCGCAGCTGGTCGCCGACCCGGACCAGTACGTCCGCGCACCGGTCGCCGTCCACGTCGCCGACGGGCACGAGCACCGAGCCGGCGGGAAACGCGCCGGATGACCCCGCGATGCGGGACGAGACCCCGCCGGTTCCGTTGCCCCGGTACATCGACACGGCACCGGCGCCGTCCACGGCCAGCAGGTCGCCGAAGCCGTCGTCGCCCGCCAGGTCCCGCCAGACGGCGGCGCCGCCGGTGACCGGCACGGTCCCGGAGACGGACAGGGCGGTCCCGGCGCCGTCGGCGGGCTTCGCGGTCAGGGTCCAGGTGTAGGCGCCGTTCGGGACGGGGGCCCCGGCCGCGTCCTTGCCGTCCCAGGAGGCCGAGAGCACGCCGCGGGCCTCGCCGCCGGACATGGTGCGCACGGTCTTGCCGCTCGCCTTGTTCCTCAGCGTCAGCGACCAGGAGGCGGCGGGCTTGGACAGCCACCAGCGCGACGTCCACTTCGCCCCGGTGGACCTGAGGTCCAGGGCGGGCGTCGTCTCCGCGTCGATCACGGCGATCCCGGAGGCAGGGACGCCCGACGGGACGATCCGCACCCGGCGGTCCGCGCCGATGTAGGCGACGTGGCCGCCGAAGCGGTCCACCGTCCAGCCGGCCCGGCGCACGGTCCGGTCGCCCAGCTCGGCGGCGCCGACGATCACGCGCCGGGGCAGGTCCGCCTCGGTGGTGCCGGCCGGCAGGCCCTCGTGCAGGTCGACCAGGGTCAGGCCGGTCGTGTCCGACTGGCGGACCAGGTAGCCGTCGCCGAGGAGCGTCTTGTCGGTGCCGAGCCGCACCGTGCGCTTGGTCTGACGGTCGTAGACGCCGCCGCCCGGATAGTTGGGCCAGGAGTCGTCGCACTGCCAGTACACCCAGCGGCCCACGGCCTGGAGCTCACGGGGCACGCACCCCGCGTCGAAGGTCTCGCCGGCGGCGTTCGTGGACAGGTTCTTCGCCGTGACCGTGGTCGGCAGGTCCAGGCGCACGTCGTACCAGCTGCCGGTGGCGCTCCACAGGGTGTCGCCCCAGACGGCGGCCGCGACGACCTCCCGCTTCTGCAGGACGTCGCCGGTGTCGCCGTCCTTGAACCGGAGGACGGCCTGTACGCCGCCCGACGCCTCCTCCACGATGCCGTACCGGCCGGACAGGTCGACGAGTTCCGGGCTGTAGTAGCCGGAGGTCACCCGCGGGCCCCAGGACTCGTCGCCGTTGGCGTAGAGCATGGTGACGCCCCGCTCGGTCGCGGTCTCGCGTCCGTGGTGTCCGTCTCCGCTCGCGAACATGGTCACGCAGTAGCCGTACTCGGCGCCGCCGCAGTCGCTGTCGCTGCCCGACACGAGGCCGTCGACGGTCGATTTCAGCTCCTCGGGGCGGCCGGAGGTCTTCAGCCAGGTGCTGCGGTAGGCGCCGACGTAGGTGTGCGGCATGAAGAGCTTGGAGTCGTCGGCCGTGGTGAGGATGCCACTGCCCAGCGCGATGCCGGCCGGATCGGCCTCCCGGTCCTCGATGTCCGCGACGCGCTTGCGGGTGACGGTGCCGTCGGCGGCGGGCGTGAGGAGGTAGTACCCCCAGTCGAGCGGGCCGTAGTCGGTGTCCTTCTCGGCGCCGGTCACCAGCAGCGAGCCGTCGGGCGTACGGTGCACCGAGGGGGAGGCGACGGTCAGCAGGGACTTCCAGTTGCCCTCGGCGTCTCTCAGGGTGAGCGCGTTGCCGCGGTACTCGTTGTTGCCGCCGTTGGGCGGGGTCACGGTGGCGAAGGCCCCGGCGAAGGGCACGGCGACGTCGTCGTACGCGTACACCTCGCGCAGGTCCAGGGTGGTCGGCCCGGCGTCCAGGTCGTCCCGGCGGTACACCTGGGCGGCGTCCTGCTCCGGGGCGCCGAGGTGGTAGACGGTGTCCTGGTCGAACCAGACGCGCTCGCCGTGCGTGGAGAGCGTCTTCAGGGACCCGGTGGCGAGATCGACGACCCACCACCCCTGGGACATCCTGGTGTCCTCCCACTTGATGGCGCGGACGGCCACGGACCGGGCGTCGCCGCTGCTGATGCTGAGGTGCCACCCCTCCGGCAGCCCCTCCAGCTTCCGGTCCCGCACCTCGCCGTTCTCCAGGCGCAGCAGGTGCAGGCCCGTCGCGGCGTCCTCGGTGCCGGTGCGGGTGATGACGGTGTCGCCGTAGGTCGCGAGGTACGTCTGGCCGTCCGGGACCGGGATCGTGACGGTCGGGCCGTCGCCGGCCCGCTGCTGGAGCGTCACGTGCGGGGACGGGGACGCCGCGTAGAGGGCGACGGTGTCGGAGCCGTGGCCGAAGTCGCCGGGGTACCGGTCGAAGCGGAAGTCGTCGACGTCGTAGCTGAGCGGCTCGGGCAGCCGGTGGTCGAGGACGGTCGTGGCGCCGGTGGCGTAGTCGATCCAGCGGAGGCGGTCGTCGCCCTCCTGCGCGGTGAGGAAGCCGGTCTCGCCCGCGTTCAGGACGAGGGTGGCGCGGGGCACGAAGCGCGCGCCCGGGCTGACGACGACGGGGTCGGCGGACGCGGCGGGGGTGTCGGCGGCGGCCGTCGCCGTGGCGGTGCCGATGCCGGCGGTCACGGCGAGCGTGACGGTGAGAGCGATACGGCCGAGCGCACGCCGACGGCGCACGGCCCGCTTGTTCAGCGGACGAATCACGAAAGGAGTCCCTCCCCAGGGCAGTCACGCAGGGGGGCGTTTCACGTGTTCGCCGCTCGTCCCGCGTGAGCAGGCCGACAGTAGCAGGAGGTGATCACGGCGCGGCAGGGGAAGGGCCCCGGTGCGACGCGCACCGGGGCCCTTTCGTACGTCTTCGACTGGATCGTGCCCGGTTTCCGTACGGCTACCGCTGGATCGTGCCCGGCTTCCTTACGGCTGCGACTAGAACGTGCCCAGCTTCACGATCGACAGCAGGGCGATCAGCTGGATCGCGGACGCGCCGAGCGCCTTGGGCCAGGGCAGGTCGTGGGAGCGGCTGACCATCAGGGTGAGCAGGGCACCGGCCGCGACCCAGGTGGCCCAGCCGAGGATCTGCACGAAGGGGGCGTCGCCGCCCGCGAACATGGCGACGACCAGGCGCGGGGCGTCGGTGAGGGACATGATCAGCATGGAGAGGCCGACCGTGGGCTGCCAGGCGCCGTCGCCGCCCAGCTGGCGGGCCAGGGTGTGGGTGACCACGCCGAGGACGAAGGCGCTGAGCACCAGCGCCACCGCCGTGGTCAGGACGATCGGGACGGCGTTGGAGAGGGTGGCGTTGATCGCCTCCTCGCGGGCCCCGTCGAAGCCGAAGACCGCCAGCAGGCCGTAGAGGAAGGTCACGATGAGCGCCGGGACCCACATCGCGTAGTCCCGCATCTGGAGGAAGGTCTGGTTGGGTGCGAGGATCACACCCTTCAGGAGGTCCTTCCAGTGCAGGCGGGGTCCGGCCGGGCCGGGCGCGGCAGCGGACCCGGCGCGGTAGGTGTCGCCCTGGTTGTAGGGGTCGTCGACCGTGAACGCCTGGGTGTGGCCCGGGTTGTTGGCCGCGTACGGGTCGTACGGGGCCTGCTGGGGATGTCCGCCGGGCCCGCCGGGTCCGTGGCCGCCGTCGCCGAAGTACTCCGGCTCGCCGTGGCCGTCGGCGTGAGTGCCGCCGGGCGCCTGGGGCCACGGGGATCCGCCGGGTGCCGGGCCGGGGGCGCCACCTCCGTACGGCGGCTGCGGGTACGGCTGCCGAGGCGTCGCCGGGCCGCCGTACGACGGTCCCTGGGGCGCCTGCTGTCCGTACGGGGGGCGTTGCGGTCGCGCGTTTGGAGCGCCGTTGTCCCGGCCGCGTCCGATCCTGAATCCAGCCACGCCTTCGAACGTACCTGGTCCCGGAGAGTGACGTGCGGGGCCCGGCCGTTCGGGGGGCCCTTTGCTGCCGAGCTGTGACATCCCTTACGGGGGTTGACCGGGGCGTCCCCTAAGGGCCCGCGTACGGCGGCCGCCTCCTACCGGATCAGGAACTGCGACGTCGAGAACGTCACCGCGGCCCGTGCCGTCACGACGTCCTTCGCCGTGCCCCGGTGGACCTCGACGGTGTCCTCGGTGTCACCCCGGTAGGTCCGCAGGACCAGGTCCGCCAGGCCGTCGCCGTCGAAGTCGGCGGCCGTCAGCACCCGCGTCGTGCCGGCCGAGGCGGGCCGCACCGTGACCGCGCCCCGCGTCGTGGGGCCCGTCGCGCGGCCGGGGTACACACGTACTCCGGAGCCGCTGGAGACCAGTTCGCTCAGGCCGTCGCCGTCGAAGTCGGCGGCGTCGAGCAGGGAGCCGGGGGTGTCCAGGGCGCCCCGCGCGGCGGCGGGGAGGTCGTAGCGCAGCGCCGTGGTGTCCGGGGCGCCCACGGCCGCGTCCAGCGCCTTGCCCTTGCCGAAGGCGCCGAGGGCGACGTCGAGGCCCGTGGGCAGGGTGACCCCGGTACGGGCCGGGCCGTCGGCGCCGCCGAGGACGACGGCCGCCTTGCCGGGGCCCGCCGAGGTGCGGACGACCAGGTCGTCGTATCCGTCGCGGTTCACGTCGGCGGCGGGGCCGGTCGGCGCCTCGCCGGGGGACGGGATGGGCGCGCCGGCCTTCCGGGGGGCGCCCTCGCGGGTGAAGGGGCCGCGCAGGTAGCTGAGGCGGCCGGCCGAGGCGTGGACGACCAGGTCCTCGGCGCCGTCGCCGTCGAAGTCGCCGCAGACCGGACGCTCGGGCCAGTCGTTGCCGTACCGGGCCCGGTCGGGGACGGTCAGCGGGACCGCGCGGCCGGCCAGGCCCGACGGGGAGCCGAAGAGGAGCTGGAGGGGGACCGGGGGGCGCCCCTGGCCGTCGTAGGGCGGGTCGGTGGTGACGACCAGGTCGGTGAAGCCGTCGCCGTCGAGGTCGCAGCTCGCCTCGGCCTCGAAGACGGCCGGCAACTGGCCGTCCACCGGCGCCGCGTGCTTCTCGGGACTGAGCAACTGCCGGGCTCCCGGTACCAGTCCGCGGGCAGAGCCGTAAACGATGCCGATGCCCGCGTCGTCCGCGTGGCTCTCCGCCGTGACCAGGTCGTCGAGGACCAGGTCGCGGTGGCCGTCGCCGTTGAAGTCGTCGGGGACCTCGCTGCCCCCGCCGCGCGGGACGGGGAGCAGGGCGGGGGCGTCGGCGGCGCGTACGGGGGTGGGCGCGGCGGTGTCCTCGGCCGCGGGTGCCGGGCCGTGCCCGCAGGCGGCGAGCAGCAGCAGGCAGCCGACGGCGGCCGTGCCGGTCAGGGTGCTTCCTCGCAGGCGCCGCACCGTTCACCTCGTCCGTATCGACCCGTACCACCGTTACCGACAACGACCGGGTAATGATGCACGTGTTCGACATACGGCGACACCCCCGGGTCCGGAAGGGACGCGGGGGTGTCGGTCGAGCGGGCGGCGGCGGTTACTTCACCGGCTCCGGTGTCGGCTCGGTCTCCGGCTCCGGCTCACCGGTCGGGTCGGCCGGGGTCTTGACGGAGTCCAGCAGGAGCTGGGCGACGTCGACGACCTGGATGGATTCCTTGGCCTTGCCGTCGTTCTTCTTGCCGTTGACGGAGTCGGTGAGCATCACGAGGCAGAACGGGCAGGCGGTGGAGACGATGTCGGGGTTGACCGACAGGGCCTCGTCGACGCGCTCGTTGTTGATGCGCTTGCCGATCCGCTCCTCCATCCACATCCGCGCGCCGCCGGCGCCGCAGCAGAAGCCGCGCTCCTTGTGGCGGTGCATCTCCTCGTTGCGGACGCCGGGGACGGCGGCGATGATCTCGCGCGGCGGGGTGTAGATCTTGTTGTGGCGGCCCAGGTAGCAGGGGTCGTGGTAGGTGATGATGCCCTCGACCGGGGTGACCGGGACCAGCTTGCCCTCGTCGACCAGGTGCTGGAGCAGCTGGGTGTGGTGGATGACCTCGTAGTCGCCGCCGAGCTGCGGGTACTCGTTGCCGAGGGTGTTGAGGCAGTGCGGGCAGGTGGCGACGATCTTCTTCGCCGACTTCGGCCTGCGGGACTCCTCGGTGACCTTGCCGTCGTCGTCCATCTCCTCGCCGAAGGCGGCGTTGAGGGTCATGACGTTCTCCATGCCGAGCTCCTGGAACAGGGGCTCGTTGCCCAGGCGGCGGGCGGAGTCACCGGTGCACTTCTCGTCGCCGCCCATGATCGCGAACTTGACGCCCGCGATGTGCAGCAGCTCGGCGAAGGCCTTGGTGGTCTTCTTGGCGCGGTCCTCCAGGGCGCCGGCGCAGCCGACCCAGTAGAGGTACTCGACCTCGGTGAGGTCCTCGATGTCCTTGCCGACGACCGGGACCTCGAAGTCCAGCTCCTTGAGCCACTCCAGGCGCTGCTTCTTCGCCAGGCCCCAGGGGTTGCCCTTCTTCTCCAGGTTCTTGAGCATCGTGCCCGCCTCGGACGGGAACGCGGACTCGATCATGACCTGGTAGCGGCGCATGTCGACGATGTGGTCGACGTGCTCGATGTCGACCGGGCACTGCTCGACGCAGGCGCCGCAGGTGGTGCAGGACCACAGGACGTCCGGGTCGATGACGCCCTGCTCCTCGAGGGTGCCGATCAGCGGGCGCTCGGCCTCCGCGAGGGCGGCGGCCGGGACGTCCTTGAGCTGCTCCTCGGACGCCTTCTCCTCGCCCTCCATCGTCTTGCCGCCGCCGGCCAGCAGGTAGGGGGCCTTGGCGTGCGCGTGGTCGCGCAGGGACATGATCAGGAGCTTGGGGGAGAGCGGCTTGCCGGTGTTCCAGGCGGGGCACTGCGACTGGCAGCGGCCGCACTCGGTGCAGGTGGAGAAGTCCAGCAGGCCCTTCCACGAGAACTGCTCGACCTGGGAGACGCCGAAGACGTCGTCGTCGCCGGGGTCGGTGAAGTCGATCGGCTTGCCGCCCGAGGTCATCGGGAGCAGTGCGCCGAGCGCGGTGCCGCCCTTCGCTTCGCGCTTGAACCAGATGTTCGGGAAGGCCAGGAAGCGGTGCCAGGCCACGCCCATGTCGGTCTTCAGGGCGACCGTGATCATCCAGATGAAGGAGGTCGCGATCTTCAGCCCGGCGAAGAAGTAGACGAGGTTCTGGAGCGTGCCGAGGTCCACGTCCTGGAGCGCGGAGACGACCGGGTACGAGATGAAGAACGACGCCTCGTAGCCGTCGACGTGGTGGAGGGCGCCCTCCAGCGCGTGCAGCATGAAGATGCAGACGCCGACGATCAGGATGACGGCCTCGACGAAGTACGCCTGGCCGAAGTTGGAGCCGGCGAAGCGGGACTTGCGGCCCGGCTTGCGCGGGTGGGACAGCTGCCGGATGCCGATGAGCACCAGGATGCCGAGCACCGTCATGGTGCCGATGAACTCGACGAAGACGTTGTACGGCGCCCAGTCGCCGATGACCGGCAGGATCCAGTCGGCCTGGAAGAGCTGGCCGACGGCGTTGACGATCGTCAGCAGCAGGGAGAAGAAGCCGACCGCGACGAACCAGTGCGCCGCACCGACGATGCCCCAGCGGTTCATCCGGGTGTGGCCGAGGAACTCCCTGACCACGGTGACGGTGCGGTCCGCGGGGTCGTTGGTCCGTGTCCCGGCCGGCACCGGCTGGCCCAGCCGCATGTAGGTGACGATCTGCAGGACGGCGCGGCCGAACAGTGCGACGCCGACCACGATCAGGACCAGCGACACGATGATCGCGGCGAGTTGCATTTGGGGGCTCCTCGGGCCTGCGAGGTTACGAGGGGGCTGTATTACTAAGCGGTAACTTAATCAGTCCGTTCGAGACTACCCCCATCCTGAGCCGCACTGTAGTCGGACGTGCGGTGATCTGCGTCGCTGAGGCGACCCTGACCCCGATGTGTCCCAGGTGTCCGGTGGGGCAGCCGGAGTGCCGGACGGCGCGTCCCTTCGGGTGGCGATTTTTCCGGTTCGCCGTGCCCCCGGTGCCGGGAAAGCGCAGGTCAGGCGGTCGTTGCGCGTAAGGAGCAGATAAGAGTTGAGTCTTCCCGGCTCACCTCTGTTGACCCGATGCCGGGCGTCATGCACACTTGAGCCTGTTCCACTCAAGTCAGCTGGAGGTTATTCACCATGGCACGTGCGGTCGGCATCGACCTGGGCACGACTAACTCCGTCGTCAGCGTTCTGGAGGGCGGCGAGCCCACCGTCATCACCAACGCCGAGGGCGCCAGGACCACGCCGTCCGTCGTCGCCTTCGCCAAGAACGGTGAGGTGCTCGTCGGCGAGGTCGCCAAGCGCCAGGCGGTCACCAACGTCGACAGGACCATCCGCTCGGTCAAGCGCCACATGGGCACCGACTGGAAGGTCAACCTGGACGGCAAGGACTTCAACCCGCAGCAGATCAGCGCCTTCGTGCTGCAGAAGCTGAAGCGGGACGCCGAGTCCTACCTGGGCGAGAAGGTGACCGACGCGGTCATCACCGTCCCGGCGTACTTCAACGACGCCGAGCGCCAGGCCACCAAGGAGGCCGGCGAGATCGCGGGCCTCAACGTCCTGCGCATCGTCAACGAGCCGACCGCCGCCGCGCTGGCGTACGGCCTGGACAAGGACGAGCAGGTCATCCTGGTCTTCGACCTCGGTGGCGGCACGTTCGACGTCTCGCTGCTGGAGATCGGCGACGGTGTCGTCGAGGTGAAGGCCACCAACGGTGACAACAACCTCGGTGGTGACGACTGGGACCAGCGCGTCGTCGACTACCTGGTCAAGCAGTTCCAGTCCGGCCACGGCGTGGACCTCGCCAAGGACAAGATGGCGCTGCAGCGCCTGCGCGAGGCGGCCGAGAAGGCCAAGATCGAGCTGTCCTCGTCCACCGAGACCAACATCAACCTGCCCTACATCACGGCGTCCGCCGAGGGCCCCCTGCACCTGGACGAGAAGCTCACCCGCGCCCAGTTCCAGCAGCTGACCTCCGACCTGCTGGAGCGCTGCAAGACGCCGTTCCACAACGTCATCAAGGACGCCGGCATCCAGCTGTCCGAGATCGACCACGTCGTCCTCGTCGGCGGTTCCACCCGTATGCCCGCCGTCGCCGAGCTCGTCAAGGAGCTGACCGGCGGCAAGGACGCCAACAAGGGCGTCAACCCGGACGAGGTCGTCGCCATCGGCGCCGCCCTGCAGGCCGGTGTCCTCAAGGGCGAGGTCAAGGACGTCCTGCTGCTCGACGTCACCCCGCTGTCCCTCGGCATCGAGACCAAGGGCGGCATCATGACCAAGCTGATCGAGCGGAACACGACGATCCCGACCAAGCGCTCGGAGATCTTCACCACCGCCGAGGACAACCAGCCGTCCGTGCAGATCCAGGTCTACCAGGGCGAGCGCGAGATCGCGGCGTACAACAAGAAGCTCGGGATGTTCGAGCTGACCGGTCTGCCGCCGGCGCCCCGCGGCGTCCCGCAGATCGAGGTCGCCTTCGACATCGACGCCAACGGCATCATGCACGTGACCGCGAAGGACCTGGGCACGGGCAAGGAGCAGAAGATGACCGTCACCGGCGGCTCCTCGCTGCCGAAGGACGAGGTCGACCGGATGCGCCAGGAGGCCGAGAAGTACGCGGAGGAGGACCACGCCCGCCGCGAGGCCGCCGAGTCCCGCAACCAGGGCGAGCAGCTCGTCTACCAGACGGAGAAGTTCCTCAAGGACAACGAGGACAAGGTCCCCGGCGAGGTGAAGACCGAGGTCGAGTCCGCCGTCGCCGAGCTGAAGGAGAAGCTCAAGGGCGAGGACACCGCCGAGATCCGCACCGCCACCGAGAAGGTCGCCGCCGTCTCGCAGAAGCTGGGCCAGGCCATGTACGCCGACGCCCAGGGCGCGCAGGCCGCCGGCGGCGAGGCCCCCGGCGCGGGTGCCCAGGCCGGTGACAAGGCCGACGACGACGTCGTCGACGCCGAGATCGTGGACGACGAGCGCAAGGACGGTGCCGCGTGACGGAGGAGACCCCGGGTTTCGAGGAGAAGCCCGACGTCCCCTCCGGCGCCACCCCTGACGACGCCGAGCCGCAGGCCGCCTCCGAAGAGGGGGCGGCCCCGGCCGGGGACGCGAGCGAGAACGCGGGCCTGGTGGCCCAGCTGGACCAGGTGCGCAGTGCGCTGGGCGAGCGCACGGCGGACCTCCAGCGGCTCCAGGCCGAGTACCAGAACTACCGTCGCCGGGTCGAGCGGGACCGCGTCGCGGTCAAGGAGGTAGCCGTCGCGAACCTCCTGTCCGAGCTGCTTCCCGTGCTCGACGACGTCGGGCGCGCCCGGGAGCACGGCGAACTGGTCGGCGGCTTCAAGTCCGTCGCGGAGTCGCTGGAGACCACGGTCGCCAAGCTGGGCCTCCAGCAGTTCGGCAAGGAGGGCGAGCCCTTCGACCCGACGATCCACGAGGCCCTGATGCACTCCTACGCACCGGACGTCACCGAGACGACCTGCGTGGCGATCCTGCAGCCCGGGTACCGGATCGGCGAACGCACCATCCGCCCCGCGCGGGTGGCGGTCGCCGAGCCGCAGCCGGGCGCCCAGACGGTCAAGCCGGCCGAGGACGCCACCGACGCGCAGGACGCCGAGGCGAAGGACGACGGCGGTCACAAGGAGAGCGGTGGCCCGGACGAGGGCTGAGCTCGAAGTGACATGTAGGGCGCGAGAGGAGGGACGTCGGGGATGAGCACGAAGGACTTCATCGAGAAGGACTACTACAAGGTTCTCGGCGTCCCCAAGGACGCCACCGAGGCCGAGATCAAGAAGGCGTACCGGAAGCTCGCCCGCGAGAACCACCCGGACGCCAACAAGGGCAACGTCAAGGCGGAGGAGCGCTTCAAGGAGATCTCCGAGGCCAACGACATCCTCGGTGACCCCAAGAAGCGCAAGGAGTACGACGAGGCCCGCAGCCTCTTCGGCAACGGCGGCTTCAGGCCGGGGCCGGGCGCGGGCGGCGGCACCTTCAACTTCGACCTGGGCGACCTCTTCGGAGGCGGCGCCCAGGGCGGGGGCCAGGGCGCCGGCGGCTTCGGCGGCGGCCTCGGGGACGTCTTCGGCGGCCTGTTCAACCGCACCGGCGGCGCACCGGGCGCCGGCACGCGCACCCAGCCGCGGCGCGGTCAGGACATCGAGTCCGAGGTCACCCTCAGCTTCACCGAGGCCATCGAGGGCGCCACCGTGCCGCTCAGGATGTCCTCGCAGGCTCCCTGCAAGGCCTGTTCGGGCACCGGCGACAAGAACGGCACGCCCCGCGTGTGCCCGACCTGCGTCGGTACCGGCCAGGTCGCCCGGGGTTCGGGCGGCGGCTTCTCGCTCACCGACCCGTGCCCCGACTGCAAGGGCCGCGGCCTGATCGCCGAGGACCCCTGCGACGTCTGCAAGGGCTCCGGACGCGCCAAGTCCTCGCGGACGATGCAGGTCCGTATCCCCGCCGGGGTGTCGGACGGGCAGCGCATCCGGCTGCGCGGCAAGGGCACGCCGGGCGAGCGGGGCGGTCCGGCGGGCGACCTGTACGTGGTCGTCCACGTCAAGGAACACCCCGTCTTCGGCCGCCGGGGCGACAACCTCACCGTCACCGTCCCGGTCACCTACGCCGAGGCGGCCCTCGGCGGCGAGGTCCGGGTACCCACCCTGGGCGGTCCGCCCGTCACGCTGAAGCTGCCGGCCGGTACGCCGGGCGGCCGCACCATGCGGGCCCGGGGCAAGGGCGCGGTCCGCAAGGACGGCACGCGCGGCGACCTTCTGGTCACCGTGGAGGTGAGTGTTCCGAAGGACCTGACGGGGAAGGCTCGTGAGGCGCTGGAGGCGTATCGCGAGGCCACCGCGGACGAGGATCCGCGGGCGGAGTTGTTCAAGGCCGCGAAGGGAGCTTGACGGGAATGGACGGTCGTCGACGCAACCCGTACGAACTGACCGAGGACACCCCGGTCTACGTCATCTCGGTGGCGGCCCAGCTCTCCGGACTGCACCCGCAGACGCTGCGGCAGTACGACCGCCTCGGTCTGGTCTCCCCGGACCGCACCCCCGGCCGCGGCCGGCGGTACTCGGCCCGCGACATCGAACTGCTCCGGCAGGTGCAGCAGTTGTCGCAGGACGAGGGCATCAACCTGGCCGGAATCAAGCGCATCATCGAGCTGGAGAACCAGGTCGCCGCGCTCCAGGCGAGGGCGGCCGAGCTGGCCGCCGCGCTCGACGGCGCGGCCACGGCGATGCGCCAGCGTGAGGCCGCGGTGCACGCGTCGTACCGCCGTGACCTGGTCCCCTACCAAGAGGTACAGCAGACCAGCGCGTTGGTGGTCTGGCGTCCCAAGCGCCACAGCCAGTCCCCGGACTGACCGGGACCGGCAGGCGGCACAAGGGAATACGGCATCGACAGCCCCGGAGGACCATCCCGTCCTCCGGGGCTGGTTCACAACGGTGCTGTCTCATTGGTCTAGTACTTCTTGACGATTTGGTGAAGACAGCGTTGGCTTCCTTCACCGGGGGTCGCCGGGGCCCCAGGGGGCACCGGCGTCACGTGGTCCGCTCGGGCCACCCGGTCCGCTCGGGCCACCCGGTTCGTCCACCACACCCGTGTGTCGGAAGGCAAAGCGCAGTGAGTAGCCGTCCCCGTCGTATCGCCATATCCGTGGCCGCGTCCCTGATGACCTTCTCGCTGGCCTCCTGCGGTGTGCTGGGCGCTTCGGAGAGCAGCGACGACGCGAGCCCGACCAAGGGCAACGACCTCACCGTCGGCCTGCTCCTGCCGGAGAAGGAGAACACGCGCTACGAGCAGTTCGACTACCCCTTCTTCAAGGCGAAGGTCGGCGACCTCACGCGCGACGAGGGCAACGTCAAGTACGCCAACGCCGAGGCCAGCGCCACCAAGCAGGCCGACCAGATGCAGCAGATGATCGAGGACAAGGTCGACGTGATCGTGCTGGACGCGGTCGACGCCCACGCCATCGCGGACGGCGTGCAGAAGGCCAAGGACGCCGGCATCCCCGTGATCGCCTACGACCGGCTGGCCGAGGGCCCGATCGACGCGTACATCTCCTTCGACAACGAGCTGGTCGGCGAGGTCCAGGGCCGTTCGCTGATCGAGGCGCTGGGCGGCGACCCGGCCGGCTCCGACAAGATCGTCATGATGAACGGCTCGTCCACCGACCCGAACGCCAAGCAGTTCAAGGCGGGCGCGCTGTCCGAGCTGAACGGCAAGGTGACGATCGCCCAGTCCTTCGACACCAAGGACTGGAAGCCGGAGAACGCCGAGGCGAACATGACCGAGGCGATCGAGAAGATCGGCAAGAAGAACATCGCGGGCGTCTACTCCGCCAACGACGGCATGGCCGGCGGCATCATCAAGGCCCTGGAGGACGCGGGCGTCACGGACCTGCCCCCGATCACCGGCCAGGACGCGGAACTCTCCGCGGTGCAGCGGATCGTCACCGGCGAGCAGTACATGAGCGTGTACAAGTCCTACCCGCAGGAGGCGGAGAACGCCGCGGAGATGGCCGTGGCCCGGGTCCAGGGCCGCGACATCCAGTTCGAGGCGCTCGCCCGCGACAAGGTCGACAGCCCCACCCACAAGGGCATCCCCGCCCAGCTCGTCCCCGTCGTCGCCCTCACCAAGGACAACATCGAGGACACGGTCGTCGCGGACGGCTTCTACAAGGTCACCGACATCTGCACCGCCAAGTACGCGGACGCGTGCGCGGAGGCGGGGCTGAAGTAGGCCGGCTTCCGCCCCGCGCCCACCGCTCGGGCATTCCGGCGGAAACCGGGTCGTACCGTCCCCTGCGCCGTGCGGAGCCGTGTTGCGGAGCCGGTCCCGGCCGCGCATAGTTGCGCTGCGGAAGGGCCGGAACCGGGGGTGGAATGGGCGATGACCGGGCACGGGGCTCAGGAGCACCCGCACGGGGCAGACCGGCTCTGCGCGGCCGGGGACCGCGTCTACTCCCGGGCCGTGCGACGCGGGAGGGTGCCGCGCCGTGACGCCGAGCCGGTTCCCTGCCTCCTCGAACTGGCCCTGCTGCACCCCGACCCCGACGACATGGACTGGCTGGTGCCGACCTCCCCGCAGGAGGTCATGACACGGCTGCTGCGCGGCGTCCAGGAGGAGGTCAGCGCGAGTCAGCGGCGGGTGGGCTCGGCCGTGGAGGCCTTCGAGTGGTACGCCGGACTGGGCCGCCTGCTCCAGCCCCCGGCCGGACCCGAGTCGACCGCGATCCGCGTCCTCGACGGCCTGTCCCGCATCCAGGCCGCGATGGACGAGGCGACGGCCGCCTGCACGACGGAGGTGCTCACCGTCCAGCCCGGTGGCATCCGGCGCGAGCACGAGCTGTCGGAGGGGCTGCACCGGGCGCTGGCGCTGCGCGGGCGCGGGGTGCGGATGCGGGACCTGTACACGCACGTGGCCCGGCACGGGCAGGGGCTGCTCAACTACCTGGAACTCATGGGTGACGCCGTGGAGGCCCGCACCCTGGACGAGGTCGTCGACCGCCTCATCCTCTTCGACCGCACCGTGGCCTTCATCCCCGCCAACACCGACCGCACGATCGCCCTGGAACTGCGCCACCCGGCCCTGATCGCCTACCTGGTCACGGTCTTCGAACGCCTGTGGCGCCTCGCGATCCCCCTGACGGCTCCCCTCCCCGACACCGGCATCGAGGGCATCTCCCACCGCGAGCAGTCCATCGCGGCGCTCCTCGCGGAGGGCCACCAGGACGCGGTGATCGCGGAACGCCTCGGCATCAGCGTCCGCACGGCCCGCGCGCACATCGCCCGCCTCTCGGAAACCCTGGGCGCGGCCAGCCGCACGCAGTTGGGCGTCCGCATAGCCCAGGCCGGCCTGGACGGCTCCCTGCGGACGTCTCCCGCCCCCGTCATCCTTCCCGGTCGAGAATCCCCGACTGCCCGATGAGATAGCCGAGCTGCGCGCGGCTCTCACTCCCGAGGGTGGCGGCGAGTTTGGCGATGTGGACGCGGGCGGTGCGGACGTTCATGCCGAGGCGGTCGGCGATGTCGGAGTCGGTGTGACCCTCGATGAGGAGGGCGGCTATGGCGCGTTGGCGGGGGGTGATGCCGTTGAGGGTGGGTTGCTGGACGGCCTGGGGGTGCATGGGGGTGGCGAGGTGCCAGAGGCGGTCGAAAGTCGTGGTCAGGTAGGTCACGAGGGCAGGCTGGCGGACTTCCAGGGCGAGACTGCGGTCGGAGTTGGCGGGGATGAAGGCAACGGACCGGTCGATGATGATCAGCCGGTCGGTGACCTCGTCCAGGGTGCGGGCCTGCACGTCGCCACGCAGTTGCTCATAACGTGCCAGGATCGGAGGGGCGTGGCGCAAGGTGTGCTGGTAGAGGGCGCGAATGCGGCCACCCCGGTCCAGCAGTTCCTGGTCCCGTCTCAACGCGGCCTCCCTGAAAAGCGCCTTGGACGGTGTGTAGCTGTTGTGCGGCTGGATGGCCAGGACCTCGGTCGCATGCGTCATGCACCTGTCGAGGACGGTACTGATGTGGTCCTTTTCGCTGTGCACCGTGATCAGGGGGTCGGTCGGTGGTGTGTCGTACTGCGCGCTCACTCGCAGCAACGGCTCGAAGCTCTCTGCCAGTCGTTCCGAGCGCCTGCGTTCGTCTGCCACGCGGTCCTCCGAGGAACGCAAGAGCTTGTGCAACGCTACGGCGGGGGGCACCGGCTCCAGCCAGTCCACGTCGTCGAGGGCCGGCCGGAGAAATCCATGTGCGGCGAGGCAAGGCGCCGACCGGGCTTCCGCCGTTCGCAAACGTCCTTCGCGCAGTGCCCGTACGTATACTTCCGTCCCCTCGGAGCACAACTCCTCCGGCCCGTGCGCGGGGTGTGGGGCGAGGTCGGTCGGCGCCCGTTTGCCGTACGTCTCCTCGGTCACGGGTTCCCCTCCTCCACGGAGCCTTGCTGTTCCTGCTCCAAGATCCCGGACTGGGCTATGAGATAACCCAGTTGGGCGCGGCTGCCGCTGCCGAGGACCGACGCGAGTTTCGCGATGTGGGCCCGGCACGTGCGCACGTTCATGCCCAGGCGCCGGGCGATGGCCTCGTCGACGTGCCCTTCCACCAGAAGCTTGGCGATCGAGTGCTGGATGTCGGTGATGCCGTCGGGAGCCGTTTCGTAGGGGGCCCCGGCGGTGAGCGGGACCGCTCGGCTCCAGATGAACTCGAAGACCTTGATCAGGTAGCGGACGAGACCGGGGTGCCGGATCTCCAGGGCGACCTGCCGGTCGTCCCGGATGGGAATGAAGGCCACGGTCTCGTCGCAGATGATGAGCCGCTCGACCAGTTCGTCGATGGTGCGGTACTCGGCCTTGCCGTTGGGGAACTGGTCCACGTAGGCGAGGCGCTCCGGGCTGTACCGCGCCGTGTGCTGGTAGAGCGTCCTGATCCGTACTCCGCGTTCGATAAGGGTTCTGTCGCGTTCCAGTGCTTCGATGAGCCGGCGTTCGGGGTGCCGGGCGCTCGGCTGCACAGTGAGCATCTCGATGAGGCACTGGTCCGTGGCCAGGTCGAGGGCCGCGTTGATGCGGTCGAGACCTTCCAGCACGGTGATCGAGTGCGTCGGTGCCGCGCCCTGCGCGCTGAGGGCCATGAAGGGTTCGAAGGCAGCGGCCAGCTCGATGGAGCTGCGCCTGCGCTCCGAGATCTCGTGCTCGATGGGATTCAGCCGCCGGGCGAGGGCAACCGCCGGGGACACGGGAAGCAGCCAGTTCGCGTCGTCGGGATCGGGATGGAGCAGGGCGAACTCCATCAGACAGGGGGCGGACTGGGCCTCACCACGGGCTATACGTCCAGTGCGCAGAGCGTTCGCGTAGAGCCGCCCGCCCTCCTCACACAGGTCCGTAATGGCATGGGGATGTGTCGCTTTGGCCTGATTTGTTGTCAAATCTCCACCCCCCAGGGTCCTGAACGTGCAGGAACATGATGCACCGATTGTGTGGCCATGACGTGCCTGAATGAGCCATCGTCTTATCCGACGGGGGAAGAGGGGACCTTCAAGTGAGGACGAAGCCGACTATGTCTAAGAGAATGCTTCGCTCGGTGCTTGTCGCCGCCTTCTCCGCCGTTGTGGCCTTCGGAACACTGAGTGGCCTCTCCGTCGAGAAGGGTGACGCTCGAGCGGACAGCGCCTGGTCGCTGGCGGCGGTGACTGCCTCGCCCGCCGGCGAGGAGGCAGCAGCCGTCACGGACGACAGTGCGTGGTCTTGACATGACGACGCCACCTGACGACCGCTCCTTCCGGCGAGAGATGGCCACCGCCTACCGCTCCGGCTGGCACTTCATCGACCTGGTCACCGCGATCCCGCACGCCGGTGACTCCCTGATGGTGACCGTCTTCGGCGAGCCGGTCGTCGTCACGCTGGACGAGGACGGCGACGTGCGGGCGTACCGGTGTCTGCGGCGGCCTCGGGGGGCGCCGCAGCCCGTGCGGTGTGCCATCCGGTACGGAATGATCTTTGTGAACCTGGACCAGCGGGACCACCGGCTCGAGCAGCCGGACGCCCCCGAAGTGAGAACCATCTCGGCCACCCCCCGCAGTGCCTGACGCGATTCCCCCGTCGTAACAGATCGCTCAGGTGCTTCCCCCCGGCAGCGGCGTCACCGTGACCTGAACACGGTGACGCCGCTGTCGCATGTGCGGACATTGCCCGACACCGACCGGTTCTGCGACTGGCCGAAAAGGCGCTCGTGCGACCCGGCCCCGACCTCTTCCCGGCCCGCTGCCGACCACTCCGAAGTCCTCCGGCGGGGGACGTCTGCCGTCTTCCTTGAGTGGGACAGGCTCAACTTTGTGTACGCTGGATGAGTCAGCACTACGCGAGGAGGAGAGCCAGAACGTGGACGCCGAGCTGACCAACCGGAGCCGGGACGCGATCAACGCGGCCAGCAACCGGGCCGTGACCGAGGGAAACGCCGACCTCACCCCCGCCCACCTGCTCCTTGCGCTGCTCCAGGGGCAGGACAACGAGAACATCACCGACCTGCTCGCCGCCGTCGAGGCCGACCTCGCCGCCGTACGCTCCGGCGCCGAGCGCATCGTCGGCGGGCTGCCCAGCGTGACCGGGTCCACCGTCGCGCCCCCGCAACCCAGCCGTGAGATGCTCGCCGTGGTCGCCGACGCCCAGGCCCGCGCCAAGGAACTCGGGGACGAGTACCTCTCCACCGAGCATCTGCTCCTCGGCATCGCCGCGAAGGGCGGCGCGGCCGGTGAGGTACTGGAGGGGCAGGGAGCGAGTGCGAAGAAGCTGCAGGAGGCCTTCCGCAAGGCGAGGGGAGGGCGCCGCGTGACCACTCCCGACCCCGAGGGCCAGTACAAGGCCCTGGAGAAGTTCGGCACCGACCTCACCGCCGCCGCACGGGACGGCAAGCTCGACCCCGTCATCGGTCGCGACCAGGAGATCCGGCGGGTGGTCCAGGTGCTCAGCCGGCGGACCAAGAACAACCCCGTGCTCATCGGCGAGCCCGGCGTCGGAAAGACCGCCGTCGTCGAGGGGCTCGCCCAGCGGATCGTCAAGGGGGACGTGCCCGAGTCGCTGAAGGACAAGCGGCTGGTGGCGCTGGACCTCGGGGCCATGGTCGCCGGGGCGAAGTACCGGGGCGAGTTCGAGGAGCGGCTGAAGACCGTCCTGGCCGAGATCAAGGACTCCGACGGGCAGGTCGTCACCTTCATCGACGAGCTGCACACCGTCGTCGGCGCCGGCGCCGGCGGCGACTCCGCCATGGACGCCGGGAACATGCTCAAGCCCATGCTCGCGCGCGGCGAGCTGCGCATGGTGGGTGCCACCACCCTCGACGAGTACCGGGAGCGGATCGAGAAGGACCCCGCCCTGGAGCGCCGCTTCCAGCAGGTGCTGGTCGCCGAGCCGACCGTCGAGGACTCCATCGCGATCCTGCGCGGGCTCAAGGGGCGGTACGAGGCGCACCACAAGGTGCAGATCGCGGACAGCGCGCTGGTGGCCGCCGCAAGCCTGTCCGACCGGTACATCACCTCCCGCTTCCTGCCCGACAAGGCCATCGACCTGGTCGACGAGGCCGCCTCCCGGCTGCGTATGGAGATCGACTCCTCGCCCGTCGAGATCGACGAACTCCAGCGCGCCGTCGACCGGCTGAAGATGGAGGAGCTGGCGATCGGCAAGGAGACCGACGCCGCCTCCCTGGAGCGCCTGGAGCGGCTGCGGCGCGACCTCGCCGACAAGGAGGAGGAGCTGCGCGGCCTCAACGCCCGCTGGGAGAAGGAGAAGCAGTCCCTCAACCGGGTCGGCGAGCTGAAGGAGAAGCTCGACGAACTGCGCGGGCAGGCCGAACGCGCCCAGCGCGACGGCGACTTCGACACCGCCAGCAAGCTGCTCTACGGCGAGATCCCCACCCTGGAGCGCGACCTGGAGGCCGCCTCCGAGGCGGAGGAGGAGGTAGCCCGGGACACCATGGTCAAGGAGGAGGTCGGCGCCGACGACATCGCCGACGTCGTCGCCTCCTGGACCGGCATCCCCGCCGGGCGCCTCATGGAGGGCGAGACGCAGAAGCTGCTGCGCATGGAGGACGAGCTGGGCAAGCGGCTCATCGGGCAGACCGAGGCCGTACGGGCCGTCTCCGACGCCGTACGGCGCTCCCGCGCCGGGATCGCCGACCCGGACCGCCCGACCGGTTCGTTCCTCTTCCTGGGCCCCACCGGCGTCGGCAAGACCGAGCTGGCCAAGGCGCTCGCCGACTTCCTCTTCGACGACGAGCGGGCCATGGTCCGCATCGACATGAGCGAGTACAGCGAGAAGCACAGCGTGGCCCGGCTGGTCGGCGCCCCGCCCGGATACGTCGGTTACGAGGAGGGCGGCCAGCTCACCGAGGCCGTGCGGCGGCGGCCGTACACCGTCGTGCTGCTCGACGAGGTGGAGAAGGCGCACCCCGAGGTCTTCGACATCCTGCTCCAGGTGCTCGACGACGGGCGCCTCACCGACGGGCAGGGCCGCACCGTGGACTTCCGCAACACCATCCTGGTGCTCACCTCCAACCTGGGCAGCCAGTACCTGGTCGACCCGACCACCGGCGAGGCGGAGAAGAAGGAACAGGTCCTGGAGGTGGTGCGGGCCTCCTTCAAGCCGGAGTTCCTCAACCGGCTCGACGACCTGGTGGTCTTCTCGGCGCTCAGCAAGGACGAGCTGAGCCGCATCGCACGGCTGCAGATCAACGGCCTGGCCCGGCGCCTCGCCGAGCGCCGCCTCACCCTGGAGGTCACCGACGAGGCCCTCGCCTGGCTGGCCGAGGAGGGCAACGACCCCGCCTACGGCGCCCGCCCGCTGCGCCGCCTCGTCCAGACCGCGATCGGCGACCGGCTCGCCCGGGAGATCCTCGCCGGCGAGATCAAGGACGGCGACACGGTCCGGGTGGACCGCTTCGGCGACGACCTGATCGTGGGGCCGGCGAGCGGCAAGACGCTCTAGCGCCGACCGGCACCGTACGGCGGCCCGTCATCACTCCTCCGGGCGGGTGGCGGGCCGCCGCGCGTCACAGGGTGAACGCGTCGACCCGCACCAGGGCTGCGCCGGCGTCCCCGTACTCGACGCTCACCTGGACGGCGTCGGCTCCCACGCCGTACGGCAGGCCCCGCGTGTAGTCCAGATCAAGACACAGATCCACGGCATCGCCCACGCAGAACCGCGTTTCGGGCGCGGGGGCCTTCGGGTAGGTGTCCGTGAGCCAGGCCGGGACCCCGGCGCGCGGCATGCGGAAGGCCGCGACGTAGTGGATGTCCTGCCAGCCCCGCCGGGTGCACGCCCCGGTCGGCACCGCACCCTCCGGCAGCGCCGCCCCGCCGAAACCGAGCGCCTCCGAACAGGGCACCTGTTCCGGACCACCGCCGAGCGGGTAGTCGGAGTCGGACACGGCCAGGCCCACGGCAGCGACGAGGACCGGCAACAGGACCAGCGCGGGCAACGCCGCGAGGCCCGCGACCAGCCACCACCGGGCCCGCCCTCGCCCCGCGTCCCCGCCGCCCCCGGCCCCGGTACGCCCCGCGCTTGTCCGTCTCATGCCCCGGTCCCCGTCCGTCCCGCCTCCACCCGACCGGCCGGATCATGTCAGCCCAGGGCTGACAGGCCCACGGCGGGCTTGCCACGCCCCTCCCCGCATGGTGGAGGATGGCCTGATCCGTACGAAGGGAAATTCACGGTGAGCATCGACCCGTCCTCGATTCCGAACTTCGGGGGCAAGCAGCCCGAGCCGCAGCCCCAAGGACCGGCGGGCCCCGTCGTCCCGGATCAGGATCTTGTGAAGCAGCTCCTCGAACAGATGGAGCTGAAGTACGTCGTCGACGACGAGGGTGACCTCGCGGCGCCGTGGGAGCAGTTCCGCACCTACTTCATGTTCCGCGGCGAGGGCGACCAGCAGGTCTTCTCGGTGCGGACGTTCTACGACCGGCCCCACCAGATCGACGAGAAGCCCCAGCTGCTCGAGTCGGTCGATGACTGGAACCGGCGCACCCTGTGGCCCAAGGTGTACTCCCACACCCACGACGACGGCACGGTCCGCCTGATCGGCGAGGCCCAGATGCTGATCGGCATGGGCGTCAGCCTGGAGCACTTCGTCTCCTCGACGGTCAGCTGGGTGCGGGCCGCCATCGAGTTCGACCGGTGGCTCGTGGAGCAGCTCGGACTGGAGCAGGACGTCGACGAGTCGGAGAAGCCGACCGACGAGGACGGCGAGTAGTCCGCCCCCGCGGCTGAGCCGAGGAGAGCCCGGGCCCCCGGCACCACCGGGGGCCCGGGCTCTCGTCGTAGGGGTGCGGGCGTGCTCACCCCGCCAGCGTCTTCAGGCGCTGTACGGCCTCCTGAAGCACCGGCAGCCTCTTGCAGAACGCGAACCGCACGAAGGGCGCTCCCGCCTCCCGGTGGTCGTAGAAGACCGCGTTGGGGACGGCGACGACGCCCGCGCGCTCCGGCAGGGAGCGGCAGAACGCGATGCCGTCGCGCTCGCCGAGCGGGCGGATGTCGGTGGTGACGAAGTAGGTCCCGGCGGGCCGGTACACGCCGAAGCCCGCCTCGGTGAGCCCCGTGGCCAGCAGGTTCCGCTTGGCCTCCATGTCCTGGCGGTAGGTGGCGAAGTACGCGTCCGGCAGCGCGAGCGCCTCGGCGACCGCGTACTGGAAGGGTCCCGCGCTGACGTACGTGAGGTACTGCTTGGCCGAGCGGACCGCCGTGAGCAGGGCGGGTGCGGCGGTGGCCCAGCCGACCTTCCAGCCGGTGAACGAGAACGTCTTGCCGGCCGACCCGATGCTCACCGTCCGCTCCCGCATCCCCGGGAAGGTCGCCAGGGGGATGTGCTCGGCGCCGTCGAAGACCAGGTGCTCGTAGACCTCGTCGGTCACCACCAGCAGGTCCCGCTCCACGGCCAGCTCGGCGATCGCGGCCAGTTCCCCGCGGGTGAGGACCGTGCCGGTCGGGTTGTGCGGGGTGTTCAGCAGCAGGAGGCGGGTGCGGTCGGTGACCGCGTCGCGCAGCTCGTCCAGGTCCAGGCGGAACGCGCCCTCGTGCGGGCGCAGGGTGACGGGCACACGCGTGCCGCCCGCCATCGCGATGCAGGCCGCGTACGAGTCGTAGTACGGCTCCAGCGCGACGACCTCGTCGCCGGGCTCGACGAGGGCCAGCAGGGCGGCGGCGATGGCCTCGGTGGCGCCTGCGGTGACCAGGACCTCGGTGTCGGGGTCGTAGGACAGGCCGTAGCGGCGGCGCTGGTGGTCGGTGACGGCGGTGCGCAGCTCGGGGACGCCGGGTCCCGGCGGGTACTGGTTGCCGCGCCCGTCGCGCAGCGCCCGTACGGCGGTCTCGCGGATCTCCTCGGGGCCGTCGGTGTCGGGGAAGCCCTGACCGAGGTTGATCGCCCCGGTCTTCACCGCCAGGGCGGACATCTCGGCGAAGATCGTCGTCCCGAACTCGGCGAGCCGGCGGTTCAGGAGGGGGCGGGCGCTGGAGCTCATCGAGGTCATGGCGGCCATCCTGCGCCGAAGCTCAGGACTTCCTCAACTCTGCTTTGGGGCGTGGCGGCGAGGGGCATCTCCCGGTCACGTCGCGAGCTTCACGGCGTGCACCACAGGCCATCGACACACAGCGAGGCGTCCGACGGGGGATTGCTTCGGGGGACTTCCGGGCGCGGCCCGGAAGGGAAGGAGGGTGGAGCCGTGGTCACAGGCATCATCCTGTTCGTGCTCGCAGCCCTGCTGGTCAGGGTGTTCGTGGTGGGTCGGCGCACGTCCCGCCCGGTGCGGACGAGGACCGGCAAGGGGTCGCGCTGGACCAGTACGGGCGGGGGCGGCGACAGCGGTGGCGGCACCGACAGCTGGTGGGCCGGCGACGGGGGCGGCTCGTCCTCGGACGGACACCACTCGGGCCACTCCTGCGGTGGCGGCTCGTCCTGCGGAGGCGGGTCGTCCTGCGGGGGAGGAGGGGGCGGCGGATGCGGTGGAGGCAGCTGACACGGGGCAGCTGAGCTCCTGCAGGGGGAACCGCATCCGGCTCCGCGGGGTCCGCTCCTGGGACCGGGCCCCGCGCCCCCGCGCACAGCGCCCGCCGGGCCGCCCGCCCGGTGGGCGCTCCCACGCACCGGCGCACTCCGTACGGGCGGGGTGTGCGCCATGGTTGAACAGTTGAGCTGTTGAGCCCCCTGAGGGATGGAAACGCCACGAAGTTGGGTAAAAACGCTGTGGCGGCGCCACCGTTCGTGATTCGCTCTTGTTCATCAACCCAGCTCCTCGGGCGACCTGTTGACCCCCCTCCTGACCGGCCGACTGGGCTGAGCGGGCCGCATCCCCGGCAGTGCCCCGGATGCGCAGGCCCCACACCTTCCTCTCCTTGTGTGCTTGCGGAGCCGATCCATGCTCACGACCCTGACAACCGCCTACACCGACACCCGTGCCGCCGACCTGGCCTGGGCCCTGGGGCGCGAGCCGCTGCCCGCGCTCGCCTGTCTCGACGTCGAACTGACGGACGCGAGACTGCAGTTGCGACTTCTGGGGGCCTCTCATCAAGTCCTGCTCGAGGAGGAGAGGGGCAGCTGTTCGGAGACGGTGGCATGCATCCCGGGCAGCAGTACCCCCCTTCCGCTGGGCGTCGCCAAGCGGGTGGGCGACTGGGAGTACGAGTTCGCGGCCCGCGTGGAGGTGCTGACGCCGGGCTCGTTCGCCGGCCGCGCTCAGGAACTGATCGCCCTGGTCTCCGACCACCCGCACGGCCTGGCCGGGGTCTTCCCGGGCAGTCCGCACGCCTTCACCGCGCTGCTGGCCCAGCGGCACGAGGGGCAGGTGCACTGGCGGACCTGGCACGCCTATCCGCAGGACGGCCAGTTGGTGGCGACGCGGACCCGGGTGGGCGTGCGGGTGCCGGCGTCGCAGCTCAGCCGGTCCACGGTGTGAGCGGATGGGCGCGGGCCGGTGCGTCCGGGGATGCCGGCCAGGTGCACAGGTGAGGGCCGGATAAACCTGTGGTGCCCGACAGGACCCGAGTTTCACACGTGTGGGTGACGATGGGCAGTGGACGCGTGACGTAACGTCACTGCGTGATCGAACCGCACGTGCCCGCCCCGCCCGGCTCTCCGCCGTCCTGGAGCGGCCCCTGCGGTTCCGAAGGTTTCAGCGGTCCAGGCGGTTCCAGCGGTCCAGGCGGTTCCAGCGGTCCCGGTGGCTTCAGCGGTCCCGAGGCGCCCGCGCGGCTGCCCGTCCGGCCGGCCGTCGGACGGTTCCTGGTCCTGGCGGGCGTGTTCGTGTGCGCGGCCTGCGGGCTCGTGTACGAACTCGAACTCGTCGCGCTCGCCTCGTACCTGATCGGCGACTCGGTCACCCAGGCATCCGTCGTCCTGTCCGTCATGGTCTTCGCCATGGGCATCGGCTCGCTCGCCGCCAAGCGGCTGCGCGGCCTCGCGGCGGCCGGCTTCGGCGCGCTGGAGGCGGTCCTCGCCCTCGTCGGAGGCTCCAGCGCGATGGTGCTGTACGCCGTCTTCGCCTGGACCGGCGGCTGGGGCGGACTGTGGGCCGACGGCCCCCGCGTCCTGCTGGTCGCCTTCTCCCTGGCCATCGGCGTGCTGATCGGCGCCGAGGTACCGCTGCTCATGGAGCTGATCCAGCGGGTGCGCAGACAGGACCCGGGCGGTGCCGTCGCCGACCTGTTCGCCGCGGACTACGTCGGCGCGCTCGTCGGCGGCCTCGCCTTCCCCTTCGTCCTGCTGCCCTTCCTCGGCCAGCTCACCGGCGCGCTGCTCACCGGCACCGTCAACGCGGTCGTCGGCGCCGCCCTGGTACTCGGCCTGTTCCGACGCGACCTGACCCGCCGGGCGCGCTGGCTGCTGCTGAGCGCCAACGCGGTCGTCCTCGCGCTCCTCGCCACGGCGACCGTCCTCGCCGACGACTTCGAACGCGCCGCCCGGCAGGCCGTGTACGGCCAGGACGTCCGCGTGGCCGTACGGACCGACGTGCAGGAGGTCGTCCTCACCGGCGACACCGACGGCCGTCCCCTCGACCTGTTCCTGGACGGGCGGCTGCGGGTGCGCGGCAGCGACGAGCGGCGCTACCACGAGGCACTGGTGCTCCCCGCCATGAACGGCCCCCACGCGCGCGTGCTCGTCCTCGGCGGCGGCGACGGCCTCGCCGTCCGGGAGGTCCTGCGCCACCCCGGCGTACGCCGCGTCGACGTCGTCGCACTCGACCCCCAGCTGGCCCGGCTGGCCCGGCAGGACCCCGGCCTGTCCACCCTCAACGAGCACGCCTACGGCGACGCGCGCGTCCACGTCACCCCGGGCGACGCCTTCCACCGGCTGCGCTCGACGCCCTCCGCGACGTACGACGTGGTGATCTCGGACCTGCCCGACCCGTCCGTCACGGCCAGTACGAAGCTGTACTCGCAGGAGTTCTACGGCCTGCTGCGGCGGGTGCTCGCGCCCGACGGGCGGCTGGTGGTCCACGCGGGCCCGGTCTCCGCCGCCCCCCGGGCCTTCTGGTCGGTGGACGCCACCCTCCGCGCGGCGGGCCTGCGGACCGTCGCCTACCGCGTCGCCGCCGACGATCCCGGCGCGGCCGCCTCCGACAGCGGTTCGGCCTCCGGCGCCGGGACGGCCTCCGGTCCCGGTTCCGCGCCCGAGCCCGGGCGCACCACCGCGGCCCTTCGTGCCCCCCGCGGCTGGGGCTTCCTCCTGGCCGCGCGCACGGCCCCCACCCTGCGTCTCGACCCGGCGGCGCCCCGTCCGCGCACCCTCACGCCGGACTCCCTGGCCCGGGACGCCCGCGACGTGGCCCGCACCCGGATCCCCGGGCTGCCGCCTTCCACGCTGGTGCATCCGCGGTACTGAGCCCGGCGCGCGGGTGCCGCGACCGCGAGCGGCCACGTCCCCGTGCAGCGGCCCGACCCTCCCCCGGGTACGGGACGGACCGCCACACCCCCCTGTGGACCGCTCGCACCGAGAACCTACGGCCGCCCTGCGCGTCCCGGAATCCGGCGGTGGGTGGAGAGCGGGCCCAACCCGGCGCGGTATCCGGCCGGTTCCTGCAACTTCCGCGGTACGGCGGAAGGATGACGCCGACCCGGGCGGGCGGACCTACGCTGCGGGAATGCGCCTGCACCCCCTGGCGGCCGACGGCCTGATCGCCGCGGCGCTGACGACCGTGGCCGTCCTGCTCGGCACCGAGGCCGTCGCCCAGGGGTGGCCCGCGCTCGACCCGCTCGCCTGGACGCTCGTCGCCCTGCTGACCCTCCCCCTCGTCCTGCGTACCCGCGCCTCCGTCACGGTCTGCCTCGCCGTCCACGCCTGCTGGGCGGTCTACGTCACCCTCGGCTACTGGCCCGTCGTGGGTTCCTTCGGCCCCATGCTCGCCGTCTACACCGTCGCCTCCCTGCGCCCCACCCGCACCGCCGCCGCCTGCGCCGCCCTGCTCGCCGGCGTCTGGATCTACGCCGGGCTGCGCAGCGACGCGGGATCGATGGCCTCGGTGGCGGGACAGGCCGTGGGCTTCCCGCTGGTGCTGTGGCGGTTCGGGTACGTGGCCCGCAGGACCGGCGAGCTGACGCTGCGGCTGCGGGCCGAACAGGCCGACCGGGCCCGGCGCGAGGTCGCCGAGGAACGCGTGCGGATCGCCCGCGAGCTGCACGACGTGGTCGCCCACCACATCGCCGTCATCAACGTCCAGGCGGGCCTGGCCCGCTTCGTCTTCCGCTCCGACGCCCGCACCGCGCGCGAGGCCCTGGACACCATCGAGGGCGCCAGCGGCGAGGCCCTGGCCGAACTGCGCCGCATGCTCGGCCTGCTGCGGGCCGACGGCGTGCAGGGCGCGGACGGCGCACCCGCCCCCGGCCTCGACCAGCTCGACGAGATGGTCACTCGGGTACGCACCGGCGGCGTCGGCGTCGAACTGCGCGTCACGGGCACCCCGCGCCCCCTGCCGCCCGGCGTGCAGCTGTGCGTCTACCGGGTCGTGCAGGAGGCCCTCACCAACGTGCTCAAGCACGCGCCCGGCGCGGCGGCCGCCGTGGAACTCGCCTACCGCGCGGGGGAGGTGACGGTGTCGGTGGCCGACGAGGGGCCGGTGGAGGGGCTGGATCCGGTCACACCTGCCGAGCGGGGCGGACACGGCTTGATCGGGATGCGGGAGAGGGCCAAGCTCTACGGCGGGACGATCGTCGTCGGCCCGCGCAGCGAGGGTGGATTCGGCGTGCGCCTGACCCTGCCGACGCCGGTACAAGCCGCACGCCGGGGAGACGCCGTCAGGGAATGACCGACGCAGACCGCCCGCCGGACGGGCCGCACCACGACACCGCCGGGCCGATACGCCTGGTCGTCGTCGACGACCAGTTCCTCGTCCGCAGCGGTCTCGTCACGCTGCTGCGCGCCGCGCCCGGCATGGAGGTCGTCGGCGAGGCGTCCGACGGCGCCGAGGCGGTGGCGCTGGCCGCGCGGACCCGGCCGGACGTCGTCCTGATGGACATCCGCATGCCCGGCCTCACCGGCATCCAGGCCACCGAGCGGATCATCGCCGAGGCGGAGGACCCCGCGCCCCGCGTCCTCGTCCTGACCACCTTCGACCTCGACGAGTACGTGTACGGCGCCCTGCGGGCCGGTGCCTCCGGCTTCCTGCTCAAGGACGCCGGACCGGAACGGCTGCTGGCCGCGATCACCGCGGTGCACGGCGGCGACGCGCTCTTCGCCCCCGCGGTCACCCGGCGTCTGGTGGAGGCGTTCACGCGGATGACGGACACGGGGCGCGCCGAACCCCCGGACGCCGGTCCGCCGCCCGCGCTGACGGCGCTGACCGGGCGCGAGGCCGAGGTCCTGCGGCTGGTGGCCCGGGGTCTGAGCAACGCCGAGGCCGCCGACCGCCTGTTCATCAGCGAGGCCACCGTGAAGACCCACCTCAACCGCACGATGACCAAGCTGGGCCTGACCAGCAGGGCCCAGGCGGTGGTCGTGGCGTACGAGACGGGACTGGTGACGCCGGGGGCCGCGGGCGGCGGGTGACTTTGTGCCGACGGGGGGTGCGCCGGGCGCCCGCTGGGTAGGGTGCCGTGACATGGAGCATGAGGTGTTCGTTCCGGTTCCGGCCGAGCGGCTCAGGGACGTGCTGGCCGACCCCGTCCGGGTCGCCCGGGCTGTCCCGGGGCTCCAGCAGGACGCCGGTGCCGAGCCCGTCGCGGGTCGGCTGAAGGTGCGTATCGGCAGTCACTCCATCACCTACCGCGGGTCCCTGCGCCTGTCCGCGCGCGAGGACGGCACGTACGCCGTCGAGGGCGACGCCACCGAGTCGCGCGGCACCGGCACGGTCACGCTCGCGCTGACGCTGCGCGCGGACGACGCCGACGGCGGCGCCACCCTCGCCTTCACCGGGACGGCCACCGCGGACGGTCGCGTGACGGAACTGCCGGGGGAGTCGGTCGCGTCGGCCGCGACCCGGCTGCTGACCCGGTTCGCGGAGAACCTGGCCACGGCGGCGCGGACACCCCAGCAGCCGGAGCCGGAGCCGGAAACGGAGCCCGAGCCGGAGGGGCATTCCGAGCCGCGCCACACCTCCGTCTCCGACACCGAGGTCCCCCCGTCCTCCCTCATGGACACGGACGAGGACGGCGGGGGAGACGAGGACGAGGACGAGGACGCGCCCGGCGCCGACGAGCCGGTCGTCCAGCCCCCCGCCGAGGCCGCGCACGCGCGCCGCACGATGATCGGCCGCAGCGCCGAGGAGGTGGACCACGCCCCGCCGCGCGGCCGGTACGCCCCCGTACCCGCGCCCCAGCCGAGCGCGGTCGGTGCCCCCCTGCGCTGGGCCGCTCCGGCGGCCGCACTGGTCGTGGCGTCGGCGATCGTGGTGGGCCGCGCCCTGCGCAAACGCCGCTGACCGCCGCACGAACCCACCACCGGACCAGCCGGACCAGCCGGACCAGCGACCCCACCGGACCACCGGCCGAGTGGGGCCCTTGATCGCCCCAGTAGGGTCGTGGCGTGAGTAACGAACCCATCACGCTGACCGCGGGTGACGCGGAGGCGACCGTGCTGCCGGGCAACGGCGGACGGATCGGCGGGCTCCGCGTCGGCGGCACGGAGCTGCTGCGCCAGGGCGAGCGCTACGGCTGCTTCCCGATGGTCCCCTGGTGCGGACGCATCCGCGACGGCCGCTTCAGCGACGGCGCCGTGGTCCACCGGATGCCCCTCAACTCCCCGCCGCACGCCATCCACGGCACCGCCCGCGACGCCGCCTGGCGCACCGCCCGCGTCACCGCGAACGAGGCAGTCCTCACGTACGACCTCACCGACCCCTGGCCCTACACCGGCCGCGTCACCCAGGTGATCGCCCTCGCCGAGGACGCGCTGACGCTGACGATGTCCGTGGAGACGTACGAGTCGTCCTTCCCGGCGCAGGTCGGCTGGCACCCCTGGTTCAACCGGACCCTCGACGGCGCCGGCGTGCAGATCGCCTTCGACCCCGCCTGGCAGGAGGAGCGCGGCGACGACCACCTCCCCACCGGCAACCGCGTCGAGCCGGAGCCCGGCCCCTGGGACGACTGCTTCGGCATGCCCGACGGCGTCGACGTCACGCTGACGTGGCCGGGACGGCTGGAGCTGAAGGTGACCAGCCCGGAGCAGTGGGTCGTGGTGTACGACGAGCAGGAGGCCGCCGTCTGCGTGGAGCCGCAGACCGGCCCGCCCAACGGCCTGAACACCCTCCCCCGCCTGGTCACGCCCCTGGAGCCGCTGGAGGCCACGACCGCCTGGCGCTGGACCCGGCTCTAAGCTGGGGGCATGACGGACGTACGCGGCGAGCTGCTGCAGCAGATCAAGGACAAGGCCGTGGTGCACGGCAAGGTGACCCTCTCCTCGGGCCTGGAGGCGGACTACTACGTCGACCTGCGCCGCATCACCCTGGACGGCGAGGCCGCGCCGCTGGTCGGGCAGGTGCTGCTCGACCTGACCGCCGACCTGGAGTTCGACGCGGTGGGCGGGCTGACCATGGGCGCCGACCCGGTCGCCGCGAGCATGCTGCACGCCGCCGCCGCCCGCGGCCGGAAGCTGGACGCGTTCGTCGTCCGCAAGGCCGCCAAGGCGCACGGGCTGCAGCGCCGCGTCGAGGGCCCGGAGATCAAGGGCCGCCGCGTCCTGGTCGTCGAGGACACCTCCACCACCGGCGGCTCCCCGCTCACCGCCGTCGAGGCCGTGCGCGAGGCCGGCGCCGAGGTGGTCGCCGTCGCGACGATCGTCGACCGGGCGACCGGTGCCGCCGAGAAGATCCAGGACGGCGCGGGGGTGCCGTACCTGTACGCGTACGACAAGGACGAGCTGGACCTGGACTGACACCAGGGGTACCAGGGGCCGAGACGGGACCGGGGTCCACTCGGGGATTCCCCTTTCGTCTGGAAGGATGGGGCCGACGATGACGTCGCCCCCCCCAGTCCTAGGTCAGGGCCATAAGCAGCAACACGCCCACCCGCACATACAAGGAGCGGACAGATGCCCATCGCAACTCCCGAGGTCTACAACGAGATGCTGGACCGGGCGAAGGCAGGAAAGTTCGCCTACCCGGCCATCAACGTGACCTCTTCCCAGACGCTGCACGCGGCCCTGCGCGGTTTCGCCGAGGCGGAGAGCGACGGCATCATCCAGATGTCCACCGGCGGCGCCGAGTTCCTGGGCGGCCAGCACAACAAGGACATGGTGACGGGCGCCGTCGCCCTCGCCGAGTTCGCGCACATCGTCGCCGAGAAGTACGACGTCACCGTCGCCCTGCACACGGACCACTGCCCCAAGGACAAGCTCGACGGGTACGTGCGTCCGCTGCTCGCGGTTTCCGAGGAGCGCGTGAAGGCCGGCCGCAACCCGCTCTTCCAGTCGCACATGTGGGACGGCTCCGCCGAGACCCTGTCCGACAACCTCGCCATCGCCCAGGAGCTCCTGGAGCGCGCCCGCGCCGCCAAGATCATCCTCGAGGTCGAGATCACCCCGACCGGCGGCGAGGAGGACGGTGTCTCCCACGAGATCAACGACTCCCTCTACACCACGGTCGACGACGCGGTCCGCACCGTCGAGGCCCTCGGCCTGGGCGAGAAGGGCCGCTACCTGCTCGCCGCGTCCTTCGGCAACGTGCACGGCGTGTACAAGCCGGGCAACGTCGTGCTCCGCCCCGAGCTGCTCAAGGAGCTGAACGAGGGCATCGCGTCGAAGTACGGTCAGCCGGCCGGCAGCAAGCCGTTCAACTTCGTCTTCCACGGCGGTTCCGGCTCCACCGCCGAGGAGATCGCGACCGCGCTGGAGAACGGCGTGGTCAAGATGAACATCGACACGGACACCCAGTACGCCTTCACGCGTCCGGTCGCCGACCACATGTTCCGCAACTACGACGGCGTCCTGAAGGTCGACGGCGAGGTCGGCAACAAGAAGATCTACGACCCGCGCACCTGGGGCAAGCTGGCCGAGGCCGGCATGGCCGCGCGCGTCGTCGAGGCCTGCGGCCACCTGCGTTCGGCGGGCCAGAAGATCAAGTAAAACCCGGCCGTCCGCACGGCCTTTTGCACGAGCCCGGCGCCCCCGTGCGCCGGGCTCGCTGTATACCTGGAGCCATGCCCGACGTCCGGCTGGCCTCACCGCAGGGCAAGTGGATCCTGCTCACCACCGTCCTCGGCTCCAGCATGGCCCTGCTGGACTCGACCGTCGTCAACGTCGCGCTGCCCCACATCGGCCGAGACCTCGGCGCCGACCTCGCCGCGCTGCAATGGACCGTCAACGCGTACATGGTCACGCTGGCCGGTCTGATCCTGCTCGGCGGCGCCCTCGGCGACCGGTTCGGCCGCCGCCGGATCTTCGTCCTCGGCGTGCTGTGGTTCGCCGCCGCGTCCCTGCTGTGCGGTCTCGCCCCGAACGCCGGTGTGCTGATCGCCGCCCGTGCCCTCCAGGGCGTCGGCGGCGCGCTGCTCACCCCCGGCTCACTCGCCCTCATCCAGGCCTCCTTCCACTCCGACGACCGGGGGAGGGCGGTGGGCCTGTGGTCCGGCTTCGGGGGCGTCGGCGCGGCGGTGGGGCCGTTCCTCGGGGGCTGGCTGGTGGACGGCGCGGGCTGGCGCTGGGTGTTCCTGCTCAACGTCCCGCTGGCCCTGCTGTGCGCCCCGATCGCGCTGCGGCACGTACCGGAGTCCTCGGACGAGCGCGCCCACACCCGCTTCGACGTGCTCGGCGCGGCCCTGTGCGCGGCGGCCCTGGCGCTGCTCACCTACGCGCTGATCGAGGCCCGTACGGCGTCCTGGACGGTGGCGCTCAGCGCGGTGGCCGGGGTGGTGGCCGCCGTGGCCTTCGTCCTCGTCGAGCGGCGCGGCAAGGACCCGATGATGCCGCTGGACGTCTTCTCCTCCCGCCAGTTCACGGCGGTCAACATCGTCACGCTGTGCGTGTACGCGGCCTTCGGCGGCTTCTTCTTCCTCGCCGCGCTGCAGCTCCAGGTCGTCGTCGGCTGGTCCGCGCTGGCCGCCGGTACGGCCCTGCTGCCGACCACCGTCCTGATGTTGCTGCTCTCCGCCCGGTCCGGACAACTCGCCGAACACCTCGGCCCGCGCCTCCAGCTCACCGCCGGCCCGCTGCTGTGCGCCGCCGGGATGGTACTGATGCTGCGCGTGGGTCCCGGCGCCTCGTACCTCGCCGACGTACTGCCCGCCCTGGTGGTCCTCGGACTCGGCATGGTCACCCTGGTCGCCCCGCTGACGGCGAGCGTGCTGGCCGCCGTGGACACCGCGCGCGCCGGTCTGGCCAGCGGCATCAACAACGCGGCGGCCCGTGCGGCGGGGCTCGTCGCGGTCGCCGCGCTGCCGCTGCTCACCGGCATGGGCGAGGAGGCGTACCGGTCGCCCCGGGCGTTCGACGACGCGTTCGGCCCGGCGATGCTGATCTGCGCCGGCGTCCTGGTCGTGGGCTCCGTGATCGCCCTCACGACGGTGCGCCGCCCGTCCCCGGACTGCCTCCACCCCGAGTGCCGCACCCACGGCTCGGTATTGACACCGCCCCTGGAGCGAGGAGCGCGGGGAACCGCGCACGAGAGGTGACGCAGGGCACCACCCCGGACCGACCTCCGGGTCATTGCCTTCAAGGGGCGCGGGGAACCGCGCACGGAAGGGAATGCGGGGCGCCGCCCTGGCCGACGCCCGGGTGACGCCCTCACGGGGCGCGGGGAACTTCTCTCAACCACAGTGCACCCGCACTCGACAACGCACCCGCCCCGCCCGGCCGCCCCCGGCGATGGCGCAGACTTGTCCCATGGCCATTCACGAGAACCTCCTCGGGGGACCGCCCCCGACCCACCTTCCCGACGACCCCGGCCCGCGCGAGCTGCTGGCGGGTGGCACCACCCCCGCCGACGTCGCCGCGAAGTACCCGACGTCCTCGCTGGCCTGGGCCCGCCTGGCCGACGAGGCGTTCGAGCGCGGCAGCGTCGTGGAGTCGTACGCGTACGCCCGTACGGGTTACCACCGCGGCCTCGACGCCCTGCGCCGCAGCGGCTGGAAGGGGCACGGTCCGGTGCCCTGGGAGCACGAGCCGAACCGCGGCTTCCTGCGCGCCCTGCACGCCCTCGCCCGCGCCGCCCGGGCGATCGGCGAGCAGGAGGAGTACGAGCGCTGCAGCGAGTTCCTGAAGGACTCCTCGCCGAGCGCGGCCGAGGTGCTGGGCTGACCCCGACACATGCCCCGGCCCGTCCGCCGTGCGCGGGCGGGCCTTGCGGTTTCCTGCGACGATTGCGGAGGATGCCGTTGGGGACCGGGGCCCCGTGCCGGTAACGGCAGGGCGGACCGCTACCCGTAGTGCCATCAGGAGACAGCGATGTCCCACGACGCCCCGAATCTCGACTTCGAGGGCAGCACGCCGTACGAGGACTACGTCAAGGCGGACGTGCTCACCCACCTCCAGCACACCCTCTCCGACGATCCCGGAGAGATGGTCTTCCTGGTCACGACCCAGGTCATGGAGCTGTGGTTCACCGTCATCGTCCACGAGTGGGAGACCGCCGCCCGCGCTCTGCGCGAGGACCGGATCCCCGTGGCCACCGACGCGCTCAAGCGCTCGGTGCGCGAGCTGGAGGCGCTCAACGCCTCCTGGACCCCGCTGGGGCAGCTCACCCCGGCCCAGTTCAACTCCTATCGGTCCGCCCTCGGCGAGGGCTCCGGCTTCCAGTCGGCGATGTACCGCCGCCTGGAGTTCCTGCTCGGCGACAAGTCCGCGTCCATGCTCGTTCCGCACCGCGGCGCCCCGCGCGTCCACGCGGAGCTGGAGAAGGCGCTGCACGAGCCGAGCCTGTACGACGAGGTGGTCCGGATGCTCGCCCGGCGCGGGTACGACATCCCGGACGCCGTGCTCCAGCGCGACGTCACCCGGAAGTACGAGGCCGCCGCCGAGGTGGAGGCCGCCTGGACGGCCGTCTACTCGGGCGACCAGAACGGCGAGCTGGCCCGCCTCGGCGAGGCCCTCACCGACGTCGCCGAGCTGGTGTGGCGCTGGCGCAACGACCATCTGGTCGCCACCCGGCGCGCCATGGGCTCCAAGACCGGCACGGGCGGCTCCGCCGGGGTGGCCTGGCTGGAGAAGCGGGCCCGGGGCAACGTGTTCCCCGAGCTGTGGACGGCGCGGTCGTATGTCTGAGCCGACGAGCCTCGCGGGCGAGGCGGAGCAGCTGGACGCCGCCGACGGGCTGGCGGCGGTGCGCGAGCGCTTCGTCCTCGACGACGTGACCTACCTCGACGGCAACTCGCTGGGCGCCCTCCCCGCGCACGTCCCCGCGCGCGTGGCGGACGTCGTACGGCGTCAGTGGGGCGAGTTGCGCATCCGGTCCTGGGAGGAGAGCGGCTGGTGGACCGCGCCCGAGCGGATCGGCGACCGGATCGCCCCGCTGGTCGGCGCGGCCGCCGGGCAGGTCGTCGTCGGCGACTCGACCAGCGTCAACGTCTTCAAGGCGCTGGTCGCCGCGGTGCGCATGGCGCAGGGGGACGGGCCCGGACGGGACGAGATCCTCGTGGACGCCACCACCTTCCCCACGGACGGGTACATCGCCGAGTCGGCGGCCCGGATGACGGGCTGCGCCCTGCGTCCCGTCGCCCCGGCCGAGGTGCCGTCGGCGCTGGGGGACCGTACGGCGGCCGTGCTCCTCAACCACGTCGACTACCGCACGGGCCGGCTGCACGACCTGCCCGCGCTCACGGCCGCGGTGCACGCGGCCGGGGCGTACGCGGTGTGGGACCTGTGCCACAGCGCGGGCGCGCTGCCGGTCGGGCTCGACGAACACGGCGTCGACCTGGCGGTCGGTTGTACGTACAAGTACCTCAACGGCGGCCCCGGCTCGCCCGCCTACCTGTACGTGCGGCGCGACCTCCAGCCCCGGTTCGACTCCCCGCTGCCGGGCTGGAACTCGCACGCCGAGCCGTTCGGCATGCGGTCCGACTACGCCCCGGCCTCCGGTGCGGTGCGCGGGCGGGTCGGGACGCCGGACATCCTCTCCCTGCTCGCCCTGGAGGCGGCGCTGGACGTGTGGGACGAGGACGGGGTCTCGGTGGCGGCGGTGCGCAAGAAGTCGCTGGCCCTGACGGACTTCTTCCTGCGCTGCGTCGGCGCGTACGTCCCGGACGGCCGCGTGGAGTCGGTGACCCCGGCGGCGCACGGCGAGCGCGGCAGCCAGGTCGCGCTGCGCTGTGACGACGCGGGCGAGGTGATGAAGCGGCTGATCGAGCGCGGGGTGGTCGGCGACTACCGCGCCCCCGACGTGCTGCGCTTCGGCTTCACCCCGCTGTACGTCGGCTTCGCGGACGTGGAGCGGGCGGCGCGGGTGCTGGCGCGGACGCTGGCGGGCTGAGCCGCGGCCGGGTGACCTGGCCGCCGGTTCCGGCTGAGCCGCGGACCGGTGGCCTGGCCGCCGCGTGGGGACCGGACGCGTCGTTCCGGCCCTCACCCAGCGTCACATCCCCATGTCCGCGCACGTCATCGGCCTGATAACGTCCCGCCAACGGCCGATTTCCATCCCCGGTCCGCCAACACCGTTTCGTCGCTGAGAGGTTGAGCATGCCGGACGCCGCCGCAGAACCGGGCACCGCTGCCGCGAGGAACGCTGCGGAGGAGAAATCGGCCTTCTCCCACCCGGCGGTCGAGCCCGACTCCACCGCCGGTTACGGCGACCACTCCGACCAGGTGATCGACTTCTACGCGCCGCGCGGCCTCACGGGCCCGGCCGAGGCCGCTCCGGTCGTGGTGGTGCTGCACGGCGGCTCGTGGCGCGCCCCGTACGACCGGCGGCACATCAGCCCGTTCGCCGGCTTCCTGACCGGGCGGGGCTTCGCCGTGGCCAGTGTGGAGTACCGGCGCGGGGCGGCGGGGACCGGCGCCGACGGTTCCGGGGAGCCCGTCGCGGGGCGCTGGCCCGACACGTTCGACGACGTGGCCGCCGCGCTGGACGTGCTGCCGGAGCTGGTCCGGCAGTACCTGCCGCGGGCCGACGCCCGCCGTACGGTACTCACCGGCCACTCCGCCGGCGGCCACCTGGCCCTCTGGGCGTCCGCCCGGCACCTGTTGCCCGCCGACGCCCCGTGGCGGACCGACCGCCCGGCGCCGCTGCGTGGCGTGGTCGCCCTGGCGCCGATCGCCGACTTCGAGGTCGCCGACAAGCTCGACGTGTGCGGGGGCGCGGCGCGCCAACTGCTCGGGGGCGGCGAGCTGTTCGCCGAGCGGCGGCCGTATGCCGACCCGGCCCTGCTGCTGCCCACCGGCATTGCGACCACCCTCGTGCAGGGCCGCGCCGACGTCGACGTCCCGCAGGCCGTCGCCGAGGCGTACGCGGACGCGGCGGCGAAGGCCGGGGAGGTGGTGGGGGTGACGCTGCTGGAGGACGTCGGGCACTACCCGCTGATCGATCCGGCGGCGGACGCTTGCGCGGTGGTGGCGGAGGAGATCGCGCAGCTGGCGTGGTGAGCCGGGGAGGGGGTCCGGCGGAGGGGGGCTGACGAAAGACGTGCACACATGCCCCGGAAGTGTCCTCGGCCCGCTCGAATGAGCGGAAGGCGAGAGTTGTCGTACCCGTAATACCTGAGAGCTACCCGCCAGGTGAGTTCCCTGGCGGGACGCGGGTTACCCGGCCCGATTCATAACTTTCCCTGCAGACGCGCCCGATGAGCGGGCGGGCTGGAGGGGAGAGGCCATGGGGCCCAGGACGACGGTACGTTGGCGGCGGCGTGTGCGCGGATGGCGCCGCGCCGGTTGCGCCGCCCTCATCGCCGGCGCAGTGGCTCTCCCTCTCTCCGGGGCCGCGCGGCCAGAGATCCCCGCCCCGGCGCCCGCCGCTCTCGCGGCACCGACGGCCGACACACTGGAGAAGGCCTACGCCGCCAACCGGGCCAACGCGGCTCAGGCGTCCCGGATGGCCGCCGACCACGGCGACCGGCACCGCGCGGCGGCGGACCGTGCGATGGCCGACCCGTCCCGTCACCTCCTCGCCTTCGACGGCCGGGGCGCGGGGCTGGTCACCGAAGTCCTCGGCGACCTGGCGCAAGCAGACCGCGTCGCCGTGCTGGTCCCGGGCTCCGACACCGGCATCGACACCTACGGCCGCTTCCGCGCCGCCGCCCTCGCCCTGCACCGGCAGCTCGTCGCCGAGGCTCCCGCGGGGACGCGCACCGCCGTCGTGGCCTGGCTGGGCTACGAGACGCCGGGCACCGTCAGCACCACCGTCGCCACGACCGACCGCGCCGACCGGGCCGCCCCCGGGCTGCGCGACCTGGTCGACGACCTGCGCCGGATCACGGGTCCGGACACCCGCGTCGCCCTGCTCTGTCACTCCTACGGCTCGGTGGTCTGTGCCCGCGCCGCCGACGGCCTGACCGTCTCCGACATCGCCCTGGTCGGCAGCCCGGGCACCGGTGCGGACACCGCCGCCGGCCTGCGTTCCGAGGCCCGGATATGGGCGGGGCGGGGCAGCGACGACTGGGTGGAGCACGTTCCGCACGTCAGCGCCGACCTGTTCGGCACCACCGTCGGCTTCGGCACCGACCCGGTCTCCCCGGACTTCGGCGCCCGGGTCTTCGACGCCGGCGACGGCGGCCACAGCGACTACTTCGACACCGGTTCCCTCTCCCTGACGAACCTGACCCGGATCGCCCTGGGGGAGACCACGGAGGTGACCCATGGCTGACCCGACCCCGGCGCTCCCACAAGGCGCCCTGCGTGCCGCCGTCGCCCGCATCGACGCCGCCACCCCCAAGGAGCGGGACCAGGCCGTGGACGCCCTGCGCGCCCTCGCCATCCTCGGGGTGGTGTTCGGGCACTGGCTGGTGACGGCCCTGGTCGCCGACGGCACCGGCCTGCACGCGGCCAGCCCGCTGAAGGACATGCCCTGGCTGGCCCCGATCTCCTGGGCCTTCCAGACCCTCGCCGTGTTCTTCCTGGTCGGCGGCCACGTCGCGACGCGTGGGTACGCGTCGGCGCGTGCGCGCGGCGAGACCTACGGCCGCTGGCTGGCCGCCCGGCTGTCCCGGCTCTTCCGACCCGTCCTGGCCGTCCTCACCCTGTGGACGGTGACGGCCGCGCTGCTTCTGCTCACAGGCGCGGACTACCCGACCGTCCACACGCTGGTGAAGCTGGCGCTGTCCCCGATGTGGTTCCTGCTGGTCTTCGCCGCGCTGACCGCGGCGACCCCGTTGCTGACCCGGCTGCATCCGCTGTGGCCGCTGGTCGTCGTCCTCCACGTGGACCTGCTGCGGTTCGGGTTCGGCGCCCCGTCCTGGCTCGGCTGGGTCAATTTGGCGGCCGGCTGGCTCGTCCCCTACACCCTCGGCGCCGCCTGGACCCGCGGCGAACTGGACCGGCGGCGCGCGGGCCGGCTCCTGCTGACCGGTGGCACGGCGGCCACGGCGGCGCTCGTCGCCTGGGCGGGCTACCCGGCGTCGATGGTCGGTGTCCCCGGCGCGTCGGTGTCGAATCTCAACCCGCCGACCCTGGCCGCCGTCACCTTTGGCCTGGCCCAGTGCGGGCTCGCCCTGTTGCTGCGCGAGCGGCTGCGCCGTGCGATGCGGCGTCCCGTGGCCTGGGCGGCGGTCGCGCTGGTCAATCTCTCCGCGATGACGATCTTCCTCTGGCATCAGACGGCGCTGATGGCGACCACGGCCACCGGACTCCTCGCGGGCCGCCTGCCCGGCCTGCACACGCTCCCCGACGGCTTGGACTGGGTTGCGGCCCGGCTCGTCTGGCTGCCGGTGTTCGCGCTGGTCCTGGCCTGTTGCTGGGCCACGTTCCGCTCCTGCGAGCACGTCGGGGTACGGCGCGGCACCCGGGTCGTCCGTGCGCACAGCCCGCGGCGCCGGGGGACCGCGGCGGGTGCACGTCATGTCTAGGGTGGGGCCCGTGACGCGATGGGGGAAGCGGCAGTGGGCCCGCTCACGAGCCCGGGCCGGGCGCGTGCTGCATGTGCTCCACGACGACCTGTGGACCTGGCGGGCCGACCCGCTGCCGCCGTCGGTGTGGCTGCGCTGGTTCCCGCACGGGGTCGTGTGCCTGGCGGCGCTGGGGGTGCTGCTGGGCGACGCCGGCCAGCTCGGCGACCGCGACGGTGGCGGCATCGAGCCGGGCTTCGCCCTCGTCATCGGTGTCACGGCGGGCGGCGCGATGGTGCTCGCGCTGTGGCGACCGGTCGCGGCGTGGTGGCTGTCGCTGGCCGCCATGCTGGTGGGCGCCTTCGCCGTGCGGGCCGAGATGGTGCCGAGCGGCGACAAGTTCACCTGGCCCTGGACGGCCGCCGGACTCATCGGGCACCTGTTCGTCCTGCTGCTGCTCGCCCTGCGGGTGCGCACGAGAGTGTCCCTGGAGGCGCTCGCACTGACCGGGCTCCTCACCTACCTGACCCAGGGCGTGGTCGGCGCACAGAACTTCCAGCCCACTGGGCAGCTCGCCGTCATCCTGTTCACGGTCGCCGTCGTTCTCGGCATCGCCCTGCGCGGCCGCAGGGAGGCCCGCACCCAACTGGCCGAGCAGACCTCGCTCACCGCCGAGGAGAGAGCCCGGCGCACCCTGCTGGAGGAGCGCGGCCGCATCGCGCGCGAGCTGCACGACGTGGTCGCCCACCACATGTCGGTGATCTCCATCCAGGCCCAGGTCGCGCCCCTGCTCGTCGAGAACCCGCCGGACGAGCTGAAGGAGAACCTCGCCGGCATCCGGCAGAACGCGCTGGAGGCGCTCACCGAGCTGCGCCGGGTGCTGGGCGTGCTGCGCGCCGAGCATTCGAACGCGCTGGAGGCGCCCGAGGGGAGCGCCGCCGCCCCGCACGCCCCGCAGCCCACCCTGGACCGGCTCGACGCGCTGGTGGACAACATCCGGGCCGCCGGACTGACCGTCGCCCTGGACAGCAGCGGGACGCGCAGACCGCTGCCGCCCGGCGTGGAGCTGTCGGCGTACCGGATCGTGCAGGAGGCGCTCAGCAACGTGCTGCGGCACGCACCGGGCGCCACCGCCCGCGTCCACCTCACCCACCTGCCGATCGGGCTGCGTGTGGAGGTTTCCAACACCCGGCCGAAGCGCGCCCCCACACCCTCGCAGGGGGCCGGGCACGGGCTGCTCGGCATGCGGGAGCGGGTGGCGATGCTGGACGGCACCCTGACGGCGCACCCACTGCAGGGCGGTGGCTACCAGGTGGCGGCCTTCCTCCCGACCGACGGCCCCGACGTGCCCGCCGCTCCCTTCACCGACTCTCCCACCGACCCGTTCGCCGACTCTTCCACCGAACCTTTCACCAAGGACGACACCCCATGACGACCAGCAGCAACGGCCGCGTGATCCGCGTGCTGATCGCCGACGACCAGCAGATGGTCCGGCAGGGTTTCACCGTGCTGCTCAACACCCAGCCGGACATCGAGGTGATCGGGCAGGCGGTGGACGGCCTGGACGCCGTGGCCAAGGTCGCCGAGCTGGCGCCGGAGGTCGTCCTGATGGACATCCGCATGCCGGAGCTGGGCGGTATCGAGGCCACCCGGCGCATCACCGGCGCCACCCCGGAGGTCAGGGTGCTGGTGCTGACCACCTTCGACCTCGACGAGTACGTGTACGAGGCGCTGCGGGCGGGGGCCTCCGGGTTTCTGCTGAAGGACGCGTCCGCCGACCAGCTGGCCGAGGCGGTGCGGGTGGTGGCCGCCGGAGACGCCCTGCTGGCACCGGGGATCACCCGGAGGCTGATCGCGGAGTTCTCCCGGCTGGACGACCGTCCGCGCGCCCCGTTGAAGACCCGCGTCGGCGAGCTGACCGAGCGGGAGACGGAGGTGCTCGCCCTGATCGCGCAGGGCCTGTCGAACGCGGAGATCGCCCAGCGCCTGGTGGTCGCCGAACAGACGGTGAAGACCCATGTGGGCCGGATCCTGGTGAAGCTGGGCCTCCGGGACCGTACCCAGGCGGCGGTGTTCGCCTACGAGTCGGGGCTGGTGCGCCCCGCGGGCTACTGAGGAGCGATACGCAGTGGCCCCCGTAGTACTTGAGAGGGATGCCGCGGAACCCCTCTCCACGGGGACGACCGGCCGCTCCCGGTCGGCCTACCGTGTGAGCGTGACCGAGACGACCCACCAGCAGCACGAGGGCGAGACCCGCAGCCAGGAGTACCGGCTGGCGCGGACCTCCCTGCGGGGCCTGCGCCAGGATCTGTTCCACGACCCCTTCGCCTACCGCCGCCTGCCGCCCCGGCACACCGACGGCCCGTTCGTCCGCCGGCTGCCCGGCAGGCTGCGGACGGACGCGCAGTACCTTCCGCACGCGGTGGTGGGGGCGATCGCGTTCATCGCGTTCGTCGTCGGCTCGGTATCGGGGGACCTGCCCGGCGGTGACGTACCGGCCCTGCTGTCCGGCATCCTGTGCGCCCTCCCGGTGCTCGCCACGCTGCTCCGGCCGATCGGTGCCTTCTGGATGTCCCTCGCCGTCACGCCGCTGGTGGCGCTCATCAACGGCGCCGGGTGGGACTGGCCCTGGATGCCGGGCGCGTTCATCTGCCACCTTGCGGTGCTGATCATCGTGGCGCTGCGCACCCGGCCCCGCACCGCCGTCTGGATGTGGATCCTGACCTGCGTGTACGCCTTCTTCGCGGACGTCTTCTTCGGCGGGGCGTACTACTACACGAACAGCGCGCCCATGATGGTGACGTCCGCGTTCGCCCTGCTCCTGGTCTGTCTCTGGCACATACGGCAGACCGCCCGCAAGGAGGTCACCGCCCAGCAGACGGTCACCGCGCACGAGCGCTCCCGCCGCACCCTGCTGGAGGAGCGCACCACCATCGCCCGCGAGCTGCACGACGTGGTCGCCCACCACATGTCGGTGGTCGCCATCCAGGCGGAGGCCGCGCCCTACCGGGTGGAGAATCCGCCCGAGGAGCTGGAGCGTGCCTTCGTCACGATCAGGGAGAACGCGGTGGCGGCGCTCACCGAGCTGCGCCGCGTCCTGGGCGTCGTCCGCGCCGAGGACTACGAGGCCCCGGACGCCCCGCAGCCGACCCTCGCCGACCTGGACGCTCTGCTCGCCAATGTGCGCGAGGCCGGTCTGACGGTCGACAAGGCGGTGACCGGTGCGGTGCGCGAGCTGCCGCCCGGCGTGGAGCTGTCGGCGTACCGGATCGTGCAGGAGGCCCTGAGCAACAGCCTGCGGCACGCGCCCGGCGCGACGGCCCGCGTCGAGGTCTCCTACGTCCTGGGCGGCCTGGGCCTGCGCGTGGTCAACACGGCCGTCCCACCGAACACCCTGGTCAAACCATCGCCCGGCGCAGGTCACGGTGTCACCGGCATGCGCGAACGCGTCTCGATGCTGAACGGCGAGATGACCGCGGGTCCCACGGACGACGGAGGGTACGAGGTGGTGGTGTTCCTGCCGGTCGCCGCCCGGACCGAGGACGACGCATGACGATCCGCGTACTGATCGCCGACGACCAGATGATGGTGCGCGAGGGCTTCTCGGTCCTGCTGAACGCGATGCCGGACATCGAGGTCGTCGGCGAGGCGGTCAACGGCCGGGAGGCGGTGGCCAAGGTCCGTGAGCTGGCCCCGGACGTGGTCCTGATGGACATCCGCATGCCCGAGCTGAACGGCATCGAGGCGACGCGGGAGATCGTCGCGGCGGACGGCACCTCGAAGGTGCTGGTGCTGACCACCTTCGACCTCGACGAGTACGTGTACCAGGCGTTGCGCGCGGGCGCATCCGGCTTCCTGCTCAAGGACGCCTCGGCCCGTCAGCTCGCGGACGGTGTCCGGGTGGTGGCGGCCGGGGAGGCCCTCCTGGCGCCTTCCATCACCAAGCGTCTGATCACCGAGTTCTCCAAGCTGTCCGACGCTCCGCGCCTGATGCCCTCGGCACAGGCGGCGTACGGCGACCTGACCGAGCGCGAGACGGAGGTCCTGGTCCTGATCGCACAGGGCCTGTCCAACGCGGAGATCGCCGAGCGGCTGGTGGTCGCCGAGTCGACGATCAAGACCCACGTCAGCCGCATCCTGGTGAAGCTCGGCCTGCGCGACCGCACCCAGGCGGCGGTCTTCGCCTACGAGGCACGACTGGTGACGCCGGGCTGACCGGCACCGAGCTCACACCACACGTACTTTCCCCTGTTGCCGAACCGGGAGAGCGGCTGCCAGCCCCACAGATCGGAGCAGGCTCTGACGAGGGCGAGCCCCCGACCGCTCTCACTCTCGGTCCCGTCCGCCAACCGGGCGGGAGCATCGGGCGGTTCGGGGTCCGCGTCCCACGCGCCGATCCGTAGCGTCTCCGGCGGCGACCAGCGCACCCGCAGCGCGGCGGGGCCCTTCGTGTGCAGCACGGCGTTGCCGATCAGCTCCGCCGCGAGGAGTTCCGCGACATCGACGAGGCGGATCAGTCCGTGCATGGTGAGGATGAGGCGCAGGGTGCGCCGACTGATGGTGACGGCGCGGGGGTCGTTGGGGATGTACAGGGAGTACTCCCAGGACTCGTCTTCGGGCATGCGTGCGTCAACTCCGTTCGGGTGAGGGGAGGAGAGGGAGGGCGCGGTCTCCGGGCGGTGTCATGCCGCATCCGTCATGGCAGGCCGGTGCGGTGCGCTTCCGGTGCCCCGGCGTTCCGCAGCGTGTGCGTCGCGTCACCGACGGTAGAGGAGTAATTTCTCCTCGTGCAAGCCGTTGCCATAATCAGGCACTCGAACGTGGCACGTACGCAGAGGTGTTGGGGACGGAGAACGTATGGCGCCGAGGAGCAATCCCACCGCTCGGCAAGTGCGGCTGGGGGCCGAGTTGCGCAAGCTGCGCGAGGCGACGGGCATGACGGCGCGTGAGGTGGCGGCCTTTCTGAACTCGACTTCGGCGCAGATGAGTCAGGTGGAGTTGGGTATCTCGGGCGCCAGCGCTGAGCGCGTTCGTCGACTGGCAGCTCATTACGGCTGCGGGGACGAGGCGTTCATCGATGCCCTGGTGTCGTTGGCCGGCGAGCGGTCACACGGCTGGTGGGACGACTACCGAGGAGTCCTGCCCCAGGTGAACCTGGATGTCGCCGAGGCGGAACATCACGCGACGTTCCTGCGTGAGATCGTCATCACGCACGTTCCTGGCCTTCTCCAGACCCCGGACTACGCCCGGGCGGTCTTCAGGTACATGCGCCCCGAGCTGCCAGAGGCTGAACTGGAGCCGCGCGTGGAGCACAGGATGCGACGACACAGCGCGATCGAGGGTGACGCGCCGACCCCGTACGAGACGGTGATCCACGAGTTCGCCCTGCGTGTACGTGTGGCCGACCGCCGGACGGCTGTGTCTCAGCTTCGGCTCATCCTGGACGAGATCGAGAAGGGGCACGCCACTGTCCGGGTCATCCCGGTCGATCGGGACGGTTTCGCAGGTGGTGACGCATCGATGATGTATTTGGGCGGTCCGGTGCCCAAGTTGGACACGGGGCTCCTCGACTCACCCACCGGCACCCTGTTCATCGATGCCGCACCCCACTTGGACCGACTCCGAACGCTATTCCGTACGGTGAAGAAGTCGTCGCTGAACCCCTCGGACTCACGGGACTTCATTCACCGCTTGACGAAGGAGCTTTGATGAACTGGCGGAAGTCCACCCACTCCGGGGGCGGCGAAGGCAACACCTGCGTCGAGATCGCGGAGTTGGCCACCCGCATAGCCATCCGCGACTCCAAGGCCCCCACCCGCGCAACCCTCTCCGTCCCCGCCCCCGCCTTCACCGCCTTCGTCGAGGGCGTCAAGCGGCACTCCCGACCCGGGGTGTGAGCAGAGGGGCCGGCCCCGCCGCGGGGTGCCGGGCGACGGCCCCCGCGGCGGACCCGGCGGACGGCGGGCGTCAGTGCTTGCGTGCCGCCGCCTTCAAAGTGTCCCGCAGGGCGTAGAAGGCGGGCTTGCGGTGGAAGTCGTCGGTCATGACCGTCGCGGAGCCCTCGCCCTCGAAGAACACCGGCACCCACGAGTACTTGTCGGTGAAGCCCCAGATCGTGAACGAGTTGCAGTCCTCGACGGCCAGGCACGCCGACAGCGTCCGCCGGTAGTAGTCGGCCTGCTGTTCCTGCTGCGCGGCGGTGGGTTCACCGTCGGCCGGCAGGTCCATCCGCACGTCCAGCTCGGTGACGGCGGTTTCCAGGCCCAGCGCGTCGAAGCGCCTCAGGTTCGTCTCCAGGTCCGCGGGGAAGCCGTACCGCGTGCTCAGGTGTGCCTGTACGGAGAAGCCGTGTACCGGCACGCCCTGCCGGAGCAGGTCCCGGGTGAGTGCGTAGTAGGCGTCGCTCTTGGCGTTGACGCTTTCGACGCCGTAGTCGTTGAAGAACAGCTTCGCCTTCGGGTCGGCCTCGTGGACCCAGCGGAAGGCGTCCGCGACGATGCCCGGGCCGAGCTCGCGGATCCAGATGTTGTCCTGTGCACGGAGCTTGCCCTGGTCGTCGAAGATCTCGTTTGCGACGTCCCACTGCTGTATCCGCCCGGCGTACCGGCCGACGACGGTGGTGATGTGCTCGCGCAGGATCGCGCGCAGTTCCTCGTCGGAGAAGTCGCCCTGCTCCAGCCACTGAGGGTTCTGGCTGTGCCACACGAGCGTGTGACCGCGCACGACCTGGCGGTGGCGCTCGGCGAAGTCGACGATGGCGTCCGCCGCCGCGAAGTTGTACCGGTCGCGCTCGGGGTGGATGAACTCCCACTTCATCTGGTTCTCGGGGGAAACCGAGTCGAACTGGCGCCCCAGGACCTTCCGGTACTCCTTGTCCGAGGTGAACGGGTCCGGGTAGTCCTGCTCCAGGTGGTGGCCGCCGCCCGCCACGGCGGTGCCCACGTAGAAGCCGTCGGGCGCGGCTTCGCGCAACCGGTCGAACTTGGCGTGGGAGTGCGGTGCGGGGTGCCGGCCGGAAGACGGGCCGGCCGTGGCGGTTCCCGCGACGAGCGGCAGCGTCAGGGCGGCGGTGGCGAGGGCCACGGTGGCGAAACGAACGGATCTCATTGCGGGGAGTCTCATTCCGTCGTACCGAATGTTTCGGAAGGCTTTCCGAAACATTGGTCAAGGAAGCTAAGGCTCCGGCGGCGCGAGGTCAAGACTCCTCACACGGGTGGTCGGCACTCTGGGCACAGGGCCGGTCGAGGTCCTACTGTCCGTCCATGACGGCTGCATCCGACTCCGCGACCGGTCGCGCGTCCGACTCCGCGTCCGATCCCGCGTCCGGCCCCGCGTTCGACCCGTGGGACCCGGCTTTCGTCGCCGACCCGTACCCGGCCTTCGCCGAGCTGCGGGGGCAGGGGCGCGTGCTCTACTACGAGCCGAGCGACCAGTGGCTGGTCCCGCACCACGCGGACGTCTCGGCGCTGCTGCGCGACCGCCGCCTCGGTCGGACCTACCAGCACCGTTTCACGCACGAGGAGTACGGGCGGACCCCGCCCCCGCCGGAGCACGAGCCCTTCCACACGCTGAACGACCACGGCATGCTCGACCTGGAGCCGCCGGACCACACCCGTATCCGGCGTCTGGTGTCGAAGGCGTTCACGCCGCGTACGGTGGAGCGGCTGCGGCCGTACGTGCACGGGCTGGCGGACGACCTGGTGGCCCGGCTGGTGGCGGCGGGCGGCGGAGATCTGCTCACCGACGTGGCCGAGCCGCTGCCGGTCGCCGTGATCGCGGAGATGCTGGGCATCCCGGAGTCCGACCGGGCCCCGCTGCGCCCCTGGTCGGCGGAGATCTGCGGAATGTACGAGCTGAACCCGTCCGAGGAGACGGCGGCGAAGGCGGTCCGGGCGTCGCTCGAGTTCTCGGACTACCTGCGCACCCTCATCGCGGCCCGTCGCAAGGACCCCGGCGACGACCTGATCTCGGGCCTGATCGCGGCGCACGACGAGGACGACGACCGCCTCACCGAGCAGGAGATGATCTCGACCTGCGTCCTGCTCCTGAACGCCGGTCACGAGGCCACGGTGAACGCGACCACCAACGGCTGGCTGGCCCTCTTCCGCCACCCCGACCAGCTGGCGGCCCTGCGCGCCGACCACTCGCTCGTCCCGCCGGCCGTGGAGGAGCTGATGCGCTACGACACCCCGCTCCAGCTCTTCGAACGCTGGGTCCTCGACGAGATCGAGATCGACGGGTCGACGCTGCCGCGCGGCGCGGAGGTGGCGATGCTGTTCGGTTCCGCCAACCACGACCCGGCGGTCTTCCCCGACCCGGAACGCCTGGACCTCACCCGCCGGGACAACCCCCACATCTCCTTCAGCGCCGGCATCCACTACTGCATCGGCGCCCCGTTGGCCCGCATCGAGCTGGCGGCGTCCATGACGTCGCTGCTGGAGCGGGCCCCGACGCTGCGCCTGGCGGCGGAACCGGAACGCAGGCCGAACTTCGTGATGCGCGGCCTGACGGAACTACGCGTGGAACTGTGACTCCCGGGGGCGTCGGCGCCGCCCCAGCAGCCAGGCGCCGAGCCCCCAGACCACGGCGGGCACCACGGCTCCGGCGAGGAAGACGAACGGCAGTTCGGTGAGGACGGCGCCGAAGTCCTGCCCGTTGTTCTCGAACCCGTTGCCCAGGTGCCGCTGCGTGCGGCCCGAGGCGCCCCACAGCCACACGGCTCCCGCGGCACCCGCCATCGACACCAGGCACCCGCCGTACGTCACCGCGTCTCGTTTCATGCACCTGAGGACGCCACCGGCCCCCGCACCGGTTCCCTCACGGTGGTGCGTGAGGTGGGCGGAGGTGCCACGCGCGGGGCGGGCCGACCGGGAGGGCCACCCCGTACCGGCGAGTCCGTCCACGTGGTCCGGGTCGTGCCGCGCGTCGGCGGGTCCGCGGACGTCAGGTCAGGTCCCGCCGCCGCAGCCCGGCGAGCCCCGCCGCCACCAGCGCCCCCGCGATCAGGAGCAGCACCAGCACCGGCGACCAGCTCATCTCCCCGCCCGGCAGCTTCGGCAGGTGCCCGTACGGCGACACGTCCAGCACGGCCTGCGGCACGTCGAGCACCGGTCCGATCCACCCCAGCAGCAGCACGGCGCCCGCGACGGCCCACGCGGCCACCGCGGCCCGGGGCAGCAGCCCGTGCAGCAGGACCGCCGTGCCGCCGATCACCCACACCGCGGGCAGCTGCACCAGGCACGCGCCCAGGATCGGCCCGACGTCCCGCCCGTACCCGGCGGCGAAACCGAGCCCGGCGAGCAGCATGATGAGGGCCGCACCGCCGAAGGCGATCACCAGGTGCCCGGCGGCCCACCGCAGCCGGCCCACCGCGCCCGCGAGCACCGGTTCCGCGCGCCCGGAGGTCTCCTCGCCGCCGAGGCGCAGCACCGACGCCACGACGTACAGCGCGGCGACCAGCCCCAGCATGCCGACCATCGCCGACACGAACGCGTCGGTGAGCCCGGCCTGCCCGCCCATCCGTTCGATGATCTCGCGGGCCTGCTCGCTGTCCCCGACCAGATCGGTCGCGCCCTCCGTCATCCCGCCGTAGACGACACCGGCGAGGAGGAAGCCGGTGCTCCAGCCGAGGACGCCGCCCCGTTGCAGGCGCCAGGCCAGTGCACCGGCCGTACCCAGGCGCCCGGCGGCCGGTCCCGGCCGGGTCGGCAGAAAGCTCATCCCGAGGTCCCGGCGCCCGGCGAGGGCATAGGCCGCCGTCCCCTGTGCGGCCGCCGCGGCCGCGAGCAGCAGCAGTACCCACCATCGTTCGTCCGCGAAGGCCCGCACGTTCTCCAGCCAGCCCAGCGGCGACACCCAGGTCAGGACGGAGGAACCGTCGTCCGTCCCCGAGTCGCCCGCCGCCCGCAGCACGAAGGCGCCGCCCAGCGCCGCCGCCGTCAGCCCCCGGGCCAGCCGTGCGCTCTCGGTGAGCTGGGCGACGATCGCCGCCGTGGTCGCGAAGAGCATCCCGACCGCCGCGACCCCGAGACCGAGGGCGAGCGCGCCGGCCGCCCCCTGCCCGGCCAGTCCGGCGGCGACCAGCAGAGCCAGGGCGGCGTTGGCGACCGCCGCCGCGAGCAGCGCCGCCGTCAACGGGGCCCGGCGGCCGACCATGCCGGAGGCGACGACCTCCTGCCGTCCGCTCTCCTCCTCGTCGCGGGTGTGCCGTACGACGATCAGCAGGCTCATCACGGCGGCGAGCGCACCGGCGTACAGGCCGACGCGCCAGGCGGTGAGCGCGCCGAGACTGTCGTCGAAGACGGGGCCGACCAGCGCGCGCAGCGAGGAGTTGGTCTCCATCTGCCGCATCAGGTCGGCGCGTTCGGCGGCGGTGCCGTACAGGCCGTTGATCGTGCCCGGCATGGACAGCACCATGAGCGCGTTCACCCCGGCCCAGACGGGGATCAGCACGCGGTCGCGGCGCAGGGCGAAGCGGAGCAGCGTGCCGGTGCCGGCCAGTTGGCGCGAGCCGCCGGACCGGGCCGCGAAAGCCGTGGCGGCGGCGTCGGCGGTGGTGGTCATCGGGTCGTCACCGCCGCCCCGGACTCCGTGCCGTCGGCCTGGTAGTGCCGCAGGAACAGCTCCTCCAGCGTCGGCGGCGTCGACGTCAGCGAGCGCACGCCGGTCTCGCTCAGCGACCTCAGGACGGCGTCCAGCTTGTCGGTGTCGACCTGGAGCCGGACGCGGTGTCCCCGGACGTCGAGGTCGTGGACGCCCGGCAGGTGGGCGAGCCCGTTCGGGGCGCCCGCGAGTTCGGCGGTGACGCTGGTACGGGTCAGGTGGCGCAGGTCGGCGAGCGAGCCGCTCTCGACGGTCCGTCCCTTGCGGATGATGCTGACCCGGTCGCACAGCTCCTCGACCTCGCTGAGGATGTGGGAGGAGAGCAGCACCGTCCGGCCGCGCTCGCGCTCCTCCGCCACGCAGCGCTGGAAGACCTCCTCCATCAGCGGGTCGAGTCCGGAGGTGGGTTCGTCGAGGATCAGCAGGTCGACGTCGGAGGCGAAGGCGGCCACCAGGGCCACCTTCTGGCGGTTGCCCTTGGAGTAGGTGCGGCCCTTCTTGGTCGGGTCGAGTTCGAAGCGTTCGACCAGCTCGGCGCGGCGCCGGGAGTCCAGTCCGCCGCGCAGGCGGCCGTAGAGGTCGATGACCTCGCCGCCGGAGAGGTTGCGCCACAGCGTCACGTCGCCGGGGACGTACGCGATCCGCCGGTGCACCTCCACCGCGTCCGCCCACGGGTCGCGGCCGAGCACCTGGGCGGCGCCCGAGTCGGCGCGCAGCAGGCCGAGCAGGACCCGGATGGTGGTGGACTTGCCGGCTCCGTTGGGCCCGAGGAACCCGTGGACCTCGCCGGCCCCGACCTCCAGGTCGAGACCGTCCAGCGCGTGCGTGCGTCCGAACGCCTTGTGCAGTCCGGAGACGCTGATTGCCTTCGTCATGATTCGGAACGTACGCTTCTTTCAGAAATTTGTGAAGTTAAGAAACCGTCAGGATGAGGGGTCGCGCCGGGTGAGGGATGATCGACGGATGACGACGGAACCAGCGGAGGCGGGGCGCGACCCCGAGGCGGTGTCGAAGTTCGTGGAGGGCTTCGCGGCCCAGCTCGTCGAGGCCGGGATGCAGCGCATGCCGGCCCGGGTCTTCACCGCCCTGCTGGCCTCCGACTCGGGCTCACTGACCTCCGCCGAACTCGGCGAGAGCCTTCGGGTCAGTCCCGCCGCCGTCTCCGGCGCCGTGCGCTACCTCTCCCAGCAGCACATGGTCGCGCGCGAACGCGAACCGGGCTCGCGACGGGAGCGCTACCGGGTGCACAGCAACCAGTGGTACGAGGCGCTCACCAACCGCGAGGCCGTGCTCAAGCGCTGGGAGAGCGCGCTGCGCGAGGGCGTCGCCAGCCTCGGCGCCGACACCCCGGCGGGCCGGCGCATGGCCGAGACGCTCGCCTTCTTCGAGTTCGTGGACGGGGAGATCGCGGCGATGATGGAACGCTGGCGGGTGCACCGGGAGAAGACCTTCGGCGCCGGCTGACGCCGGGGCGGCTCAGCGGGGCATGGCGCGTTCGACGGCCGCGGCCTGCTCGCGCAGGTGTTCCTCCCACTCCGAGTGCCGGTGCGCGGGTGCCGGCACCTGCACGTCGGCGCGCCCCTCCAGTCCGCCGTCCGCACCGGCGTCCGGGAAGCGCACCTCGGCCCCCGCCCGGTTCGCGAGGGCCAGGGCCGTGACGACGAAGCCGCGGGCGAGGGTGTGGATGATCCGGTGCCGGGTGCCGTGGTGCCACTCGACCAGGACGTTCACGAACCTCTCGTAGGCGCCGGTATCGATCTGGCACTCGTCGTTGATCATCTCGCCGACGCCCGACGGGGTGCCCAGCTCGGCCTCGTACACGGCCACGTGTCGCAGGAACAGCCGCGCCGCCCCGTTGGACGGATTCCACAGCGTCTCGTCGCCCGCGTCGAAGTACTGGCTCACGCGCCCCCCCCTGATCAGGTCCGACGGAGAGCGTAGGCGCCCGCCCCGGTCCTGCGCACGCCGTTTCCGCCCGTCGGCGCCCTACCCCGCCGGCAGCGTCAGCCCCCACGCCCCCTCGCGCGCCACCCACGTCCGCGTCCCCACCGGTCCGCACACCACCGCGTCGGCCCGGTACCGGAAGTGCGCCCCCGACACGGTCACCGTCCGTCCGCTCGCCGTCAGCGGCGCCGCCTGCGCGCCCACCGACAGCGGCCGCGCCTCCACCACCGCCAGCCCTCCGCCGCCCGGCATCACCGTCAGCGCCTGAACCGGCTGGTCCAGGTCCACCAGCGTCACCCCGTCCACCTCCACCCGCAGCCGGGCCGGACCGGCCACCCCCGGCGCCACGGCGGTCCGGGCCGGACGCGAGGACGCCAGCGTCCGCACGAGCGACTGACAGGTCCGCAGCCAGGGCCGCAGCGATCCCGCGCCGACGTCCCCGTCCGCCCGCTCCGGTGCGGGGAGCGGACCCGGCGGAATCCCCACCGCCCCCAGCACCACCCCGTCGCTGTCGTCGACGAGCAGGTCCAGGCGCCGTTCCGCCCCGTCGAGGACCGCCCGCGCCGCCGCCACCGCCCCGGTCGGCAGCCCCAGGGACCGGGCGAGACCGAGTGCCGGGCCCACCGGCACCACCGACAGGCCGCAGCCGGCCAGCTCCCGCCGCCGGTGCAGCAGGGCCACGGCCCGCAGCAGCGCGCCGTCGTCACCGACCACCACGGGACGCCGCGAGCCGCGCCGCCCCAGCGCCCGCGCGAACTCCTCCGGACCGTCCGGCAGACACACCTTCGTATGCGACGCACCCGCGCTGAGCACGTCTTTCGCGATCCGGACGGACTCTCCGTCCATCCGCCGGGCGGCCGGATCGACGACCACCAGAAGCTGGTCGGACCTCGCGGAGGAGTTCGCTGAAGAGCTCGCGGAAGTCGCCACCTCGGCCATGCCTCACTTCCTCGGGTAGCATCTTTGTGCAAGAGCCCCTTGCGCTGTTGCGCCAGGGGCTTCGTCTATTCCGGGGCACCCGGTCCGACGGTTGGCGGCCAACGACGGTCGCGGTGTACGTGGCGGAAACCCGTCGCATACGCCCTCGACCATGGACATGCCCCGCCCGGAAGGGGTGTACGCGCGTGCCCGCACTTGTGCTGCTCGGTGCTCAGTGGGGTGACGAAGGCAAGGGAAAGGCGACGGACCTGCTCGGTGGTTCCGTCGACTACGTGGTGCGCTACCAGGGCGGCAACAACGCCGGCCACACGGTAGTCGTGGGCGACCAGAAGTACGCCCTCCACCTGCTCCCTTCCGGGATTCTCTCCCCCGGCTGCACGCCGGTCATCGGCAACGGCGTCGTCGTCGACCCGTCGGTCCTGTTCTCCGAGCTGAGCGGGCTGAACGAGCGCGGCGTCGACACGTCCAAGCTCCTGATCAGCGGCAACGCTCACATCATCACGCCGTACAACGTCACCGTCGACAAGGTGACGGAACGCTTCCTCGGCAAGCGCAGGATCGGCACCACCGGGCGCGGCATCGGCCCGACCTACGCCGACAAGATCAACCGCGTGGGCATCCGGGTCCAGGACCTCTACGACGAGTCGATCCTCACCCAGAAGGTCGAGGCGGCGCTCGACGTCAAGAACCAGATGCTCACCAAGCTCTACAACCGCCGCGCCATCGCCACCGGCCAGGTCGTCGAGGAGCTGCTGGGCTACGCCGACAAGCTCGCCCCGTACGTCGCCGACACCGTCCTGGTCCTCAACCAGGCCCTCGACGACGACAAGGTGGTCCTCTTCGAGGGCGGCCAGGGCACGCTCCTGGACATCGACCACGGCACGTACCCCTTCGTCACCTCGTCGAACCCGACCGCGGGCGGCGCCTGCACCGGCGCCGGCGTGGGCCCGACGAAGATCAGCCGGGTCATCGGCATCCTCAAGGCGTACACGACCCGCGTCGGCGCCGGCCCGTTCCCGACCGAGCTGTTCGACGAGGACGGCGAGGCCCTGCGCCGCATCGGCGGCGAGCGCGGCGTCACCACCGGCCGCGACCGGCGCTGCGGCTGGTTCGACGCGGTGATCGCCCGCTACGCCACCCGCGTCAACGGCCTCACCGACTTCTTCCTCACCAAGCTCGACGTCCTCACCGGCTGGGAGCAGATCCCGGTCTGCGTGGCCTACGAGATCGACGGCAAGCGCGTCGAGGAGCTGCCGTACTCGCAGTCCGACTTCCACCACGCGAAGCCGGTCTACGAGACGCTGCCCGGCTGGAGCGAGGACATCACCAAGGCGAAGTCCTTCTCCGACCTGCCGAAGAACGCCCAGGCGTACGTCAAGGCGCTGGAGGAGATGTCCGGCGCCCCGATCTCCGCGATCGGCGTCGGTCCGGGCCGGGACGAGACGATCGAGATCAACTCGTTCCTCTAGGCGAGCGGGCACACCCCTACGGCCGGGGCCCCGCACCGGGGCCCCGGCCGTCGCCGTCGGGACGGCGGATACGCTGGCCGGAGCCGCCCTCCCGGCGGACGAACGGCACGGACAGCACGGAGCGAGCGGAAGATGCGGAAGCCCACCACCCGGACGTGGATCTGGCTGACCGCGGCGGTCGTCGTCGTGACCGGCGGTGCTTTATACGTCGACGGCCACCGGGTCTCCGCCGCCCCGCACGCCGACGACCCCAAGTGCGACAAGGTGATCTCCCGCCTCCCGGACGACATACCCGGTGCCTCGCGCGACTGGGCCCTGGGGAACGGGGTGGCGTCCTGGGGCGGCCAGAAGGCCGTGTTCCGCTGCGGCGCCGACGAACTGCAGCCGAACGTCAACCTCTGCGTCACCGCGGACGGCGTCGACTGGGTCCTGGACGAGGCACGGCTCAAGCGGGACGGCGTGAGCGTCCTGCGGACGTACGGCCGCTCACCGGCCGTGGAGTTCACGTACTCGGGTCCCCGCGAGGAGGTCGGCGGCATCCTCGCCACCCTGGATCCCGCCGTGAAGTGGATCCCGCAGGAACGCGAGTGCATCGGCCTGGACGACGCCGCCACCGCCCTGTAGCCCTTCGTTCGGCCCCCTTGGCCGGGCGCCGCCGGGCCCGGTGGTGTCGGATCGGGGGCATGACCGACCGTGACCGCACCGCCGTCTGCCGGGGCCCGTACGGCGGCGAGAAGGGCGTCGAGGACTGCGGCGACCCGGCCCGCTTCGAGGTCGCCCGGCACCTGCGGGCGCCGCTGCGGGTGTGCCCCGTCCACCTGGGACCGGCGCTGCTGCTGGCCGCCGGGGTGCTGTGGCCGCCGGGGATCATCCTGGTGGGGTGACGGCCCGGCCCTTGCGGAGGGGCATACGCACAGCGGTTGACTCGGGGGCCCGCCCCGGACGGCCGGTGGACGCGGAAGGAACCCGTACGGTGCCCGGACGTCCCGACGGCACGGCCCGGCGGTTCGACCCGAGCCCTTGTCCGTCGGCGGTGTGGAGCCGGTGGCCAGGGGCGCGATGGCCTCGATGGCACGCGCCCGTTTCACCGGCGCGGTCCTCGTGGACGGCCGGGTCGGCCAGGCGACGGCCGAGCACGGCAGGCTGCGCGTCGTCTCCGCCTCGACTTCGCCGCCGACGGCCGCCTCACCGGCATCGACGTGATCGCCGAACCCGCTCGCCTGAACGAACGGGACATCCCGGGCATAGGGTGAGGGCGTACACGTCGCGTCGGCCGAGGAAGGTGAGTGCGATGCGCGTGCTGCTCAAGGCGACGATGGACACGGAGAGGGCGAACGAGGCGATCCGCAGCGGGAGGATGCCCGAGGTGATCAGCCGGGCGCTCGACCACGTCAAGCCGGAGGCCGCCTACTTCGGTCTCCTCGGTGGCCGGCGGACGGCCCTGATGATCTTCGACATGCAGGACAGCTCGGAGATGCCGCCCACCGGTGAGCCGTTCTTCACCGAACTGAACGCGGAGATCGAGCTCTCTCCCATCATGAACGCGGACGATCTGCGCAAGGGCCTGTCCCAGCTCGGCTGACCGGCCCCGGTCGGCTGACGAACCGGTCAGCCGAAGAACCGGTCAGCTGAAGACGATCATCGACCCCTGCGCCAGGCTCCGTGTCGCCGCCGCGTGCAGGCCCAGCCAGACATGGCGCTCCCGGGCGAACGGGCTGGCGTCGTACGGCGCGGGCACCGCCGGCTCCTCCAGCTCTGTCGGGCCGAGCGGCGGTTGCGGCGGGGCCGGGGGGTTGGCCGGGTCGATGCCGAGGGCCGGGGCGACGGCCTCCAGTTCCCGCAGCAGGGTGTGCGAGGAGCCCAGCGGGCCGCCGCCCGCCAGGAGTTCGTCGTCGGCGAGCGGGTGCGGGAAGTCGACCGGGACGTAGGCGCCCGCGTGGTCGTAGTGCCACACGAGGTGGGACTGCTGTGCCGTCGACTCGAACATCTCCAGCAACTGCTCGTAGTCCCCGCCGAGTTCGTCCACCGGGGTCACCGGCAGACCGCACACCTGGAGGAGGTAGGCCCGGCGCAGGAAGTGCAGCGCGTCGTAGTCGAAGCCGGCCACCGGCGCGACCTCCCCGGACAGGCCCGGCATGTACTGGTACACCGGCACCGGCGGCAGCCCGGCCTCGGCCAGCACCTTGTCGTATTGCGCGAGTTCCTCGGCGAACGGGTTGTCCGGCGTGTGGCACAAGACGTCGACGAGCGGTACCAGCCACAGGTCACAGGCCAAAAGAGGGCTCCTCACACAGGACGGTGGTCAGGGAAGCGTAGTCGGTGGGCGCGGGTGTGCGCCGGTGCGCGGTGCGTGCAGTTCCCCTACCCATCTGGGGCCGGACCACGACATGTCCTGCGTTGGTCATCCGCCGGTGAGGTCCTCGGTGGAGTGCTCGGCGAGCCGCTCGATGAGGGTGAGCGAGTGGGTGTTGTACGCGTCGACGAGCGCGCGGGCGCCCGGAACGTCGCGGTGGGCGAGGGCGTCGACCAGTTCGGTGTGCCCGGACCACAGCGTGCCGCGCAGGTCGCTGAGCCGGCGCAGGTGCTGCACCGTGCACACCCAGCTCTGCACGCGCAGCCGGTGCAGGAAGTCGGAGAGGTAGGGGTTGCCGAAGAGGGCGGCCAACTCGCGCCAGTAGCGCAGGTCGTAGCCGATCAGGACGGTCAGGTCGCCGGCCGCGGCGGCGCGCTGGGCCTCCTCGCCGCGCCGCCGGACCCCGGCGAGGGCGGCGGCGATGCGCGGGTCGTCCGGCACCGGCAGGTCCGCGGCGAGGGCGAGGAACATCCCGTCGGTCACCATGCTGCGGGCCTCGATCATGCCCCGGAAGTCGTCGACCGAGTACTCGTGGACCCGGAAGCCGCGGTGGTGGTCGGCGTCCAGGAGCCCCTGCGCCGACAGGTCGACCAGGGCCTCGCGCACCGGCGTCGCGGACACCCCGTACTGCTCGGCGATCTCCTTGACGGTGAACTCCTGCCCCGGCTGGAGCCGCCCGGCCAGCACCTCGTCGCGGAGCGCGTCGGCGATCTGCTGCCGCAGGGTGCTGCGCGTGACGGCACCGGTACCGCTGGGGCCGGGCATGATCGGGCGTCTCCTCGTCGCGTTCGGGGCGTCGCCGGAGGGCGCCGTCCGGGGGGCGTGCTCGTACACGTGTCTATCGCTTGGCACATGTGTACCGCGTACGAGCACGCAACCCTACGCGCTCGGGGCTCCCGCCCCGCTCCGCCTACCGCGTGTACTCGTCCGCCACGGACAGTGCCGTGTCCAGCGCCGCGAGGCCCTCCTTCAGCTCCGCCTCGGTGATGTTGCACGGCGGGACCACGTGGGTGCGGTTCATGTTCACGAACGGCCACAGACCGTGGGCCTTGGCCGAGGCGGCGAACGCCGACATGGGCGCGGCCGCCTGTCCGGTCGCGTTGTACGGCACCAGCGGCTCCCGGGTCTCCCGGTCCTTCACCAGTTCCAGCGCCCAGAACATGCCGGTGCCGCGTACCTCGCCCACGCTCGGGTGGCGCTCGGCCAGCTCCCGCAGCGCCGGTTCGACGACCTCGGAGCCGAGCCGCGCGGCGTGCTCGACGACGCCCTCCTCCGCCATCACGTTGATCGTGGCGACGGCGGCGGCGCAGGCCAGCGGGTGCCCGGAGTAGGTCAGTCCGCCGGGGTAGGGCCGCTCGGCGAAGGTCGCGGCGATCTCGCCGGAGATCGCGACGCCGCCGAGGGGCACGTAACCCGAGTTCACGCCCTTGGCGAAGGTCATCAGGTCGGGCACGACGTCGTACAGACCGGCCGCGAACCAGGTGCCGGTGCGTCCGAAGCCGGCCATGACCTCGTCGAGCACGAAGACGATGCCGTACGTGTCGCAGATCTCGCGCACCCCGGCCAGGTAACCGGCCGGCGGCATCATGATCCCCGCGGTGCCCGGGATCGTCTCCAGGACGATCGCGGCGATCGTCCCCGGACCCTCGAAGGCGATCGTCGTCTCCAGGTGCTCCAGCGCCCGCGCGCACTCCTGCTCCTCGGTCTCGGCGTAGAAGCGCGAGCGGTACAGGAACGGCGCCCAGAAGTGCACGACCCCGGCCGTGCCGCTGTCGGAGGCCCAGCGGCGCGGGTCACCGGTGACGTTGACCGCCTGCTGGGTGCCGCCGTGGTACGAGCGGTAGGCGGAGAGCACCTTGGGGCGGCCCGTGTGCAGCCGGGCCATGCGCAGGGCGTGCTCGACGGCGTCGGCACCCCCGTTGGTGAAGAAGATCTTGTCCAGGTCGCCGGGGGTGCGCTCCGCGATCAGCCGGGCCGCCTCCGAGCGCGCCTCGACGGCGAACGCGGGCGCGAACGTCGTCATCCGCGCCGCCTGCTCCTGGATCGCGGCGACGACCTTGGGGTGCTGGTAGCCGATGTTGGTGTAGACGAGCCCGCTGGAGAAGTCGAGGTACCGCTTGCCTTCGTAGTCCCAGAAGTAGGACCCCTCGGCGCCGGCGACGGCGAGCGGGTCGATCAGCTCTTGGGCTGACCAGGAGTGGAAGACGTGCGCGCGGTCCGCGGCCTTCACGGCGGCGCCGGCCTGGGGGGAGGGCTGAGGGGTCATGCGGCCGAGGGTAGATGTCCGCGATGCGGAAACGGAATCGGCGTCCTGTCTGCGGTCGGAGGCTTTCCACGACAGGTTGTCGACGGGGGGAGCCGTTCCTGTTACGGAACCGTGGACGACGCCCGCGGCCCGCGCGACCACCTCCGCACTATCCTCGCCCTGTTGTTCATGTGCGGGGGGAAGGCGGCGCGGCATGCGGAACTTGGGGGACGGGGACCCGCAGCACATCGGGGTATACCGGCTGCTGGGGCGGCTGGGCGCGGGCGGGATGGGGCACGTCTACCTGGCCCGCTCGGACCGCGGGCGCACCGTCGCCGTGAAGCTGGTGCGCGAGGAGCTGGCCGCCCTGGAGGAGTTCCGGGAGCGGTTCCGGCAGGAGGTCGAGTCCGCGCGCCGGGTCGGCGGGTACTGGACGGCGCCCGTACTCGACGCGGACACCGAGGCCGCGGTGCCGTGGGTCGCCACCGGGTACGTCGCGGGGCCCAGCCTCCAGCAGGTCGTCGGGCACGACCACGGTGCCCTGCCGGAACGCTCGGTGCGCACGCTGGGCGCCGGTCTGGCGCACGCGCTCCAGGACATCCACGCCGCCGGGATCGTCCACCGCGACCTCAAGCCGTCCAACGTCCTGGTCACCATCGACGGCCCCCGGGTCATCGACTTCGGCATCGCCCGCGCCCTGGAGACGGTGACCGACGGCGGCGTCACCCGTACCGGCGCGCTCGTCGGCTCGCCCGGCTTCATGGCGCCCGAGCAGGTGCGCGGCGACCGCGTCACGCCCGCGTGCGACGTCTTCTGCCTCGGCTCGGTCCTGGCCTACGCGGCCACGGGGAACCTGCCCTTCGGCAGCGCGAACAGCGGCGTGCACGCGCTGATGTTCCGCATCGCGCAGGAGGAGCCCGACCTGGCGGGCGTGCCCGAGGGCATCGCCGACCTCGTACGCGACTGCCTGAGGAAGGACCCCGCCGCGCGGCCGGGTCTCGCCGAGGTCCTGGAGCGCACGGGCGCGCAGGACACGGTCACCGGCGGCCGCTCCCGCGACCCGTGGCTGCCCAGCGCCCTGGTGGCCCAACTCGGACGCCACGCGGTACGCCTCCTGGACACGGAGAACCCGGAGTCCCCGGAGTCCACGGACGCGCCCGGGCCCGCCGCAACTCGCCCCGGCGCGCGGGGCCACGCGGGGCCCGACGGTGCGGGCTCTGGCGGCGGGGTGCCGGGTGGTGCGGGAGCTGTCGGTGCGGTGCCGGGTGGCGTGGGTGCCGGTGGCGGAGCGCCTGGCGGGGCGAGCACCGGCGGTGCGCCCGATGGTCCGCCGTCCGGAGTGCCCGGTGGTGCGCCCGATGGCCCGGCGTCCCGAGTACCCGGCGCTGCGGTGCCGGGTGCCGCGGGGCCCGCCGGCCCAGTGCCCGGGGGCGTGTGGCCCGGTGGCCCGGGGCCTGGTGGTGCGTCTGATGGTCCGGCGTCTGGAGTGCCTGGTGGTGCCCTTGATGGTCCGGCGTCCGGAGTGCCTGGTGGGGCGCCTGATGTTCGGGCGTCCGGAGTGCCTGGTGGTGCGCCCGGCGGTCCGGCGTCTGCCGGTGCCGTGCCCGGTGGCGCGGGTGCCGGGGACGCGGATGTCGCCCCGGGAGACGGCTCGGCGCCGGGTGGGCCGCCGCCCCCGCGGGAGCCGGGCACCGGTGGCACCCCGCTGAACCACCTCCCCACCCTCGTCGCCGGCCAGGGCCCGCCGACACCCCCGCCCACCACGCACGCCCACCCACATCCGTCCTACCCGGGATACGCCCCGGCCCAGGACCCTGGCTGGCCCTCGGCGCATCCCGGGTACCAGCACCCGGGGCACCAGCAGCCGTACGGCGGCGGCCTCGGCCCGACCCCGCCCCAGGGGCCCCCGCTCCCGTACGGCTTCCCGTACAACCCCCCGCCCGAGCCGCCCCGCAGCGCCCGCTCCACCGCGTTGCTGGTCGTCGTCGCCCTGGTCGTCGCGCTGGGCGCGGGCGGCACGGTCTACGCCCTGATGCGCGGGGACGGCGACAGCACCGCGGGCGGCGATCCGACGCCCACCCGGTCCACCGGCGCGCCGCAGAATCCCGGCACGTCCGACCCGGCGGCGGGCCAGTCGCCGTCGACCGGCTCGACCGCTCCGGCCGCCGACGAGGGCGCGGTGCCGGCCGCGTACGTGGGCGACTGGACGACCACCATCGACAACGCCTCCGGCACCCACCCCCGGAGCCTGACCATCGCGCAGGGCGAGGTCGGCGACACGGTGATGACCCTCGTGGCGGACGGCCCGACGGACACCGGCAGCTACCACTGCGTGTTCGAGGCGACCCTCGCCGCCGAGCCGAGTGCGGACGGCCCGCTGCGGCTCGGCCCGTCCCAGGTCAGGACCGGCCCGGCCACCAGCTGCGCCCCGGGCGGGTCCACCACGGTCACCGTGCTGCCCGACGGCAGCCTGCAGCGCACCAACGACGACACGGGCGAGTCCCTGGTCTACACCCGCCAGTGAGTGAGGCCGCGGTCCCGTCGCCGACGGTCACCGGGGCTCCGGCGGGCGCTGGCGGGGCATGTTCGGACGGGTGCCGTTCTGCGGGGGGACGGCGAACCGCCCGGCGCCTCCCGTGCCCCCGCCATCGGGGCGCGGCCCGTCCGCCACCGCGGCGGCGTGCGACCCCAGGGGCGCCGGACCCGGCCGGAAGCTCACCATCCAGTCCGACGTCTCCGCCCGCACCAGCTCCGTCACGTCCTCCGAGAACCGCCGCAGCACCAGCAGGCACCGCTCCGCGGCCTCGCTCGCCGTCCCCTCGGCCGGTCCCAGCACCTCCCGTACGCTCTCCGACGCCCAGTCGAACTGGAGAGTCTGGAGCCGGCGCTGCACCGCCTGTGCCGTGGCCACGTCCCGCATCCACCCGGACGTGACCCCGAAATACCGGTCACCCGCCACGCACGCCACCGCCCACAGCAGCGCCAGATACCCCCAGCCCGCGACCCCGCCGCCCACCACCCCGGACAGGTCGAGCAGCGGCAGCGCCGCCCCGGCGACCGCGCCCACCGCGGCCCCGCACCGCAGCAGCACGGCGCCGCGCCGCTTCCACACCCGGTCCGCGAGATACCAGGCCGCCGTGTCCAGCGCGCCCCGCTCCACCCACCGGTACAGCTCGTCGAGGCGCTCGGCGGGCAGCGTCCAGTCCCCGTGGGGAAACGCCCGCCCGGTCAGGTCGCCCGGCAGCGGTCCCGCCGCCCTCTCGCCGTCCCGCCCGTGCTGCGGCGGCCCCTCGGGCTGCATCTCCGGCTGACCCACCCGGCACTCCCTACTGCTCGCCGTACCGCTTGCCGTCCGCGAGGACTCATGCGCCGGAATCCTGCGCCGGAACACTGTGCCGAAACCCTTCCTACCGCCCAATGGGTGGCGAAGAGCCGGGTTCCGCCGCTTTTCCGCCCGGAAGAGGGCGTTGATCAGGTATAGGGCGACGACGGCATCACTCGAAAGAGTGCTGGGGCGAGGGCCGCCCGGACCACGTAGGCTCGTGCCGAACGGCAAAACCGTCGTGACCGGACTTGATGGGAGCTGAACGTGATCCCCGGTGGTGGCCAGCCCAACATGCAGCAGCTGCTCCAGCAGGCCCAGAAGATGCAGCAGGACCTGGCGAAGGCCCAGGAGGAACTGGCGCAGACCGAGGTCGACGGCCAGGCGGGCGGCGGCCTGGTGAAGGCCACGGTCACCGGCTCCGGCGAGCTGCGCGGCCTCAAGATCGACCCGAAGGCGGTGGACCCGGAGGACACCGAGACCCTCGCCGACCTGGTCGTCGCGGCCGTCCAGGCGGCCAACGAGAACGCGCAGAACCTCCAGCAGCAGAAGCTCGGCCCGCTCGCCCAGGGGCTGGGCGGCGGCACCGGCATCCCCGGCCTGCCGTTCTGAGCCGTCTCCCCGGTTCGCCTTTCTCAGACCGGCCGAAGCCATCTACCGTACGTAGTGCACGAACCTCAGGAAGGACGGCAGTCCGTTGTACGAAGGCGTGGTCCAGGACCTCATCGACGAACTCGGGCGGCTGCCCGGCGTCGGTCCCAAGAGCGCGCAGCGGATCGCCTTCCACGTCCTGCAGGCCGAGCCGACCGACGTACGGCGGCTCGCCCAGGCCCTCATGGAAGTGAAGGCCAAAGTTCGCTTCTGTGCGACCTGCGGAAACGTCGCGCAGGAGGAGCAGTGCAACATCTGCCGCGACACCCGGCGCGACCCTTCCGTCATCTGCGTGGTGGAGGAGCCGAAGGACGTCGTCGCCATCGAGCGCACCCGCGAGTTCCGCGGGCGCTACCACGTGCTCGGCGGCGCGATCAGCCCGATCGACGGGGTCGGCCCCGACGACCTCCGCATCCGTGAGCTGCTGGCCCGCCTGGCGGACGGCACGGTCACGGAGCTGATCCTGGCCACGGACCCGAATCTGGAGGGCGAGGCCACGGCCACGTACCTCGCCCGCATGATCAAGCCCATGGGCCTCAAGGTCACCCGCCTGGCCAGCGGCCTCCCGGTGGGTGGCGACCTGGAGTACGCGGACGAGGTGACCCTCGGCCGCGCCTTCGAGGGGAGACGACTCCTAGATGTCTGACGCCACGCTGCACGCGACCGACCAGAACCCGGACGACTTCGCGGTCCAGATCGCCGACCAGATCGAGAGCTTCCTGGTGGCCGTCACCGAGGTGGCGAAGGGCGACGAGCCGGACTCCGCCGTCCCCTTCCTCCTCCTGGAGGTCTCCCAGCTGATGCTGGCCGGGGGGCGCCTGGGCGCCCACGAGGACATCGTCCCCGACGAGCGCTACGAGCCCGACCCGGGCCCGGAGCAGGACGTGGACCAGCTCCGCGAGAACCTGGCCCGTCTCCTCGACCCGATCGACGTCTACTCCGAGGTCTTCGACCCCTACGAGCCGCGCAAGGCCCCGGTCCCGGCCCGGATCTCCGACGACCTCACCGACGTCATCACCGACCTGCGCCACGGCATGGTCCACTACAAGGCCGGCCGCACCACGGAGGCCTTGTGGTGGTGGCAGTTCTCCTACTTCTCCAACTGGGGCTCCACCGCCTCCGCCACCCTGCGCGCCCTCCAGTCGGTCGTCGCCCACGTCCGCCTGAACCAGCCCCTGGAGGAGCTGAACGGCCTCGACACCGACCAGGAGCTGGGCGACGAGACCCTGGAGTCGGAGGCGGGGCGGGTCATGGTCCGGGAGATCGCGGGCCCGCTGGGGCTGCGCCCGGTGAAGTAGGTCACGCACACCGCCCCGATCGCCTACGCTCGGTAGCCACGAGCGGTCGGAGGTGGGCGCCGTGCCGAACCCGAACAACAACTCCCAGCCACCCGCGGCCTGGTGCTGCAGCGGCAACCAGATCAAACGCTGGCGCACCCTGGCCAACGTCAGCCGCGAGGCCCTGGCCACCGCCGCCAACTATGCCCCCGAGACCGTCTCGTCCATGGAACGCGGCGTACGGATGCCGTCCCCAAGGCTCTTGGACGTCGCGGACGAACTGTGCGGCGCACAGGGCATGCTGAGCGCGGCGAGGAAGTACGTGCGCAGAGCGGTATTCGGCGCGTGCGGTGGACTTCATCGAGCGGAAGCGCGAGGCGACGAGTCTGTGGTGGTACGAAGTCGCGCTCGTTCCTGGGTTGTTGCAGACGCGGACTTACGCACAGGCACTCATCGACAACCGCATCGCGCCCCTCGACGAGGAGACGGTGGAGGAGCGGGTCACCGCCCGGATGGAGCGACAGGAGATCCTCACCGCACGCAGGCCGCCGGTGGGGCTGAGCTTCATGGAGGGCGCGTTCGCCAGCGAACTTTCGGCTGATGCGGGTGTTGTCAGCCGGGTGACCGAGCGGCTAAGCATGATCCGCACGCGGGCTCTCGACCCCGATGAGTCCGCCCGTTTCATCAAGCGGATGGTGAATCAGACGTGAGCAACCAGCTGAACTGGTTCAAGTCGAGCTACAGCGACAACGAAGGCGGCGCCTGCGTCGAGGTCGCGCATTGCGGCGCGATACACGTCCGCGACTCCAAGTCCGCCCCCACGGGCCCCGAGTTCCAGGTCTCGGCCCCCGCCTGGGCGGCGTTCATCGCCGCAGTTCAGCCCGGAGCTTGAGCCCCGGGACCCGAGCTCTTCCCTTGGTTTTCTGGTCTGGTTGAAATACCCAACCAACCAAGTCTGAACGCGAGTTGAGGCGTCGTACCTCAATAGGGTGACGTTCCGTGATCGGCTTGCGCCGGTGTGTAAAGCCGCCCTAGGTTCGCGGCAAACGACCACAAAGGTCGGCCCCGGCGGTGCGCCAACACCAATCCGGGACCTGACCGACGCATCGAAGGAAACAGCTCCGATGGCGGCTTCAACCAAGCCTAGTCCCGCCCTCCCCTCCCCGTCCCACCCGATGGCCAATCCGGGCTACGGAAAACGCCTCGCGGGCGATGAAGACCCGCACGCCGACCCGGACTTCGCACATCTGCTCCCGCGTGACGCCGAAGTCGCCGTCTTCATCGACCACCTCGACGACGGCCACGCGATGGGCCACAAGGTGATCGCGGCGGAACACCCGCGCTACGGCCAGCAGGCGACGCGCTCGTCGCTGAGTCGCATCACCGAAGCCGGCCACCTGCGCTGGATCAAGGAACACATCACCGTCGAGGACAACACCATGCGGTGGGTCACGCGGACGTACTGGTCGCGTACCCGCAGGTCGGCGGAGTGGTGGGCGGAGTTCGCGCGGCAGCGCGACGGCCGGATCGTGCCCGGTGACCTCCGCCCCGGTCTGGCCCGCACCGACGAGCCCGAGCTGCCCGAACCCGAGCCGCAGCCCGAGTCCGGCACGGACCCGGAGTCGAGTGCCCCGTACCTCACCCTCGCCGCGATCCGCGAAGCGGAACCCCGCATGCGCCTGTCCGAGGCCGACTGCCGGTCCCTCGCCGCCCTGGCCGAGGAATGGCTGACGCGGGGCGCGACACCCCAGGACATCACCCGCGCGGTGACCGACGGCCTTCCCGCGACCGTGAACAACCCGGGCGGCCTCGCCCGCAACCGACTGGAGAACAGGATGCCCCCGAAGAAGGCGAAGATCCGTCAGAAGGCGGCCCCGCGTCGCGCTCGGGTGACCCGCGCCGTCATGGCCTGCATGAGCTGCGACGCGGACGAGCGGACGACGGAGATCAGGGGCGGCATGTGCCCCGACTGCCGCGCCGAGTACGAGGCGGCCGTGGCGGCCGAGGAGGCCGGTCTGCTGGACGCCGGGTACGTGCCGGACACGTTCCTGGCCGCCCCCGACGCGGTGTACGAGGTTGTCGACGTCCCCCGCCGCGCGGCCGAGGTGCGCGCGGCGGCCGGCCTTCCGCCGAGGACGGAACGCGCGCTGTGAGCGTGCGGGAGGCACCGATCGGGGCACCATGGTGTCGAGGAGGCGACGCCATGACCCCCAGGACCGAGCACCGGCCCGATATGTCCGTCGAGGAGTTCGAGGAACTCGACCGCCGTGCACCCGAGCTGGTGCGGCTGGAGTTCATCAGGGGAAGGGTCGCGGTCAAGCCCATGCCGGACGGCAACCACAGTGAGATCGTCGCTTGGCTGCAAAGGCTCTGTATGCAGCACCGCCCCGATCTCTGGCTGCACGCGGAGCGAGGCCTCAAGACGGAGGCGTACCGCAAGGGGCGAGCACGAGCGGACGGGGTACTGGTTCCCCCGGGCGCCTTCAAGGGACACGGTGGGTGGCCGGCGCCCGACGACGCACTGATGGCCGTGGAAGTCACCTCGCGGGACGCGGATGCCGCACGGCGGGACCGTGTGGACAAGCCCGATGGGTATGCGGCCGCCGGGATCCCGGTCTACCTCCTCATCGACCGGGAAAGCTGCTCCGTCGTCGTGTTCGACCAACCGGAGAACGGCAGCTACCAGCACGAGGAGAGGTTGCACTTCGGTGCGACGGTGCACCTCCCCGCCCCCGTCGACATCACTCTCGACACCGAGCCCCTCAAGGAGCTGGCGGACTGAGGCCTCTCACTTGTGAACGTGTGATGCACGGCACTTTTCCGAGTGACCCGCCGCCCCCTGGGCATGAGCCAGCCTGAGCGAGTACCCGGGTCTCACCATGCGATACCGCAGGGGGGAAATCCGGACGCTCGGTAAAATGAGCCGACCGCAGTACATATAGGTACGTGCGGAAAGAGACGGATGAGCGAGGAGCGCACGTGGGCCTTGTCGTGCAGAAGTACGGAGGCTCCTCCGTAGCCGATGCCGAAGGCATCAAGCGCGTCGCCAAGCGGATCGTGGAAGCGAAGAAGAACGGCAACCAGGTGGTCGCCGTCGTTTCCGCGATGGGCGACACGACGGACGAGCTGATCGATCTCGCCGAGCAGGTTTCCCCGATCCCTGCCGGACGTGAACTCGACATGCTGCTGACCGCCGGAGAGCGTATCTCCATGGCGCTGCTGGCCATGGCGATCAAAAACCTGGGGCACGAGGCCCAGTCGTTCACCGGCAGCCAGGCAGGAGTCATCACCGACTCGGTCCACAACAAGGCCCGGATCATCGACGTCACGCCAGGGCGCATCCGCACCTCGGTGGACGAGGGCAACGTCGCCATCGTGGCCGGCTTCCAGGGAGTCAGCCAGGACAGCAAGGACATCACCACGCTGGGCCGCGGCGGCTCCGACACCACGGCCGTCGCCCTCGCCGCCGCGCTCGACGCGGACGTCTGCGAGATCTACACCGACGTCGACGGCGTGTTCACCGCCGACCCGCGCGTGGTGCCGAAGGCGAAGAAGATCGACTGGATCTCCTTCGAGGACATGCTGGAGCTCGCTGCCTCCGGCTCCAAGGTGCTGCTGCACCGTTGCGTGGAGTACGCCCGCCGGTACAACATCCCGATCCACGTGCGGTCCAGCTTCAGTGGACTGCAGGGCACGTGGGTCAGCAGCGAGCCGATCAAGCAAGGGGAAAAGCACGTGGAGCAGGCCCTCATCTCCGGAGTCGCGCACGACACCTCCGAGGCCAAGGTCACGGTTGTCGGCGTGCCCGACAAGCCGGGCGAGGCGGCCGCGATCTTCCGCGCCATCGCCGACGCCCAGGTCAACATCGACATGGTCGTGCAGAACGTGTCCGCCGCCTCCACCGGTCTGACGGACATCTCGTTCACGCTGCCCAAGACCGAGGGCCGCAAGGCCATCGACGCGCTGGAGAAGAACCGCCCGGGCATCGGCTTCGACTCGCTGCGCTACGACGACCAGATCGGCAAGATCTCCCTGGTCGGCGCGGGGATGAAGAGCAACCCGGGCGTCACCGCCGACTTCTTCACCGCGCTCTCCGACGCCGGGGTGAACATCGAGCTCATCTCGACCTCCGAGATCCGCATCTCGGTCGTCACCCGCAAGGACGACGTGAACGAGGCCGTGCGCGCCGTGCACACCGCCTTCGGGCTCGACTCCGACCGTGACGAGGCCGTCGTCTACGGGGGCACCGGGCGCTGATGTCCGCTGCGGAAGGCGCCGGCCCGGGTGGCAGCCGCACGGGCCGGCCCACGCTCGCCGTCGTGGGCGCGACCGGTGCCGTGGGCTCGGTCATGCTCCAGATCCTGTCCCAGCACGCTGACGTCTGGGGCGACATCCGCCTGATCGCCTCCTCGCGCTCGGCCGGCCGCAAGCTGGCCGTGCGCGGGGAGGAGGTCGAGGTCGTCGCGTTGAGCGAAGAGGCCTTCGACGGGGTCGACGTCGCCATGTTCGACGTGCCCGACGAGGTCTCCGCGCAGTGGGCGCCCGTGGCCGCCGCCAAGGGCGTGGTGGTGGTCGACAACTCGGGCGCGTTCCGGATGGACCCGGACGTGCCGCTCGTCGTGCCCGAGGTCAATCCGCACGCGGTGCGGATGAGGCCGCGCGGGATCGTCGCCAACCCGAACTGCACGACGCTCTCCATGATCGTGGCGCTGGGCGCGCTGCACGCCGAGTTCGGGCTGCGCGAGCTGGTCGCCTCCTCGTACCAGGCGGTCAGCGGCGCCGGGCGGGACGGCGTGGACACGCTGCGCCGGCAGCTGTCGCTGGTGGCCGGCACCGAGCTGGGGACGCACCCCGGCGACGTACGCCGGGCCGTCGGCGACGGCACCGGGCCGTTCCCGGAGCCGGTCGCGCTGAACGTCGTGCCGTGGGCCGGATCGCTGCGGGAGGACGGCTGGTCGTCGGAGGAGATGAAGGTGCGGGACGAGTCCCGCAAGATCCTCGGGCTGCCGAACCTCCCGGTCGCGGTGACGTGCGTACGGGTGCCGGTCGTCACCACCCACTCCCTGACCGTGCACGCCCGGTTCGAGGGTGAGGTCAGTGTCGAGGGGGCCCGGGAGATCCTGGCCACCGCGCCCGGCGTCGTCCTGTTCGACAACCCGGCCGCGGGGGAGTTCCCCACGCCCGCCGACGCGGTCGGCACCGACCCGACCTGGGTCGGCCGGGTGCGCCGGGCCCTGGACGACCCGACCGCGCTCGAACTCTTCGTCTGCGGGGACAACCTGCGCAAGGGTGCCGCGCTGAACACCGCCCAGATCGCGGAGCTGGTGGCGGCCGAGTTCGCCTGACCGTCGGTCAACTGTGGACCGGTGGGCGAAAAGCGCCGGCCGTCGTGGGTCCCGTTTGTAGGATCCATGGACGAGATGTGATCCGGAAGTTGGTCCGGACTACTTGTACCGGGCATCCGTGCCGTCAGAGGATTTTCTCCCCGCCCTCCGCAACCGCGCGAGCGGCGGGGAGCGTCTTTGCGGTCACCATTCGGGGCGCGGGGACGCGTGGGTCGGCGTGGGGACGCCGAGGACGGGCGCGGGGACGTTCGTTCACACGGGACATAGGGGAAGAGCGGACGATGACGGCCTATGACGTACCGTCAGGCGGGCGACTGCCCGGGAGACTCCCCGGGCGGCGGTCCGGCGGCAGACACGGGAACGTGACGACCGGCACGTACAACCCTCACGGGGGTGGACGTGTCCAACTGGCGTGGCAGAGGTTCTCGAATTCACCGCAGGGGCACGGAGCGCGGCGCTGCGCCCGCCCGTCCCGCCCGCCCGGTCCGTCCGTCCCCGTGTGGCCGGTCCGGCCGGTGGCATGCCGGTGATCGCGCCCATGCCCGCAGCGCGGCCGGCCCGCATATCGAACCAGCGCGACGGAGCCGAGGACGTGGCGGCGGGTACCACCGTCGACCACCTCACCGAGACCTACCGGGCGCACTACCGCTCGCTGCTCGGCCTCGCCGCCCTCCTCCTCGACGACACGGCCTCCTGCGAGGACGTGGTCCAGGAGGCCTTCATCCGCGTCCACTCGGCGCGCAAGCGCGTCCGGGACCCGGAGAAGACCCTGGCGTACCTGCGCCAGACCGTCGTCAACCTCTCGCGCTCGGCGCTGCGCCGCCGCATCCTCGGCCTCAAGCTGCTCTCCAAGCCCATGCCGGACATGGCGAGCGCGGAGGAGGGCGCCTACGACCAGCTGGAGCGGGACTCCCTGATCAAGGCGATGAAGGGACTGCAGCGCCGGCAGCGCGAGGTGCTGGTCCTGCGGTACTTCGCCGACATGACGGAGGCCCAGGTCGCCGAGACGCTCGGCATATCCCTGGGCTCGGTCAAGGCGTACGGTTCGCGCGGGATCGCGGCGCTCAGGGTGGCCATGGAGGCGCCGGCATGAGCGACGGCAACGACGCGCGACGGGACGACGGCCACGAGGGTCACGACGTGCGACCGGACGCCCGCGACACCCGCGACGCGCCCGCCGGGTCGGACGGGCGGGAGCAGCACAGGCACAAGCACACGCACCCTGGGAACGGAACTGTGAACCACGGCCCCGCCGAGCAGGGCCCCGACGCCGAGGGACCCGACAGGCCGACCGTCGACGGGCCGGCCGTCGACGAGGCCGCCCTGCGCGCGATGATGCAGCGGGCGGTCGGCGAGATCGAGCCGAGCGACGGCACCCTGGAGCACCTGCGGCGCGCCGTGCCCGCCCGGCGGGCCCGCAAGCGCCAGGCCTTCGTCGGCGCGGCCGCCGCCGTCCTCTTCCTCGGCACGGCGGTCCCCGCCCTCGTGCATGTCTCCAACTCCGCCGGCGCGGGTGCCGACCCGTCCGTCGCGGGCAACGCCTCACAGGCCCAGGGCGGCGCCTCCCAGGGCAAGGATCCGGCCGGCGGCCAGAGCGGCATCGCCGGTTCCGGGGACACCGCCGAGGGCAAGGACAAGGCCGGTCCCGAGGAGACGCCGGACGGCAAGGAGAGCGGCGCGGCGGCGGGCACGTCCCCCACGGACGTCCCCAGCGCCTCCAGCCCCGCCGCCGTCCCCGCCTGCGCGCCGGGCTCGCTCGACCCGGCCGTCGCCAGCAGCGCGGACCCCGACTCCACGGGCGTGGTCTACGGCTCCTTCCGGGTCACCAACGTCTCCTCGGACGGCTGTACGGTCACCGGTCCCGGCAGTGTCGTCACCGCCTCGGCGGGCGCCGCGGACGCCGACCGGATCGGCACCGCGCGGCACGCCGCCGGGGACGCCGCGGCCGGTCTGCCCGACCCGTCGCTGGAGGCGCCCACGCTGACCCTGGCGCCGGGCGCCGCGTACGAGGTGCGGTTCGCCTGGGTGCCCTCGGAGACCTGCCCCACCGCCGGCGGTCCCACCGGCGGCGGCACGGGCGGGCCCTCGCCCGATCCCTCGCCCACCGGGGGCACGACCACGTCGGCGGGCAGCTCCGCAGGCGGCGGCGGCGGCGGTGGTGGTGGCGGTGGCGGAGAGGCGGGGCCCACGACCCAGCTGGTCACCGCGGACGGCCCGGCCGAGGGAAGCGTGTCGGTGACGTACACCCCCGAGGGCGGCTCCGGCTCGGCGTTGGCCACGGTGGCCAACGCGTGCGTGGGGACCGTGTACTGGACGGGGCTGCTGGCGGACCCGGCGGCGTAACCCCAGAGGCTCAGGAGGTGAGCCCCGCCTTGGGCTCACCCACCTCGTCCCCGGAGGGCTCGGGCTCGGCGGACTCACCGGCGTCCCCGGTCCTACCGGGCTCCTCGTCCTCCGTGACGAGGCCCAGCTCCGCGTCCCGGGCGAGTTCGAGTTCGCGGCGCGCCAGCCGGAACCACATGAAGATGACGAAGCCGACGAAGGCGAACCACTCGGCGGTGTAGCCGAGGTTCTGGAAGGCCTTCAGATCGAGCCCCGTGCCCTGCGGCGTACTCACCGGCACGGCCGGCATCCCGGAGTCGCCCTCGTTCAGCGTGACCCACGCGTCGTACACGTCGTACGGCACCAGGTTGAGCAGCGTCGCCGCGTTGATCGCGCCGGTCTGCCCCTCGGGCCACCCGGAGCGTCCGCTGACACCGTTGCTGCCGGGGGACTCGGCGGCCTGGAGCGCCCCGGTGACGGTGACCTCGCCGGTGGGAGGGGCCGGGGCCTTCGCCGGGTCGGGCTCGCCGGGCAGCCAGCCGCGCACGACGGGCAGCGCCCTGCCGGCGTCGGTGCGCAGGAGGGTGAGGACGTAGAAACCCTCCCGGTCGTCCAGCTTCCGCTCCGGGACCAGCAGCTGATCGTCGTACCGGCCGGTGACGGTGGTCTGCTTGCCGACCGTCGCCTTGTCCACGGGCAGCAGCTCCGCCAGCGGGCGCGCCGCTTTGCTGCGGGCCGACTCGTGCTGCGTGGTGGCGGTCTCGTGGTCCTGCACCCGGTCCTCGAAGCGGCCGAGCTGCCAGGAACCCATGAAGATGCAGAACGGGATGGCCAGGACGACGAAGACGTTGATCCCCCACCATCGGGGCGTCAGCAGAAACCGGTACACGCCTTCCACGGTACGGTGCGCGCCCGGAGACCTCTGCCGCGGGGCTGTGGAAAACGTGGGGGAGGGGGAACGGGCCGGGGGAGGTTGTCCACAGGCTGGGGATCTCTTCTGCGCGTTGTGGCCCGGTCGGGGCAGTATGGGGCCATGACTGAGAGCAACGGGTCCGTTCCGCCGGACATGGATACGGCCGTGGACGCGGACAGGGACGAGCGGACCGTGGACGGGCGGGACGTGGACGAGCGGCGCACGCGGGGCGAGCAGGCGCCCGACTGGGAGAAGCGGTTCCGGGCGCCGAGGGTGTCGCTGCCCGACTGGGCCGAGGACGCCCCGGACCGCTCCCTGTTCGTGTCGAACGCGACGGGGACGTACGAGCTGTACGCCTGGGACCGCGCGAGCGGCGAGCAGCGCCAGGTCACGGACCGGCCCAACGGCACGACGGACGGGGCGCTCGCGCCCGACGGCGAGTGGATCTGGTGGTTCGACGACAAGGACGGCGACGAGTTCGGCGTCTGGCGCCGCCAGCCCTTCGCGGGCGGCGAGGACGAGCTCGCCGTGCCCGGCCTCGACCCCTCCTACCCGGCGGGCCTCGCCCTCGGCCGGGACGGGCGCACGGCGGTGGTCGGCCGCTCGACGGACGAGGACGGTACGACGATCCACCTCGCCCACGCGGGCGGGCCCCCGGCGGAGATCTACCGGCACCGTGAGTCCGCGGGCGTCGGCGACCTCTCCCACGACGGCTCCCTCATCGCGATCGAGCACACCGAGCACGGCGACGCCATGCACTCGGCGCTGCGCGTCCTGCGCCCCGACGGCAGCACGGTCGCCGAGCTGGACGACACCGAGGGCGGCGAGAAGGAGCTGGGCCTCGAGGTCCTGGGCTTCGCGCCGGTCGACGGCGACACCCGGCTGCTCGTCGGCCACCAGCGCCGGGGCCGCTGGGAGCCCCTGGTGTGGGACGTGGCGACGGGGGAGCAGACCGACCTCGCGCTGGAGCTGCCGGGCGACGTGAGCGCGGAGTGGTATCCGGACGGCTCCGGGCTGTTGATCGTGCACGGTTTCGAGGCCCGCAGCGAGCTGTTCCGCTACGACTTCGCCGAGCGTGTCCTGACGGAGATCGACACCCCCGCCGGCACCGTCTCGGGGGCCACGGCCCGCCCCGACGGCAGCGTGGAGTACCTGTGGTCCTCGGCCGCCGAGCCGTCGGCCGTCCGCTCCACCACCGGCCGCGTCGTCCTGGACCCGCCCGGCCTGAAGTCGCCCCGCTCGGTCCCGGTGGAGGACGTGTGGGTGGAGGGGCCCGGAGGCCGCATCCACGCCCTGGTCCAGAAGCCGGCCGGGGCGGCCGGTCCGCTGCCGACGGTCTTCGACATCCACGGCGGTCCGACCTGGCACGACAGCGACTCCTTCGCCGCGGGCCCGGCCGCCTGGGTCGACCACGGGTACGCGGTGGTCCGGGTCAACTACCGGGGCTCCACCGGGTACGGCCGGGCCTGGACCGACGCCCTCAAGCACCGGGTGGGCCTCATCGAGCTGGAGGACATCGCGGCGGTGCGGGAGTGGGCGGTGACCTCGGGCCTCGCGGACCCCGAGCGTCTGATCCTCACCGGCGGCTCCTGGGGCGGCTATCTCACCCTCCTCGGCATCGGCACCCAGCCCGAGGCGTGGACGCTGGGCATCGCGGCCGTGCCGGTCGCCGACTACGTCACGGCGTACCACGACGAGATGGAGGGCCTCAAAGCCCTCGACCGCACCCTGCTGGGCGGCACCCCCGAGGAGGTCCCCGAGCGCTTCGAGGCCTCCTCACCGCTGACCTACGTCGACGACGTCAAGGCCCCGGTGTACATCTCCGCCGGGGTCAACGACCCGCGCTGCCCCATCCGCCAGGTCGAGAACTACGTCGAGCGCCTGGAGGCCAGGGGCGCCGTCCACGAGGTCTACCGCTACGACGCGGGCCACGGCTCCCTGGTCGTCGACGAACGCATCAAGCAGGTCGCCCTGGAACTGGACTTCGCGAGAAGGCACTTGCCGAAGCGGTGAAACCCCTCGGCCGACCGGGGGCGTTCGTCGGGTGGCTTCTCGGCCGCCCCAGGCGTTCGTCGGGGTGGCTTTCTCGGCCGCCCGGGGCGGTCTTCGGGGTGGCTGCCTGGCCGACCGGGGCGGGTGGTGGGTGGGCGTAGGCCGGGGCCCAGGGGGCGGAGCCCCCTGGCGGGGCCGTAGGGGCAGCGCCCCTACACATCCGCCCCCCGCCGCACCCCCCGTCGGCCCAGCAACTCCGCCAACCCCCTCCGCGTCGCCGCCAACACCACCCGGTCCGAGCCCCGCAGGACGTACGAGTCGGGCAGCTCCCACACCAACCGAGACTCCCGCGCCCCCTCCGGCGGTGAGCCGGCGCCCCCCACCCGCTCACCGTCAAGGACGCCGTCGGAGACTTCCAGCGCCAGCACCCGCCACGCCCCCGCCCGGAACGCCTCCCCGACCGTCTTCCCCTCCAGCTGCGGATGCCCGGCCACTCGCACCGCCGCGAACAGCAGCACCCGTCGCTCGACGGGGATGGCCCCCAGGATCTGCCGGCCCATCATCGCCCCGGCGAAGGCCGGCGCCGCCAGATGTGTCACGCTCCGGCTCCGGGTGAGCGCGCGGGGGTGCGCGGCGCGCAGGGTGCGGTATACGGCGGTCGCGAAGTCGTCGTCGTACAGCCGCAGCACCACCCGCAGCCGCGACCGCACGGAACGCGCGTACAGCACCGCCTCCAGGTTGGTCGTGTCCACACTGGTCAGCGCGAGCAGCGAGTGCGCCCGGTGGATCTTGGCGGCCTCCAGGACGCCCTCCTGGGTGACGTCCCCGAGCACCACCGGCACCCGCAGCCTTCGTGCGGTCGCCATGCCGCGCGCCTCGGGGTCGGCCTCGACGCACACCACGGGGATGTCCATCTCCCGCAGCCGGGTCAGCACGCGTGTGCCGATCTTGCCGAGACCCAGCAGGACGACGTGCCCGCCGAGCCCGCGCGGCGGCTTGCGCAGGGACGACGCGGTGCGGAAGGTGCCGAGGGCCTCCAGCACAGCCGCCAGCAGGACGGGAAGCAGCAGCAGCCCGACGAAGCCGGACAGCAGCTGGAGGATCTGGCGCCCGCTGTCGTCGTTGTGCGCGGGATCGTTGATGGCGAACAGGTCGAGCAGCGTCACGTACGTGGCGTGCACCGGATGGTCGCCGGTGACCACCATCAGCGCCACGGCGAGGGCCACCACGCACGCCGCCAGACCGGCCAGGGACCACCGCAGCCGGCGCGAGAACAGTTCGCCGAAGGCGGGCACACCGGCGCGCCCGGCCGCCAGCGGCGGCCCGGAGTACGACACCTGCTCCAGGGCCACGGTCCCGCGTCCGGTGGCCGCCTCCACCGCCGCCGCGTCGGGCAGCAGCTGCGGCCCGTGCTCGCCGCTCTCCTCCGAACCGTCCGCCCCGGCGGGGTCGTTGCTCGTCGCGGAGAGCAGCGCGAGGGTGCACAGTCCCGGGTCGGCCACCTCGCCGGGGCGCGGCGGTTGCCGTTCGACGGCGCGCAACAGGATGCCGTCCGTCTCGACGATCTTGCTGGTGCCGACGAGCGCGGTGGCCGCCAGCGCGGGCGCGGCGGTGTCGGCGTCGGACAGCACGGTCGTGGACCCGGAACCGGAGCCGGGACCGTCGCCGGCGGCCAGCGCGGCGCTCTGGTCGAGGAGTTCCTCGATGTGCTGCCCCAGCCGCCGGTTGTACAGGCGCAGGACCAGGCGCAGTCGGGGGTTGAGCCGGCGAGCGGTCAGGGCGGCGCGGATGTTGGTCTCGTCGTCGTCGTACACGAGGGCCAGCGCGGTGGCCCGTTCGACGCCGGCGTCCGCGAGCACGTCCTCGGTCGGCTCGGTGGCCTCCAGTTCGCGGTCGGCGTCGGCCGCGTCACCGTTGCCGGTCCGGTTGACGGCCGCGTTGACCATGTCGAGCAGCGCCGCCGAGGCCGCGCGGGCCCGCCCGACCACCGGCTGACGCACCCGGCGCCCGGAGGGCGGGACGACGAGTGTGACCTGTTCGCGGTAGACGCCGCGCAGTTCGGCGGCCAGCCGGTGCGCCAGCCCGTCGTCGCCGCACACCACCATGTGCGCGTACCCGTCGCCCTGCGGCACCTGGTTCGGAACGCTCCCCGTATGAGTCCCCATTTGAAGAAGGACAGTACCGGTGCCGGGTGCGGTTCCAGGGATGCCGCCGGCGATCGAGGGCGGCATGGAAGACCCGCGAAGATTGCCGGGACTCGGCAGTGACGTGCTGTCGCGGCACGTGTGACGATGCGTCTCACCGAAGCTCAGCGACGGGCGGGACGGGGGACGGCACGCACGGTCCGGTTTCCGGACCGAGTGGGCAGGGGGGCACGGGGGAGTGCCACGGGGGTCGTGCCGCCCGCCCTGTCGCTGGACTTCGGCGGAATGACGGCAGGCGGGTGTGCGGCGGAGTACCGGCAGGCGCGTCCGGCGGAGCACCAGGCCGTCCCCCGCCGTGGGGGCCGGGGCTAGATCTCCTGCGCGGGCCACTTCAGCAGCCGGGCGCCGATGACCGCGGTCTGCAGTGTGTAGCGGTGCACCGGGTCGGAGGGGTCCGCCCCGGTCAGCTGGTGGATGCGGTCCAGCCGGTAGGTGAGCGCCCGCACGCTGAGCGCGAGCCGTCGGGCGGCCTCGGCCGCGGTGCAGCCGGCGTCGAAGTACACCTCCAGGGTCCGCAGCAGCGGCTCCGCTCCGCCGCGGGCATCGCGCAGCGGACCGAGGGTGCTCAGCACCAGGTCGGCCATCGCCTGCCGGTCCCGGGCGAGGACCGGGTAGACCAGCATGTCGGCGGCGCGCACCACCGGCTCGTCCAGCCCCAGCCGCTCGGCGAGTTCGAGGGTGCTGAGCGCCTCCTCGTAGCTGTGCACCACGCCGCCCGCGCCGCTCTGGGGGCGCCCGATGGCGACCCGGTTGCCGTCCGTGGCGGCGTAGGCCTGCTTGGCGAAGAAGGACAGGACGTCGTCCTGGTCGCCCGGGGCGATGCAGATCAACTGCCCGTTCTTGGTGGTGATCAGGACGCGCCGGTCGCCGAAGCGGGCGATGAGCGCGGTCTCCACGATCCGGGTGACCGGAGCGGTGTCGTCGTACGCCTCGGGGCCCTCGGCCACCGCGACGGCGTGGGCGCGGGAGAGGACGAGCCCGAACCGCTCGGCGCGCTCGGAGAGGCGGCCCAGATCGCTGCGCCCGTAGAGCAGGTCGTCGATGAACTCCCGCCGCGCGGCCTCCTCCTGGCGCACGGCGAGCCGCTGAGCGCGTTCGTACCCCTCGGCGAAGGCGTCCACGGCCTGCGCGACGGCGGCGAGCACGTTGCCGGTGGCGTCGGAGCCCGCCCCCGACGAACCGCCGCCGGGCCAGGACGTGCGCGTGGCGTCCAGATGCAGCCGCACGAGGCTGCGCAGACTGTGTCCCGCCTCCGCGGCCTGCTCACCGAAGAGCCGCCGCTCCTCCAATTCGTCGCGGGTCAGCCTGCGCCCCGTGGCGGCGACCCCCGCCAGGATCTCGGCGTACCCGGTCAGGTACGTCTCCTGTCGGCCCGCCCGCTCGTCCGCCCGCTGGTCCGTCTGCAGGTCCCTCACCCCGCGCCTCCCCTGCCGTTCACGCCCCGTGCGCGGTGTCCGGCAACGTGAGGGTAGTCAACACTGCCGGAAACCGGCAACGCCGAAGGCAGGGGGCAGCCGCTAGCCTCACCCAGCCTCCTGTGCCTGGAACCGCTCCGCCTCTTCCCGAGGCACCTGCTGCTCGGCGCCGCAGAACGTGCACTGCGTCGCGTACTTCGTGGAGACGGGGAACAGCGGCACGAAGAACAGCGTGACCTTCGTGACGCGCTTGCGGAGTGCGTGCGCGGAGGGATTGCCGCACCGGCCGCACACCAGCGTCAGTATCGCGAGCCGGTAGAGGTATCCCTTGGTGCCGAAAATGATCACGAGCTGGGTCCTTCCCGGTCGGCACCCCCCGCGAGCGCGCAGGACACGCAGATCTTCTCCCAGGTTGCGCCGGAACAGGACCCGGAGGCCACACACGTCCCGCACGGCGGGTCGACGGGGTGGGGCGTCGGGGCGGGGCGCGCGGGTGAGGCGCCGGGGTGACTCGCGTCCTACAGGTCGCACGCCCCGGTATTTGGGTGCCGCCCCGGATGGCCCGAAGGCCTCCGGACGGACGACGGTGGAGGCCACTCCCCTTACCCGGTCCCACCCGGCGGCTCCGTCCGGGTGTGCTCGGGACGACCCGCACCGCAAGGAGAGCGCATGGCCCGCCCCACTGACCGCGTCGCCCACCCGGGGTCCCGCGGCGGGAGGAGGACCTCATGCCCGTACCCGACGACCGCAGGCTCACCGAGATCGAGACCCGGCTGCACCGCGAGGATCCCCGCTTCGCCCGCGCCTTCGCCGACGGCCGCCCCTGCCGCCCGCGCGAGTACCGCTACCGCCGGGCCTGGCTGCTGCTCGCCGTCGCGCTCGGCGCGCTGGCCACCGGCGTCTTCCTGGCCCACGGGCTCCTCGTCGCCGCCGGGCTGGTCTTCGCCGGCGTCGCCGGTGAGCTCTTCGACCCGCACCGACGCGAACGCCCGACCCGGTGCCCGCCGTCCGGGTCCTGACCCCGGCGGGGGCCGCACGGGGGAAGCGACGGCGCCCCGGGGCGCGTGCGGGTACGCCCCGGAGCCTGCCCGATGACCCTCACCGAGCTGTACGTGATGCTGCTGATCGGCGGCACGGTGCTGCTGGCCAGCATCGCCGCCGCCCGCGCCGCCCACCGGATCGGCCTGCCCAGCCTGCTGCTGTTCCTGTGCGTCGGCCTCGTCGCCGGCGAGGACGGCCTCGGCCTGCGGTTCGACGACGCCCAGCTGGCGCAGGCACTGGGCGCCGCCGCCCTCGCGCTCATCCTGGTCGAGGGCGGCCTGACCACGCGGTGGAGCGACGTACGGCGCCTGCTCGCCCCCGCCGGCGTACTCGCCACGGCGGGCGTGGCGATCTCCGTCGTGGTGACGGCGGCGGGCGCGCACTGGCTGCTGGGGATCGACTGGCGCCTGGCCCTGCTGATCGGCGCGATCGTCTCCTCCACCGACGCCGCCGCCGTCTTCTCCGTACTGCGTGTCCTGCCGCTGCCGCGCAAGGTGAGCGTGCTGGTGGAGGCCGAGTCCGGCTTCAACGACGCGCCGACCATCATCCTGGTGCTGCTCTTCTCCACCACCGCCGACCTGCCGGGACCGCTGCCCGTCGTGGGCAACCTGCTCTTCCAGCTCGTGGTCGGCGGCGTCCTGGGCGTGGTGATCGGCCGTCTGGGCGTCGCGGCGCTGCGGCACATCGCCCTGCCCGCGACCGGCCTGTACCCGCTGGCCACGGTCGGCTTCGGCGTCATCGCCTTCGCCGCCGCCGGAGCCCTGGGCGCCAGCGGCATCATCGCCGCCTACCTCTCCGGCCTCGTCCTCGGCAACGCCGAGCTGCCCCACCGCGCGGCCACCCGCTCCTTCTCCGAGGGCGTCGGCTGGCTGGCCCAGATCGGCCTGTTCGTCATGCTCGGCCTGCTCGTCGACCCCAGTGAACTGCCGGCGGCGATCCTCCCGGCCCTGGTCGTCGGCCTGGTGCTGCTCCTGATCGCCCGCCCCGTCTCGGTCCTGCTCTGTCTGCTGCCCTTCCGCGTGCCCTGGCGCGAGCAGGTCTTCATCTCCTGGGCCGGTCTGCGCGGCGCGGTTCCCATCGTGCTCACCACCTTCCCGGTGGTGGCCGGGGTGGCCGGTGCGCGCGACGCCCTGAACATCGTGTTCGTGCTCGTCGTCCTGTTCACCCTGATCCAGGGGCCCACGCTGCCCGCCGTCGCCCGGTGGACGAGGGTGACCCGCGCGGACGCGGTCCGCGAGATCCAGGTCGAGAGCGCGCCGCTCGACCTGCTGGACGCCGACCTGCTCACCGTGTCCGTCCCGCCGGGCTCGCGGCTGCACGGCGTCACCGTCTGCGAACTGCGGCTGCCCCACCCGACGGTGGTGTCCCTGGTCGTCCGCGAAGGCACCACACTCGTACCCGACCGCGAGACGGTGCTGCGCGCCGGTGACGAACTGCTGCTCATCACCACGCCCCAGGTCCGCGAGGCCGCCGAACGCCGCCTGCGCGCCGTCGGCCGCCGCGGCAAGCTGGCCCGCTGGCTGGGCGAGTCCGGCACTGCGGAGTCGGAGCCGTTGCCCCCCGTCCACCCCGGAAAGCATCACCATGCGTAACGGCACCCGGCCGCACCTTCGAGGTCGCGAAGCCCTGAGACCCCGCTCGGCCCGGGGGCGGCCTGCCGCGTGGCCCGCCCGGCGACGCTCACCAGCTGATACGGGCCGCCACCGGCAGGTGGTCGCTGCCGGTGGCGGGCAGCACCCACGAACTGGCCGGCTCCACGCCCCGCACCAGGATGTGGTCGATCCGCGCCACCGGGAATCGCGCCGGCCAGCTGAACCCGAAGCCGTCGCCGGCCGCTTCCTGGACCGAGTGCACCTGTGAGGTGACGCCGTCGAAGGCGCGGTCCTCCAGGCTGTCGTTCAGGTCGCCGAGCAGCACCACCCGCTCATTCCGGTCGGCGGCGAGCACATCGCCGAGCGCTCGGACGTTCCGGTCGCGCGAGTCGGTCCAGAAACCGGTCCGGGGGTTCAGCCGTACGGAGCCCAGGTGGACCGCGTACACCGCGAGTGGGCCCCGGTCCGTGGCCACCGTGGTGCGCAGCGCCCGGTTGCCGGCCGTCCGCACGTCGGCGGGTTTGGTCGCCGCCAGCGGCCCGACGTCGGTCGCGATGTCGACCGGCCGCGTGTCCGACAACGGCAGCCTGCTCCACACCCCGACCGTGCCCAGCACCGCGTGGTACGGGTACGCCTGGATCCTCGCCGGACGCATGCTCGCACCCCTGGACCGCATCACCCGGGCCACCCGCACGGCCGAGGCCGGTTCGCTGTCCCACCGGATCCGGTTGCCGGGGCGCAGGGACGAGTTCCGGGAACTCGCCGACGCCTTCGACACGATGCTCGCCCGCCTCGAAGCCCGCGTCGCCGAACAGCAGCGCTTCGCGGCCAATGCCTCGCACGAGCTGCGCACCCCGCTCGCCGTCTCGAAGGCCCTTCTCGACGTGGCCCGCACCGACCCGGACCAGGACACCGGCGAGATCATCGATCGCCTCCACACCGTGAACACCCGGGTGATCGACCTCACCGAGGCCCTGCTCCTGCTCAGCCGGGCCGGACAGCGCTCCTTCACCCGGGAACCCGTCGACCTGTCCCTGCTGGCGGAAGAGGCCACCGAAACCCTCCTGCCCCTCGCCGAGAAGCACGGCATCACTCTGGAGACCGGCGGCGACGTGACCCCCACGCCCGGATCGCCCACGCTCCTGCTGCAACTGACCACGAACCTCGTCCACAACGCGATCGTCCACAACCTCCCGGAACACGGCAGGGTCCGGGTCAGCACCTCCAACGGCCCGCGCACCGCGCTGCTCACCGTCGAGAACACCGGCGAACGGATCAGCCCCCAGCAGGCCGCGACCCTCACCGAACCCTTCCAGCGCGGCACCGAACGCGTCCACACCGACCACGCGGGCACCGGCCTGGGCCTGGCCATCGTCGCCACCATCACCGAGGCCCACGACGGCATCCTCACTGTCTCCCCCCGCCCCGACGGCGGCCTCCGCGTCACCGTGCAACTGCCGACGGCCTTCCCGGGCACCGGCGGGTGACGCCCCGGCTCACCAGAGGTGACCGGCCTCGACACCGGCCGGCGTCATTGCGGTGCGCGTTCGCCGGGCGCCTGGTGGGGCTGGTACGGGACGGCTGCGGCCAGGGGTGTCCGGCTCAGGCTGCCCCAGTTGCTGGCGTCCTGGCTCAGCGTCGCGTCGAGCAGTTCCATCGCTTCCCGCGCGATGAGCTGCCGGTCGTCGCCCGAGGCCTCCCGGCGCTCGACGTTCCTTATGATGCGCTGGAGTTCCGCGAGGATCAGGCTCCGCTGCTGCCACAGCTCGTGGTGACGCATGAGGCCGCTCCACGCCGAGATGACACCGACGACGCCGGCCACGGCCGTGCTCGCCAACCCGAGCCAGGCCGCGTAGTCCCGCCAGGCCGCGACCGCCACGCCGAGCACGGCGATGAGTCCGTTCAGGGCGGCGATCCCCACGGTGGACCGCCGGGCCTTCTTCTTCATCAGCTCGCGGGTGCGCGTGTATTCCTTGCGGAAGTGACTCAGGTAGTGGGTGGTCACTCCGAGAGCGTCCGAGCCGGCCGGGGGCGGTTCCATCGGCCGCATGCCGGTGAACCTCTGCTGCTCTTCCGCCTGTTGCCCCGCACCCGCCCGCCGCCTCATGCCCCGGATCCTAGCTCTGGCAGCTCTGGCAGCTCTGGCAGCTCCGGCAGCTCCGGCAGCTCTGGCAGCTCCGGGAGCTCCGGGAGCTCCGGCAGCTCCGGGAGCTCCGGGAGTGTCCCGGTTCCTGGGCGCGGAAGGCCTCCGCCGAGCCCTCAGCCTTCAGCCTTCAGCCCTCAGCCCACCGCGCGGCGCGCTTCGATTTCGCCGATGGACCCGCCGAACAGGCCGACGTACTCGTTCACCAGGAAGGGAGCGCCCCCACTGTCCGCGGACCTGTCCTTGCCCGTGCGGGCGTCGAGAATCACCGAGCCGTTCTCGGTCGTGCCGTAGACGGCTCCGTGGAAGACCGTGGAAATGCTGGGCATGAGGCGGCTGTCGTCGTCGTCCGCGACGGACCACAGCTCCGTCCAGCTGCCGGGATCGACTGCCACCAGTCTCTTGTCGAACTTCTCGGCGACGGCGCACAGAAGGGCGGTGTCTTCAGCGTTCCAGCACGTCAGGTCCGTCGGGTCGCCGAACGGCTTGGCCGCCCGCAGCTTCGGGGGCTCCTTGCCGGTGTCCGTCGTGACCAGGGTGGCGATGTCGGTGTCCCGCTCGAAGGGCGCGTCGACGACGGCCGTGAACAGACAGTCACCGGCCGGCGAGAGCTCGGCACTGTTCAGGCGTCCCTTGTACGTCCACAGCTCGGAGCCGTCCGCGATGTTCCGTCCTTCGACGGAGACGCCCCCGCCGAACACGCTGTCGGCGCCCCCACGTCCGACGACCACGCTCCCGTCGACGAAGTCGGCGTAGAAGCCCTCCTCCGTCCAGGACGTCTTGCGGGTGTCGAGAGACACACCCATGGTCACCGCGCTGCCGCTCCCCCCGAAGGAGAAGACGACGGCGGAGTCGTCGACCCCTGCCACATAGGGTTCCCCTTCCTCCTCGCCCTCCGGGCGTTCCAGCTCCGTGGTCCACAGCCGCTTGCCGGAGTCGGCGGCGACGGCGGTGAGTTCGATCAGCCGGCGGTCCGGCGTCGTGCCGGCCCCGGGCCTGGTGACCGAGAACGCGGCGAGGACCGCCGTCTGCCCATCGAGTTCGACGAGTTCCGGCCCGCCCACGGCTTCCGTGCCGTAGTCGGTGTCTTCGGCGGGGCGGCCCTTCGGTTTCACGCTCCACAGCTCCTCGCCGTCGAGCACGTTCATGGCCCGGACCTCGTCGTCGGAGGCGGCGAACACCGTGGTGTCCTTGAGCCTCACGGACCACTTGCCCTCCCCCGTGCCGCCCGCTACGTACTGGGCCCCGCCGCCGTCCTGGAACTTCAGGGGCGGGTCGTAAGCCTTGACGCGGCCGGGCGAGTGCTTGTCGCCACCTCCCTTTCCGCCCCCCGCGGAAGGTGTGGCCCAGCTCGGACCGTCTCCGTCGCCCGAGCCGCCGCACGCCGTGGTCAGGCTCAGAGCGAGCCCGGCCACCAGCAAGAGACGACAGCCGTCCTTCACCTGGAACATGCGAATCCCCCCGCAGGACAGTCGTGTTGGGGCCCGGTACCCACCCCGTCCATCCTGATCATGTCAGAGGCGCCGGGCCGCGGGCACCCGCAATTCACCCCGGCGGAAACGGGCCTGTTCCGTCCGGAAGGGGCACCGTTCAGGGGGTCCCAGCACGCTTGTAGCCGACCCACAACCGGCCGCCGACCCGCGCGAGCACCTCGTCGACGACGGTCGCGAGGGGCTCCGCCCTCCCGTCCAGCACCTCCCTCAGGCCGTGGTGGAGGCGGGCGTTGACGTCCGGCGCGGTTGTCTCCAGGCGGCGAGCCAGCCACTTCCCGCCGCCGCCCCAGGATCCGGACACCGCCAGCGCCAGCTCACCGGTCCGACGGACCAGCTCGGTCGCGATGAACAGACGCTCGCTCGGGTCGGTGCTTCCCGCGAGGTCGTCGAGGAGGTCGGTGATCGCGTAGCGACAGTCGTCGATCTCGTCCGCCGGCACCGGGGGAGGTCCTGCGGCGGCCAGCGTGCGGGCGTGTGCGGCGAGGCGCGCTCCGAGCCCGTCGGTGTCGAAGAGCAGCAGTCCGTCGGCACACATCCACAGCAACGGCGAGCGGCGCGTGGGCAGTTCCCGTTCGATGTAGGCGTGCCACGTCGCTTCGGTGTGCACGAACATCTCCACCGGCCAGTCGGCGTACTGGAGGCTCTCGCGGTAAGGGGCCGGTGCGCCGTGGAGCAGCACCACGACGTCGAGGTCCGACGTCGCCGTGCCGCGTTCCGTCGCGACGCTGCCGCCCAGGAACGCGGTACGTGCTCCGGGGTGCTGCTCCTCTACGACGGCGCGTGCGGCCTCGATGGCATCCATGTGCCAACTCTCACCACTGGACCGGCCCTGCGCACGCTGTTTTCCCGCTTCGGCAAGAGTGGGTAGCGGTCCTGCCCGATGGGCAGTTGACCCGTGAGCTATCGTGTGCGGGGAGTATGAGCAGGCATACGGTCTGTTGAGTCCCAGCCCGGGAGAATCCAGCCGATGGCGAGGCAGCTACGCGCCGAGCGGACCCGCGCGACGATCGTCGGTGCGGCGGCCGACCTGTTCGACCGCCAGGGCTACGAGTCGACGAGCCTGAGCGAGATCGTCGCCCACGCCGGGGTCACCAAGGGCGCCCTGTATTTCCACTTCGCGGCGAAGGAAGACCTCGCCCACGCCATCATGGAGATGCAGTCCCGTACCTTCCGCCGGCTGGCGAGGGACCTGGACGGGCGGGGCTACTCCTCGCTGGAGGCGCTGATGCGCCTCACCTTCGGCATGGCCCGGGTCTACGAGGAGGGGCCGGTGCTGCGGGCCGGAATGCGACTCGCCACCGCGGGGGTGCCCGTGCGGCCGCCGCTGCCGCATCCCTTCACCGAGTGGCGGGAGATCGCCACGTCACGGCTGCTGAACGCGGTGCAGCAGTCGGACGTGCATGCGGACATCGACGTCGACTCCATCGCCCACACCCTCGTCTCCTCCGTCGTCGGTACCTGCGTCGTGGGCGGCACTCTCGAACCGGCCGGGCGCCAGCCCCGCCGTCTCGCGGAGATGTGGCACATCCGGATCCGGGGCATGGTGCCGGTGGCCCGGCGTGCCCGCTACCTCACCCTCGCGGCCCGCTTGGAACAGGAGACCGCCACGGCCTCGGTCCGGTGACGGGCGACCGGCGGGGCGTCGGCGGCGTGGGCCCGCGGCTCTGCCCGCCTACAGCTGGGCCGACGCGAAGCCTGTCAGCAGGACGGCGGTGCCGCCGATCTCACCGGTGATCAGGGCCTCGCGTCCGCCACGCAGGCTGGACCGCAGGTCACGCATCTGGTTGTCGGTCCGGGCCTGGACGCCGAGCCGGCCCTGCACCAGGGCAGTTCGGGCCCGACGATCCAGATCATCGGGCGGCTGTCGTGCGTGCGGAGCCGACGCCGCGCTCGACCCCGTGAAGTCGGCTCCCAGACCCGGCCGACAAAACAGGTCAGGCCCGGCGCTGATCTCTCAGCACCGGGCCCGACCTGGCGTTTCTCTGTCGGGGTGGCGGGATTTGAACCCACGACCTCTTCGTCCCGAAGCAACTTGGCTGTGGGCGCTGCCTTGGGGGTGCGTGCCTCTCGCCTGTGCTGATGGTCCGCTGTCGTCCGCGCTCGTCCGCCGTTGTTCGTCGGCGTTGTCACGCAGTTAGACACTCACCCGGCATGTGCGACCTGAGCGTCAGTCGCCCGCGAACCATAGGTAACTTCCTGGAGTGACTGCGCACTCACCCAGCATCCTCGCGAGGTCATCCAACGCGGCGAGCTGACGCTCGTCACCGCATCGTTGCTTCAGATCGTCAATCTCCTGGATGGCGGCTGCGGCCTCCTGCTCGTTCATCAACGTATCCCCGATACAGGTCGACACCAGTGAGCCTGCCAGGTACGCCGAGGAGCTGAAGCGAGCCGAGCGCATCGGCTAGAGCGTCGCCATGCCCGTAGGAACTCCGCAAGAGCGTCGCGCGCCAGTCCTTGCGCGCCGGCCGTGATGAGTGCAGCTCCAGATCAATCCCCATGCTCCATGATGCACGCGCCGGGCTGCTGCACAGCCACAACTGATCACGCGCGGCCGTGACCTGCGGCCGCCTTACTGATCAACGCCCTGACCTGCTGCCGAGCTGTCGGCAGTTGTCGACGTTGGTCAACGCTGAGCGCCCTTCCACGGCCCTAGGACGGCCCGGGAGGGCGCTCGTGCATCGATCCTCAAGCGCTTCAGGACAACGCTGCGACCACTTCCCTGTGCAGCCGAGGCGGCCGAAACGCGCTACCCGTGTCTGGGGCCAAGTGAAGCGTTTTCCCTGACACATAGGCATGATTTGATTTCGAGGGGCAGAATTTTGGCCGTTCCTCTACTAGTATGCCTAGTCTTCCAGCAAACTAGGTTGGGCTGTCCATGAGGAGGAGACCGCCGTGGCTACGCGTAAGCGTTCGAAGCGATCTGGAATCCAGAGTATTGCAATCGAGGGTTATAAGTCGCTTCGAAGCCGCATGGAAATCGCTACCCCTCCTCTCACAGTTATTGCGGGCGTTAATAGTTCTGGGAAGTCCAGCATTATGCAACCGCTACTTCTGCTGAAGCAAACAGTGGATGCCGCTTATGATCCCGGCCCCTTGCAGCTCGATGGGCCTAACGTCAGTATCACGTCTGTTGATCAGATCCTCTCTCGAGGCGCTTCTGCTGCAAGTAGAGTAGCAAGTTTTTCAGTGGAGCTTTGCGTTAATGACTATCGAACGAAAGTCAAATTTAGCCGCGACGCAAACGGCAACTTGCGCGTAGCGGAATATACCTCCACTTTCATGATGGGACAGGAAGAGCCAGTTACATTGCGGGAGGGGATGACGGATGCGACTCTACGAAAAGCCTTCGCCTCGGTCCTCAAAACGGATGAGTTTCCGGCAAGTATTCTAAAGCGTAAAGGGAATAAGATTTCGGTAGTTCGTGAGAGATTCGCTTTGCATGTAGGGGTAACTCTTGATCAGAGCTCTAATCCCGTTACGCTCCCTCTCGGTATCGGCGGGATTGATCTTTCATCTGAAGCGTCCAAGGTAATTCATCTCCCCGCCTTGCGTGGTAATCCCAAACGCACTTACCGGACAGCCGCTATCGAAGGGCGCTATCCGGGCACCTTTGATACTTACACGGCCGGTATCATCTCCTATTGGCAGAATAACCGGCGGGTAGAGAAGCTGAATCAGCTGAAAAAGGATATCGAAGAGCTTGGCCTCACGTGGAAAGTGGAGGCGCGTCAGGTGGACGACACACAAGTCGAACTCTTGGTTGGGCGGCTGCCCCATGCTCGACAAGGTGGTGCCAGAGATCTGGTCAATATCGCGGATGTCGGGTTTGGCGTCTCCCAGACGCTTCCTGTTGTGGTGGCCCTCTTGGCTGCCGACTCTGAACAAACCGTCTACCTGGAACAGCCGGAAATTCACTTGCACCCCCGAGCTCAGCTGCATTTCGCTCGGTTGGTTGGGCGTGCGCTACAAAGGGGCGTTCGGGTAATCATCGAAACTCACAGCTCGCTTCTGATTAGAGCGATTCAGACGATGATTGCGCGAGACGAGTTGGATCCTGAAGATGTTGCGCTTCATTGGTTCACCAGAAGCTACATTACGGGTGAAACTGAGATTTCAACGGCAGAACTCTCCAGTGACGGGGCTTTCGGGGATTGGCCCGAAGATTTCGACGACGTGTATCTCGGTTCTGAAGCCGCTTATCTTGATGCGGCGATGCAGAAGGTGGCTGACCTGTGAACCACATGCAGCGGACCATCGTCGTCGATGCCTCAATTGCTCGATCCTCTGGAACGTCTGAGCATCCAATATCTAAGGCATGCCGAGATTTCCTGCAGGAGATCTATTCTGTAGGGCATAAAGTTGCGTATAACGGCGTTCTTTTGGCTGAGTGGCGAAAGCATCAATCTGGCTACGCACTTAGGTGGTTTGCGATGATGCAAAGCAAGAGAAGGGTTGCCTCTGTTGCGTGTCCAGTCGTGGATGAGAAATACCTGGAAGGGTTGATTGATAAATCCTCCCTACTGAATAGTAAGGAGCGCGCGGCTGCCCATAAGGACGCGCACCTAGTCTGTTGTGCTTGGGCTTCGGATGGGCTGGTTAGCTCGCTCGATGACACCGTTCGAAATATTTTCACCTCCATATCATCGGATTGTCGTCGCGTGGGGAGTATTGTTTGGGTGAATCCCGCCAAAGCGGAAGAGGGTGCAACCGTATGGGTTAAATCGGGAGCACGCATCGAGGAAGCGCGAAAATTGAAAAACAGGACAGGGTGAAGAGGGTGCGTCACTGATTGGTCAGAATGCTGAGCTGTGAGGTCGGTGGAGCGGCTTTGGGCTGGAGCTGCTTTGGGGCGAGTGATCATGGCCCCGTAAGCTTCCGGCGCGTCGGGCAGTCTGTGGACCTGCCCGTTAAAGCACGACGTTGGGGCCATGATCTTGGAGGCTCGCCCCAAAGTGGCTGCCTAAAGCCGTGGAGCCGACCGCCCCAGCCACAGAGGGTGTCTCCCATTTCATGCCCGCAGCCGCCGAGCGCGCCGCCGGGCGCGGCCAGCCGGGGCGAAGACAGGAGGCGGGCCGCGCCGTAGAGGCGGCGCGCGCCCGCGCCGTGCGCGGGCCTTGATGAAGTAGGGAAAGTCTTATCCCACTGGGATGAGGTGCTTGCCGTCGTGGCTTCGCACGTGGGGACCAGCACCGTCTAGGGCGTCCAAGAGCCTGATCGCGTAGACCTCGGCCATGCGCTGGCTGACCTCGTCGGGCGTGAGCCACGAGACAGCCGTCGACTCGCTGGACGTGCGCTCGACCCCGCCGGACGGCTTGCACCGGAAGACCAGGGCCACGATGCCTCGGGTGGTGTTCTTGTAGACGCCGGTGAGCTCGTCGACCTCGACGTGGATGCCTGTCTCTTCCCAGACCTCGCGGGCTACGCCCGCCTCCGGGGTCTCGTCCAGTTCGAGCACACCGCCGGGGAGCTCCCAGGCGCCGTTGTCGGCTCGGCGGATCGCCAGGAGGCGCCCGTCTTCGCGCACCACCACTCCCGCAACGGATACGGAGTGCAGCGGCGGCGACGTGGCTTCCTGTGGTTGACTCATGTACAGGAGCATAGGAGGCAGAGAAGGACTATGGGAACCACGGCAGAAGGGGGCAGGTCGGGGCCTCGATACGTGCAGATCGCGGACGAGATCGTGCAGCAGATCCGGGCTGGTGTCCTCAAGCCCGGCGACATGGTGCCAAGTGAATCGGAGCTCGTCGATCGCTACGGCGTGTCCGGCGGCACGATCCGCAAGGCCATGGTTGAGGTACGAGCGAGCGGACTCGTCGAGACCCGGCACGGCAAGGGCTCGATCGTGAAGGACCGGCCGCCGGTGCGGCACCGCTCCTCCGACCGCTTCCGGCGCTCGATCCGCCAGGGCGGCAAGGCCGCGTACCTCGCGGAATCCGCGCAGTCCGGCGCCATGGCCAAGGTGAGCGTCCTCTACATCGGCCCGATGGAGGCCCCCGCGGATGCCGCTCAGCGACTGGGCGTCCCCGCCGGCACTCAGGTGCTCGCCCGGCGGCGCCTCTACTTCCGTAACGGCACCCCGGTCGAGACCGCCTCCTCCTACCTCCCGTGGGACGTCGTCAAGGACATCCCCGAGCTGTTCGCCGAGAACCCCGGCGGCGGTGGCATCTACGCCCGACTCGAAGACCACGGGCACGAGTTCGCCGAGTTCGTCGAGACGCTGCAAGCACGGCCGGCCTCTAAGGCGGAAGCCACCGAACTGGCTCTCAGCCCAGGCGCCCCGGTCGTTCACCTGATCCGGGAAGCCCGCACCACGGCCGGGCTCGTCGTCGAGGTCTGCGACACCCTCATGGCCGCTGACCAGTTCGTTTTCGAGTACCGGATCCCAGCAGCCGACTGACGACCGCTCAACTCCTCACAGCCCGTCACGAGTTCTCTGTCGCGGCGGGTTGACTCATGTATAGGAGTGATGCACTCTTCTTCATGTCACTCATATACATGAGTGACGGAGTCCAGCCTCTATAGAGGAGTGATCCGCTGTGCGTCAGATCCCCGTCGACACCTCCGCCGCGACCGTGATGGTCGCCAAGACTCCGGAGCCGAAGGTGAAGGACCGCCGGACCGGTGAGCTGGCCGTCGACGCCGAGACCGGTGCCAAGCTCATGACCGTGAACGTGATGTTCGCGGCCAACGACGAAGTCGAGATTCTGTCCGTGACCGTCCCGGAGACCGGTATCTCCGGTGAGCTGGCCATGGGTACCCCGGTCGCGCTGACGGGTCTGATCGCCCGGCCGTGGGAGAACGAGTTCAACGGCCAGAAGCGCCACGGCATCGCGTTCCGGGCGGTCGCTGTCACGTCGCTGGCCGCTGCGGGCTCGAAGGCTGCCTGATCATGACGTGGTTCATGGTCGCTGTGGTTGTGGTCGTCGCTGCTGCGGGTCTCCTGCGGTGGCGGCGCCCCGCCTGGTACTGGCTCACCTTCGGGGCCCTGGTCGCGACGGTGCGGGTCCTGGTCCGCTACGCCTCGGTCATGGAAGCGTGCGGGCTGACGGTCCCGCCCTCACGCTGGCGGCTGGCTCTGGCCCGGATGGCGAATCGGCCGGCGCCTGAGTCCCGGCCGCCGCGCATCTTGCGGTTACGGTTCACCCGTACCGGCCTGGTCCTGCGGCTCAAGCTCCGGCCGGGACAGGATGCCTTCGACGTGGCTGCCGCTACCGACCGGCTCCGCCACTCCTTCGGCGTTTACGGCGTCACCTCCCGCGAGCTGCGCTCGGGCGTGGTCGAGGTGCGGATGACCGGCTACGACGTCCTCCAGCGGGTGCAGATGCCCGCCATGGCCGAGACGCGGCCGATGCGCATCCCTGTGGCGCTGCGGGAGGACGGTGCGGTGCACTACCGCGACTACCGTGCCGTCCCGCACGGTCTGACCCTGGGGGCCACGGAGTCCGGGAAGTCCGTCTACCAGCGCAATCTGGTCGCCGGGCTCGCTCCGCACCATGTTGCCCTGGTCGGCATCGACTGCAAGCAAGGCGTGGAACTGTTCCCGCTGGCCCGCCGGTTCTCCGCGCTCGCCGACAACCCCGACACCGCCCTCGATCTCCTCGAAGCGCTCGTCGGACACATGGAGGACGTCTACCAGCTCATCCGGGCCGAGCAGCGCATCAGCGTCGCCGTGCCGGATGCGGAGATCGCCGCCGATATCTGGGACCTGCGCGAGGATCTGCGGCCGGTGCCGGTCGTGGTCCTGGTCGACGAGGTCGCCGAACTCGCCCTCTTCGCGAGCAAGGAGGAGGAGAAGCGCCGCGACCGCATCATCACTGCCTTGGTCCGTCTCGCTCAGCTCGGCCGTGCCGCCGGCATCTACCTCGAAATCTGCGGGCAGCGCTTCGGCTCCGAACTCGGCAAGGGCATCACCATGCTCCGTGCCCAGCTCACCGGCCGCACCGCCCACCGCGTCAACGACGAAACGTCCGCGAACATGGCGTTCGGTGACGTGTCACCCGATGCCGTCCTGGCCGCAATCCAGATCCCGACCGATACCCCCGGCGTCGCCGTCACGGGTGACTCGACCGGTGGCTGGGCCCGTATCCGCGCCCCGCACACCACGCTGCGCGAGGCCGTAAATACCTGCAACAAGCACGCCGATCGCACCCCCGACGTGCCCGCGCTGGCTGCCTTCCGGCCCGCCCTCGCTCCGCTGCCCAAGGCCCGGGTGCCGCTGTCCAAGACAGCCCCCGCCACCGCCTGACCCTCCCCGCATTCACGGTCGGCGCGACCGCCCTTCGCGCCAGGTCCCTACCCCTCCCATGCCTGAAGACAGGAAGGAGCTGTGATGGCCCGCCCCGCTCTCCGCATCGACGCCGTGCTCGTCCAGGCCGTCATCGCCGGGGCACTGTCCTTCGCCCACCTCCACGACCTGGCCGCCGCTGCCGGACAGGACGGCTGGAAGGCCTGGGCCTACCCCGTCTCGGTGGACCTGCTCCTGGTCGCCGCGTGGCGACGGCTGCGCGTCGATGGGCCGTCCCGGCTGGCCTGGTGCTGGTTCGTCATCGCCCTGGTCGCCTCGCTCGGCGCCAACGTCGCCACCGCCGGACTCCTCGACCTGAACAACGTCCCGGCCTGGCTGCGCATCCTCGTCGCCGCCTGGCCTGCCCTGGCCTTCATGGGCGGCACCCTCCTCGCCCACACCGCCGCCCACCACGAGCCGGAAGCGCCGGCACCCACCCAACCGGCGCCCGAACCCCCGGCGTTCACGGACGATCACGACCTCGTGCGCGTGGACGACACCGAGGAAACCCCGGAACTCCCTGCGCCCGAACCCGAGCAGGCCCCGGCTCCGCCCGCGGTTCCCGCTCCGACGGTCCCGGCCGCGCTGGTCGACCACGCCCGCAAGGTCGCCGCCGACCACGAACACCGCACCGGCCACCCCATCGACACCGACACCCTCCGCACCCGCCTCGGCGTCCCGCCCCAACTCGCCGACGCCATCGCCGCCCAGCTCGCCTGACCCGAAAGGAGAACGACGCCTCATGCCTGCCCGCGACCACTTCCACTCCGTGATGCGGATCGGCCCGGTGCAGATCGGCACCCACCGCGACCGCCACGGCCGCACCAAGCACGCCGCCGTGTGCACCAACGACCGCTGCGGCTGGTCCGCCGACTACACCGCCCAGTCCGCTGCCCAGCTCGCCGCCCGCACCCACCGCTGCAAGGTCAGCTAGGAGGCCACCCGTGGACGTCCCGCTCTGGTTCGCCCTGCTCTGCGTCGGAGTCCTCGGCGTCAAGCTCATCCGCCCGCCCTGGTGGCTCATCGCCGTACTCCTCCTCGGCGGCTACCTCCTCGCCGACAGCGTCCTGGCCCCGGTCATCGACACCGCCGTCAAGTAAGGAGATCCGTCCATGTTCCGGCCCAAGCACCCGACCATGCCCCAGCCCACCGGCACGGTCACCCCGCCCGCCGTCGTCGAGCCGACGGCCATCACGCCCGGCACCCCGGCCCCGCCGCCGGCCCCCACGGCCCCGGCTCCTCCGTCGCGCCCGGTCGTCCAGCTCACCCCGGGCACCGCGCTCGCCCTCGTCGGCGGCGGCACCGCCGTCGTCCTGGTCGTCGGCGCCGTCCTGGTCTCCATGCTCCTCGCGGTCACCGTCACCGCCGCCTCGCTGGCCATCTGCGCCCTGGTCATCCGCTCACTCGTCAACGCCCAGCATCGCCGCTGAACGGACCACCGGGGCGACGCACAAGCCGCCAAGCACGCCACCGCCGCCGGGCTGACCGTCCCGCCAAACCAACCGCCATCGCCAAAGGGAGAACACCGTGGACCCGCAGACAGCCGCGACCCTCCTGCCGTTACTCGGCTGGGCCCTGCACGGAGGCGTCCTCACCCGCCGCCTCGCCTCCGCCCGCCGCGACCCCCTCACCGGCCTTCACACCCGCGCCGGATGGACCGCCCGCGCCGAACACTGCATCCGCCGCCACCCCCGCGCGGCCGTGCTCCTGGTCGACCTCGACCACTTCAAGACCCTCAACGACACCCACGGCCACGCCGCCGGAGACGCCGCCCTCACCGCCACCGCCCACCGGCTGAGCAGCTGGTGCGGACGCCATGGAACCGCCGGCCGACTCGGCGGAGACGAATTCGTCGCCGTCATCCGCGACCTGGACGCCGTCGACCTCGACGCCCTCACCACCGCACTCCACCAGCCCACGAACTACGAGGGCTCGGCCCTGCCGCTGGCCGCCTCGGTCGGTGTCTGCCGCCTCGTCGAGCTGCCGGTGCCCGCACTCACCGATGCCCTCGCCGCCGCCGACGCGGCCATGTACGCCGCCAAGGGCCGCAGCCGCCGGGGCTCGCACACCGCTCGCTGACCGGCCACCGGGTGGCGCACAAGCCGCCAAGCACGCCGCCACCCGGGGCCGTCCTTTCCAACCGCAATCGAAAGGAACCACCATCATGGCCCACCACACCCCGCCCCCGCCGAGGATCTGCCCGGCCTGCGACGGCTTCGCCTCCGTCCACATCACCACCGGCGGCCGCAACGCCCGCGGCCACCTCCGCACCATCACCGCCCACTGCCCGACCTGCCACGGCACCGGCACCACCACCCGCCCCACGCGGGAGGGCGCCCGTGCCTGACACCCTGCTCGACCCGACCACCCTCGGCGACCTGCTGAGGGTGGCTTCGGCCCCTGACTACGCCCGCTGGGAAGACCAAATCCGCCGCACCGGCGGCTGCGCCAACCCCATCCACCTCACCGGCTGGACCCTCCACAAGGACAAGACCACCGGCGAGACCCTGCACCACTACTCGACCGAGAACGAGCCAGGCGGGCGGCTCCGGGTGGCCTGCGGCAACCGCCGCGCCTCCCGCTGCCCCTCCTGCGCCTGGACTTACGCGGGCGACACTTACCACCTCATCCGCGCGGGCCTGGCCGGAGACGACCGCCGCGACATTCCCGCCTCGGTCCGGGACCACCCGCGCGTGTTCGCCACTCTCACCGCCCCCTCTTTCGGTCCGGTCCATAACCGACCCGACCGAGGCACCTGCCGCTGCGGCACACACCATGCCCCGGACGCGCCGGAGCTGGGCACCGCTCTCGACCCGACCACGTACGACTACGCGGGCGCCGTGCTCTTCAACAACCACGCCGGACAGCTCTGGCAGCGCTTCACCACACGACTGCGCCGCGAGATCGCCGTCCGCGCCGGCCTTTCCCGCCGGGAGCTCCCCGACCACCTTCGAGTGTCTTACGGCAAGGTGGCCGAGTTCCAGAAGCGTGGTGCCCTGCACTTCCATGCTGTGATCAGGCTCGACGGTCCGGATGGGCCCGACACCGCGCCACCGGCCTGGGCGACCGTCGACCTCCTCACCGATGCGACCCGCGCTGCCGCCGCCCACTCCTACACCTCCGTCTCCGTCCCGGCCGCCGAGGACCAACCGGCCCGTACCTTCCGCTGGGGCACCCAACTCGACGTCCGGCCCGTGAAGGCGTTCGGGGACGGCTCCGACATCACCGAACAGGCCGTCGCCTCCTACGTCGCCAAGTACGCCACCAAAGCTGCCGAGACCACCGGCACCCTCGACCGCCGCATCGGCGAACTCGCCGAACTCGACCGGCACGACGTCCCCGACCACACCCGCCGCCTGGTCGAAGCCTGCAAGGTGCTCGACCCTCTGTACCCCGAACGCCGTCTGTGGGCCTGGGCGCACATGCTCGGCTTCCGCGGCCACTTCTCCTCCAAGTCGCGCCGCTACTCGACCACCCTCGGCGCCCTCCGCCAGGCACGCGCCGACTACCGCGCCGCGCAGGAACACGCCGCCCTCGCCCTGGACGACCGCGAACCGGACACCGTCCTTGTCCTCGCCGACTGGCAGTACGCCGGCCACGGCCACACCCCCGGCGAATCCGTCCTCGCCGCGTCCATCGCCCGGGACCTCCAGCTCAACCGCGAGACAGCTCGCGAGGCCCTACGCGACCAACTCGTCCAGGAAGGAGTCGCAGCATGACCACCGTTACTCCAGAGCTGCTGACCGTGCCGGAAGTCATGGCGCGACTGAAGGTCGGACGCAGCAAGGTTTACGACCTCATCCGCACCCGTCGGCTTGCCTCCATCAAGATCGATGGGGCGCGTCGAGTACCCGCCGATGCCGTACGCGACTTCATCCAGGGCCAGTTGGGAGAGGTCGGATGAGTAAGCGACGTAGCCGGGGTGACGGCGGCCTGCACTGGGACGAGAAGAGACAGCGTTGGATCGCCACGGCGAACCTCGGCTTCGATCCGAGCGGTAAGCGGATCGTCAAGCGGGGGAGTGGCAAGACCAAGACGGAAGCCAAGAACAAGCTCAAAGAGGTTCTGCGCGACCACGAAGACGGTCTCGCGATGGCACCCACGGGGTACACCGTCGCCGACGCGGTGAATGACTGGCTTGCGTATGGTCTTGCGGGCCGTGATCAGCGCACCGTCGAGAACTGCACCAACCTGAGCCGGAAGCACGTCATACCGGGGCTGGGTGCCCGGAAGCTGCGTGACCTAAGCGCAGAGGACGTCGACCGTTGGCTGGCCGTCAAGGCTCGGACTCTGAGCACGCGCAGCCTTCAGGCGGTCCACTCGTGCCTGAACCGGGCGGTCAAGCGGGCCATGGCGCGGGACAAGGTGAAGCGCAACGTGGTGGAGCTGTGCTCCGTGCCCCAGGGCCAGCCTGGCCGGCCGTCCAAGGCGCTCAGCTTCGCCCAGGCCGAGGCGGTGCTGAAGGCTGCCGAGGGCACCTCGATGCACGCCTATATCGTCGTTGCCCTGCTGACCGGTGCGCGTACCGAGGAGCTACGGGCGCTGACCTGGGACCACGTCTTCCTCAAGGGAAAACCGGACGCCGACCCGCCGCAGCCTCCGCACATCGCCGTCTGGCGCTCGGTCCGGCGCGGTGGGGACACGAAGACCCGGAAGTCCCGGCGCACCCTCGCCCTGCCGGCGCGCTGCGTGGAAGTCCTCTGGCAGCACTTCGAGGATCAGGGCTGGGATCGTCTCGCCGCTGGTGACAAGTGGGAGGAGCACGGGCTCGTCTTCTCGTCGGCCCTGGGCAAGCTGCTCGATGCCACGAACGTCCGCCGCGCCTTCCGCCAGGCGCTCAAGGATGCCGAGGGCATCAACGCTGACGAGTGGACCCCTCGGGAGCTCCGGCACAGCTTCGTGTCCCTGCTCTCCGACCGTGGCGTCCCGCTGGAGGAGATCTCCCGCCTGGTCGGCCACTCCGGCACGGCCGTCACAGAGGAGGTCTACCGGAAGCAGATCCGACCCGTGATCCAGACCGGCGCCGTGGTCATGGACGGCATCTTCAAGCGCGCTCCAGAACGGTAGTCACGCAGATAGACACGCACACGAAACAGGTGAGGCACCTACTGAAATCAGTAGGTGCCTCACCTGGTGTTTCTCTGTCGGGGTGGCGGGATTTGAACCCACGACCTCTTCGTCCCGAACGAAGCGCGCTACCAAGCTGCGCCACACCCCGATTGTCGCTGCTCGTCGCGGCGACGTCGTTTACTTTAGCCCACCGGTGGCCGGAGACGAAATCCGGTTTAGCGTGGGCGGCGGAACGGGCTCGGGCGGGCGTGGTCCAGGGCCACCAGGAGGACGGCCAGGGCGTACAGGGCGAGGCCCACGAGGAGGGCGTTGCCGAGGACCCCCTTGTAACCGTGCTGGTCGACGTCGAGGAAGGGGTAGAGATAGCGGTCCTGGGAGCCGGACGGGAGCAGCGCGCCGCGGGTCAGGGCGAAGGCCAGGTAGGCCAGGGGGTACAGGAGCCACGCGGGGGCCTGGCGCAGGTGCAGGTGGCCGGGGGCGGTGAAGAGGAGCCAGTCCAGGGCCGCGGCCAGCGGTACCGCCGTGTGGAGGATGTGGGTCGCGGCGGCCTGCCAGGTCGGGTCGGCCGCGTCCGGCGTCGTGAACAGGGGCGACGCGCCTTCCGGGAGCAGGTGGTGGACCAGGCCCGCGGCGGCGACGTAGAAGAGGGCCGCTCCGGTGAGGGCGCCCGGCAGGGGATGGTGGGCGGACCAGGCGCACCGGGCGGAGGCGAGCATGACCAGGGCCAGCAGGATGCCGCTCTGGACGGTGAAGTGGCTCAGGGGCGTCGTGGGCGGGCCGCCGGCGGTGAGGAGTGTGATCGTCACGCCGGTCAGGGCCAGCAGGGCGATCGCGCCGCGGTAGGCGGCCACCAGGCGGCGGCGGGCCGGGATCAGTACGGCGCGGGCCGGTACGACGGTGGGCGGCAGGACGACGTGACCCGGGATCGGGGGGAGGTCCGGGATGTCCCTGGGTATCGGGGCTGTCATGACCTCAACGTAGACAGACCGGACATAGCGGGCCATGTGGGTGCGCCGTGTGGGTTACCCTCCCCTGGCAGCCGCCCGTCCCCGGTCCCCGTCCTCGGTCCCCGGTCCCCGTCCCCGGTCCCCGTCCCCGGCCTCCCCGCCCTCCCAGGACCGTTCAGTCGTCCCGGCCCACCAGTGTCAGCAGGGTCGCCTCCGGTGGGCAGGCGAAGCGGAACGGGGTGTAGCGGTTCGCGCCGCAGCCCGCCGAGACGTGGAGGTAGGAGGTGCGGCCGCCGGACGTGTGCGTGGACAGGCCCTTCACGCGGTCCGTGTCCAGGTCGCAGTTGGTGACCAGGGCGCCGTAGAAGGGGATGCACAGCTGGCCGCCGTGGGTGTGGCCGGCGACGATCAGGGGGTAGCCGTCCGCCGCGTAGGCGTCCAGGACGCGCAGGTACGGGGCGTGGACGACGCCCATCGAGAAGTCGGCCGTGCCGGAGGGACCGCCGGCCACCTCCGTGTACCGGTCCCGCTTGATGTGCGGGTCGTCCAGTCCCGTCAGCTCGACCGACACGCCCTCGATCTTGAGCGTGCCGCGGGTGTTCGTGAGGTTCTGCCAGCCCGCGGCGTCGAAGCCGTTACGCAGGTCCTCCCACGGGTTGTGGACGGCGCCCACGACCGGCGGGTTGCCGTTCAGTCCGTGGCGGCCCTGGACCTTCTCGAGCAGGTACCGGGCGGGGTTGCGGGGCCGGGGGCCGTAGTAGTCGTTGGAGCCGAAGACGTAGGCGCCCGGGAACTCCATCAGGGGGCCCAGGGCGTCCAGCACCTCGGGGACGCCCTCCGGGTCGGACAGGTTGTCGCCGGTGTTGAGTACGAAGTCGGGGCGCAGCCCGGCCAGCGAGCGCAGCCAGCGCTGCTTCCCCCGCTGACCGCCGACCATGTGGATGTCGGAGACCTGGAGTACGCGCAGGGGGCGCATGCCGGACGGGAGGACGGGGACCGTCACCCGCCGGAGGCGGAAGGAGCGGGGCTCGATCCCTGCCGCGTAGATCAGACCGGCGGCGCCAACCGCCGTGATTCCCAGGGGTACTCCGTATCGCGCGCGCATACGTCCATCGTGTCAGAAGCGGTGGGCAACCGACGGACGGGCGTACGTGGCCCAGGGTGCGCGGGCGCACTTCGCCGGGGGCGTGCAAATCGGCGGGCGCCGGTCCCCGCTTACCTGCGACAATCAGGTCCATGACCACGCTCAAGTCGAAGCTGCACGACGACCTCAACTCCGCGATCCGGGAGCGCGACGAGCTCCGCTCCTCGACGCTCCGGCTGACGCTCGCCGCGATCACCAAGGAGGAGGTCGCGGGGAAGGAGAAGCGGGAGCTCTCCGACGACGAGGTGCAGAAGGTGATCACCCGCGAGGCGAAGAAGCGCCGTGAGGCCGCCGAGGCCTTCGCCCAGGGCGGCCGCCCCGAGCAGGCCGAGCGGGAGAAGGCGGAGGGCGAGGTGCTCGCCGCCTACCTGCCGAAGCAGCTCTCCGACGACGAGCTGAACGCGATCGTGGCGCAGGCCGTCGAGGAGGCGAAGGCGGCCGGTGCCGAGGGGCCGCGGGCCATGGGCGCCGTGATGAAGATCGTGAACCCGAAGGTGGCCGGGCAGGCCGAGGGTGGCCGGGTCGCCGCGGCGGTCAAGAAGCTGCTGGCCGGCTGAGCCCGACGACCGGCGTCCGACGGCCGGGAACGAACAGGATCCCGGCCGTCCGCGCACGGTCGCTCGGCCGTCCCGGCCGGTTCCTCACGGCTTTCGGGAGGGCGTCCGCCGCGGCGGACGCCCTCCCGATTCGTACGGCGGACGCAGGGCGCGGAGCAGGCCCAGCTCCTGCGCCCGCGCGCCCAGCGCCACTCGTCCGTTGGCCCGCAGCCGCTCCATGAGCCGCTGGATCCTGCGCTGTACCGTGCGGTGCCCCATGCCGAGTCGCCGGGCGATAGAGGCATCGCTGAAGCCCGCGTACAACAGGTGCAGAATTTTTCGGTCGTCGTCGCCGACGGCGGAAAGGTCGGCGCAAGGCTCCGGTCTGGCGGTCAAAAGAACCCCGATGTGATGTGCGGCAGTTATACGCCTGTTCGGCATGATCCATTTTAAATGAACGCTGTCGCGCGGGGAAGATGAACAAATGAAAGATGGGTGACAAAAGGGCGGAATGATGGAATTCCATCATTCCGCCCGCGGCGGGGTGCCGTGGTCGCGGCGACCGGGCCGGCTCAGTACCAGGGAGTGCAGCTCTGGTCGCCCGACGGGTCCTCCACGCAGGCCCGCATCATGTGGGTCGAGGGGTTGTAGTACATCGGGGTGCGCGTCCAGTAGTAGTTGGTCCCACCCGGAATCTTGGCGGTCCAGCCCGAGGCGCCGCCCTCCTTCAGGCCGAGCCGCCAGTAGCACTCGGACTGGTCCTTGGTGCAGCGCTGGACGTACACGCTCCAGTCATGTTCGTTGGAGCCGCTGATGTAGTGCAGCCGGGCCCAGCTGTACTGGTCGCCGTCGGTCTTGCCCCAGCGCAGCTCGTACAGGAAGGAGCCGCCGAGTTGGTAGGGCCCGTAGGGGCTGACCGGTCCCGTCTGCCACGTCTGGATGTTCGGGTCGTGGCCGTCGCAGCCGAATCCGTAGCACGCCTGGGCTCGCGCCTGCGCCGAGCCGGGGAGCATGAGCACTAGCGTGAGTGCGCTGAGCAGTGCGCCGAGCACGGCCCCGATCCGTGAGCCGAGTTTCATTTCCCCTCCATGGGCATCGGCGATAAAAGGCACCCGGTGGCGGGGCCAGACGTGACTATGTCACGGCGTCACGCGGACGGAATGGCTCTCTCGTCGGCTGGCGTAATCACGTCGAATAGGTTTGAAAACAAAAGGAAACGGTCCCTCCCCGGATTTGGGGAAAGGACCGTTTCGTCCGGGCCGTGTGGGTGTCGCCGGGGTGGGTCAGCGCCGTCCGCCCGGCCCGTTGCCCGGGCCCTGGATCAGGTTGCCGCCGGGGAGGCCGCCCGGTCCGCCGTCGCCGGTGCCGCCGTCGGTCAGGCCGCCGATGAAGCCGTCGTCGCCGTTGTTCCCGTCGTCGGGCTTCTCCTTGTCGCGGTCCTTGTCCTTGTCCTTGTTTTTGTCCTTGTCCTTGTCCGGGATGTTGACGAGGTTGAACGAGGGCGAGTCCTTGCCCGCGAGGGCGCCCGTCATGGCGTCCTTCCAGATGGGGCCCGGGACCGCGCCACCGAAGACCAGCTCGTGGTACTGCCCGCCGATGGTGATGTCCCTCATCTGCACCTGCTGCGAGGCGCTGCCCACCCAGACGGCACCCGACAGGTTCGGCGTGTAGCCGACGAACCAGGCGTTCTTGCGCTCGTCGGTCGTACCCGTCTTGCCCGCGTTGGCGCGGTCGGTGAGACCGGCCGCCTTACCGGTGCCGGAGTCGACCACGCCCTGCAGCAGGGTGTTCACCGTGTCCGCGGTCTTCTCGCTCATCGCGCGCGAGCAGGTCGACTTCGGCACGTCGAGCGACTTCTGCTTGTTGCCGATCTTCTGGGTGATCGACTCGATCACGATCGGCGTGCAGTACATGCCCCGGGAGGCGAAGGCGGCGTACGCGCTCGCCATCGTCAGCGGGGCCACGCCCTTGGAGCCGAGGGAGACGGCGGGGACTTCCGGGAGCTTGTCGCCGCTGCCCTGCACGACGTGCAGGGCGTCCGTCATCTTCATCACCGGGCACAGGCCGATGTCCGCCACCATCTGGACGAAGTAGGTGTTGACCGAGAGGGCCATCGCCTCCTTCAGCCGGTACGGCCCGACCTCCGACTCGCTCTCGTTGGGGACCTTCTCGCCGGCCGTGTTCATCCAGGGCTTCCCGCTGCACGTCTGCACGGGCTCGGGGTAGGGCATCTCGTACGGCGACGAGTACTCCTGCGTGGCCGGGCGCCCTTCCTCCAGCGCGGCCGCCGCGACGAACGGCTTGAACGTGGAGCCGGTCGGGAAGCCGTAGTTGGAGCCGCCCATGCCGTGGCCGACCGAGTAGTTGATCTCGGTCTCGTTCTTGCCGTAGCCGTACGGCTTCGTCTGGCCCATCGCGAGGACCTTGCCGGTGCCGGGCTCGACCAGGGTGCTCGCGGCCGCGACCGAGTCCGACTGGTTCACGTGGTCCTTGAGCGACTGCTGCACCGATGCCTGGGCCTGCGGGTCGAGCGTGGTGCGGACGGTCAGGCCGCCCTGGTTCCAGACCTTGGCCCGGTCCTTGCGGGTCTTGCCGAAGACCTTGTCGCTCAGGAACACCTCGCGCACGTAGTCGCAGAAGAAGCTGGCGTTCTTCACGGCCGTGATGCAGCCGTTCTTGGGCTTGCTGACCTTCAGCCCGAGCGGTGCCTTCTTCGCCTTCTCGGCCTCGGCCGTGGAGATGTCGCCGACCTGGGCCATGCGGTTCAGTACGACGTTGCGCCGCTTGGTGGCCTCGGCCTCGTCGTTGACCGGGTCGTAGCGGCTGGGCGACTGGACGATGCCGGCCAGGAGGGCGGCCTCCTGGACGTTGAGGTCCTTGGCGTGCTTGGAGAAGTACCGCTGGGAGGCGGCCTCGACGCCGTAGGCCTGCTGGCCGAAGAACGTGATGTTCAGGTAGTTCTCGAGGATCTTCTTCTTGCCCAGCTCCTCCTCGACCTGGATCGCGAGCTTCAGCTCCTGGATCTTACGGCCGATGGTCTGCTGGGTGGCCTGGGCGACCTTCGTCGGGTCGTCGCCGGCCTCCTCCACGAAGACGTTCTTCACGTACTGCTGGGTGAGCGTGGAGGCGCCCTCGGAGACCTCGCCGCTGCGCGCGTTCTTGTTGAGGGCGCGCAGGACGCCCTTGAGGTCGATGGCGCCGTGCTCGTAGAAGCGCGAGTCCTCGATGGCGACGATCGCCTTCTGCATGTACGGCGAGATGTCCTTGAGGTCGACCACCGTCCGGTCGCGCGAGTAGACCGTGGCGATGGTCCCGCCCTCGGCGTCGAGGATGGTGGTGCGCTGGCTCAGCGGGGGAGTCTTCAGGTTGGCCGGGAGGGCGTCGAAGCCCTCCACCGACCCCTTGGCGGCCAGCCCCAGCGCGCCCACGGCGGGCAACGCGATGCCGGCCAGCACTGCTCCCGCGAGCACACTGACACCGAGGAACTTGGCGGCCTGTTGCGTTGGCGACAGACCACCGCCCGAGCGCTTCTTTGGCATGGAGGCAGCCTACGTTCTCATTCGCCGGACACGCGTATATGCCTTGGCCTAAGCTGCACTCAACTGTCACAGCAGTGAGGCCATGTATCAATACGTCCGGAGACCCCGAATCGTTCCGGATCTGCTCGATTTTTTTCGAGGGGCCCCGCTGGGGGGCGCGTCGGTGTGTACCGGCGCGTGCCATGGCGTGTGGGATGCGTGTCCGAATCCGCCTTGTGTGTCAATCGGTGTCCCTTGTGGCGAAACAGAGATGACCTGTATGCCGGGATAGTCGCGCATGTCGCCAGCTCACTCCCCCGGGTGATCTGCCGCTTACCCATAGTCCGTTCGGGCCATTCAAGATTGGGCCCGAAGGGGGTGTTGCGCTGTGCCCACCTTCCGTAACGTCCTCAACTGGCGGCGGTGAATATGCCGCTGCCGCCGTGGGGGAGCCTCGATTCGGGAGAGGACGGCGCCGGTATGGGCTGGGTAACCGACTGGAGTGCGCAGGCCGCCTGCCGCACTACCGATCCGGACGAACTGTTCGTTCAGGGAGCAGCGCAGAACAGGGCCAAGGCGGTGTGCACCGGATGTCCGGTGCGGACCGAGTGCCTGGCCGACGCGCTCGACAACCGCGTCGAGTTCGGCGTGTGGGGAGGCATGACGGAGCGGGAACGCCGCGCGCTGCTGCGCAGGCGGCCCACCGTGACCTCCTGGCGCCGGCTCCTCGAGACGGCGCGGACGGAGTACGAACGAGGGGCCGGCATCGTGCCCCTCGAGGACGACGAGGTGTACGAGAACTACGCGGCCGTGGGCTGAGCCCGGCCAGGGCTTCCCCAGGGACGGATCAGGCGCCCGGCTCGGGCAGCTCGGGCCGGCCGGTCGCCAGGCGTGCCCCGATGTCCCGCAGTCCCGCGAGGTCGTGCACGTCGCCGGGGAGCGCGGCCACCTCGGTGACCGCCACCTCGGGGTGACGCGCGGTGAAGCGGTCACGTGTGCGCTGCTCTCGGGCGAGCAGGTGCATGCGCTCCGCGTGCAGCCGCAGCAGTCCGGCGGCGAGCGCGTCGACGGAGCGCTCCGGTGTGTCGGTCGGTCCTTCGGCCGGTGCATCACCTGTGGTGTCGGGAGACGGGTCGCCGGGTCCTGAGTCGGCCGATCCTGAACTGCCGTCAGTCTCGGGAGAGTTGCCGGGGGAGGTACGAACTCCAGCTTTCCCGTCGTCCTGATCCACAATGCGGGAATCCTCAAGATTTTCCGCGGCGGCGAGTGCCCGCTCGGCCGACAGCCGGTCGGCGCCGCTGCCGTGGACCCGGTTGAGCACCAGACCGGCCAGCGGCATGTCCTCGGCCGCCAGCCGCTGCACGAAGTACGCGGCCTCGCGCAGCGCGTCCCGCTCCGGGGCCGCGACCACCAGGAACGCCGTCCCGGGCGCCTGGAGCAGCTTGTACGTCGCGTCCGCGCGCGTGCGGAACCCGCCGAACATCGAGTCCATCGCGGCCACGAAGGTCTGCACGTCCTTGAGGAACTGCCCGCCCAGCACCTTTCCCAGGACGCCGGTCATCATCGACATGCCGACGTTCAGGAACTTCATGCCCGCCCGGCCGCCGACCTTCGCCGGGGCCAGCAGGACGCGGATCAGCTTGCCGTCCAGGAAGGAGCCGAGGCGCTTGGGCGCGTCGAGGAAGTCCAGCGCCGAGCGGGACGGCGGCGTGTCGACGACGATGAGGTCCCACTCGTCCTTCGCCCGCAGCTGCCCCAGCTTCTCCATCGCCATGTACTCCTGCGTGCCCGCGAAGCCCGCCGAGAGCGACTGGTAGAAGGGGTTGCCCAGGATCGCCGCGGCCCGCTCGGGGTCCGCGTGGGACTCGACGATCTCGTCGAAGGTCCGCTTCATGTCGAGCATCATGGCGTGCAGTTCGCCACCCGCCGCGTCGTCGACGCCCTTCACCCGGCGCGGGGTGTTGTCGAGCGAGTCGATGCCCATGGACTGGGCGAGCCGCCGTGCCGGGTCGATGGTGAGGACGACCACCTTGCGGCCGCGCTCCGCCGCGCGCAGGCCGAGGGCCGCCGCCGTGGTCGTCTTGCCCACCCCGCCCGAACCGCAGCACACGACGATGCGGGTCTGCGGATCCTCCAGCAGGTGGTCGACGTCGAGCACGCGCGCGGCCGTCAGGGGCCGCGCGCCCTCCCGGTGACGGGCCGGGTCCTCGGGACTCATGCGATCCCCTGCTTCCGCAGCTCGGTGGCCAGTTCGTACAGGCCCGCCAGGTCCATGCCCTCCGCGAGCAGGGGCAGTTCGTGCGTCGGCAGGCCCAGCTCGCCGAGGACCGCCCGCTGCTCCTGCTCCAGCGCGTACCGCTCCGCGTACTCCCCGGCCTGCGCGAGCAGCGGGTCCACGAGACGCTCGGCGTGCCCGCCCCGCCGCGCCCCGCCCAGCCCGGCCCCGGACAGCGACCGGGCCAGCGCCGTACGCGGGGTGTCCCGTACGAGCTCCAGGTCGGTGGCGTCCAGGACCTGGGGCCGGACCATGTTGACGACGACCCGGCCCACCGGGAGCCGTGCCGTGCGCAGCTCGGCGATGCCGTCCACGGTCTCCTGGACCGGCATCTCCTCCAGCAGCGTCACCAGGTGCACCGCGGTCTCCCGCGACTTCAGCACCCGCATCACCGCCTGCGCCTGATTGTGTATCGGGCCGACCTTCGCGAGCCCGGCCACCTCGTCGTTGACGTTGAGGAAGCGCGTGATCCGGCCGGTCGGCGGGGCGTCCATGACGACGTAGTCGTACACGAACCGCCCCTTCTTGTCCTTGCGCCGGACCGCCTCGCACGCCTTGCCGGTCAGCAGGACGTCCCTGACTCCCGGCGCGATGGTCGTCGCGAAGTCGATGGCGCCGAGCTTCTTCAGGGCCCGTCCGGCGCTGCCCAGTTTGTAGAACATCTGGAGGTAGTCCAGAAGGGCCAGTTCGGCGTCGATGGCGAGGGCGTACACCTCCCCGCCACCAGGAGCGACGGCGATCTTCCGCTCCTCATAGGGCAGCGCTTCCGTTTCGAAGAGCTGCGCGATGCCCTGGCGGCCCTCGACCTCGACGAGAAGCGCGCGCTTCCCCTCGGTGGCCAGGGCCAGCGCGAGGGCCGCGGCCACCGTGGTCTTACCGGTACCGCCCTTGCCGCTGACGACCTGGAGCCTGCTCACGTATTCGAGCGTAACCAGTCCGCGCGCGGAGTACGCCGGTGGCTGTGGACAACGTCGCCCCGGCCGGCCCGCCGAGGAGCCCGGAGCGAGGCTGCGGACGGCCCCCGGACCGAGGCCGCGGACGGCCCCCGGACAGCGGTCGTGGAGGTGCCCCGGCCAACGGCTAGAGTCGGCCGCATGACCAAGTGGGAATACGCAACCGTGCCGCTGCTCGTCCATGCCACGAAGCAGATTCTGGACACCTGGGGCGAGGACGGCTGGGAGCTCGTCCAGGTCGTGCCCGGGCCGAACAACCCCGAGCAGCTCGTGGCCTATCTGAAGCGGGAGAAGCAGGCATGAGCGCCGTCGAGGCGAAGCTCGCCGAGCTGGGCCTGGCGCTGCCCGAGGTCGTCCCGCCGCTGGCCGCCTACCAGCCGGCCGTGCGGTCCGGCCCGTACGTCTACACCTCCGGCCAGCTGCCGATGCTCGGGGGCAAGCTCCCCGTCACCGGCAAGGTCGGTGCCGAGGTCACCCCGGACGAGGCCAAGGAGCTGGCCCGCACCTGCGCGCTGAACGCCCTGGCCGCCGTGAAGTCCGTCGCCGGCGACCTGGACCGGGTCGCGAGGGTCGTCAAGGTCGTCGGCTTCGTCGCGTCGGCGGCCGACTTCACCGGCCAGCCCGGTGTGGTCAACGGCGCCAGCGAACTCCTGGGCGAGGTCCTGGGCGACAAGGGCGTGCACGCCCGCAGCGCCGTCGGCGTGGCGGTCCTCCCGCTGGACGCGCCGGTGGAGGTCGAGATCCAGGTGGAGCTCGTCCAGCCGTAGCGGACGCCGGGTGCGGCACGCGTTGCCAGGCCGGCAACAAAGCTCGCACCCGCCGCTCGGACCTCGCAGGATCGGTTCCGTGCCCCGCACGGAGCGGGCGCCGGCCCCGGTCGGTGGCCCGGCCCGTACCGGGGCCCTACCGACCGTATGCGCCAGGAGGAACCATGCCGCAGCCGCCCGTGACCGCCCAGCCGGCCGACCAGCCCGTTCACCGTCTGGTGCCCTCGCCCGCCGGCCGGATCCACCTGGTGGAGCAGGGCAGCGGGCCGCTGGTCCTGCTCGTGCACGGCTTCCCGGAGTCCTGGTACTCCTGGCGCCACCAGCTGCCCGCCCTGGCCGCCGCCGGGTTCCGCGCCGTCGCCGTCGACGTACGCGGCTACGGGCGCTCCTCCCGGCCCGACGCCGTCGAGGCGTACCGGATGCTCGACCTGGTGGCGGACAACGTCGCCGTGGTGGAGGCCCTGGGGGAGAGCTCCGCCGTGATCGTCGGCCACGACTGGGGTTCGAACATCGCCTCGCACTCCGCGCTGCTGCGGCCGGACGTGTTCCGCGCGGTGGGCCTGCTCAGCGTGCCGTACACGCCGCCGGGCGGGCCGAAGCCCAGCGAGGTCTTCGCCGGCATGAGCGACCCCGCCGGGCCCTTCGCCGGGCAGGAGTTCTACGTCTCCTACTTCCAGCGGCCCGGCCGCGCCGAGGCGGAGATCGAGCCCGACGTACGCGGCTGGCTCGCCGGCCTCTACGCCGCCCTGTCCGCCGACACCATGCCCGGCCCGGAGGCACCCGACCCGCACCTCGTCGCCCCCGGCGGCAGGATGCGCGACCGGTTCCCGGCCGGCGGGAGGCTGCCCTCCTGGCTGTCCGAGCAGGACCTGGACGTCTACGCCGGGGAGTTCGAGCGCACCGGCCTGACCGGCGCCCTCAACCGCTACCGGAACATGGACCGCGACTGGGCCGACCTGGCCGCCTACCAGGGGGCCCCGATCACTCAGCCGTCGCTCTTCCTCGGCGGCGGCCTGGACGCCTCCACCACCTGGCTGTCCGAGGCGATCGAGGCGTATTCGGTCACCCTGCCCGGCCTGAGCGGCTCCCACATCCTCGACGGCTGCGGCCACTGGCTCCAGCAGGAGCGCCCCGAGGAGACGAACCGGCTGCTCACCGAGTGGCTGACCGGCCTGCCCGCCTGACCCACACCCGGTCCCGGGGGCCACTCGAACATCCGCCCGTCACCGGATAGCCTCCGGCCATGGCGAATGGTCAGGCGAATGGTCAGTGGTACCCACCGGAGTGGCCGGACCGCATCCGCGCGCTGGCGGCCGGCACCCTCACCCCGGTCACCCCGAAGCGCGCGGCCACCGTCATGCTCCTCAGGGACACCGGCACCACCGGGTCCGGCCCCGCCGTGCACATGCTGCGCCGGCGCACCTCCATGGCGTTCGCGGGCGGCGCGTACGCCTATCCGGGCGGCGGGGTCGACCCGCGCGACGACGACCGCGCCATCGGCTGGGCGGGCCCCACACGCGCGTGGTGGGCGGACCGGCTCGGCGTCGACGAGGCGGGCGCCCAGGCGATCGTCTGCGCGGCCGTACGGGAGACGTACGAGGAGGCCGGCGTCCTGCTCGCGGGACCGACGGGCGACTCCGTGGTCGGCGACACGACCGGTGACGACTGGGAGGCCGACCGGGCCGCCCTGGTCGACCGCGAGCTGTCCTTCGCGGAGTTCCTGGACCGGCGGGGCCTCGTCCTGCGCTCCGACCTGCTGGGCGCCTGGGCGCGCTGGATCACCCCGGAGTTCGAGTCCCGGCGCTACGACACCTGGTTCTTCGTGGCCGCGCTCCCCGTGGGCCAGCGCACCCGCAACGCCTCCACGGAGGCCGACCGCACGGTGTGGATCACACCGGCGGACGCGACCGCCGGGTACGACCGGGGCGAGCTGCTGATGATGCCGCCCACCGTCGCGACCCTGCGCGCTCTCGCGGAGTTCGGTACGGCGGCCGAGGCGCTGGCGTCGGCGCCCGGCCGCGACCTGACGCCGGTGCTGGCCCGCGCCCGGCTCTCCGGCGACGAGGTCGTCCTGTCCTGGCCTGGGCACGACGAGTTCACCAAGCACGTCCCGGGCACGGACCCGGCTTCGGCGCCGACCCCTTCGGACCCGACCGGGGGAGCCTGCGCATGACCGACGCAGCAGCACTGCCCGGACAGCCGCGCGGCGGTGTCCTGTCGGGACCGGCCACCGCGCGCGCGGTGAACGTTCTCGCGCCCAACGCCTCGGCGATGACCCTGGACGGCACCAACACCTGGATCCTCGCCGAACCCGACTCCGACCTGGCCGTCGTCGTCGACCCGGGCCCGCTGGACGACACCCACCTGCGGCGCGTCGTCGACACGGCCGAGCGGGCCGGCAAACGGGTCGCGCTGACGCTGCTGACGCACGGTCATCCGGACCATGCGGAGGGCGCCGCGCGTTTCGCCGAGCTGACGCGCACGCACGTGCGTGCGCTGGACCCGGCGCTGCGGCTGGGCGACGAGGGGCTGGCCGCGGGGGACGTGATCGGGGTGGGCGGCCTGGAACTGAGGGTCGTACCGACGCCGGGGCACACGGCCGACTCGCTGTGCTTCCATCTCCCGGCCGACCGGGCCGTCCTGACGGGCGACACCATCCTCGGCCGCGGTACGACGGTCGTGGCCCATCCCGACGGCCGTCTCGGCGACTACCTGGACTCGCTGCGCAGGCTCAGGTCGCTCACGGCCGACGACGGGGTGCACACGGTGCTTCCGGGGCACGGGCCCGTCCTGGAGGACGCGCAGGGCGTCGTGGAGTACTACCTGGCCCACCGGGCCCACCGCCTCGCTCAGGTCGAGACGGCGGTGGAGGACGGCCACCGCACGCCGGGCGAGGTCGTCGCCCACGTGTACGCGGACGTCGACCGCTCGTTGTGGCCTGCGGCGGAGCTGTCGGTGCGGGCGCAGCTGGAGTACCTGGGCGAGCACGGGCTCATCCGGCGGCCCGAATAGCTCCCCCAGGGCCTCCCCCGGGGGCGTCCGGGTTCCACCCGGCTTCCCCGGGCGCTCCCGGTGTCAGCGGGAGCGCTTGGCCAGCCGCTCCACGTCCAGCAGGATCACCGCGCGGGCCTCCAGACGGAGCCAGCCGCGCTGGGCGAAGTCCGCCAGCGCCTTGTTGACCGTCTCGCGGGACGCGCCGACCAGCTGGGCCAGCTCCTCCTGCGTCAGGTCGTGCACCACGTGGATGCCCTCCTCGGACTGCACGCCGAAGCGGCGCGAGAGGTCCAGCAGGGCACGGGCGACACGGCCGGGAACGTCCGAGAAGACCAGGTCGGACATGGCGTCGTTGGTCTTGCGCAGGCGGCGCGCGACGGCGCGCAGCAGGGCGGTGGCGACCTCGGGGCGGACGTTCAGCCAGGGCTGGAGGTCGCCGTGGCCGAGGGCGAGCAGCTTGACCTCGGTCAGCGCCGTGCCGGTCGCCGTGCGCGGGCCCGGGTCGAAGAGCGACAGCTCGCCGATCAGCTCGCTGGGACCGACGACGGCCAGCATGTTCTCGCGTCCGTCGGGGGACGTGCGGTGGAGCTTGACCTTGCCTTCCGTGACCACGTAGAGGCGGTCTCCGGGGTCCCCCTCGTGGAACAGGGTGTCGCCGCGGGCGAGGGTCACCTCACTCATGGAGGCGCGGAGCTCCGCGGATTGCTCGTCGTCGAGCGCCGCGAAGAGCGGGTTGCGCCGCAGAACGTCGTCCACGAGTTCTCTCCTTGTCGACCGGCTCAGAGGATCTTGTTCCCCCGGTGTACCAGGGGTCCGTGGTGCCCATTTTGCCGGACAGTCCAAACAGTGTGATCTGTCACAAGGATGCCGCACCGATGTCCCGGGGTACGCGGCAGGGGTCCAATTGGGCGCCGATCTTCGAGGTCCGGGGCGGATGTCGGTGGCGGGCCGTAGGCTGGCCGGGTGTCCAAATCGCCGGTGAGAGCACAGGCTCAGGGGGATGCGAGGGTGAGTGCACGGCGCGATTCCGCTGTGGGCGAACGGGGCTCCGATGGCGGTAGGAAAACGGCAAAAGCGACGAAGAAGGCAGTGCCTGCCAAGAGGGTGACTGCGGAGAAGGGTGCCGTGAAGAAGTCCTCCGCGAGCAAGAAGACGGCCCCGGCCAAGGGGGCCTCCGCAGAGAAGACCGCCGTAGCGAAGGCCGCTGCCGAAAAGCCCGCTGCCAAGAAGGCCGCTGCCAAGAACGCCGCGCCCATGAAGCGACAGGCGCCCGCGAAGAAGCCCGCCGTCGCGCCGAAGAAGGCCGCCGCGGCCGTCAAGGGCGTCGCCCCGGCGAAGACCGTCGCCGCGAAGCCGCCGCGCGGCGAGTCGCGCACCGCGCTGGTGCGCCGCGCCCGCCGTATCGACCGCGAGCTGGCCGAGGTCTACCCGTACGCCCACCCGGAGCTGGACTTCGAGAACCCGTTCCAGCTGGTCGTGGCCACGGTGCTGTCCGCCCAGACCACCGACCTGCGCGTCAACCAGACGACGCCCGCCCTCTTCGCCAAGTACCCCACCCCGGAGGACCTGGCAGCCGCCGTCCCCGAGGAGGTGGAGGAGATCCTGCGCCCGACCGGCTTCTTCCGGGCCAAGACCAGGTCGGTCATAGGGCTGTCCAGGGCCCTGGCGGAGGACTTCGGCGGCGAGGTCCCCGGACGCCTCGAGGACCTCGTCAAGCTGCCGGGCGTGGGCCGCAAGACCGCCTTCGTCGTGCTCGGCAACGCGTTCGGCCGCCCCGGCATCACCGTGGACACGCACTTCCAGCGTCTGGTGCGGCGCTGGCGGTGGACCGAGGAGACCGACCCGGACAAGATCGAGGCCGCCGTCGGCGCGCTCTTCCCCAAGAGTGACTGGACCGACCTCTCCCACCACGTGATCTGGCACGGCCGCCGCATCTGCCACGCCCGCAAGCCCGCCTGCGGTGCCTGCCCCATCGCCCCGCTGTGCCCGGCGTACGGGGAGGGCGAGACGGACCCGGAGAGGGCGAAGAAGCTGCTCAAGTACGAGAAGGGCGGCTTGCCGGGGCAGCGGCTGAAGCCCCCGCAGGCGTACCTGGACGCGGGCGGGAAGCCGGCACCGCCGCTGGGGGCCGGGTGACGGAACGATCTCGGGGGCGTCTGGCGTTGGAGTCTGCAGGACGGGGGTGGAGATGACACGGGTGAGCGACACGCAGGGGCCCACGCGGGACCACGCTCGGGACGCGATGCTCATGCTCAGCAAGGAGGGTCTGCCCGGCTGGCTGGACCCGGTGGTGCGGGCGGCCGAGACGGTCCGGCCCACCCAGCTCAGCCGCTTCCTGCCGCCGGCGGACGGCGCCGGCCGCCAGTCCGCCGTCCTGATCCTCTTCGGCGACGGCAGGAGCGAGGGCCCGGACGGCGAGGAGGCCGGCCGCGGGCCCGAGCTGCTGCTCATGGAGCGGGCCGGCTCCCTGCGCTCCCACCCGGGCCAGCCCGCCTTCCCGGGCGGCGCCCTCGACCCCGAGGACGGGGATCCGCGTGGTGACGGGCCGCTGCGGGCCGCTTTGCGCGAGGCCGAGGAGGAGACCGGGCTGGACCCGTCCGGCGTCCAGCTCTTCGGGGTCCTGCCGAAGCTCTACATCCCGGTGAGCGGCTTCGTCGTCACGCCGGTGCTGGCCTGGTGGCGCGAGCCCACCCCGGTCGGTGTCGTCGATCCGGCCGAGACCGCGCGCGTCTTCAAGGTCCCCGTGGCGGATCTCACGGACCCCGCCAACCGGGTGACCACCCTTCACCCCAGCGGTCACCGAGGCCCGGCATTCCTGGTCGAATCGGCGCTCGTGTGGGGCTTCACCGCCGGCATCATCGACCGGTTGCTGCACTTCGCGGGCTGGGAGCGGCCCTGGGACCGGGAGAAGCAGGTCCCGCTGGACTGGCGCGCATGACAGGGTGGCCTGCGTACCGCAGACGACAAGACGAGGCCTGAATCGGTGAACGTGCTGGACATCCTGTTGCTGCTGGCCGCCGTCTGGTTCGCGATCGTCGGCTTCCGGCAGGGCTTCGTCGTCGGCATCCTGTCGGTGATCGGCTTCCTCGGCGGCGGTCTCGTCGCCGTCTACCTGCTTCCGGTGATCTGGGACGCGTTGACGGACGACGCGGAGGTCAGCACCACCGCCGCCGTCGTCGCGATCGTCGTCGTCATCGTGTGCGCCTCGGTCGGCCAGGCCCTGACGACCCATCTGGGCAACAAGCTGCGCCGCTACATCACGTGGTCCCCGGCCCGCGCCCTGGACGCCACCGGCGGCGCCCTGGTCAACGTCGTCGCCATGCTCCTGGTCGCCTGGCTGCTCGGTTCCGCCCTGGCGCGGACCACGATGCCGACGGTCGGCAAGGAGGTGCGGCAGTCCACGGTGCTGGCGGGCATACAGGAGGTGCTGCCCGCCGGCGCGGACAACTGGTTCGACAACTTCACCTCGGTCCTCGACAAGAACGGCTTCCCGCAGGTCTTCAGCCCGTTCTCCAACGAGCCGGTCCTCGACACGCCGTCACCCGACCCGGCGCTGGCGAACAGCCCGGTCGCCGTCAACGCCAAGCGCTCCATCGTCAAGGTCATGGGCACCGCACCCGACTGCGGCAAGGTCCTCGAGGGCACCGGCTTCGTCTTCGCCGACCGCCGCGTCATGACCAACGCCCACGTCGTGGGCGGCGTCGACGAACCCACGGTGCAGATCGGGGGCGAGGGCCGCAAGTACGACGCGACGGTCGTCCTCTACGACTGGCGGCGCGACATCGCCGTACTGGACGTGCCGGAACTGGACGCGCCCGCGCTGCGGTTCACGGACGACGACCAGGACGCCGAACGCAACGACGGCGCGATCGTCGCGGGCTTCCCGGAGAACGGGGCGTACGACGTCCGTGCCGCCCGGGTGCGCGGGCGCATCACGGCCAACGGCCCGGACATCTACCACCGCGACACCGTCCGCCGGGACGTCTACTCCCTGTACGCGACCGTCCGTCAGGGCAACTCGGGCGGCCCGCTGCTGACCCCGGAGGGCGAGGTCTACGGCGTGGTCTTCGCCAAGTCCCTGGACGACCCCGACACCGGGTACGCGCTCACCGCGGACGAGATCCGCGACGACATCGCCAAGGGCCGCGCGGCCGACCAGCAGGTGGACAGCGACAGCTGCGCGCTCTAGACCCGCCCGTTCCAGGACCGCCTGCGCGCCGGGGCGTCGGTGCGGTGTCCCGGGTCTCAGGTCCGTGGGTGGCGCAGGCGTACGGATACCCAGCGGGCCCGGCGGCGCAGAATGCGCGGAATGCCCACCCGCAGCTCCGCACCCGCGAGTTGCGGGGTGCCGCCGCGTCGGTGGGTGATGCTCGCGCCGCTCGTGGAGCGGCCGTCGCGTGCTACGTCACTGTAGTCGTGCGTCCAGCCCATACCGGGACGTGTGCCCCCGCCCCAAGGTCGATAACCGCTTCCATGGCCGCCAATTGGCCTATGCGCCGGGCAAGTGGCCGTTCATAGGACAAGCGTTCCGGGTTGGATACCGGGTGCGTCCGTTGGGTGACCGATCGCTCATGAAACGGTCACCGATCGGGTTCGGGGTCCTTCAGCCAATTGATCAGTTCGGTGGAGAACGCGACCGGATCCTCTTCGTGCGGGAAGTGCCCGAGCCCGTCGAACAGCCGCCAGCGGTAGGGCGCCTCGACGTACTGCCCCGAACCTGCGGCGCTCCGCGTCCGCATCACGGGGTCGAGGGAGCCGTGCAGGTGCAGGGTCGGCACACGCACCGGCCGCTTCATGCGGCGGTAGAACTGGATGCCGTCCGGGCGGGCCAGGGAGCGCACCAGCCAGCGGTACGGCTCGACCGAGCAGTGCGCCGTGGAGGGGATGCACATGGCGCGGCGGTAGGCCGCCACCGCCGCGTCGTCCAGCAGCCGCGGCCCGGACCAGTCGTGGAGCAGCCGCCCCACCAGCGCGCCGTCGTCCGCGGTCAGTTGACGCTCCGGCACCCAAGGGCGCTGGAAGCCCCAGATGTACGAGCCCGCCCGGCTCTGGCGGACGTCCCCGAGCATGGCCGAGCGCCAGCGCCGGGGGTGCGGCATCGAGGACACCGCGAGCCGCCGTACGAGCTTGGGGCGCATCGCGGCGGCCGTCCAGGCCAGGTACCCGCCGAGGTCGTGGCCGACCAGCGCGGCGTCCGGCTCGCCGAGGGAGCGGATCACGCCGGTGATGTCGAGGGCGAGCCCCGCCGGGTCGTAACCGCGCGGGGTGCGGTCGCTGCCGCCGACGCCGCGCAGGTCCATCGCGACGGCGCGGAAACCGGCGTCGGCGAGCGCCACCAGCTGGTGCCGCCAGGTCCACCAGAACTGCGGGAAGCCGTGCAGCAGCAGCACCAGCGGTCCGTCGCCCAGCTCGGCGATGTGGAAACGGGCGCCGTTGGCCGCGACGTCCCGGTGGGTCACCTCGGGTCCGCCCGGGATGCCGAGGCGTACGACCGAGGTGGGGTTGGGGTGCTGCGGCGAGGGGGAATGCCCCGAAGGGGTGGTGGAGCCCGTCATGAGGACGAGCGTGCCACAGCCTCGATCGCTTCGGGGGACCGGTCCGCGGGCACCTCCGGACGCGGGTGCGGCTTGGCGTTCTGGAGCACGCCCGCCGACTGCTTCACCGAGGAGGCGACCTTCTGCGGGCCGCGGCCCTTCTTGGCCTTCTTCGCGAAGACGACCCCGATCAGCGCCAGGAGGCCGGCGACGATGACGTTCGCCAGGAAGGACAGCAGGAAGCAGACCGCGAGGTTCCAGTGGCTCCAGGTCCGGATGCCGTAGGCGAGGGCGAAGCTCAGCATCGGCAGCGAGAAGAGCAGCACCAGGCCTGCGAGCGACAACGCGCCGCCGCTCGTCAGCCCACGCTTGACGTCCGTCTTGAGCTGCGCCTTCGCCAGTGCGATCTCGTCGTGCACGAGCGCCGACATGTCGGTGGTCGCCGAGGCGAACAGCTGGCCGATGCTGCGTTCGGTGCCGACCGGGCTGCCGTCGGGTGCGCTCATCGCGGTCTCCCTCTTCTGCTGGCTCTTCTGAGTACGGTTCCGTCTTTTGTACCGTCTCGTCAGATCATGCCGGACGGTCGTCCTCCTCGCCTGCCCCGCCCGTCACTTCGGCAAGCCGCGCCGACTCCATCTCCTCGGCGATCCGGCGGTGCTCGGCGGCCTTCTTCTCGTAGATGGCGGCCATCCGCAGGTGATACGCCGGGTCGTCCTCCTCGTAGACGTCCGGTATGCCGCTGAGGTCGTCGTCGCGCTCCTCCTCCGCGACCATCCCCCGATATCTCGCGTTCCGTACCTTCAGCAGCACCGTCGCCAGGGCCGCCGCGATCAGCGAGCCGGACAGCACGGCGGCCTTGACCTCGTCGGTCATGGTCGCGTCGCCCTCGAAGGCCAGCTCGCCGATCAGCAGCGAGACGGTGAACCCGATGCCGGCCAGGGTCGCCACCGCGAACACGTCGGCCCATTCCAGGTCGTCGCTGAGCGAGGCCTTGGTGAAGCGCGACGTCAGCCAGGTGCCGCCGAAGATGCCCAGCGTCTTGCCGACGACGAGCCCGAGCACCACGCCGAGGGTCTCCGGCTTGGTGAACACGTCGGCGAGCGCCCCGCCGGAGACGGCCACTCCCGCGCTGAACAGCGCGAACAGCGGCACGGCCAGGCCCGCCGACAGAGGACGCACGAGATGCTCGATGTGCTCGCCGGGGGAGTGGTCCTCGCCTTCGCGCGTGTGGCAGCGCAGCATCAGGCCCATCGCGACACCGGCGATGGTGGCGTGGATGCCGCTGTTGTACATCAGGCCCCAGATCACCAGGGCGAGCGGCACGTACACGTACCAGCCGCGTACGCCCTTGCGGAGCAGGAACCAGAACACGACGAGGCCGACGACCGCGCCGCCCAGCGCGGCGAAGTTCAGGGTGTCGGTGAAGAAGACCGCGATGATCAGGATGGCGAACAGGTCGTCCACGACGGCGAGCGTCAGCAGGAAGGCGCGCAGGGCGCTCGGCAGCGACGTACCGATGACGGCGAGCACGGCGAGCGCGAACGCGATGTCGGTGGCGGTCGGCACGGCCCAGCCGGACAGCGAGCCTCCGCCGGCGGAGGCGGTGACGGCGTAGACGATCGCCGGTACGGCCATGCCGCACAGCGCCGCCACCACCGGGAGCGCGGCGGCCTTGGGGTCCTTGAGGTCACCGGCGACGAGTTCGCGTTTGAGTTCGATGCCGGCCACGAAGAAGAAGATCGCGAGGAGTCCGTCGGCCGCCCAGTGCGCCACCGACAGGTTGAGTCCGAGGGACTCGGGGCCGAAGTGGAAGTGGCTGACGCTCTCGTAGCTGTCGTGCAGTGCCGGTATGTTCGCCCATACCAGGGCGGCGACCGCTGCGGCCAGCAGCAGGACGCCGCCGACGGTCTCGGTGCGCAGCGCGTCCGCGAGGTAGGTGCGCTCCGGGAGGGACAGCCGTCCGAAGGCTTTGCGGGGGGTGCGGGGCGCGGTCACGGGGAAGAACCTCCAGTCGGTGGGCAGCACGGAACATGTGCCGACCAGACTTCCCGGCGCACCATGAGGATCCCGAAGGGGATCTTGATGAGTCTCTTACGTTCTCCCCAGCCTACCTGGGCCCCGGGCCTCACACAGGGCGAGGGCATCCGGCGCATGCGCGACGCGCCGGATGCCCTCGGTGTGCGTGGCTCGGTCCTCGGCTCAGTCCTCGCTGGGCGCTGCCGGGAGCTTGGACTGGATGAGGTCCATGACCGTCGAGTCCGTCAGGGTCGTGACGTCCCCGAGCTGCCGGTTCTCCGCGACGTCGCGCAGCAGGCGGCGCATGATCTTGCCGGAGCGGGTCTTCGGCAGCTCCGCCACCGGCAGGATCCGCTTGGGCTTGGCGATCGGGCCGAGGGTGGCGCCGACGTGGTTGCGCAGCTCGGCGACCAGGTCCTCGCTCTCCGCCGCCGCGCCGCGCAGGATCACGAAGGCGACGATGGCCTGGCCGGTGGTCTCGTCCGCGGCGCCGACCACGGCCGCCTCGGCGACCGACGGGTGGGAGACGAGGGCCGACTCGACCTCGGTGGTGGAGATGTTGTGCCCGGAGACGAGCATCACGTCGTCGACGCGGCCGAGGAGCCAGATGTCGCCGTCGTCGTCCTTCTTGGCTCCGTCGCCCGCGAAGTACTTGCCCTCGAAGCGCGACCAGTAGGTGTCGATGAACCGCTGGTCGTCGCCCCAGATGGTGCGCAGCATCGACGGCCACGGCTCGGTGAGGACCAGATACCCGCCGCCGCCGTTCGGCACCTCGCCCGCCTCGTCGTCGACGACGGTGGCCGAGATGCCGGGCAGCGGGCGCTGGGCGGAGCCCGGCTTGGCGTGGGTGACGCCCGGCAGCGGGGTGATCATCATCGAGCCGGTCTCGGTCTGCCACCAGGTGTCGACGACCGGGGTGGCGTCCGTGCCGATGTTCTTGCGGTACCAGATCCACGCCTCGGGGTTGATCGGCTCGCCGACCGAGCCGAGGACGCGCAGGGACGACAGGTCGAACTTCGCGGGGATGTCGTCGCCCCACTTCATGAACGTCCGGATCGCGGTGGGCGCCGTGTAGAGGGTCGTGACGCCGTACTTCTGCACGATCTCCCAGAACCTGCCCTGGTGCGGGGTGTCCGGGGTGCCCTCGTACATGACCTGGGTGGCGCCGTTGGCGAGCGGGCCGTAGACGATGTACGAGTGCCCGGTGACCCAGCCGACGTCGGCGGTGCACCAGAAGACGTCGGTCTCCGGCTTCAGGTCGAAGACGGCCCAGTGCGTGTACGCCGTCTGGGTGAGGTAGCCGCCGGAGGTGTGCAGGATGCCCTTGGGCTTACCCGTCGTGCCGGACGTGTACAGGATGAACAGCGGGTGCTCGGCCTCGAACGCCTCGGGCGTGTGCTCGGCGGACTGGCCGTCGACGGTCTCGTGCCACCACTTGTCGCGGGAGTCGTCCCAGGCGACCTCCTGGCCGGTGCGGCGGACGACGAGCACGTGCTCGACGATCCCGGCGCGCTCGACGGCCTCGTCGACGGCCGGCTTGAGCGCGGACGGCTTGCCGCGCCGGTAGCCGCCGTCGGCGGTGATGACGACACGGGCGTCGGCGTCCTGGATGCGGGTGGCCAGCGCGTCCGAGGAGAAGCCGCCGAAGACGACCGAGTGCGCGGCGCCGATGCGGGCGCAGGCCAGCATCGCGATCGCGGTCTCGGGGATCATCGGCATGTAGATGGCGACCCGGTCGCCCTTCCGCACGCCCAGCTCGAGCAGGGCGTTGGCGGCCTTGGAGACCTCGTCCTTGAGCTGTGCGTAGGTGATGGCGCGGCCGTCGCCGGGCTCCCCCTCGAAGTGGATGGCGACGCGGTCGCCGTTGCCGGCCTCCACGTGCCGGTCCACACAGTTGTAGGCGACGTTCAGCGTGCCGTCCTTGAACCACTTGGCGAACGGCGGGTTCGACCAGTCGAGCGTCTCGGTCGGCTCCTTCGCCCAGGTCAGCCGGCGGGCCTGCTCGGCCCAGAAGCCGAGCCTGTCAGCCTTGGCCCGTTCGTACGCCTCCGCCGTGACGTTGGCGTTCGCGGCCAGGTCGACGGGGGGTGCGAACCTGCGTTCTTCCTTGAGCAGGTTGGCCAAGGATTCGTTGCTCACGACATCTCCCTTTCTCAGGGTTGTCCGTTGTGTCCCAGGCCACAGCTCATCAGACCCGGGGGGCCGATGACAAGGGTCGACGGGCAAATGGTTTAGACCTGTTCTGGTCGCCGTCTGCCCGGTGTGTCTCCTTCGTGGCTTCGTGGTCCGTGGTCACCCGTACCCACGGACGCCGGAGGCGCGGGGTTCAGTGTGCGTAGCGCCGCTCACACCGGCCCGCGCCTCGGCCCTGCCGGGACCGCCGCTCGGACGGCCGGACCGTCAGGCGGGCAGGCGGTCACGCGGTCAGGTCGGTCTCCAGCACCAGCTGGAACACGCCGCCCTCCGCGTCCTCGGACAGCAGGTACGACTGGGCCTCGCCGACGTGGAAGTACATGCCGTGCAGCTCCAGGTTCCCGGCGCCCAGCGCGCGGGCCACCGACTCGTGGGCGCGCAGGTGCTCCAACTGCTGGACCACGTTGGCCAGGCACAGCCGTTCGGCCGCGTCGGCGGGTGCGCGTCCGGCCAGCCGGGGCAGGGACGGCCGGGCAGGGCGGTGGCCGGTCGCGTCCTCGTCCTCGTCCGCGTGCGTCTCCGCGGGGATGCGGTCCAGGCTCGGCAGTCCGTGCCGCAGCCAGCGCTGGAGGGGGGTGCGCGTGTCTCCCGGCCCGGAGCCGAGCAGCGCCTGCATGGCCCCGCACCCGGAGTGCCCGCACACGGTGATGGACCGCACCTTCAGTACGTCCACGGCGTACTCGATCGCGGCGGCCACCGAGTCGTCGCCGCTCTCCTCGCCGGGCAGCGGTACGAAGTTGCCGACGTTGCGCACGACGAAGAGGTCGCCGGGGCCACTGGACGTGATCATCGAGGTGACCACCCGGGAGTCCGCGCAGGTCAGGAACAGCTGGGAGGGCTGCTGCCCCTCTCGCGCCAGCCGGGCCAGCTCACGACGCATCAGCGGTGCGGTGTTGCGATGGAACGCGCTGATGCCTCGGGCGAGTTCACGTCCGGTGGCTCTCGTGACACGGGCGGACCCGTCGGGTGCGCCGGGTGTGCCCTGGGCGGTGGCCGGGGTGGTCGTCGGGCCGGTCGTCCTGCCTGTCCCCCCGCCGGTCGTCGGGCCGGAGGACGCGCCGTGGGGACCGTCGGTGGTGGGCTGCCGGTCCGTGTCGGGTGGAGGTGCTGTCGAGGGGCGCTCGCACTGGTGGTTGCGCCACGGCGTCCAAGGACGGCAGCGGCAGCCGTCCACCTCGGCCGGTTCGGAGATGCGGGTGCCGGGACGGCGGCCGGTGATGTCGACGGCGCCGCCCTGAGCGGTGTGCGTCTTCTGCCAGTCCTGCAGCGCCTCGTACGCCGCGTGGTCCATGAACGACCCGTCCAGCTCCACGACCGCGTCCGCCCCCTGGGGCACCTGGTGCAGGACCCGGCTGAGCCGCGGCACGGCGAGGAACGTCAACTGGCCGCGCACGTGTACGTGATGGACTCCATCCGCGTCGGCGTGGGTGATCCGGGTGCGGGTGAGGCGGTGCAGGGCGACACCGACGGCTACGGCGATGCCCAGGGCGACGCCTTCCAGGACGCCGAGGAACACCACGCCGCAGGTGGTGACCGCGTAGACGAGCACCTCACGGTGGCGGGTCACCGTGCGAATGTGGTTCAGCGAGATCATCTTGAAGCCGACGGTCATGACCAGGGCGGCGAGCGAGGCGAGCGGGATGAGCTCCAGGGCCGGGACCAGCAGCAGTGCGGCGATCACTACGAGAACGCCGTGCAGCATCGTGGAGTTCCGGCTGACGGCGCCCGCCGCCACGTTCGCGGAACTGCGCACGGCCACACCGGCGACGGGCAGCCCGCCCAGCGACCCGGAGACGACGTTGGCGGCACCCTGACCCAGTAGTTCGCGGTCGAGGTTGGAACGCTTGACGTGACCGGTCGCGGCGGGCCGGGCGGCGACCAGTTTGTCCACGGCGACGGCGCCGAGCAGGGACTGAACGCTGCACACCAGCGTGGTGGTGAGAACGGCGGCGACGAGGCCCAGCACCGGACCGTCGGGCAGGGTGGCCAGGGCGTGGCTGCTCCAGGACGGCAGGTCGACCTTGGGCAGGAGGAGCCCGGTGAGGGCGGCGACCGCGGTGGCGCCGGCGACGGCGATCAGGGCGGCGGGCAGCTTGCCCAGCAACTGCCCGGCCCGGCCGGGGATGCGGGGCCAGAGGAGCAGCAGGGCCAGGGTCAGCACGCTCACGGCCAGGTCGGCGGGGTGGACGTTCGCCAACTGGGCGGGCAGCGCGACCAGGTTGTCCGGCACCGAGCTCTGGGGGGTGCCGCCGAGGACGATGTGCAGCTGTGCGACGGCGATGGTGACGCCGATGCCGGCGAGCATGCCGTGCACGATGGCGGGGCTGACGGCGAGCGCCGAGCGGGCCACGCGCAGGCAGCCGAGACCGAGTTGGGCCAGCCCGGCGAGCACGGTGATGGCGCAGGTCGTACGCCAGCCGTACTGCTGGATGAGGTCGGCGGTGACCACGGTGAGTCCGGCGGCGGGACCGCTGACCTGGAGCGGGCAGCCGCCGATCCGTCCGGCGACGATCCCGCCCACCGCGGCGGCGACGAGGCCGGCCTGGAGGGGAGCGCCGGTGGCCAGGGCGATGCCCAGCGAGAGGGGCAGGGCGATCAGGAAGACCGCGATCGCGGCCGAGACGTCGGCGCCCGCGACGCGGAAGCGCCGGCGGCCGCCGGGCGGCGGGCTGTGGGGCGGGTGGACGTGCTTGGTCCGGGCCGAATCGGCGCGGGCGGGGACGCAGGCTGACATGTTCCCGACTCCTGTGAGCTCGTTCGATTACAGCAAGTAAATAGAGAGTAATTCAGAGTAAAGAGGAGGCATAGGCTTTTAGCGCGAATGGAGTAACGGCCCACGTAGTCGAGTGAATCGAGCATTTCATCGGCTTGTCGTACTAATTCCTTCTCATTTTCGTGTCACCTTGACGGCGCTGACGGAACGGCCCGGCTCAGCACCCGACATCGCCTTGTCGGCGTTGGCCCGAGAGAAGGAAGAAGGTGGGCGGACATGGCCGCCACCCGCAGAATGGCCTCCCGCAGGATGGCCGCGCGCGCCGTGGTCGCCGCGGTCTGCGCCGCGTCACTCGCCGGTTGCGCGATCGACGACGGCACCGGTTCCGGGGAAGGCACGCAAGGTCCGGAGAAGGAGAAGGGGAAAGCGGCGCCGGCGCCGAAGAACGCGGTCCGGCTGATCGGAGACGGTTCCACCGCGTACACCGGGGCCCAGCCGCACCTGCCACGTCCCGAGCGCCTCAAGCCCGGCCAGAAGCCCCCGCAGTTCGTGGTGTTCTCGTGGGACGGCGCGGGCGAGGACAGCCAGAAACTGTTCTCCCACTTCCGCGAAGTGGCCAAGGAGAACAACGCCACCATGACGTACTTCCTGAGCGGCGTGTACATGCTGCCGACCGAGAAGCGGGACCTGTACAGCCCGCCCCAGCACTCCCCGGGCCGCTCCGACATCGGCTTCAACGACGAGCAGGGCATCGCCGACACCGTCAAGCAGCTGCGGTTGGCGTGGCAGGAGGGCAACGAGATCGGCACCCACTTCAACGGCCACTTCTGCGGTGCGAACGGGGGCGTCGGAGAGTGGTCCGTCGAGGAGTGGAAGGAGGAGATCAAGCAGGCCAAGCAGTTCGTGAAGACCTGGAAGACCAACACCGGGACGAAGAACGCGGCGCCGCTCCCCTTCGACTACGACAAGGAGCTGATCGGCGCCCGCACCCCGTGCCTGGAGGGCCAGAAGAACTTCATCAAGGCCGCGAGCCAGATGGGTTTCCGCTACGACAGCAGTGGGGTGAACAACCAGGTCTGGCCGTCGAAGAAGGAAGGCCTGTGGGATCTGTCGATGCAGCTCGTGCCGTTCCCCGGCCACTCCTACGAGCAGCTGACCATGGACTACAACTACATGGTCAACCAGTCGGGCAGCGCCACCCAGGGCGACCCCGACAAGCGCGAGTTCTGGGGCGACCAGATGCGTGACAGCCTGCTCCAGGGCTTCGAACGGGCCTACGACGGCAACCGTGCGCCCCTGATCATCGGCAACCACTTCGAGTCCTGGAACGGCGGCACCTACATGCGCGCCGTCGAGGAGGTCGTCGAGACGGTCTGCAACAAGAAGGACGTGCGCTGTGTCTCCTTCCGGCAACTCGCGGACTGGCTCGACGCCCAGGACCCGAAGGTGCTGAAGAAGCTGCGCACCCTCGGCGTCGGGGAGGCTCCCAAGAAGGACTGGGCGTCGTTCCTCTCCGCCGCGCCCGCACCGGCGCCGAAGGGAGTGCCCGGGGCGCCGGCCGCCAAGCAGTAACGCCGCCCGCGTCCCGTGAGGGACGCGGGGACGGTCACGCGGGGGCGGCGACCTCCTCGCCGAGCACGAAACCGGGGTCGACCTGCGCCGCCAGGTCGGCTCCGGTGCGCTCGTTGCCCCAGCTGTGGGCGTTCTTCAGGTGGAAGTGGACCATCTGCCGCGTGTAACGCGCCCAGTCTCGCAGCTCGTACGTCGCGTCGGCGGCCGTGTGCAGGGTGTGTAGCGCCTGGCCGTTGACCTCCTCCAGGAGCTCGAACCGGGGCGGGCGGCCCTTCTCCATGGCGCGCACCCAGTCCGAGTGCCCGACGGTGACCAGCAGGTCGTCCCCGACCTGGTCGCGCAGGAAGTCGAGGTCGTCCGGCCCCTGCACCTTGTTGCCGACGACCTTCAGGGTGACGCCGTAGTCCCGGGCGTACTCCTTGTACTGGCGGTAGACGGAGACCCCCTTCCGGGTCGGCTCGGCGACGAGGAACGTGATGTCGAAGCGGGTGAACATGCCGGATGCGAACGAGTCCGAACCGGCGGTCATGTCCACCACGACGTACTCGTCACGGCCGTCGACGAGGTGGTTCAGGCACAACTCCACCGCTCCCGTCTTGGAGTGGTAGCAGGCGACCCCCAGGTCGGCGTCCGTGAAGGGACCGGTGACCATCAGACGGACGGCCCCGCCGTCGAGTTCCACCGGCCGGGCGCAGGCGTCGTAGACCGGGTTGTCCTCGCGCACCCGCAGCAGGCGCGAGCCCTCGCCGGGCGGCGTCGTCTTGATCATCTGCTCGGTGGAGGCGATGCGCGGGTTGGTGCCGCGCAGATGGTCCTTGATCAGCGGCAGGTGCTCGCCGAGCGCGGGCAGGGCGGCCGCGTCCGCGTCGTCGAGGCCCAGCGCGGCCCCCAGGTGCTGATTGATGTCGGCGTCGATCGCGACGACGGGTGCGCCGGTGGCGGCGAGATGGCGGACGAACAGGGAGGACAGGGTCGTCTTGCCGCTGCCGCCCTTCCCGACGAAAGCAATTTTCATGTTCACCAACGGTAGTGGTTTGATAGCTGTACGTGGCACACGAGAGTGGTGCGGGGTGAAGAAGACCACTCATTCGTGGGGCGCGGCGCGGGTTTGCGTAGGGTCTTACCCATGAGTACGACAGGCGCGAACGCCGATCCGCTCGCGGCCCTGGGCGGCCTGCCCGGGGTGGCCGAGTCAGTGGAGTCCGTACGCAAGGCCGTGGACCGCGTCTACGGCCACCGGATCATGCGGCGTCGCAGCAACGAGATCACCTCCGAGGCGGCCCTGCGCGGCGCCCGGGGCTCGGCGGCGCTGTCCGGGGCGGACTGGGCCCTTGAGGAGGTGCGGCGGCGCAGCGACTTCAGCGGCGACGCCGAGGCGCGCACGGTCGGCGCCGCGCTCCGTCTCACCGCCGAGGCGGGACAGCTGCTGTCCATCTGGCGCCAGTCGCCGCTGCGGGTGCTGGCACGGCTGCACCTGGTGGCGGCCGCGGCCCAGGGCGACGAGGTGGGGCGGCCCCGCCGGAAGGGTGAGCCGGTGGACGAACCGCTCGTCGAGCTGCCGCTGCCCGACGCAGAGGAGGCGCACGGCCGCCTGGACGGCCTGGCCGGACTCGTCACCGCCGGGGGTTCCGCGCCGGCGCTGGTGACGGCCGCCGTGGTGCACGGGGAACTGCTGGCGCTGCGTCCCTTCACCTCCCACAACGGACTGGTCGCGCGCGCGGCCGAGCGCATCGTCCTGGTCGGCAGCGGACTGGACCCCAAGTCGGTGTGCCCGGCCGAGGTCGGGTACGCGGAGCTGGGACGCGCGGCGTACCTCGCGGCGCTCCACGGCTACGTGTCCGGAACCCCGGAGGGCATGGGCGCCTGGATCGCCCACTGCGGCAAAGCGGTCGCCCTGGGTGCCCGCGAGTCGACGGCGGTGTGCGAGGCGCTCCAGCGCGGGGCGGCTTAGGGATCCCTGGGCAGGCCTGGCAGACAGAAATGCGGCGGTACGAGTGCTCGTACCGCCGCTGGCACGACCATCGGGTTACCAAGCGTCCTCGGATATGTGCCCATCAGGCCGGGAACTTCGCCCGTCACCTGGTGCGGCTGGCCCGTAATCGACGGGTCGACGTCGCGTGGGTGCCCGGTGTCCGTGCTCGGTCCGTGGGGCCAAATGCGTGTTTAGGGTGATCCTTTCGGATGTCCCTGGTCTCGCGGGCCGTTGAGTCCTTTCTACTCCTGGGCCCGAGGAAGCGGAAGGCTTCCCCGCACTTCTTTACCTTCGCGCTCATATGCCGGTGAAAGGGCTGATCGGGCCGCTGGCGGCCGGGTCGGGCCCGCCCCGGCGGGTCAGGCCGTCAGGCCGCCGTGGACCGGCGTCGGCTCGCGTACCAGACGAGGCCTGCGGTGGCCGCCGCGGCGCCTATCGCGGCAGCGGCGACGAGCGCGGGCCGCGGCGGCACGGACAAGCCCCCGAGCCGCTGCTTGAGCCGCACCGGACGATGGAAGTCCAGAATGGGCCACTCGCGCGCGAGGGCCTCCCGGCGCAGCGCCCGGTCCGGGTTGACCGCGTGCGGATGCCCGACGGCCTCCAGCATCGGCAGGTCGGTCGCCGAGTCGCTGTAGGCGTAGCAGCGAGCCAGGTCGTACCCCTCGGACCCGGCCAGCTCCCGGATGGCCTCCGCCTTGGTCGGTCCGTACGCGTAGTACTCCACTTCGCCGGTGAAGCAGCCGTCGTCACCCACGATCATGCGGGTCGCCACCACCCGGTCCGCGCCGAGCAGCTCGCCGATCGGCTCGACGACCTCGGCACCCGACGTGGACACGATCACGACGTCGCGGCCGGCGGTGTGGTGCTCCTCGATCAGGGAGGCCGCCTCGTCGTAGATGATCGGGTCGATCAGGTCGTGCAGGGTCTCGGCGACCAGCTCCTTGACCAACTGGACGTTCCAGCCGCGGCACAGCGCGGAGAGGTACTCCCGCATCCGCTCCATCTGGTCGTGGTCGGCTCCGCCGGCGAGGAACACGAACTGGGCATATGCGGTGCGCAACACGGCCCTGCGGTTGATCAGCCCGCCTTGGTAGAACGACTTGCTGAACGTGAGCGTGCTCGACTTCGCAATGACCGTCTTGTCCAGGTCGAAGAAGGCCGCCGTGCGGGGCATGGAGTGGGGCGCGGAGTGGGGCAAGGAGTGGTTTTCCACAAGCCTGAGCATAGGCGCAGCCCATTCGGCGTAAGCTGGGGCGCGTGGGTTTGCCTGAGAAGGCTCTCGGGTACACCATGGAAGTCACGGATCGTTCGCGACCGTGCTAACCCGGTCCGACTCCTCCCCCCCCGAGTCGGCCGTGGAGACGACCCCCGCTCTCCCCCCCGGCGGGGGTCGTCGCATGTCCGGGTGGGTTTCTGCGTTCTTCCCATGATCGGGCCCCGTGCCGTTGCGGCGCGGGGCCCGTCTCTCGTCGCGGATGCGTGCGACTACCCAGTGTGACTGCCGGGCTGCTCTCCGGAGGTCGTGCGGAGTCGTACGGGGAGTGGAGTGGGGCCGGGGACGGCTCACCGGTTCGAGTGAGTCGATATTCACAACCATCGAGTTGTCCACAGTTTTTGACCAAGATCCACACGATTTCCCGGATCGCTGCACCGTGATTCCCATGCGTTCGGGCCGCGCCGAGTTCTCCAGGCGGATCTGTTTGCCGAACGCGTGATGTCGGCCGCTCGTGCGGGATCGGTTTCGAGTTCCTCACACGGCTGCGATTCGCGGGCCGCACGCCTGAGCGAGAGACGACGGGGCCCGACGCGGCGACGGGACACGACGAGATCACGAGACGACGGGATCACGAGATCACGGGACGACGAGACACGGCATCAAGAGGTGCCGCGGACACCGCGCGACCGCGGGGGTCGCGCCGAAGGGGGATTGGAACCATGACCGGAACCATCACGCACGACCCGCCGCCCGCCGCCGGAGGGCGACAGGGCGGGCCCTTGATCGTCACCGAGGACCCGGACCTCCTCGACGACCTGCTGCGCCTGTGCGCCGCCGCGGGCGCCACGCCGGAGGTGTACCACTCGCTGCCCGGGGCGTCTCCTTCGACGCCCGCGGCGCTCACCGCTGCGGCGACGTCCTCAACGACCCCGCCACCCTCGGCGTCCGCGCGGCCGGCCGGCTGGGAGGCCGCGCCACTGGTCCTCGTCGGGGACGACGCGGCGCGCCGGGTCCGCGGAGCCGTCCGGAGACGCGGCGTGGTCCTCGTGGGCCGCGACCAGGACGACTCGGGTGTCTGGCAGCGGGCGGTCGAGATCGGCGCCGACCACGTCCTGATGCTGCCCGACGGCGAGCAGTGGCTGGTCGACCGCATCGCCGACGTGGCCGAGGGCGTCGGCTGCCCGGCCCTCACCGTCGGCGTCATCGGCGGCCGGGGCGGTGCCGGAGCGTCCACGCTGGCCTGCGCGCTGGCCGTCACCTCCGCGCGAGAGGGGCTGCGCAGTCTGCTGGTGGACGCCGATCCGATGGGCGGCGGCCTCGACGTCCTTCTCGGCGGCGAGACGGCGGACGGGTTGAGGTGGCCGGCGTTCGCGGCCTCCCGCGGACGGGTCGGCGGCGGCGCCCTGGAGGAGTCGCTGCCCGAGCTGCATTCGCTCCGGGTGCTCAGCTGGGACCGGGGGGACTGTGTCGCGGTACCGCCCCAGGCCGTACGTGCGGTGCTCGCGGCGGCCCGGCGAAGGGGCGGCACGGTCGTGGTGGACCTGCCACGCCGGATCGACGACGGCGTCGCCGAGATCCTCGCGCAGCTCGACGTCGGGATCCTCGTCGTCCCCGCCGAACTGCGGGCCGTCGCGGCGGCGGGCCGGGTGGCGGCCGCGGTCGGCATGGTCCTGCGCGACCTCCGGGTCGCGGTACGCGGGCCGTACGCCTCCGGACTCGACGACCACGAGGTGGCCCGGCTGCTCGGCCTCCCCCTGGCGGGTGAAGTGCCGGTCGAGTCCGGGCTGCTGCGCGCCACGGAGAGCAGACGGCCCCCGGGCATGCCTTCCCGCGGCCCGCTGGCGCGCTTCTGCCGGGAGTTCTGGGAGCGGGCGCTGGCGGAAACCGAGGGGCGAGGAGGAAACGCCGCATGACGGACATGGCCGGGGTGGTCGCCGCGAGGGACGGAAGGCGGGTCGAGATGGATGTGACGAGTGTGGGGGAGCCGGGCGGGGCGTCGGGGGTCCTCGCCGGGCCGACTTCGGGGAAGGGAGCGGGTGGGACAAGTCCCGGGACGCCGGTGGGGCAGACGGCGTCGGCGGTGGGCGAGGAGCCGACCGCGCGGGCGGCGCCGGGCTGGGCCTTTCGGCGGTCCGGAGCCCTGTCTGGCGGAGCGTCTGCGGGGCGGGCTGCGCCCCGCGTCGCCCGGCCGTCGATGGGACCGGCGTCCGCCGGATTGCCGGGCGCGGCTTCAGGACGGGCACCGGGGCCGGTGCCGGGGCTGGGGCTGGGCGTGGCTCCCGTGCGGTCCTCGGCGACGACTTCAACCCCTGCAACCCCTTCGGCGAACTCGGCGACTGTGCGGAGACGCCAAGGTGCCGTGCCGGAAACGCCGGCCGTGGCCGGGATGCTCGACGGCGTGCGGCGCCGGCTCGCCGAGAGCGGAGCGGACCCCACACCCGCGCGTGTGGCGCAGGCCCTGCGGGAACAGGGGCGGGTGCTCGGGGACGCCGAGATCCTCGGTGCCGCCGAGCAGCTCAGGTCGGAACTGGTCGGCAGCGGCCCCCTCGAGCCGCTGCTCGCCGACCCGTCGGTGACGGACGTCCTGGTGTCCGCACCGGACCGGGTCTGGGTGGACCGCGGCGGTGGCCTGGAGCTGGCGCCGGTCGCCTTCCCGGACGCGGGGGCCGTACGACGGCTCGCACAGCGCCTCGCCACCGTTGCCGGGCGCCGGCTCGACGACGCCCGGCCCTGGGTGGACGCCAGGCTGCCCGACGGCACCCGGCTGCACGCGGTGCTGCCGCCGGTCGCCGTCGACTGCACCTGCCTGTCGCTGCGGGTGGTGCGGCCGCGCGCCTTCACGCTCGACGAATTGGCGGCGGCGGGCACGGTGCCGCCCGGCGGTGACCGCGTGCTGTGCGCCCTGGTGCGAGCCCGGCTGTCCTTCCTCGTCAGCGGCGGCACCGGCAGTGGCAAGACGACCCTGCTCAGCGCCCTGCTCGGGCTCGTCGGACCGGACGAACGCATCGTGCTGGCCGAGGACTCGGCGGAACTGCGACCCGACCATGCGCACGTCGTGCGTCTGGAGGCCAGACCGGCGAACCAGGAGGGCGCGGGCCTGGTCACCCTCGAGGACCTGGTGCGGCAGGCACTGCGCATGCGCCCGGACCGTCTCGTCGTGGGCGAGGTCCGCGGCCCCGAAGTGGCCCATCTGCTCGCCGCGTTGAACACGGGTCACAGCGGGTGCGGGACCGTGCACGCCAACGCGGCCGCCGACGTCCCGGCCCGGCTGGAGGCGCTCGGCACGGCCGCCGGCCTGGACCGTGCGGCCCTGCACAGCCAGCTCGCGGCGGCCCTCTCGGTGGTCCTCCACCTGGTCCGTGACCGCACGGGCCGGCGCCGGATCGCCGAGGTGCACGTACTGGAACGGGACCCGTCCGGGCTGGTGCGGACGGTACCGGCGCTGCGCTGGGGAACGGAGGCCTTCGTGGCCGAACGCGGCTGGCCGCGGCTGCGGGAGCTGCTGCGCGCCGCAGGGCTCGAAGAGCGGGCCGCCGGACGAGAGACGCAGAGGTGACGGGCATGACGGGGACGTTCATGACGGGCACGGGCGAGACGTCGACGGGTATGGCACTGGTGTGCCTGGGCGTGGCCGCGTGGCTGGCCGGCGGATGGCACTCCGGCGTACGGCGAGCGCGACTGGTGCTCGCCGAAAGCCGCACCGGCCGGACGGCTGGGACCGCCGGAGCGGGCGGTGGGGGCGGTGGGGGCGGTGCGGGGCCGCCGTCTTCGGCGCGCCGGGTGACCGACGGGCTGCGGCGTGCCCGTGGCCGGCTGAGGCCCGAGTGGGCGTCACTGGCCGCCGGGCTGGTCCTGGCGCTCCTGGGCGACTCGGTGCTGCCGATCGTCGCGGGAGCGGCCGGGGTGCCGATGCTGCGGCGGATCCGCCTGGCCGGCCGGCAGCGCCGGGCCGGGGAACGCCGGCAGGACGCGGCGATCGCGCTGTGCGGGACGCTCGCCGGGGAGGTCCGGTCGGGGCGGCAACCGGGCGAGGCGCTGCTGTGTGCCGTACAGGACTCCGCCGTGCACGATTCCGTCACGCACCATCACGCCGCGCACGACTCCGGCGGGCTCGGTGAGGCGCAGGCGGCGGTGCTGGCGGCGGCCCGTTTCGGCGGGGACGTTCCCGGGGCGCTCGCGGCGGCCGCCGGGCAGCCCGGTGCCGAGGGCCTGCGGGGTCTCGCGGCCTGCTGGCGGGTCGCGGTCGACCAGGGCGCGGGGCTCGCGGCCGGGCTGGACCGGCTGGAGGGCGCGCTGCGCGCCGAGCGGGACCAGCGCTCCGATTTGCGGGCCCAGCTGGCGGGGGCTCGGGCCACAGCCGTGATGCTCGCCGGTCTTCCGGCCTTCGGCCTCCTGCTCGGCGTCGCCCTCGGGGCCGACCCCCTGTACGTGCTGCTGCACACCGGGGCCGGGTTGGGCTGCCTGCTGGCCGGCGGGCTGCTGGAGAGCCTGGGCGTCTGGTGGGTGGCGCGGATCGTGCGCGGAGCGGAGGCGGCGTCGTGAACGGCGACCTCGTCCACAGGCTCGGGATCGTGGTGGGGACGGCGTTGCTCGTCGGCGGGCTGACACGCGGCCTCGCCGCCACCCGGCGGGAGCGGGCGCTGCGCAGAAGGGTCACCGGCCTGCTGGCACCGGAGCCGGCCCCTCCCGCCCCGCGCCACACCAAGGTGCTGAGCACCGTCCGCCCGTGGTTGCCGCTGCTCGGCCCGGTGGGCGCCGGCTGGGCCCTGATCGGCGGTGTGGCCGGAGTCCTGATGGGCCTGGTGGGCGCCGGAGCACTGTGGCGTTGGAGTGCCCGTCGCTCGGCCGCTGGAACATCGGCGGCGGAGGAGATCACCGCGGTGGCCTCCCGCCAACTGCCGCTGGCAGCCGACCTCCTCGCGGCCTGCATCGCGGCGGGCGCGAGCCCGGCCACGGCCGCACGGGCGGTCGGCGACGCCCTGGGCGGGCCGGTCGGAGACGCGCTGGGGCGCGGCGCCGCGGAAGTGCGCCTCGGTGGTGAACCGGACGGTGCCTGGAAAGGGTTGGCGGCCGTGCCGGGGGCGTTGCCCCTGGCACGGCTGCTGGAACGGGCCGAGGTGTCCGGCCTGCCGGCGGCGGGGCCGGCTGCCCGGCTGGCCGCTCAGGCCCGTGCCGACTGGGCCCGCACCACGACGGCCCGGGCCCGTCGAGCGGCCGTCATGGTGACCGCCCCGGTGGGCCTGTGCTTCCTGCCCGCGTTCATCGCGGTGGGCGTGCTGCCGGTGGTCATCGGGCTGGCGGGAGGGGTGCTGGCGCGCGGGGGAGGTGGTGGCTGACGAAGCGGGAGACACCGGCGACAGGACCGGGGAGCGAGCGTCCGACGCACGAGCGGCGGACGGACGAGCAAGTGAGCAACGGAACCGAACCTCAAGGGGGTTGTGATGTATCAGGTTGTACGGGCACGGCTGCGTGCCCTGGTGAACGGAGCGGGTGCGGCACTGCGGCGGCGCGCCGCGGGGCGGGCCCTCCAGCGGGACGCGGGAATGGTCACCTCGGAGTACGCGATGGGGATCGTCGCGGCGGTGGGCTTCGCCGTGATCCTCTACAAGGTCGTGACGAGCGACGCGGTCAGCGCGGAGTTGCAGGGCATCGTCAAGCAGGCGCTCGATGCGCGGAAGTGAGCGGGCGGCGAGAAGGAAGGCGTGGACCCGGGGCGTTCGCGGACGCCGGCCGCGCAGCGGACCGGACGGCGAATCCCGCAGTGGACGGGACGGCGGCTTCGTGACCGCGGAAACGGCTGTGGTGCTTCCGGTGCTGGTGGTGTTCGCGATGGCGTTGGTGTGGGGCCTGCTCGTGGTGGCCGCTCAGATCCAGTGCGTGGACGCGGCCCGGACGGGCGCCCGCGCGGCGGCACGACAGGACCCGGCCGACGCGGTCGTGAAGGTCGCCCGCGAAGCGGCGCCCCGGGGAGCTCGGGTCACCATCAGCCGGGAGGCGGGCCTGCTCCGGGTGGTCGTGGTGGCCGACCCGCCGGCGCTGCACGGCCTGCCCTTCGAGGTGCGCGAGGAGGCCGTGGCTTCGGTGGAGCAGTCGGTGGGGACGGCGCCGGCGGGGGCGCAGTCGTGAGGCGCTACGCCGTGCGGGCCGCGTCGGACCGGGGTTCGGCGACCGTGTGGAGCGTTGGTGCCGTCGCTGTTCTGTGTCTGGTGTTCGGCGTCGTGCTCGCGCTGGGACAGGCCGTCGTGGCCCGTCATCGTGCGGCCGGTGGCGCCGATCTGGCGGCGCTCGCGGCGGCGGACCGCTGGGCCGGGGGCGGCGCGGCGGCGTGCGACGGGGCGGAGCGGGTCGCGCGGGCCCAAGGGGTGCGGTTGGTGCGGTGCGCGCTCACCGGGCAGGTCTCGGACGTGACTGCGGCGTCCGGCACGGGGCCGTTCACGGCGGAGGTCAGGGCCAGGGCGGGCCCGGCCTCGCCCATGCCCCCCACGCCAATCGTCCCACTCGCACCGCCGGGACCGGTGGCGCCACCCGCGCCACCGGCACCGCCGAGGTCCTTCGCACCCCCTACCCCGCTTCCGCCGCTCCCCGCAGCAGCACCGTGAGGAGTCGCACCGCTCCCCGCTTGTGCAGCGGATCGTTGCCGTTGCCGCACTTGGGGGACTGGATGCAGGACGGGCAGCCGGCGTCGCACTCGCAGGAGGCGATGGCCTCCCGGGTGGCCGTGAGCCAGTCGCGTGCGGTGTGGAAGGCGCGCTCGGCGAACCCCGCGCCCCCGGGGTGGCCGTCGTACACGAAGACCGTCGGCAGCAGCGTGTCCGGGTGCAGGGGGACCGACACGCCGCCGATGTCCCAGCGGTCGCAGGTCGCGAACAGGGGCAGCATGCCGATCGAGGCGTGCTCGGCGGCGTGCAGGGCCCCGCCGAGGATCTCCGGGTTGATCCGGGCCGCGTCCAGCTGGTCCTCGGTGACCGTCCACCACACGGCGCGCGTACGCAGCGTCCGGGGAGGAAGGTCGAGCTTGGTCTCGCCCAGCACCTCGCCGGTGATCAGGCGGCGACGCAGGAAGGAGACCACCTGGTTGGTGACCTCGACGGAGCCGTAGCAGAGGCGCCCGTCGCCCCAGGGGACCTCGACGTCGGTCTCCAGGACCGAGATCGCCGTCGTGTCGCGGGCCACGGTCGAGTAGGCGGGGGTCGCCTGCTCGACCAGCGCGACGGAGTCCTCCAGGTCGAGGGAGCGGACGAGATACGTGCGCCCCTGATGGAGGTGGACGGCGCCCTCGTGCACGGTCGTGTGAGCGGCACCGGCGTCCACCGTGCCCAGCAGCCGTCCCGTGCCGGCCTCGACGACCTGGACCGGGCTCCCGCCCTCGCCGCGGATGTCCGTGAGGTCGGCGGCCCGCTCGCGGCGGGTCCAGTGCCAGGCCCGGGTCCGCCGGCGCAGCAGCTTCGCCGCCTCCAGCTGGGGCAGCAGTTCCTCGCAGGCGGGGCCGAAGAGCTTCAGGTCCTCCTCGGTCAGCGGCAGTTCGGCCGCCGCCGCGCACAGGTGCGGGGCGAGGACGTACGGATTGTCGGGGTCGAGGACCGTGGACTCCACCGGCTGGTCGAACAGGGCCTCCGGGTGATGGACGAGGAAGGTGTCCAGCGGGTCGTCACGGGCGACCAGCACGGCCAGCGCCCCCTGACCCGCCCGCCCGGCCCGGCCCGCCTGCTGCCACAGCGAGGCGCGCGTGCCCGGGTACCCGGCGATCACCACGGCGTCCAGGCCGGAGATGTCGAGGCCGAGTTCCAGGGCGTTCGTCGCCGCGAGGCCGAGGAGGTCGCCGGAGTGCAGGGCGCGTTCCAGGGCCCGGCGTTCCTCGGGGAGGTAACCGCCGCGATACGCCGCGACGCGCCCGGCCAGGGAGCGGTCGACCTCGGCCAGGCGTTCCTGGGCGATCACCGAGATCAGCTCCGCACCCCGCCGGGAACGTACGAAGGTGATCGTGCGCATGCCCTGCACGGTGAGGTCGGTGAGCAGGTCGGCGGCTTCGGCGGTGGCCGTACGGCGGACCGGCGCGCCCTTCTCGCCCTCCAGTTCGGTCAGCGGCGGTTCCCACAGGGCGAACACCAGTTCCCCGCGCGGTGACGCGTCGTCGGCGACCTCGATCACCGGCACCCCGGTGAGCCGGCGGGCAGCTACCGCGGGCTCGGCGGCGGTGGCGGAGGCGAGCAGGAAGACGGGCGACGCGCCGTAGCGGGCGCACAGTCTGCGCAGTCTGCGCAGGACCTGGGCGACGTGGGAGCCGAAGACGCCGCGGTAGGTGTGGCACTCGTCGATGACGACGTACTTCAGCGCCTTCAGGAAGGACGACCAGCGGGGGTGGGAGGGCAGGATGCCGCGGTGCAGCATGTCCGGGTTGGTCAGGACGTACGTGCCGTACTGCCGGATCCACTCGCGTTCCTCGAACGGCGTGTCGCCGTCGTAGACAGCCGTTCGGACGGATGCGCCCAGGGGCTGTGAAAGTTCCTTCACGGACCGGCACTGATCGGCCGCCAGAGCCTTGGTGGGGGCCAGGTAGAGAGCGGTGGCGCCGCGCCCGTTCGGGGCCTCGGAGCCGTCCATGAGGGCCGACAGGACCGGCACCAGATAGGCCAGGGACTTGCCGGACGCGGTGCCCGTGGCGACGACCACCGAGTCGCCGTCGAGGGCGTGCTCGGCCACGCGTGCCTGGTGGGCCCAGGGATGTTCGATCCCCGCGGCGTGCACCGCGGCGAGGACCTCCGGCCGAATCCGGTCCGGCCAGACGGCATGACGGCCCGCACGCGGGGGCAAGTGCTCCGTATGAGTGATGCGCGCAGCCCGGCTCGGTCCCGCGGCGAGCCGGTCCAGGAGCATGCCCGGTTCCGGCCGGGAGCCGGGCTCCGCCGGGGATCGATCGGGTCGGTGATTCTTGGCCATCGGCACCGAGTCTGTCACTGGCGTGACGGACAATGGGACCAAGGCGTCGTGCACGCCTGCCGGTAAGTGATTGAATGCCATCGCGGCTGGCGAACCGTCCTGGGGGCTTCAAGCCGAGGTGTCCCGAGGGACGACCGCTCGATAGCAAGGTGCTGGAGGATCCGTGGACCTGTCCCTGTCGACCCGTACCGTCGGCGATCGTACGGTCGTCGAGGTCGGTGGCGAAATTGACGTATACACCGCGCCCAAGCTGCGTGAGCAGCTGGTCGAGCTGGTGAACGACGGGAGTTTCCATCTCGTCGTCGACATGGAGGGCGTGGACTTCCTCGACTCCACTGGGCTCGGCGTCCTGGTCGGTGGACTGAAGCGGGTGCGTGCCCATGAGGGCTCGCTGCGGCTGGTCTGCAACCAGGAGCGCATTCTCAAGATCTTCCGTATCACCGGCCTCACCAAGGTGTTCCCGATTCACACCTCGGTCGAGGAAGCGGTGGCGGCCACCGACTGACGACCGGTTCCGGGCCCTCGGGGCCCGGAGCGGCAAGGAGAACGAGGGGGGTCCGGGCTGTCGGCGGCCCGGACCCTCGAAAGCACGCCCGTAGTTCAGAGGGGGATGCATGGCCACCGTCGAACTCCGCTTCAGCGCGCTGCCCGAGCACGTCCGCACCGCCCGTCTGGTGGCGGCCGCGGTGGCGCGCAGGGCCGGAGTGGACGAGGCCGTCCTCGACGAGGTCAGGCTCGCCGTCGGCGAGGCCTGCACCCGGGCTGTGGGTTTGCATCAGCACGTCGGCATCACGGCGCCGGTCAAGGTGTCGCTGATCGAGGAGGAGAAGCAGTTCTCCATCGAGGTCGGTGACGAGGCGCCGCACGCGGTCCCAGGGGTCAAGACCTCCGGGGACGCCGCCGACGAGCTGGAGGCCGAGGAGGACGAGATGGGTCTCGCGGTCATCAGCGGACTCGTCGACGACGTGGAGGTCTCGGCGGGCGAGGACGGCGGGCTGATCCGCATGACCTGGCCCACCGCGCCGGCGGTGCTGCCGCCGATCTGACCCGCCGCGTCACTTCCGCGTCACCCCCTGTGTCACCCGGAGGGCCCCACCTGGTGGGGCCCTTCGCCGTGCGCGGACATACATTGGTGCCGTGCGGGCGTTAAGTGAATTCATTCACGATCAATCGCATGGAAAATTGATCAGCAAACGGATCGCGGCATTAATGCCGGAGGGGCATTACTACTTCCGGCTCCCTTGTGGTTGACAGGTCAATTCCTTTTGTCGTGCACTGTTTTGATCAGGTTCCGGTACCTACAATCCCGTCCACATCTTGAGCTCAGCCCAAGCGTCAAGGAGGACGAATGGCGGAGCTTTCCACCCCTCATCAGTTGGGCGATCCCTCCCACCTCGCAGCCGCCGTGCTGACCGACGGAAACCGCGCCCTGGTCGCGGTCATCGCGGTCGTCGCGCTGGCCGCGCTGGTGCTCGCGGGCGTTCTGGTGCGCCAAGTGCTCGCGGCGGGCGAGGGAACCGACAGCATGAAGAAGATCGCGGCAGCCGTTCAGGAAGGTGCGAACGCCTACCTGGCCCGGCAGTTGCGCACGCTCGGCGTATTCGCCGTCGTCGTGTTCTTCCTGCTCATGCTGCTGCCCGCGGACGACTGGAATCAACGTGCCGGACGTTCGATCTTCTTCCTGATCGGCGCGGCGTTCTCGGCGGCCACCGGCTATATCGGCATGTGGCTCGCGGTACGCAGCAATGTGCGCGTCGCCGCGGCGGCGCGGGAAGCGACACCGGCGCCCGGCGAACCGGAAAAGGATCTCACTCTCGTCGCACACAAGGCGACGAAGATCGCATTTCGTACGGGCGGCGTCGTCGGCATGTTCACGGTGGGGCTCGGCCTGCTGGGCGCCTGCTGCGTGGTGCTGGTGTACGCGGCCGACGCGCCGAAGGTGCTGGAGGGCTTCGGCCTCGGTGCGGCGCTGATCGCGATGTTCATGCGGGTCGGCGGCGGCATCTTCACCAAGGCCGCCGACGTCGGCGCCGACCTGGTCGGCAAGGTCGAGCAGGGCATTCCGGAGGACGATCCGCGCAATGCCGCGACCATCGCCGACAACGTGGGCGACAACGTCGGCGACTGCGCGGGCATGGCCGCCGACCTCTTCGAGTCGTACGCGGTCACCCTGGTGGCCGCGCTGATCCTGGGCAAGGTCGCGTTCGGCGACTCGGGGCTGGCGTTCCCGCTGCTGGTCCCGGCGATCGGCGTGATCACGGCGATGATCGGCATCTTCGCGGTGGCGCCCCGGCGCTCCGACCGCAGCGGCATGAGCGCGATCAACCGGGGCTTCTTCATCTCCGCCGTGATCTCGCTGGTGCTGGTGGCGGTCGCCGTCTTCGTCTACCTGCCCGGCTCGTACGCCGACCTGGACGGCGTCACCGACGCGGCGATCGCGGGCAAGGCCGGCGACCCGCGGATCCTCGCGCTGGTCGCGGTGGCGATCGGCATCGTGCTTGCCGCCCTGATCCAGCAGCTCACCGGCTACTTCACCGAGACCACCCGGCGCCCCGTCAAGGACATCGGCAAGACCTCGCTCACCGGTCCCGCCACCGTCGTCCTCGCCGGTATCTCCCTCGGCCTCGAATCGGCCGTCTACACCGCCCTGTTGATCGGCCTCGGCGTCTACGGGGCCTTCCTGCTCGGCGGTACGTCGATCATGCTGGCGCTGTTCGCGGTGGCGCTGGCCGGCACCGGGCTGCTCACCACGGTCGGTGTGATCGTCGCGATGGACACCTTCGGTCCGGTCTCCGACAACGCGCAGGGCATCGCCGAGATGTCCGGCGACGTCGAGGGCGCCGGCGCGCAGGTCCTCACCGACCTGGACGCCGTCGGCAACACCACCAAGGCCATCACCAAGGGCATCGCCATCGCCACCGCCGTACTCGCCGCCGCGGCCCTGTTCGGGTCGTACCGCGACGCCATCACCACCGGCGCGGCGGACGTGGGCGAAAAGCTCAGCGGCGAGGGCGCGCCGATGAACCTGATGATGGACATCTCACAGCCCAACAACCTCGTCGGGCTCATCGCCGGCGCGGCGGTCGTCTTCCTCTTCTCGGGGCTGGCGATCAACGCGGTGTCGCGGTCGGCGGGCGCGGTCGTCTTCGAGGTACGGCGGCAGTTCCGGGAACGGCCCGGAATCATGGACCACACCGAGAAACCCGAGTACGGCAAGGTCGTCGACATCTGCACCAGGGACGCCCTGCGGGAGCTCGCCACGCCCGGACTGCTCGCCGTGATGGCGCCCATCTTCATCGGTTTCACGCTCGGTGTGGGCGCGCTCGGCGCGTTCCTGGCGGGCGCGATCGGCGCGGGCACGCTGATGGCGGTGTTCCTCGCCAACTCCGGCGGTTCCTGGGACAACGCCAAGAAACTCGTCGAGGACGGCCACCACGGCGGCAAGGGCAGTGAGGCCCACGCCGCCACAGTGATCGGCGACACGGTCGGCGACCCGTTCAAGGACACCGCGGGTCCGGCGATCAACCCGCTGCTGAAGGTCATGAACCTGGTGGCGCTGCTCATCGCGCCCGCGGTCATCAAGTTCTCGTACGGGGCCGACAAGAGCGTCGGCGTACGGGTGCTGATCGCCGTCGTCGCGTTCGTCGTCATCGCGGCGGCGGTCTACGTGTCCAAGCGGCGCGGGATCGCCATGGGCGACGAGGACGACTCCGGCGAAAGGCCCAAGTCGGCCGATCCGGCGGTGGTTTCGTAGGCATCCGCCCCGGGACCGCCCTACGGCCTGGCCGGGGGCGGGACGCAAAGGACGGGCGGGCGGCGCGCGTTGACGCGTCGTCCGCCCGTTTCGCGTGTGCGCGCCCCTCAGGTCGTGAGCCTTCTCTCCCTTGTTCGTCTTGGTGCAAATGGCTTCAATACCGTCATAACGGATGTTCGTCCGGTGGATGTCCCCCATCCGGCGTGTATGTTCCGGGGCCGAGAGCCATGGAAGGGACCCATCCGGTGAACAAGAAGCTCGCGGTCGCACTGTCCGGCGGTGCGGTACTGGTACTGGCGCTGACGGGATGCGGCGGCAGCGACGACAACGAGAAGCTGGACTCCTGGGCCAAGGAGGTCTGCGAGGGCGTGCAGCCGCAGGCCAAGAAGATCGCGGCGGCCAACGCGGCGATCCAGAAGGAGACCTCGGACAGCAGCACGCCGGCCGAGGTCCAGAAGACCGACGCGAAGGCGTTCCAGGACATGTCCGACGCCTACAAGGCGATGGGCGCCACCGTCCAGAAGGCCGGCCCCCCGGACGTCGACGACGGCGAGAAGAAGCAGAAGGACGCGGTCACCGAGCTGAACGGCCTCTCCTCGTCGTACGCCTCCCTGCGCAAGCAGGTGGAGGAGCTCAACACCAAGGACCAGGCCGAGTTCGCCGACGGCCTCAAGGACATCGCCACCGAGCTGAACAAGCTCAGCAAGAGCGGCAACGACGCGCTCAAGACCCTGGAGGAGGGCGACGTCGGCAAGGCGATGGCCAAGCAGCCCAGCTGCAAGTCGGCCTCGGCGACTCCGTCGGCCGCCAAGGGCTGACCGGGCGGCACCAACACGCGGACGCGGGGCGGAGCACGGACCGCCGGGCCACAATGGGGGTGTGAGTAACGCCAGCCTGTCCCCCCTGCCCGCCGCCGACCGCCCCGACGTCACCGCCCGGCTGCGGGACGCCCTGCTCGGGGCGTCCTTCACCGCCGACGGACTGCTGGAGCTGCTCGGCGCCCCCGCCTACGCGGCCCTGTCGCGCAGCGAGACCGTGCCCGCGCTCCGGGCGACCCGCGGCGACACGCCGCTGGAACTGCTCGTCCGGCTGTTCCTGCTCCAGCAACCCGTGCCCCACGCGCGCGTGGCGGACGTGCTGCCCGCCGACGCCTGCCTGGAAAGCGGATGGCTCGAGCGCGCGGGCGACGACGAGGTCACGGCCACCGTGGACGTGCGGCCCTACGGCGGACCCGGCGGCGAGGACTGGTTCATCGTCTCCGACCTCGGCTGCGCGGTCGGCGGCGCGGGCGGAATCGGCAACCACGCCGAGGGCGTCGTCCTCGGCGTCGGCGGCGCCTCCACGACCCTCGCGGGCCTCACCGTCCGCACGCCCGTCTCCGCCGCCCTCGACCTCGGCACCGGCTCCGGCATCCAGGCGCTGCACGCCGCCGCGCACGCCACGCGCGTGACCGCCACCGACGTCAACCCGCGCGCGCTGCACATCACCGCGCTCACCCTCGCCCTGTCCGGGGCCCCGGCCGCCGACCTGCGCGAGGGCTCCCTCTACGAACCGGTCGCCGACGACGAGACGTACGACCTGATCGTCTCCAACCCGCCGTTCGTGATCTCACCGGGCGCTCGGCTCACCTACCGCGACGGCGGGATGAGCGGGGACGATCTGTGCCGCACGCTCGTTCAGCAGACGGGGGAGCGCCTGAACGAGGGCGGGTTCGCGCACTTCCTCGCCAACTGGCAGCACGTGGAGGGGGAGGACTGGACGGACCGGCTGCGCTCCTGGGTGCCGCGCGGCTGCGACGCCTGGATCGTGCAGCGCGAGGTGCAGGACGTCACGCAGTACGCCGAGCTGTGGCTGCGGGACGCGGGCGACCACCGCGGCGACCCGGCAACGTACCAGGCGCGGTACGACGCGTGGCTGGACGAGTTCGAGGCGCGCAAGGTCAAGGCCGTCGGCTTCGGCTGGATCACGCTGCGCCGGACCGGGGCCGCCGAGCCCTCGGTCGTCGCCGAGGAGTGGCCGCACCCGATCGAGCAGCCGCTCGGCGAGACCGTGCGCGCGCACTTCGACCGGGTCGACTACCTGCGCTCCCACGACGACGCGGCACTGCTGGAGGCCCACTTCACGCTCGCCGGCGAGGTCGTCCAGGAGCAGGTCGGGCTGCCCGGCGCCGAGGACCCGGAGCACGTCGTCCTGCGCCAGAACCGCGGCATGCGCCGGGCCACCCGGGTCGACACGGTCGGCGCCGGTTTCGCGGGCGTCTGCGACGGCACCATGAGTGCCGGCCGCATCCTGGACGCCATCGCCCAGCTGGTCGGCGAGGACCCGGTGGCCCTGCGCGACCGCACGCCCGCGCAGATCCGCCTGCTGGTGGAGCAGGGCTTCCTCGAACCGGCGTAGGGCGGCCCGGTCGCCGGGTGTGGGTGCGCGCACCCATTTCCCTGCGCGCCGCCCCGTACCGCCCGTACTGCCCCACCCGTGTCGCCGGTGCCGCACGCGTGCCGCAGTCCCGTCGTCTCCCCGTTCACCTGGGGTTCGCCTGCCCGCCTCCCGTGGGTGACAGCCTCCGGGAGGCCGGACACGCGGACCGGCTCGCGCGGGCCGGAGAAGAAGGGGGACGGGGACCATGGAGAGCGGGCCGGCGATCTTCGCGGGATTGGTGTTCGCCCTGTTCGGGGCCGGTCTGCTGGCGTGGACCACGACGCAGGTGCGGCACGGCCGGCCCGTCGCGCTCGGTGTGAGCCCCGTCGCATCCGCGACCGTCGCGAGCGTCACCGCGGTGATCGCGCTGGGCGTCGGGGCGTGGTGCCTGACGCAGGCATGAAGAGCAGGTTGGCGGCCTCCGCCGAAGCGCCGCCCGGGTAACCGGGGGATCGCGCTCCGGATACCCGCGTCGGGGCAGGTGAGCACTCCGGGCGGCAGGAACAGGGTTCGTCGGGTTACCGTTCGAGTGGCCGTTGTGGGCTTTTCCCGTTTGACACGGGGGCGGGAGGTACCGTCACACTCCGCAGCGTCACGATCGAAACACAGAACGACCCGACCCGGGACCACGCCCTGGGGAGGCCCAGCGTCGACCGGAGAGAAGAGCGAAGTTGTCCCCGACCAGCGAGACCGCGAAGGGCGGCCGCCGACTCGTCATCGTCGAGTCGCCTGCCAAGGCGAAGACGATCAAGGGCTATCTCGGCCCTGGCTACGTCGTCGAGGCGAGCGTCGGGCACATTCGCGACCTTCCCAGCGGCGCGGCGGAGGTGCCGGAGAAGTACACCGGCGAGGTCCGCCGCCTCGGTGTGGACGTCGAACACGACTTCCAGCCCATCTACGTGGTCAACGCCGACAAGAAGTCCCAGGTCAAGAAGCTCAAGGACCTCCTGAAGGAGTCCGACGAACTCTTCCTCGCCACCGATGAGGACCGCGAGGGCGAGGCCATCGCCTGGCACCTGCAGGAAGTCCTCAAGCCGAAGATCCCGGTCAAGCGCATGGTGTTCCACGAGATCACCAAGGACGCGATCCGCGCCGCCGTCGCCAACCCGCGCGAGCTGAACCAGAAGCTCGTCGACGCCCAGGAGACCCGCCGCATCCTCGACCGCCTCTACGGCTACGAGGTCTCGCCGGTCCTGTGGAAGAAGGTCATGCCGCGCCTGTCGGCCGGCCGCGTCCAGTCCGTCGCCACCCGCCTCGTCGTCGAGCGGGAACGCGAGCGCATGGCGTTCCGCTCCGCCGAGTACTGGGACCTCACCGGCACCTTCGCCACCGGCCGCGCGGATTTCAAGGGGAGCGAAGCGACTTCGTTTGAGGGTGGTGGTGGGCGACGAGGGGGCGCCTCCGACCCGTCGTCGCTGGTCGCCCGCCTCCAGACGGTGGACGGACGGCGTGTCGCACAGGGCCGCGACTTCGACTCCCTGGGGCAGCTCAAGAGCGCGAACACCCTCCACCTCGACGAGGCGAACGCCCGCGCGCTCGCCGCCGCGCTGGAGAACACGCGCTTCGCCGTCCGCTCGGTCGAGTCCAAGCCGTACCGCCGCTCGCCGTACGCCCCGTTCCGTACGACGACGCTGCAGCAGGAGGCCTCGCGCAAGCTCGGCTTCGGTGCGAAGTCGACCATGCAGGTGGCCCAGAAGCTGTACGAGAACGGCTACATCACCTACATGCGTACGGACTCCACGACCCTGAGCGACACGGCCGTCTCGGCCGCCCGCGCCCAGGTGACGCAGCTGTACGGCGCCGACTACCTGCCGCCCCAGCCGCGCACGTACGCCGGCAAGGTCAAGAACGCGCAGGAGGCGCACGAGGCGATCCGCCCCTCCGGCGACCGCTTCCGCACGCCCGCCGAGACCGGACTGACCGGCGACCAGTTCAAGCTGTACGAGCTGATCTGGAAGCGGACCGTCGCCTCCCAGATGAAGGACGCGACCGGCAACAGCGTCACCGTGAAGATCGGCGGCGCCGCCTTGGACGGCCGGGACGTCGAGTTCAGCGCCTCCGGCAAGACCATCACCTTCCACGGCTTCCTCAAGGCCTACGTCGAGGGCGCCGACGACCCGAACGCCGAGCTGGACGACCGCGAGCGGCGCCTGCCGCAGGTCACCGAGGGCGACGCGCTGACGGCCGAGGAGATCACGGTCGACGGCCACGCCACCAAGCCCCCGGCCCGCTACACCGAGGCGTCGCTGGTCAAGGAGCTGGAAGAGCGCGAGATCGGCCGCCCGTCGACGTACGCGTCGATCATCGGCACCATCCTGGACCGCGGCTACGTCTTCAAGAAGGGCACGGCACTCGTCCCGTCGTTCCTCTCCTTCGCCGTGGTGAACCTCTTGGAGAAGCACTTCGGGCGGCTCGTCGACTACGACTTCACCGCCAAGATGGAGGACGACCTCGACGCCATCGCCCGCGGCGAGGCCCAGGCGGTGCCGTGGCTGCGCCGCTTCTACTTCGGCGAGGGCGACGGCGCGGGAGGCGGCGGCGCGGCCGACGCGGGCAACGGCGACGGCGACCACCTCGGCGGCCTCAAGGAGCTGGTGACCGACCTCGGCGCGATCGACGCCCGCGAGGTGTCCTCGTTCCCCGTCGGCAACGACATCAAGCTGCGCGTCGGCCGCTACGGCCCGTACGTCGAGCGCGGCGAGAAGGACGCCGAGAACCACCAGCGCGCCGACGTCCCCGAGGACCTGGCCCCGGACGAGCTGTCCGTGGAGCTGGCGGAGGAGCTGCTCGCCAAGCCGAGCGGCGACTTCGAGCTGGGCACCGACCCGGCCACCGGCCACACCGTCGTCGCCAAGGACGGCCGCTACGGCCCGTACGTCACCGAGGTGCTCCCCGAGGGCACCCCGAAGACCGGCAAGAACGCCGTGAAGCCGCGCACCGCCTCGCTGTTCAAGTCGATGTCCCTCGACACGGTGACCCTCGACGATGCCCTCCGGCTGATGTCGCTGCCGCGCGTCGTCGGCACCGACGCCGAAGGCGTCGAGATCACCGCGCAGAACGGCCGCTACGGCCCGTACCTGAAGAAGGGCACGGACTCGCGGTCCCTCCAGACCGAGGAGCAGCTCTTCGACATCACGCTGGAGGAGGCGCTGGCGATCTACGCCCAGCCCAAGCAGCGTGGCCGGGCCGCGGCCAAGCCGCCGCTGAAGGAGCTGGGCACCGACCCGGTCAGTGAGAAGCCGGTCGTGGTCAAGGACGGCCGCTTCGGCCCGTACGTCACCGACGGCGAGACCAACGCGACCCTGCGCTCCGGCGACAGCGTCGAGGAGATCACGCCCGAGCGCGGCTTCGAGCTGCTGGCCGAGAAGCGCGCCAAGGGCCCCGCCAAGAAGACGGCGAAGAAGGCCACGAAGAAGACGGCCGCCAAGAAGGCCCCGGCCAAGAAGGCGGCGGCGACCAAGAAGACGGCCGCCGCGAAGACCACGGCGGCCAAGAAGACCGCTGCCAAGAGCACGGCGAAGAAGACGACCGCCAAGACGTCCGCCAAGAAGGCGACCGCGTCGAAGGCGTCGGAGGACTGAGCCTGAGCCCGGCTCGGGCCCCCGCCTTCTCGCAGGCTCTTCGTCACACTCTCTTCGCGAAACGAACGCCCCGGCATCAATTCGGTGTCGGGGCGTGCGTACGTTCGGCCGGGCACACCGGACTGTCGGCGCCGACCGATAGGCTGAACGCATGACGCGAGCCGAGCAGCCAACGGCCCCTCACCCCGCCCCGGACGACGCCCTGGTCGCGGACTCCCGCGAGCGCGCCGTCCGTGCCCTGCTGCGCCGTCCGCAGCTGAGGCGTTTGTGGAGCGCACAGCTCGTGGGGGGTGTCGGCGACATTCTCGCCCTCCTGGTGCTGGTCCTCCTCGTGGTCCAGGCCGCGATCGGTGCGGGCTCCTTCGGCGGGGGCTACCGGGGCGTGGCGTTCGCAGTGGCGACCGTTTTCGGTGTCCGCATCCTGGCGACGCTGCTCTTCGGCGCCGTCCTGCTCGGGCCCCTGACCTCACTCACCTCGCAGGACGGCCCGCTCGACCGGCGCTGGACCATGGTCGGCGCCGACGGGCTGCGGGCCGCCCTGCTGATCGTCGCCCCGCTGTGGATCGACTGGACGCCCGACAACGCGCTCGCCGTCCTCCTGGTGACCGTCTTCGTCACCGGCGTCACCGAGCGCTTCTGGACCGTGTGCCGGGAGAGCGCGGCCCCCGCGCTGCTGCCCGCCCCGCCCCTGGAGGGCGCGACGGTACGGCCGCTGCCGGACCACATGGACGCGCTGCGCCGCCTGTCGCTGCGCACGGGCTTCGTCGCGATCCCCCTCGCGGCCGCCGTCCTGGTCGTCGCCGGGCTCCTGAACAACCTGCTGGGCGCCGGCGTCGACTGGTTCGCCGAGCACCAGGCGGCGCTCGGCTCGTACGTGGCGGCCGGACTCTTCGCCGCGTCCCTGTCCGTCGTGACCTTCCTGGAGCTGCCCGCGGTGCGCACCCCGCGCGCGCGGTCGCCGCTGGAGGGCATGCGCCGGCCCAAGGGCGGCGGCAACAGCGACGGCGTCGACAAGGGCCGCACCGGCGCGCTCCCGCTGCTGGTGTTCGCCTGCGCCGCGGTCGCCGCGGCGGTGGCCGCCACGGTCGCCGTGGCCGTGCTGCACGCCAAGGACCTGGGCGGCGGCCCCGTGCTCTACGGCCTGGCGGTGGGCGCGCTGACCGGCGGCGTCGTCGTCGGCATCCGCACCTCCCCCGCCCTGCTGCCCTCCCTGTCGCGCCGGCGGCTGCTCGCCCTGGCGATCGCCTTCGCCGGCGTCACCCTGCTGGCCGCCGGACTCGTCCCGGACGACACCACCGTGCTGCTGCTCCTCGCGCTGACCGGCATGGGCGCGGGCGTCGCCGCGAACACCGGGCACGCGCTGCTCGACCAGGAAACCGAGGACCACCGCCGGGCCCGGATCACCGAGCACCTGCACGCGGTCGTCCGGGTCTGCGTGGCGCTGGGCGCGGTCGTCGGACCCGTGCTGGCCGCGGCGATCGGACCGCACCGGCTGGAGAGCGGCAAGTTCGTCTTCGCCCACGGCGGCGCGGCGTTCGTCCTGATGCTGCTCGGCGCCCTGCTGCTGCCGCTGGCCGCGCTGGTGCTGGCCAAGGTCGACGATCGCTCCGGCGTGCCGCTGCGGCACGACCTGCGGGACGCGCTGCTCGGCGGCGACGACCCGGTGCCGACGCCCGCGACGAACGGTTTCTTCATCGCCCTGGAGGGCGGCGACGGGGCGGGCAAGTCCACCCAGGCCGAGGCTCTCGCCGAGTGGATCCGCGGCAAGGGCCACGAGGTCGTGCTCACCCGCGAGCCGGGCGCGACGCCGGTGGGCAAGCGCCTGCGCTCCATCCTGCTGGACGTCTCCAGCGCCGGGCTGTCGCACCGCGCGGAGGCGCTGCTGTACGCCGCCGACCGCGCGGAGCACGTCGACACCGTGGTCCGCCCCGCCCTGGAGCGCGGCGCCGTGGTCGTCTCCGACCGCTACATCGACTCCTCGGTCGCCTACCAGGGCGCCGGCCGCGACCTGTCGCCGACCGAGATCGCCCGCATCAACCGCTGGGCCACCAACGGGCTCGTACCGCACCTGACCGTCCTGCTGGACGTGGCGCCCGAGGCGGCCCGCGAGCGGTTCACCGAGGCGCCGGACCGCCTGGAGTCGGAGCCCGCCGAGTTCCACGCGCGCGTGCGCTCCGGTTTCCTCACCCTCGCCGCCGCCGACCCGGGGCGCTACCTCGTCGTGGACGCCGGGCAGGAGCCCGAGGCCGTCACCAGCGTCGTACGCCACCGGCTCGACCAGGTGCTGCCGCTGTCCGAGGCCGAGATCAAGGCCCAGGAGGAGGCGCGCCGCAAGGCCGAGGAGGAGGCCCGCCGCAGGGCCGAGGAAGAGGCCGCGCGCAAGGCCGAGGAGGAGCGCCTGGAGCGCGAGCGCATCGAGGAGGAGGCGCGGGTGCGCGCCGAGGAGGAGGAGCGCAAGCGGCGCGAGCTGGAGGAGGCGCAGCGGCGCGAGGCCGAGCGGCAGGCCGAGGCGGCCAGGCAGCGGGCCGAGGAAGCACACCGCAAGGCCGAGGAGGAGCGGGCCCGGCTCCTCGCGGAGGAGAAGGCCCGCGCCGAGGAGGAGGCCAGGCTGCGGGCCGAGGAGGAGCGGCGCCGCAAGCAGGCCGAGGAGGAGGAGCGGCTGCGCGCCGAGGCCGAGGCCCGGCGCCTGGAGAAGCAGCGCAAGGCCGAGGAGGCGCTGCTGCGCGCCGAGGAGGCACGCCGGGCGGCGGAGCAGGCGGCGGCAGCGGCGGCGGCCGGACCCAAGTCGGCGGCCCCCGCGGCGGCGGACGCACCCCGCCCGAAGCCGGCGCCCTCCGACGCGACGACCGTGCCGACCCCGCTCGTGACCCCGACCAACGCCTCCGGCGGACCGGTGGAGGACACGGCCGTACTGCGGCCGGTGCGGGACACGCCGGACGACGACCGGGCCGACGACGCGGGTGACGGCGCCCGCGGGTCCGACGGCGGCCGGGCGTCCGGCGAGTCCGAGTCCGAGGTGACGACCGAGCTGCCCAAGCCGCAGGTGCCGTCCGGTGCGGCGGACGAGACGGCGGTGCTGCCGGCGGTCGAGCCGCGGGACGCCGAGGAGACGGCGGTCCTGCCGCCCGTGACGCCGCCGGGTGCCGCCGACGAGACGGCCGTACTGCCGCCCGTGCGCGGGGACGACCCCGCCGACCGGGTCCCGCCGGGCTACTTCCGGGAGGAGGGCCCCGCCGAGGAGGCCCAGGACCGCACGCGCGAGCTGCCCCGGATCGACCCCGACCAGGCACCGCCCCGCAGGCGCCGCTCCGACTGGGCCGAGGAGACCCCGCTGGACGACCTGCCGACGCTGGCGGACGAACTGCTCGGACCGCACGACGGGGACGAGGCGGGCCGGGACGACGACGGCCGCGGCGGCAAGAACGGCGGCCGAGGCAGGGGCCGAGGACGGCGTTGACGACGGCGACGACGCTGACGACGGCGTCGAGCAGCTGAGCACCTGAGTGCCGGGACGCCCGGGGCCCACGCCCCGGGCGTCCCGCCGCGTTGCCGGTGCCGCACCGCACGGTTGTCGGTGCCGCCCCGCACAATGGAGGGCGCGCCGCGGATCAGCGAGGCGTATCAGCGTGGCGGCCCGGCGCGGCCGGCCCAGTGCGACGGAAGGACGGCGTGACCCATGACCGTGTGGGACGACCTCGTCGGGCAGGAGAAGGTGTGCGAGCCGCTCGTCGCCGCCGCCCGGGACGCCGACGCCTTCGTCACCGCCGCCGCGGCCGACGGCCCCCTCCCGCAGGTGACGAGCATGACGCACGCCTGGCTGTTCACGGGCCCGCCCGGTTCCGGCGTGACCCAGGCGGCGCGGGCCTTCGCCGCCGCGTTGCAGTGTGTGAGCCCCGACCGCGCCCTCGGCGGCGTCCCCGGCTGCGGCTTCTGCGACGGATGCCACACGGCGCTGGTCGGCACCCACGCGGACGTCAGCACCGTGGTCGCCATGGGCGCCGAGATCCTCGCCAAGGACATGCGGGACACCGTCCGCAAGTCGTTCACCTCGCCCGCGAACGGTCGCTGGCAGATCATCCTCGTCGAGGAGGCCGAGCGGCTCAACGAGAAGTCGGCCAACGCCGTCCTGAAGGCAGTTGAGGAACCGGCCCCGCGTACCGTCTGGCTGCTGTGCGCCCCCTCCGTCGAGGACGTCCTGCCCACGATCCGCTCCCGTTGCCGCCACCTGAACCTGCGTACGCCGTCGGTCCAGGCGGTCGCCGACATGCTCGTCCGGCGCGAGGGCATCGAGCCGGACGTCGCCGCCGCGGCGGCCCGCGCCACCCAGGGCCACATCGACCGTGCCCGCCGCCTGGCCACGGACCAGGCCGCCCGGGCCCGCCGGGAGGCCGTGCTGAAGCTGCCGCTGCGGGTCGAGGACGTCGGCGGGGCCCTCAAGGCGGCCCAGGAGCTGGTCGACGCCGCGGCGGAGGACGCCAAGCAGCTCGCCGAGGAGATGGACACCAAGGAGACCGAGGAGCTGAAGGCGGCGCTGGGGGCGGCCCAGGGGGGTCGGCTGCCCCGCGGCACGGCGGGCGTGATGAAGGAGCTGGAGGCCGACCAGAAGCGCCGCAAGGCGCGCACCCAGCGCAACAGCCTCGATCTGGCCCTGAGCGAGCTGACCGGCTTCTACCGCGACGTCCTGGCGCTCCAGCTCGGCTCCCGCGTGGCGATCGCCAACGCCGACGCGGAGGACGCCCTGGAGCGGCTCGCCCGCGCGAGCACACCCGAGTCCACGCTGCGCCGCATCGAGGCGATCGCGGCCTGCGGCGAGGCCCTCGACCGCAATGTGCCCCCGCTGCTGGCGGTGGAGGCGATGACGATGGCCCTCAGAGCGGGCTGAGCACGCGTTCCCGTGCCTCGACCGCGGAAGGCACCGGGCGTTGACGCCGTAGCCCGTACGAGGCACGCGAACCACACACCGCGATGATGCGGTAGCGGAGCGTTACGCTCGACGGATGCACACAAGGCGCACCCACCGCAGGACCCGCACCGGCAGCACCCGTTTCCGAGCCGCACTGCTCGCCGCCGCGCTGCTGGCCACCGCCTGCTCGGCCGGCGGCGCGTCCACGTCCGCCGGATCCCCCGCGGCGGAGGCGGCGGGGTCGACGGAAGCGGCCACGGCGACCCTGGCCCCCCTGCCGAAGGGCACGCCCTCGGAGCTGGCTCCGTACTACGAGCAGAAGCTGGGCTGGCGCGACTGTGGCGTCCCCGGCTTCCAGTGCGCCACCATGAAGGCACCGCTCGACTACGCCAAGCCCACCGAGGGCGACGTCCGGCTCGCGGTGGCCCGCAAGAAGGCCACGGGACCCGGCAAGCGGATCGGCTCGCTGCTGGTCAACCCGGGCGGACCCGGCGGCTCGGCGATCGGCTACCTCCAGCAGTACGCGGGCATCGGCTACCCGGCGAAGGTCCGCGCCCAGTACGACATGGTCGCGGTCGACCCCCGCGGCGTGGCCCGCAGCGAGCCCGTCGAGTGCCTCGACGGCCGCGAGATGGACGCGTACACGCAGACCGACGTCACGCCCGACGACGCGGGCGAGACGGACGAGCTGGTCGACGCCTACAAGAAGTTCGCCGAGGGCTGCGGCGCGGACGCGCCGAAGCTGCTGCGCCACGTCTCGACGGTCGAGGCGGCGCGGGACATGGACGTCCTGCGCGCGGTGCTGGGCGACGAGAAGCTGAACTACGTCGGAGCCTCGTACGGCACCTTCCTCGGCGCGACCTACGCCGGCCTGTTCCCGGACCGGACGGGCCGCCTGGTCCTGGACGGCGCGATGGACCCCTCCCTGCCCGCGCGCCGCCTGAACCTGGAGCAGACGGCGGGCTTCGAGACGGCGTTCCAGTCCTTCGCGAAGGACTGCGTGAAGCAGCCGGACTGCCCCCTCGGCGACAAGGGCACCACCCCCGACCAGGTCGGCAAGAACCTCAAGTCCTTCTTCGACGACCTGGACGCGAAGCCCCTCCCCGCCGGCGACGCCGACGGCCGCAAGCTCACCGAGTCCCTCGCCACCACCGGCGTGATCGCGGCGATGTACGACGAGGGCGCCTGGCAGCAGCTGCGCGAGTCCCTCACCTCGGCGATCAAGGAGAAGGACGGCGCGGGCCTGCTGATCCTCTCCGACAGCTACTACGAGCGCGAGGCCGACGGCGGCTACAGCAACCTGATGTTCGCCAACGCCGCCGTGAACTGCCTCGACCTCCCCGCCGCCTTCACCTCCCCGGACGAGGTGCGCAAGGCCCTCCCCGACTTCGAGGAGGCATCCCCGGTCTTCGGCGAGGGCCTGGCCTGGTCCTCCCTGAACTGCGCGTACTGGCCGGTGCGGCCCACGGGCGAGCCGCACCGCATCAAGGCGGCGGGCGCCACCCCGATCGTCGTCGTCGGCACCACCCGCGACCCGGCCACCCCCTACCCCTGGGCCGAGGCCCTGGCCGACCAGCTCTCCTCCGGCCGCCTCCTCACCTACGAGGGCGACGGCCACACCGCCTACGGCCGCGGCAGCGCCTGCATCGACTCCGCGATCAACACGTACCTGCTGACCGGCACGGCCCCGAAGGACGGCAAGCGCTGCTCCTGACCACGCCGGAATCCCTCGTACCGGCCGCGGCGCCCGAGCACCCGGGGCCGGTACGAAGCACCCCCGGAAACTGTGTAGACTTACCGACGTTGCTGATCGCACCATGGGTGCACAGCGCGCCGCCTTAGCTCAGATGGCCAGAGCAACGCACTCGTAATGCGTAGGTCTCGGGTTCGAATCCCGAAGGCGGCTCAGAGAAGGGCCAGGTCGGTTACTCCCGATCTGGCCTTTTTGCGTTTCGGGGGGCGTTCTTCCCGGCCGTTGTGGATAGGGCCCCGCCCGGTCCGTCGGCCGTGTGCGTCCGCTTGCCGCTCCCCGTTGGAGCGCGCAGCCTGGGCGTTGTGACCCGCTCCCACGGCACGCTGGCGCACCGGCTCATCGCCGACCATCTCGTCGACGGGAAGATGGAGCCGGGCGGCGAGATCGGACTGCGGATCGACCAGACCCTCACTCAGGACGCCACCGGCACCCTGGTGATGCAGGAGCTCGACGCCCTCGGCCTGGACCGGGTCCGTACCGAGGTCAGTGTCCAGTACGTCGACCACAACCTGCTGCAGGCGGACGAGCGCAACGCCGAGGACCACGCCTTCCTGCGCTCCGCGTGCCGTCGCTTCGGCGTCTGGTACTCCAAGCCGGGCAACGGTGTCTCGCACCCCAGCCACACGCAGTACTTCGGTGTCCCCGGCAGGACGTTGGCCGGGTCCGACTCGCCCACCTGTGCCGCGGGCGCGCTCGGCATGCTGGCCCTGGGCACCGGCGGCCTGGAGGTCGCGCTCGCGATGGCCGGACGGCCCCTGCACGTGACCATGCCGGAGATCTGGGGCATCCGCCTGACCGGCAGCCTGCCGGAGTGGGTGAGCGCCAAGGACGTGGTGCCGGAGCTGCTGCGGCGGCACGGCGTCGAGGGAGCGGTCAACCGGATCCTGGAGTACCACGGTCCGGGACTGGAAGGGCTGACGGCCATGGACCGGCACGTCATCGCCAACTTGGGCGCCGAGCTCGGTGCGACCACCTCCGTCTTCCCCTCCGACGCCGCGGTACGGGCCTTCCTGCGCGCCGAGGACCGCGAGGCCGACTTCCGCGTGACCTGGCCGCCGAGCCGGACGCCGTGTACGACCGCACCGACGAGATCGACCTCTCCACCCTCGCGCCGCTCATCGCCCGTCCCATCTCGCCCGGCAACGTCGTGCCGGTGCGCTCGGTGGCGGGCGAACCCGTCAGGCAGGCCGTCATCGGCTCCTCCGCCAACCCGGGACCGCGCGACTTCGCCATCGCCGCCGCCGTCGTCGCCGGCCGTCAGACCCACGCGGCCGTCAGCTTCGACGTCAACCCCACCTCGCGCGAGATCCTCGCCGATCTGACCAGGATGGGCTCGACCCTCGACCTGATCACCGCCGGAGCCCGGATCCACCAGGCCGGTTGCCTGGGCTGCATCGGCAGGGGCCAGGCCGCGGCAGCCTGCCGCAACAGCGTGCGCACCTTCCCGCGCACCTTCCCCGGCCACTGGCAGAACCTGACGAACTACGGGGTTCTGCCGCTCGAGTTCGAACAGGCGGCCGACTACGACCGTATCGACGCCGGAGACCGGCTACGGCTCGAGAACGTGCACGCCTCACTCGCTCCCGGAGCCGAACCACGCCTGCGGCTGCGCAACACCACCAAGGAAGAGACCTACCCGGTCCGCCACCACCTCTCCGACGGCCGCCGCCCCGTACCCGCCGGAGGAACGATCGCGGCCCTCGCCCGCGAGGAGCAGGAGCGCCCCGGAGGGTGACCCGCCGCCCCGAAGTGTGGCCCCGTGCCTGAATGGGCCGCTCGGTGAGGGGCACACCGTAGACATGGAAGAGGCGCCTGTGATCGTGCAGCCGCCGGGCCCCGACGGCGGCAGGCGGGTCGCGATCCGCGGTGAGTACGCCGGGATTGCGTACCACCTGCTCGACCTGGTCGAGTTCCTGCGCCGGGCCGGTCTGCCCGAGTCCGACACGACGCTCGACGACCCCGGGCTGATCGAGTGGCGTGGCGGCGGTCCGGAGGACTGGACGGCGGACGAGTGACGTTCCGGGCCCGGTGACGGCCGGACGAGCGGGACGTGCGGCGCCCTTGTGCCACCAGCCGGTTCCCGGGAAGGGAGGCAGTGACGTGGCCCGGATCCTCGTGCGGGACGACGACCTCGTGGTGCGCCTCTCCTGGCGGGAGAGGGCCGCCGCGCACCGCGGGACCGTGCGCGTGCCGCTGACGGCCGTACGCCGGGTGACGGTGGAACCCGACTGGTGGCGTGCCCTGCGCGGAGTGGCTCTGCACGGCGTCTGGATCCCCGGCGTGCTGAGCGCCGGCACGCGGGGGCACGCCGGCGGACAGGACTTCGTGGCCCTTCGGCCCGCCGGGCCCGTGGTGTGCGTGGAACTGCGGCCCACGGCTCCCTTCGACTTCCTGGCCGTCTCGGTCCCGGGCGACGCGCGGGCCACGGCGGAAGGGCTGCGGTGTTGCGCACCGGACATCGACGCGTCCACCGCCTGGCGGCAGCCCCTTCCCGTCGCCGAGGAGACGGAGACCTCCTGGCGGGAGCTGGACATGTACCGGAAGCGCTGAGCGAGCGGTGCCGCTGCTCCGCCGCGTCCGGGATTCGGGTGGCCGGGCCGGCCGCCGGCATCACAGCCGCACGTCCCACGCTCCGGTCGCCCCCCGTGTCCCGCCGCGCCCCCTCACTTCGCGTCCGCGTAGCACTCCACCACCGCCGTGGTGAACGGGAACCGCACCGGCGTCGCCCCGAACGTCAGCCGTCCCGCCAGCTCCGCCGCGTCCCGGATCGCCGCGACGACGGTGGCGGCCTCCGCCTCGGGACAGTGCACGATCACCTCGTCGTGCTGGAAGAAGACCAGCTCGGCCGCCATGTCCGCGCAGGCCCGGCGCAGCGCGGCGAGCAGCAGCAGGGCCCAGTCGGCCGCGCTGCCCTGGACGACGAAGTTGCGGGCGAAGCGGCCCCGGGCGCGGGCGTTGGTGGACGCGTATCCCGGCACCCACTCCTGCGGGCGGCCCGCGGTGTCGGCGGGGTCGTCCTGCGGCAGGCCCGCCTCCTCGACGCCGTCGGCCGCCCCGGCCGCGGGCGGGCAGGTGCGGCCCAGCCAGGTGCGCACCAGCCGGCCCTCCTCGCCGGCGCGGGCCGCGTCGTCGACGTACGCCACCGCCCTGGGGAAGCGGCGTCGGAGCGTGGCGAGGTTCCTGAGGCCGTCGCCGGAGGTCTGGCCGTAGACGGCGCCGAGCACGGCCAGCTTGGCGTGGGCGCGGTCGCCGGCGAAGGCGCGGTCGGAGACGGACTGGTAGAGGTCGCTCTCCCGGCCGGCCACCTCCATCAGGCCGGGGTCGCGGGAGATCGCCGCCAGCACGCGCGGCTCCATCTGGTCGGCGTCGGCGACGACCAGCCGCCAGCCCGGGTCGGCGACGACGGCCCGCCGGATCACCTTGGGGATCTGCAGCCCGCCCCCGCCGTTGGTCACCCAGCGTCCGGTGACCGTGCCGCCGGCCAGGAACTCGGGGCGGAACCGCCCGTCGCGCACCCAGTCCTGGAGCCAGGACCAGCCGTGGGCGACCCAGATCCGGTACAGCTTCTTGTACTCGATCAGCGGCTTCACGGCCGGGTGGTCCACCGACTCCAGCTCCCAGCGGCGGGTGGAGCCGACCTTCACGCCCGCCTGCGCGAACGCCTTGACCACGTCGGCGGGCAGGTCGGGCCGTACCCGGCGGCCGAACGCCGCCGACACCTCCTCGGCCAGCTCGGCCAGACGGCGCGGCTCGCCCCCGCCCGCATACCGCTCGCCCAGCAGGCCGTGCAGCACCTCGCGGTGCACGTCGGCGCGCCAGGGCAGCCCCGCATGGTTCAGCTCGGCGGCCACCAGCATCCCCGCCGACTCCGCGGCCGTCAGCAGCCGCATCCGGTCCGGGTGCTCGCAGCGCTCGTGCCGGCGCTGCTGCTCGGCGTAGACGGCGAGCAGGTCGGTGAGGGGGAGGTGCACGGCCTGGGGTTCGAACAGCGACGACTGCGCGCCCGGCTCGGCGGAGCGCTGCGGAGGGTCGGGCGGCACAGGGGCGCCGTGCAGCCGGGCCAGGGCGGCCGCGGCCGAGCGCGGCTCCCCGTACCGCCCCTCGTGGCCGAGCAGGAGGGTCTCGGCGGCCTCCACGTCGTAGCACCGCTCCACTCGCACCCCCGCGGCGAGCAGGCGCGGCGCGATCTCGGCGGTGGACCGCCACACCCAGCGCGCGACCTCCGGTCTGGCCCGTACGGCCTCGGCGGGATCGCGCTCGCGCCGCACCGGCCCGGCGGGCAGCCCGTCGGGGCCGAGGAGCGCGACGTCCACGCCACCGCCCTCGGCCACCGCGAGCGCCCACCTCTCGGCCATGACGCGAGTGTCGCACCGAGGTCTGACAACGGCCCCGGAGCGGCCGGTGCTCAGGCCTCCCCGTTCCCCGTCCGGCCTTCCCCGCCTTTCTCGGTCACCTCGATGAACTGCGCCAGCGCCTCGGTGACGAAGCGTTCGGTGGCCTCCTTGCCGAGGCCGAGCCCGCTGAGCACACCCTCGCCGTCCTCGTGCTCCAGCAGGGCGAGCAGGATGTGCTCGGTGCCGATGTAGTTGTGGCCGAGGCGCAGGGCCTCGCGGAAGGTGAGTTCGAGGACCTTCTTGGCGGCGGGCCCGTAGGGCACCAGCTCCGGGACATCGGAGGCGGCGGGCGGGAGGGCGGCGAGCGCCGCCTCGCGGACCGCGTCGAGGGTGACGCCCTGCGCGGCGATCGCCTTGGCGGACAGGCTCTCGTGCTGCGTGAGCAGGCCGAGGACGAGGTGCTCGGGCAGGCCCTCGGCGTTGCCGGCGGTCTTGGCCGCGTTGTGGGCGGCCATCACGGCCTCGCGGGCGCGGGTCGTGTAGCGGCTGAAGCCCTGGCTCGCGTCCAGGTCGGCGGACTCCTTGGGCACGAAGCGCTTCTGCGCCGCCTGCCGGGTGACGCCCATGCTTTTGCCGATGTCCGTCCAGGACGCGCCCGAACGCCGGGCCTGGTCCACGAAGTGGCCGATGAGGTGGTCGGCCACCTCACCGAGGTGCTCGCCCGCGATGACGGCGTCCTGGAGTTGCTCCAGGGGTTCCTGGTGCACCTTCTTGATCGCGGTGATGAGTTCGTCGAGGCGTACGGATGACGTGATGCTCGGGTCGGTCGTCATGTGTCAACCGTAGGTTGCGCCCCTGGTGCTGTCAACCAATGGTTGACAGCCCTCTTCCGTTCGGCGGGCGTGGCACCATCGCCGGGTGAGTACGCCCCGCACCATCGACCGTGCCTTCGAGACCGCCCTGTACGACACCGGCGACGACGCCCTCGACACGGCGGCCTCGCTGCTGGCGGCCGATCCGGCGGCGGATGCCGAACTCCTCGTTCGAGGAGAGGAGTTCGTGGCCACGGCCTGGCGGCGGGGCTGGCAGCCGGCCGACCTCGTCCGGATCGTGCGGCGCGAACTCGACGGCGTGCACGTGCGGATGGTGGCCGCACTGATCCGCGCCCAGGCGCCGCACGACCGCCCGCGCGGGCCCCGCTGGGCCGCCCAGCTCGGCGCCGTACCGGATCAGGCGCCGCCCCGCACCGACCGCTTCTCGCACGCCACGGACGTACTGCGGCTGTACCGCCTGCTGCTGCGGCTGCCCGCGCTGGAGCCGCTGGACGACGCGCCGGGCGCACCTCGTCGCGAGGCCCGGCCCGAGTCGCGTGCCCTCGCCCGCATCCGCGCGCTGCTCGCCAAGGCGGAGGCGACCGGGTACCCGGAGGAGGCGGAGGCGCTGAGCGCCAAGGCGCAGGAGCTGATGGCCCGGCACAGCGTCGACGAGGCGCTGCTGGCCGCGCGGGCCCAGGGTCTCGCCGCCTCGCCCGACACCCCGGGCGCGTGCCGGATCGGGGTGGAGCCGCCCTACGAGCAGGCCAAGGCCGTGCTGCTGGACGCGGTGGCCGACGCCAACCACTGCGGGGCCGTGTGGAACGAGCCCTTCGGCTTCTCCACCGTCGTCGGTTTCGAGGCCGACCTGGAGGCGGTCGAACTCCTCTACACCTCACTGCTGGTGCAGGCCGAGACCGCGATGACGAAGGCGGAGGCCGGGCAGCGGGCCGGTGGGCGCAAGCGCACCAAGACCTTCCGGCAGTCGTTCCTCGCCGCCTACGCCCACCGCGCGGCCACCCGGCTGCGGGCCGCCGCCGAGGCGGCCACCGCCGAATCCGCCACGACCGGCGCGGCGGCGGACGCGAACCTCCTGCCGGTGCTCGCCTCCCGGGAGATGGCGGTCACCGAGCGGTTGGAGCGCCTGTTCCCGGAGACGGCCACGACCCGCCTGCGCGGCGTCTCGGACGCGGCGGGCTGGACGGAGGGCACCCGAGCGGCCGACGACGCCCACGTCGAACGCCGGCGGCCCTTGCGCTAGCTAGGGGGCGTCGTTTGGATCGGGTCGGCTCCAGGCAACGGTGCCGTGTGGCCGACCCGAGTGGGGGCGATGGGGGCCCCTCCCGTGCGAGCGAAGCCGAGCGTGGGGGGAGCGTGCGGCTGCGAGGCGGAGGAGGGTGCCGGGGCGGAGCCCTGGCAACCGACGACAACGCCGCTTGGCCCCCTCCCACGCCCTTCAGGCAGTGGGGGAGCGCGTGCCAGGCCCCGCGACCCCGGCACGATCCAAACGACGCCCCCCAGCTAGCCAGTCCGTCGGGGGAGGGGCCGGACCGGCCGGTTCAGGAGCCGAGGCCCTCGGTCGGCAGTCCGGGCGGCATCGAACCGCCCTCGGACCTGGTGTACGTCTCCTCGCCGACGCCGCCCTCCCACCTCACCTCGAGCGAGGTGTCGTCGACCGACTCGACCGTGCCGGTCGTCCGGTCGTCGCCGCCCGTGCACTTCAGGCGGATCGTCCGGGTGCCGGAGGCCTCGGCGGCGGTGCCGCTGCACACGGTCCCGCCGGTGGCGAAGAGGGCGGCCTTGTCGCCGGTGACCATCAGGGCGACCGCCTGGCCGTCGGAGGTCGCCAGCCAGCTGCCCTCCAGCTCGCCGGCGGCACCCGCCGACGGCGGCCTGCCGCCGGAACCGCCGGTCTCCGCGCTCGCGGAGGCGCTGGGCACCGCGGACGACTCGTCACCACCGCCGCCGGAACCGCCGTCCGAGCCGTCGTCGGAGCATGCGGTCAGCGCCAGCGCGCTCACCAGCCCGAGGGTCACGGCCGCGGCCCGCACGGAGCGCCGCCCCCAGTGTCGTCCCGAGCGCGGACGTGGCCCCGGGGTGCGGTCGGGGGCGCCCGCAGCCCCGCACCCGGCCGTACGCGTCGCGTGCGCCGTGCTCGCCGCACTGTCCACAGTCACCCATGTCACCGCAAGCTCCAAGCTGTCGCCGGACGGCCGTTCGGCCCCAAGACAGCCGCAAGCTACCAGGACGACTTGCGGACCCCGGGCAGATGTCCCGCGTGCGCCTGCTCGCGCAGATTCACCCGGGAGAGCCCGAAGACCCTGAAGTACCCGCGCGGGCGCCCGTCGACCTGATCGCGGTTGCGCACGCGCGTGGGGCTCGCGTCGCGCGGCTGCCTGCGCAGTTCCCGCTGGGCGGCGAGCCGTTCGGCCTCCGTGGACGAGGGGCGGCGGACGATCTCCTTCAGCTCGGCCCGGCGTGCCGCGTACCGCGCGACGATCCGCCGCCGCCGCTCGTTCTTCGCGACCTTGCTCGTCTTCGCCATCAGATCCTCACTCCCCGGGCCCGGATGCGCGCCACCGCCGCCTCGACGCCGATGGAGTCGACCGTCCTGATCCCCTTCGTGCTCAGCCGCAGCCGCACGTGCCGGTTCTCGCTCGGCAGCCAGTACCGCTTGGTCTGGATGTTGGGGTCGAAGCGCCGCGAGGAGCGCCGGTGGGAGTGGGAGACGCGATTGCCGAAGCCGGGCTCGGTCCCGGTCAGCATGCAGTGGGCGGACACGGTGACGTACCTCTCCTCCGGACCGGAAGGCCCTAGCTGTTAATGGAATTCATTTTCAGTAAGATAGCAGCATGGCACGCAACGAACTCCGTCCGGTCATCAGGCTCCGGTCCACCGCCGGGACCGGCTACACCTACGTCACCCGCAAGAACCGCCGCAACGACCCGGACCGGCTGGTCCTGCGCAAGTACGACCCGACGGCCGGCCGGCACGTCGACTTCCGAGAGGAGCGCTGAGGCACCGTGCGCAAGGGCATCCACCCCGAGTACCGCCCGGTCGTCTTCCGCGACCGCGCCGCGGACTACGCCTTCCTCACCCGCTCGACCACGACCAGTGAGCGCACCGTCGAATGGGAGGACGGTCACACCTACCCGGTCGTCGACGTCGAGATCTCCCACGTCAGCCACCCCTTCTACACCGGCACCGCCCGCGTCCTGGACACCGCCGGACGCGTGGAGCGCTTCGAGCGCCGGTACGGGAAGGAGGGCGGGGCGTGAGCGGGCCGGGCCCCAGCCACGACCTGCCGGTGGTGATCGTCGGGGGGCTGCACGCCGACGCGCGCCGGGCGGCCGTGGCGCGGCTGCTGGCCGACGTAGCCGACAGCGTCGTCCTCCACCACGACCTGGCGACGGCCGGCGCGGGCACGGTCGTGCGGACCGTGCGGGACGCCACGGGCATCCTCGACGCGGGCGAGGCACCCCTGGTCAACGACTGCGCGTGCTGCGCCCTGCGCGAGGACCTCGTGCCCGAGCTGGTCCGGCTGGCGGAGGCCGGCCGCACCCCGCTGGCGGTGGTCGAGCTGTGGGACTCCGTCGAGCCCAAGGCGATGGCGGAGGTGGTCACGGCCGGCGGCTTCACCGTCACCGGCGTGATCACCGCCGTCGACCCGGCCCTCGTCCTGCCGTACCTCGGCAACGGCGACGACCTCGCCGAGGGTGGCCTCGCCGCCGCGGCCACGGACCGGCGCACCGTCGCCGACACCTTCGCGCGGCAACTGGAGTACGCCTCCGTCCTCGCCCTCGCCGAGTCCCTGCCCGGCTCGCCGGAGGCCGACGACGAGGACCGCGAGCTGCTCACCCAGCTCCATCCGACAGCCCGCCGGGTCCCGATCGGCCACGGTGACCCGGCGGGCGCCCCGGCCCCGTCCGCATCCGCGCCCTCGGAGCTGGCGCGGGCCGCCCTCGCCGGGTTCGACGTGGAGGCCGCGGCCGCCGCACAGCACCCGGCCTGCGCCCTGCTGCCCGCCGAGGCCGACGCGCACGGCGTCGCCACCCTGGTCTGGCACCGCCGCCGCCCCTTCCACCCGGAGCGCCTGTACGCGGCGCTGGAGGACCTGACCTGCGCCGCGGCCCGCAGCCGAGGTCGGTTCTGGCTCGCCGGCAAGGGGGACACGCTGCTGCACTGGGACGCCGCGGGCGGCGCCCTGTGCGTGGAGAGCGCGGGGCCGTGGCTCGCCTCGCTCCCCGACGCGGCCTGGGAACTGGTGCCGCCCGTGCGCCGCGCCGCCGCCGCGCTGGACTGGCACCCCGAGCACGGCGACCGCTGCCAGCACCTGGTTTTCACCTCCCCCGGCCTCGACCGCGACGGCCTGGAACGGCTCCTGGAGTCCTGCCTGCTGACCGACGCCGAGTACGCCGCGGGACAGGCCGCCTGGGAACGGCTGCCGCCCGCCTTCGACGCCCTCCTGGAGGTCTGACCCGATGCCCCGGCCCCGTAAGAACGAGCGCGCGTCCGTCCGGCAGCGCCCCAACCCGCTGGACCGGGCGGGGGTGACGTACATCGACTACAAGGACACCGGACTGCTGCGGAAGTCCATCTCCGACCGCGGCAAGATCCGCAGCCGCCGCGTCACCCGCGTGACCTCCCGGCAGCAGCGGCAGCTGGCCGCAGCGATCAAGAACGCGCGCGAGATGGCGCTGCTGCCGTACGGCACCCGCTGACCGGCCCGCCGTAACCGGCGCACCAACGACACCACCGCGGCCCACCCGTAGCGACCGGGCCCCGGTGGTGTCGCATGTTGTTGCATATTCTTCGAATTCGGGGGCACATGCGGGAACGACTTCCCGGGGCCCGGCGTCGTAGAGGGCAGGGCTCGGTAAAGCGGTCGTCACAGCTGTAACCGCGGGAGCACCGCGCGTGCACGTGCATTTGCTCATGCATCTGCACGTGAACAGGGTTATGATCCGGATCAGTTGACCACTGCATCAATGGCCACATCAGCCAGTGCACCAGCCACCGGGGAGCGACCTGTGGACCACGACGTGTACGACGTGTACAACGGCATGGCCGCCACGCAGTTGCACGATGCGGCCTGGCAGAAGAGCCGGCGCAGCAACTCGCAGGGTTCGTGCGTGGAGTTCGCGCGCCTGCCCGACGGCGCGGTGGCGGTGCGCAACTCCCGCTTCCCGGACGGGCCCGCGCTCGTCTACACGCGTGCCGAGATCGAGGCCATGCTGCTGGGCGTCAAGGACGGGGAGTTCGACCACCTGATCGCGGGCTGAGGGCTGACGGACCGAAGGGCTGCCGAGCCGGCGGCCGGCCCGGAACGGTCCCGAGCCCGGCCGCCCCGTCTTCGGCTAGATCCGGAACAGCGCCCAGACCACCTTGCCGTTGAGGGTCCCGGCGAGCGGGTGCCAGCCCCAGCTGTCGCTGAAGGAGTCGACGAGGAACAGGCCCCGGCCCGACTCCGCCGAGAAGTCGTCCGTCTTGCGGGCCACCGGGCTGTCGTGGCTGGGGTCGCGCACCGCGCACACCAGCCGTTCCGTCCAGCGCATCAGATGCAGCCGGACGGGACCGTGCTGCTCGTCGTGGCGCGGGGTGTCCGCGGGGAGTGCGTGCCGCAGGGCGTTGGTGACGAGTTCGGAGACCACCAGGCAGACGTCGTCGAAGCGGTCGCCGGTGTCCCACCCGTCGAGTGTTCTGCGGGTGAACCGCCGGGCCTCGCGCACCGCTTCGTAACGGGCCGGCAGGGCGCAGGACGCGGCGTTCGACACGGCTGCGGGGTCGAGTGGTGGAAGGCCCTGCCGTAACGGCTCGAGCATGGTCGATCCATTCGTCCCCATGCGAGGCACTCCCGGGAATTCGCGGTCGTAGCGATGCGGCGCGGTGGTGCGGGGACCATGGTTTCGGATGCGTACCGCAGATGCAAGGGTAGATGCACGTGCAGGTGACCGAAATGAACCTGCCCGTACCGCTTGTTGGCCAATTTTTCCGTCATCTTCGCCTCCTCTTCAACTCCCTCGACGACCGGTCCCCGTCCACCGGGTGGAGGATCCTGCACGCTTCCTTTGGCTCGATTCCGTTTCCGTAACCGGACGAGTACTGCTCGGAGTGTTTTAGTGGCAGACTTCGGCCCCTGAACACGGTTGGGGAGGCTGGCGAACGTGAGCGCGGGAGAGCCCGGATCGGTGGTGCGGCGCATGCTGCTCGGATCACAACTCAGGCGACTGCGTGAGACGCGGGGGATCACGCGAGAGGCGGCGGGCTACTCGATCCGCGCCTCGGAGTCGAAGATCAGCCGGATGGAGCTGGGCCGGGTGAGCTTCAAGACCAGGGACGTCGAGGACCTGCTGACGCTGTACGGCATCACGGACGAGCAGGAGCGCGCCTCCTTGCTCTCCCTGGCCAAGGAGGCCAATGTCGCGGGCTGGTGGCACAGCTACTCCGACGTGCTGCCCAGCTGGTTTCCCACCTACGTCGGCCTGGAGGGCGCCGCCTCGCTGATCCGGGTCTACGAGGTGCAGTTCGTGCACGGCCTGCTGCAGACCGAGGAGTACGCCCGCGCGGTGGTCCGGCGCGGCATGAGGGGCGCCGGCGACGCGGACGTCGAGCGGCGGGTGGCGCTGCGCCTGGAGCGGCAGAAGCACCTGGTCGCGGAGAACGCCCCCGAGTTCCACATCGTGCTCGACGAGGCCGCCCTGCGCCGCCCCTACGGCGACCGCGAGGTGATGCGCGGCCAGCTGCAGCACCTGATCGAGATGTCCGAACGCCCCAATGTGCGCCTCCAGGTGATGCCGTTCGGCTTCGGCGGGCACTCCGGCGAGAGTGGCGCCTTCACGCTCCTCAGCTTCCCCGAGTCCGACCTCTCGGACGTCGTCTACCTGGAGCAGCTCACCAGCGCGCTGTACCTGGACAAGCAGGAGGACGTCACCCAGTACGAGACGGCGCTGAAGGAACTCCAGCAGGACAGCCCGGGTCCGGACGAGAGCCGTGACCTTCTGCGGGGACTCCTTCAACTCTCCTGAAACGTCAGTACGATGACGCCCAATCAGGCGGCTCGCTCGCGGCGGCTGCGGCAGTTGAGGGGATTGAGGGTTCTCATGTCGTCGTACTTCACCGACCTCGCCCAGCAGTACATCGACGGCGAGTGGCGCCCGGGCACCGGCTCCTGGGACATCATCGACTTCAACCCGTACGACAACGAGAAGCTGGCCTCGGTCACCATAGCCACCGTCGACGAGGTCGACGCCGCCTACCGGGCCGCCGAGCGCGCGCAGAAGCAGTGGGCCGCGACCAACCCGTACGCGCGCCGCGCGGTGTTCGAGAAGGCCCTGCGCCTGGTGGAGGAGCGCGAGGAGGAGATCGGCGAGGCGATCGTCGCCGAGCTGGGCGGCACCCGCCTGAAGGCCGCCTTCGAGCTGCACCTCGCCAAGGAGTTCCTGCGCGAGGCGGTCCACCTGGCGCTGGCGCCCGAGGGGCGGATCATCCCCTCGCCCGTCGACGGCAAGGAGAACCGCGTCTACCGCGTGCCGGTCGGCGTCGTGGGCGTCATCAGCCCCTTCAACTTCCCCTTCCTGCTCTCCCTGAAGTCGGTCGCCCCGGCCCTCGCCCTGGGCAACGGCGTCGTCCTCAAGCCGCACCAGAACACGCCGGTCGTCGGCGGCACGCTGGTCGCGAAGATCCTTCAGGACGCCGGACTGCCGGGCGGCCTGCTCAACGTGGTGGTCACCGACATCGCGGAGATCGGCGACGCCTTCATCGAGCACCCGGTGCCGAAGGTGATCTCCTTCACCGGTTCCGACAAGGTCGGCCGCCACGTGGCCACCGTCTGCGCCGCGAACTTCAAGCGCTCCGTCCTCGAACTGGGCGGCAACAGCGCCCTGGTGGTCCTCGACGACGCCGACGTCGACTACGCGGTCGACGCCGCCGTCTTCAGCCGCTACGTCCACCAGGGCCAGGTCTGCATGGCCGCCAACCGCGTGCTGGTCGACCGTGCGGTGGCCGACGAGTTCACCGAGAAGTTCGTCGCCAAGGTGTCCTCCCTCAAGGTCGGCGACCCGCGCGACCCGTCGACCGTCATCGGCCCGGTGATCAACTCCTCGCAGGCCGACGCGCTCTCCGGCGTGATCGAGCAGGCGCTCGCCGAGGGCGCCACCGCCCTGGTGCGCGGCTCGGTCACCGACAACCTGGTCGAGCCGTCCGTCCTCACCGGCCTGCCCGCCGACTCCGCGCTGCTCCAGCAGGAGGTGTTCGGCCCGGTCGCCTTCCTCGTCCCCTTCGACGGCGAGGAGGAGGCCGTGCGCCTGGTCAACGACACGCCGTACGGGCTGAGCGGCGCCGTGCACACGGGCGACGTCGAGCGGGGGGTCGCGTTCGCCAAGCGGATCGACACCGGGATGTTCCACGTGAACGACGGCACCGTGCACGACGAGCCGATCGTCCCCTTCGGCGGCGAGAAGCACTCCGGCCTCGGCCGCCTCAACGGCGACACCATGCTGGACGCCTTCACCACCCAGAAGTGGATCTCTGTGCAGCACGGGCGCAGCGGCTTCCCGTTCTGAGGGTCCCGGCGGGCCGGGCCCGGCGCCGGATCTAGGCTGGACCCATGTCAGCGATCCGTCTCCTCGTGCTCGGCGCCGTCCGCCAGCACGGGCGGGCCCACGGCTACCAGGTGCGCAACGACCTGGAGTACTGGGGCGCGCACGAGTGGTCCAACGCCAAGCCCGGCTCGATCTACCACGCGCTGAAGCAGATGGCCAAACAGGGACTGCTGCTGGCGCACGAGATCGCGCCGTCCACGGCCGGTGGGCCGCCGCGCGTGGAGTACGAGATCACGGAGCAGGGCACCGAGGAGTACCTCGCCCTGCTCCGCGAGTACCTCACCGCCTACGACCAGCGGCCGGACGTGCTCACGGCGGCGCTCGGCTTCATGGTCGACCTCCCGCGCGAGGAGGCGCTGGCGCTGCTCGAGGAGCGGGTGCGGAAGATCGACGAGTGGCGCGCCGCCGTCACCGAGTACTACATGCCCGCGGAGGGGCCCGGCCAGTACGGGCACATCGGCGAGATCATGAACTACTGGGTCCACTCGGCCGACTCCGGCGCCGAGTGGACCCGGGGCCTCATCGAGCGCGTCCGGGGCGGCGCGTACACCTTCGCCGGTGAGGGCGAGCCGTTCGTCGGCGTGCTGGCCGAGGGCGAGGAGAACCCCTTCGCGGCGGGGCGGCCGCATGACGGGGACGCCCGCTAATCAAGTTTGACTAAGTGGGAGGGAGGGCATAGCTTCATGGGCCGGTAGTCAAATTTGGCTAGCTCTCTCGGAGTGAGTGCGAAGAGAGCGCGAAGGGGGAGTGACAGTGGCCGACACGGCGATCATCGTCGAAGGCGCACGCAAGAGGTACGGCGGCCAGAGCGCACTGGACGGGCTCGACCTGACCGTCACGCGCGGCACGGTGCACGGCGTACTGGGACCGAACGGAGCCGGCAAGACGACCCTGGTCCGCATCCTGTCCACGCTGCTGCGGCCGGACGCGGGCCGCGTCGAGGTGGCGGGACACGACGCCGTCGCCGAGGCGTACGCGGTGCGGCTGCGCATCGGCCTGCTCGGCCAGCACGCGGCGCTCGACGAGGAGCTGGGCGGCCGGCAGAACCTGGAGATGTTCGGCCGCCTGCATCACCTGGGCGCCCGGCGGGCACGCGCGCGTGCAGACGAACTGCTCGCCCGCTTCGACCTCGCCGGCACCGGACACAAACCGGTCGGCGCCTACAGCGGAGGCATGCGGCGCCGCCTGGACCTGGCGGCGTCCCTCATCACCGAACCGGAGGTCCTCTTCCTGGACGAACCCACCACCGGCCTGGACCCGCGCGGCCGCGCGGAGGTGTGGGACTCGGTCCGCTCCCTGGTCGGCGCCGGTACGACGGTCCTGCTCACCACCCAGTACCTGGAGGAGGCCGACCAGCTCGCCGACCGCATCTCCGTCGTCGACGCCGGCCGGGTCGTCGCCGACGGCACCGCGGACGAACTCAAGGCCGCGACCGGCGGCGACCGCGTCGACGTCGTTCTGCGCGACGCCGGCCAACTGGGCGCCGCCGTCGCCCTGCTCCCGCTCACCGGCGTCCGAGTCGACACCGACCGACGGCTGCTCAGCGCCCCGGTCACCGACCGGATGGCGGCCCTCTCCGGCGTCGTACGGGCGTTGGAGGAGGCCGGCATCGTGGCCGAGGACGTGGCGCTGCGCCGGCCGACCCTGGACGAGGTGTTCCTGCACCTCACCGACCGCACGAAGGAGGCCGCGTGAGTACGACCACCGTGCGTACGGCCGCCGTGGGGCCCGCGACCCACGCCCTGTCCGACTCCTGGACCATGACCCGCCGCGAGCTGGCCCGCTGGGGACGGCAGCCCGTGACGGTCGTCGTGAACCTGGTCTTCCCCGTCATGCTGCTGCTGATGTTCGGCTACCTGGTCGGCGGCGGCCGGGGCGTGAGCGGCGAGTACGTCGACTACCTGGTCCCCGGCATGATGGCGCTCACCATGGCCTTCGGCCTGGAGGGCACCATGATCGCCGTCACCCAGGACCTCAACAAGGGCGTCGTCGACCGCTTCCGCTCGCTGCCGATGACCAACGGCGCGGTCCTGGTGGGCCGTTCCGCCGCCGACATGCTCCAGTCGGCGCTCGGCCTCACCGTACTGGTCGGCGTCGGGTGCGCGCTGGGCTGGCGCGCCCACGCCGGCCCCGGAGCCTTCCTCGGCGCGGTCGGCCTGCTGCTGCTCCTCCGCTTCGCGATGCTGTGGATCGGCATCTTCCTGGCCCTGGTGGCCGGGAAGCCCGAGCTGGTGCAGGCGGTGCAGATCCTGGTCTGGCCGGTCGGCTTCCTCTCCAACGCCTTCGCCACGCCCGACTCCATGCCCGGCTGGCTGGGCACCGTCGTCGAGTGGAACCCGATGTCCCAGACCGCCACGGCCGTCCGCGACCTCTTCGGCGGCCCCGGCGGCGAGTCCGGCCACGTGTGGGCGGCGCTCGCCTGGCCGCTGGCGCTGCTCGCCGTGTTCTTCCCGCTGGCGGTGGGGAGGTTCGCGCGGCTCAGCCGGTGAGGGCGGCGACGTCGGCCGCCGGCACCCCGCTCACGGACGGGCGGGGTGCCCGGCGCCGGGGTGAGCGGGTGCCCGGGCGCCCGGGCGCCTGGCAGGGCGGTGAGGAAGCGGTGACCGCCGGTCGAGGAACCGGCGGTCACCGTCGACGCGGAACGGAGGTCAGTGGTGGAACCCCGTCGCCGCCCCCTTGTCCCGGGTCAGCGGATGCGGCTGCCTCCGTAGCTCCGGCAGCAGCCGCTCCAGGTCGTCCAGGAGCAGATCCGCCATGTCCGCCGAGAATCCGTTGCGGCACACCACCCGCAGCACCGACAGGTCCTCGCGGTGCGGCGGGAAGGTGTACGCGGGCACCAGCCAGCCGCCCTCCCGCAGCCGCCGGGACACGTCGAAGACGTCGTACGCCGTCACGTCGTCCGCCGTCGTGAAGGCGAACACCGGCAACTGGTCGCCGCGCGTCAGCAGTCGGAAGTCGCCCAGCGCGGCCACCCCCTGCGCGAGCGAGCCGGCGATGTCCCGCGCGTTCTGCTGCACGGCGCGGTACCCCTCGCGGCCCAGCCGCAGGAACGTGTAGTACTGCGCCACCACCTGGGCGCCCGGCCGGGAGAAGTTCAGCGCGAAGGTCGGCATGTCGCCGCCCAGGTAGTTCACGCGGAACACCAGCTCCTCCGGAAGGGCCGCCGAGTCCCGCCACAGCGCCCAGCCGACCCCGGGGTAGACCAGCCCGTACTTGTGTCCCGAGGTGTTGATCGACGCGACGCGGGGCAGCCGGAAGTCCCACACCAGGTCCTCGTCCAGGAAGGGCGCGACCATGCCGCCGGAGGCCCCGTCGACGTGCACCGGTACGTCGAGGCCGCTGCGCTCCTGGAGGGCGTCGAGGGCCGCGCACAGGTCGGCGACCGGCTCGTAGGAGCCGTCGAAGGTGGAGCCGAGGATGCCGACGACCCCGATGGTGTTCTCGTCGCACAGCTCGGCGGCGGCCTGCGGGTCCAGGTGGAAGCGCTCGCCCTCCATCGGGACCTGCCGGGCCTCCACCTCCCAGAAGGTGCAGAACTTCTCCCAGCAGACCTGGACGTTCACCCCCATGACGAGATTGGGCCGTACGTCCTTCGCCGGGTAGCGGTCGGCGTTGCGCAGCGCCCAGCGCCGCTTCAGCGCCATCCCGGCCAGCATGCACGCCTCGCTCGACCCGGTCGTCGAGCATCCCACGGCCGCCTCCGGGTCGGGCGCGTGCCACAGGTCGGCGAGCATCGCCACGCAGCGCCGCTCCAGCTCGGCGGTGCGCGGGTACTCGTCCTTGTCGATCATGTTCTTGTCCCGGCACTCGCTCATCAGCACCCCGGCCTGCGGCTCCATCCAGGTGGTGACGAAGGTGGCCAGGTTCAGCCGCGCGTTGCCGTCCAGCATCAGCTCGTCGTGCACGAGGCGGTACGCCGTCGAGGGCGGCAGGGGCGTGTCCGGGAGGCGGTGCGTGGGCGGGGCCTCGGTCATGCCGCCGAGGGGGTCCGCCGTCGCGTAGAACGGGTTCACGGCGAGCCGGCGCCGCTCCCGGTCGTCGTCCTGCGTCGGGTGGGGCCCGTGGTGCAGTGGCATACGACCGACGGTAGGCCGGGGCCCGGGACCCCGCACCCGGACGGGTGCCGGGCCGGGAGCCACACGGGCTTGCACCTCACGTCACGTGAGGCGGCAGCGTGGACGGTGTCGGAGAAGGGAGCGGAAGTGAGCTACTCCGTGGGACAGGTGGCCGGCTTCGCCGGAGTGACGGTGCGCACGCTGCACCACTACGACGACATCGGCCTGCTCGCACCCGGCGAGCGCAGCCACGCGGGCCACCGGCGCTACAGCGACGCCGACCTCGACCGGCTGCAGCAGATCCTGTTCTACCGGGAGCTGGGCTTCCCGCTCGACGAGGTCGCCGCCCTGCTCGACGACCCGGCCGCGGACCCGCGCGCGCACCTGCGCCGCCAGCACGAGCTGCTGTCCGCCCGGATCGAGAAGCTGCAGAAGATGGCGGCGGCCGTGGAGCAGGCCATGGAGGCACGCAGCATGGGAATCAACCTCACTCCGGAGGAGAAGTTCGAGGTCTTCGGCGACTTCGACCCCGACCAGTACGAGGAGGAGGTCAAGGAGCGCTGGGGCGGCACCGACGCCTACCGCCAGTCCAAGGAGAAGACCGCCTCCTACACCAAGGTGGACTGGCAGCGCATCCAGGACGAGGCCGACGAGCTGACCCGGCGCTTCGTCGCCCTGATGGAGGCCGGTGAGCCCGCCGACTCCGAGGGCGCCATGGACGCCGCCGAGGACCACCGGCAGGGCATCGCCCGCAACCACTACGACTGCGGGTACGAGATGCACACCTGCCTGGCCGAGATGTACGTGTCGGACGAACGTTTCACGCGGAACATCGACGCCGCCAAACCGGGCCTCGCCGCCTACATGCGCGACGCGATCCTCGCCAACGCCGTCCGGCACACCCTCTGAGCGGTGGCCGTGACCCGGGACGCGTTCCCGGGGGCCCGCCCCTGGAAGCTCACTCCCGGGCCACGACCACCGCCGTCCCGTACGCGCACACCTCGGTGCCCACGTCCGCCGCCTCCGTCACGTCGAAGCGGAAGGACAGCACCGCGTTGGCGCCACGCGCGCGTGCCTGCTCGACCAGCCGGTCCATCGCCTGGTTGCGGGTCTCGACCAGTGTCTTGGTCAGGCCGCGCAGCTCACCGCCGACCAGCGACTTCAGCCCGGCCCCGAGCTGGCTCCCCAGGTGCCGGGAGCGCACGGTCAGCCCGAAGACCTCCCCGAGCACCTCCTGCACCCGGTGGCCCGGCAGATCGTTCGTCGTCACCACGAGCACGTCGGGCCGCGGGCCCTGGCCGCCGCCGTATTCTTCGATACCCATGGTTCTCAGGCTTCCCCGGGAAACGTCACAGCGCACCCCAAGGGGTCCCGTGGAACCTGGTGCACCGCGGCTGCGTTGTACGTTTGGGCAGCCAGGTCCCGCCCGCCTCCCCCCAGCAGCAGGAGCCACATCCCGTGACCACCCTTGCGCTCGGTCCCGAGTGGATCAGCCCGGACTATCTGATCGAGACGTTCAGTCTGCCGGGCATTCTGCTCATCGTCTTCGCCGAGTCAGGACTCTTCGCGTTCCTGCCCGGCGACTCGCTGCTGTTCACCGCGGGCCTGTTCGTCGCCCAGGGCGAGTTCATCAGCCAGCCGCTGTGGCTGGTGTGCACCCTGATCGTGGCCGCCGCCGTCCTCGGTGACCAAGTCGGCTACATGATCGGCAAGTTCTTCGGGCCCAGGCTCTTCAGCCGCCCCAACTCCAAGCTCTTCAAACAGGAGAACCTGGACAAGGCGCACGAGTTCATGGAGAGGTACGGCCCGAAGGCGATCGTCCTGGCCCGCTTCGTGCCCATCGTGCGCACCTTCGCCCCCATCGTGGCGGGCGCCGGCCGCATGAAGTACCGCACCTTCCTCACGTACAACGTCATCGGCGGCGTGGCCTGGGGCACCGGCGTCACCCTCGCGGGCTACTGGCTCGGCCAGATCGAGCTCATCCGGACCAACGTCGAGGCCATCCTCGTCCTGATCGTCGTGGTCTCGGTCGTCCCGATCGCCATCGAGTACCTGCGCGAGCGCAAGAAGAAGCGGCGCGCCGCCCCGGCCGCACCGACCCCGCCGGCCATCCAGCAGCACCAGCCCCAGCCCTCGTACCCGGTCATGGACGACGCGACGACCCAACTCCGCCGGATCGACCCGTACGACCAGCCGCAGCGGCAGTACGACCAGCAGTACGACCAGGGCTACGGCAATCAGCCCCACGGCGGTCAGCAGCCCCCGCAGCAGCCGTACGCCCAGCAGTACCCGCAGGGCTACGACCAGCAGCCCTACGGCGACCAGCAGGGCGGCCAGCACCCGTACAACCAGGGGCGCTGAAACCCCACAGGGGCGCGGGGAACTGCGCGACAAGCCACAGCGAGCCCGCAGCCGCCGACGGACGCAGCCACCCGAGCCCGTAGGCGCCCGGCGTCAAAACCCTCGCGTCCGCTTGGCCGCCCGGCGTCCCGCCGCACTCGCGGCGCCGGGCACCTTCAGGAACAGCCGGGAGATCTCCCCGCCCAGGTTCACCCCGATCGCGATGGCCATCGCCAGCGCCACCGCGTTGGAGAGGAACAGCAGCCCCGAGTCGACCTCGCCCTGCGCGATCCCCAGCAGACCGAAGTAGGTCGCCGAACCGGGCAGCAGCGGCCCGATCGCGGCCGTCGTGTACGGCAGCGCCGACGCGAACCGGTAGCGGGACATCAGCTGCCCGAACAGGCCCACGAGCCCCGCCGCGGCGGCCGTGGAGGCCACCGGTGAGATGTCGCCGGCGTAGCGCATGGCGCCGAACACGCACCAGGCGACGCCGCCGTTCAGGGTCACCGCGAGGACGGTGGACCGCTCCTGCTGGAGCAGGATCGCGAAGGCCAGCGACAGCAGCATCGAGGCGAAGATCTGCACGAACGGTTCGTCGCCGGTGCCCAGCGCGGCGTCCGGGTTGAGCTCGGCGCCCAGCTGGACCCCGAAGTACAGCACCACCAGCACCCCGGCGACGATGCTGACGAAGAAGTACATGACCTCCAGCAGACGCGCGGCGGCGGTGATGTAGAAACCGGTCAGACCGTCCTGCACTCCCGCGACCAGCGCCCGCCCGGGCAGCAGCGCGAACAGCCCACCGGTGATGACCGCGGACGCCTTCACGTCGACGTGCGTCACCGTCAGTACGACACCCAACGCGGCCGGCGGCATCGCGGCCACCGCGAACTGGTAGAACTCCGGCAGCCCGCGCCCGGCGCACAGCCACGCCAGCCGGTCGCCGAGCATGGAGCCGAACATCGCCGCGAAGAACACGGTCAGCCCGCCGCCGACGAGCAGCGAGGCGGCGCCCGCGAGCAGACCGCTCGCCACGGTCAGCACCCAGGTGGGGTACGGGTGCCGGTTGCGGCGGATCTCCGCCAGGCGCCGGTAGGCCTCCTCCAGGGAGATGTTCGTGTCGGGGTCGCTGAGGTCGTCCACCAGGTGGAAGACGGCCGCGAGCCGGGTGTAGTCGGTGCCCCGGCGGCGTACCGTGCGCGACGCCGTCACCGGGTCGTCGACCAGGGACGGCTGGTGGGAGATCGACAGCAGGGTGAAGGTGACGTTCGGCTCGCAGCGGTCCAGGCCGTAGGACCGGCAGACGGCGAACATGGCCGCCTCCACGTCCTCGGCGCCCTCACCGCCCGCCAGCAGCAGCTCCCCGATGCGCAGCGTCAGGTCGAGCACGCGCGGCACGGCGGGGCCGGTCTCGTCGTCGTGCTTCTGCGAGGGCTCGGGCGCGGGCCGCTCGGCCACCGGCATGCGCAGCATGGCGCGCATCCGGTCCTGCCAGGGCACGTCCGTCAGGCTCACCGCCGGGAAGCCGCTCGCCGGGGTGAAGGCGGTCGGGGCGGTCCACGCGCTGTGCGTGCTCGGCATGGTGAACGCCGATCCCTCGCTGTCCGCGGGGGCGGCCTGCGGGACCTCCAGACCGTCGGGGAGCGAGAACTCCGACGTCGTCTCGGCCTCGGTACCGGCATGTCGCGAGACGGCGAGCCCCTGCGGGATCTCGAACTCGGACGTCGTCGACGACTCGCCGTCGATGGACGCCGCGATACCGCTGGGCTGCCGGAAGGCACTGCGGGCCTCGTCCGACTGCGGCTTGGGCTCCTCCGCCTCCGTCACCTGCGCAACGCTCCCTGGTACCGACACACCCTCCTGTTGACCTCAGTATGGTCACTCAAACACGAACGGGCCGCACGCGTGTGCGTGCGGCCCGTTACGGGCGCCCTACGGGCAACCGAACCGCTCAGTGGCCGCCCTGGTCCTTGAAGCGCTTGTAGGACCGCTCGATCTCGGCCTCGGCGTCGCTGCGGCCGACCCAGTCGGCGCCCTCGACGGACTTGCCGGGCTCCAGGTCCTTGTAGACCTCGAAGAAGTGCTGGATCTCCAGGCGGTCGAACTCCGAGACGTGGTGGATGTCACGCAGGTGCTCCACACGCGGGTCGGTCGACGGCACGCACAGCAGCTTGTCGTCGCCGCCGGCCTCGTCCGTCATCCGGAACATGCCGATCGCGCGGCAGCGGATGAGGCAGCCCGGGAAGGTCGGCTCGTCCAGGATGACCAGCGCGTCCAGCGGGTCGCCGTCCTCGCCGAGGGTGTTCTCGACGAAGCCGTAGTCGGTCGGGTAGGCGGTCGAGGTGAACAGGCGGCGGTCCAGGCGGATACGACCGGTCTCGTGGTCCACCTCGTACTTGTTCCGCGAACCCTTCGGGATCTCGATCGTGACGTCGAACTCCACCGGACGCTCCTCCATGATCAGCACATAGTTCTGGTGGTTAAGTGTCCCTCACGCAGGCGTGTGATCGCGAAAGGGGCTGGTGACGGTGCCGGAGCTGAGGCCGTGGCGGACCGCGGGACCCCGTGCGGCGCGGGCCGCGGGTGCCCTACGTCCCCGTCTGACCCGCTTTGCCCGGGCCGCCGGACCGCGGTTCGCACGGGCCACGGCGCCTCAGCTCGCCAGGATCACCAGGCCGAAGACCTGGCAGTACACCGCCGGTGCCGCCACCGCCGGGCTGGCACTGGCCGCCGGTGTGGTGACCGCCGCCGGCCCCTGGGACTCCACGGGTCAGCGTACGGCCGAGCGGGACCGGGCCGTCGCCCTGGACCACACGGGTGGCACAGATCACGGCCGCGGACCCGGGGATTCCGGTACGGCGCCGGGCTCGCCCCGCCCCGCACCCAGCGCCGGGCCCGTACTGACCGGTCTGGGCGGGACCACCACCGGCGGCGTCAAGGCGGCCCCCGGCGACCGGGCGGCCCTCGCGGACCTCCTCGACCCCCTGCTGAAGGACGGCCCGGCCCTCGGCGGGCAGCGCGCGGCGGCGGTCGTCGACCTGACCACCGGCAAGCGCCTGTACGGCCTCGACTCCGGCGCCGCGCTCACCCCCGCCTCCACCACCAAGATCGCCACCGCCGTCGCCGCCCTCACCGCCCTGGGCCCCGACCACCGCCTCACCACCCGCACCGCCCTGGAGGCCGACACCGGCGAACTCGTCCTGGTCGGCGGCGGCGACCCGACCCTGACCGCCCGCGAGGACGATGGGGGCACCTCCCGCGCATGGGAGTCCCCCCGCGCGAGCGAAGCCGAGCGTGGGGGAGAAGCCGAGAGTGGGGGAGGCCCGGCGAGCCTGCGCACCCTCGCCGAGAAGACCGCCGCCGCCCTGAAGAAGCGCGACGTGCGCAAGGTGACGCTGTCGTACGACACGACGCTCTACGCCGGTACGGATCTGCACCCGATCGGGGTCAACGAGAACCTGGCCCGCGTCACCGCCCTGATGGCCGACGAGGGCCGCACCGACGACTCCACCAGCGGTCCCGCCCCGCGCGTGGCCGACCCGGCGGACGCCGCCGCCCGCGCCTTCGCGGGCTTCCTGAAGCAGCACGGCATCACCGCGTCGCCCCCCGGCCCCTCCAAGGCCACGGGCCGTGCCGCCACCCTCGCCACGGTCTCTTCGCCCCCGCTGTCGGCCCTGGTCGAGCGGATGCTGACCAACAGCGACAACGACCTCGCCGAGGCCCTGGCCCGCCACACCGCCGTGGCGACCGGCAAGCGCGCCGACTTCGCCGGGGCGGGCGCCGCGATCACGGCCCGCCTGAAGCAGCTCGGCCTGCCGGTGGACGGCGCGCGCTTCCACGACGGAAGCGGCCTGGACCGCACCGACCGCATCACCCCCGACCTGCTCACCGCCCTGCTGACCGAGGCCGCCGGTCCCTCCAGGCCCCAGTTGCGCCCCGTCCTCACCGGCCTGCCCGTCGCCCACTTCACCGGCACCCTGGCCGGCCGTTACACGGACGGCGCAGCGGGTCTCGTCCGCGCCAAGACCGGCACCCTCACGGGCGTGAACACCCTCGCCGGCACGATCACCACCCCCGACGGCCACGTCGTGGCCTTCGCCTTCCTGGCCAACGCCACGACGGACCCGTGGGCGGCGCAGTCGGCCCTGGACCGAGCGGCGACGACTCTGGCGTCACCGTCCGCCTAGCATGCGGGCAGTCGTGCCTTCCCCCAGTGCCTGAACGGCCTGGGAGGTACCCCCAGGCGGCACGGGTGGGCGGTGGGGCACCTCCCGCTCGTGGGGCCCCTCCCGCGCGAGCGAAGCCGAGCGTGGGGGAGAAGCCGAGAGTGGGGGAGGCACCCCCAACCCCGGGCTGCGCACCCGCCCCGCCCGCCCAGGACCCCGTACGACTGCCCCCCAGCGGCAGGGCTCCCGTACCGTTGACCCATGACGAGCATCGGCGCAAATTCCGGCATGGTCGACTGGAACCTCGCGGTGGCGACCGCGACCCGGCTCGTGCGACCGGGCCCCGAGGTGAGCCGCGACGAGGCCAGGGCCGTCGTCGGGGAGCTCCGCCGCCATGCCAAGTCCTCGGAGGAGCACGTCCGCGGCTTCACCCGGATGGGCACCGAGGAGACCCACGACACCCCCGTCCTGGTGGTCGACCGGCCGGGCTGGGTCCGGGCGAACGTCGCCGGCTTCCGCGAGCTGCTCAAACCCCTGCTGGAGAAGATGGAGCAGCGGCGCGGCGGCGGTGCGGGCAACGCGGTCCTCGGCGCCGTCGGCGGCAAGGTCACCGGCGTCGAGCTGGGCATGCTGCTGTCGTTCCTGTCCTCCCGCGTCCTCGGCCAGTACGAGACCTTCGCCCCCGCCACCCGCGAACTGCCCGCCGGAGCGGGCGGCGCCGGCCGGCTCCTCCTCGTCGCGCCGAACATCGTGCATGTGGAGCGCGAACTCGACGTCGAGCCGCACGACTTCCGCCTGTGGGTGACCCTGCACGAGGAGACCCACCGCACGCAGTTCACCGCCGTGCCCTGGCTCCGCGACCACCTCGAGGGCGAAATCCAGTCGTTCCTGGCCGAGACCGACGTCGACCCCATGACCGTCCTCGAACGAGTCCGCGAGGCCGCCCAGTCCCTGGCCGGAGGCCGCCCCGAGGCGGAGGAGGACGACGGCGGGCGCTCGCTCGTGGAACTGGTGCAGACACCGGCCCAGCGGGAGGTGCTCGGCCGCCTCACCGCCGTGATGTCCCTCCTGGAGGGGCACGCCGACTACGTGATGGACGGCGTCGGCCCGGAGGTCGTGCCGAGCGTCGGGGAGATCCGCGAGAAGTTCCAGCAGCGCCGCGCCAAGGGCGCCTCCCGCCTCGACTTGGCGCTGCGCAAGCTGCTCGGCCTCGACGCCAAGCTCCGCCAGTACCGCGACGGCGAACGCTTCGTGCGGGCCGTCGTCGACGAGTGCGGCATGGACGGCTTCAACCACGTCTGGACCTCGCCCAACACGCTCCCCACCAAGTCGGAGATCGCCAAACCGGCGGACTGGATCGCGCGGGTGCACCGCAAGCCGGAGGCGTGAACCCCGCGGGCGGGGCGTGAAACGATTCCGGCCGACGGCAGCCGAACGACCCCCCAATCACCCGTCCGAGGGACCGTTTGCCTTCGGCAGGCGTGCGATGCTCGGGGAACGGCCCGTTTCTGTCACCATCTACACACTCTGCGTGACCGAACCTCGGGCTCACCCCCGACAACTTCATGAAGGGCACCGGACATGGGTCCCCATCCTGCGGTCGCGGCGATACGCCTGGCGGTCCGCCGCGTCCTCCACGACATCCTCACCGAACTGAACACTCCGGCCGGCGTCCCCGCCGCGACGGCCGCCGGACGCACGCCCGAGGGCGCGTCCGGACTCCCCGCCTCCCCGCTCGTCCTCGTGGCGTGCTCCGGCGGCGCCGACTCCATGGCGCTCGCCTCCGCCCTCGCCTTCGAGGCACCCCGGCTCGGCATCCGCGCAGGCGGCGTCACCGTCGATCACGGCCTGCAGCACGGCTCCGACCTGCGCGCCGAAGAAGTCGTCCTGCGCCTGCGCCAACTGGGCCTCGACCCCGTGGAGGCCACCGCCGTGACCGTCGGCCGCGAGGGAGGACCGGAGGCCGCCGCCCGCGACGCCCGCTACGCCGCGCTGGACGAGGCCGCCGCCCGCCACGGCGCCGCCGCCGTCCTGCTCGGCCACACCCGCGACGACCAGGCCGAGACCGTCCTGCTGGGCCTCGCCCGCGGCTCCGGCATCCGCTCCCTGTCGGGCATGGCCGCGGTCTCGGGGGCCGGCGGCCGTTACCGGCGCCCCTTCCTCCAGGTCGACCGCCAGACCGCCCGCAAGGCCTGCATGGTCCAGTCCCTCCCCGTCTGGGACGACCCGCACAACGCCGACCCCGCCTACACCCGCTCCCGGCTGCGCCACGAGGGACTGCCCGCCCTGGAGAAGGCGCTCGGCAAAGGCGTCGTCGAGGCCCTGGCCCGTACGGCCCAACTCTCCCGGGACGACGCCGACGCCCTCGACACCTGGGCCCGCCAGGCCGAGGTCGGCGTCCGCGACGCCACCGGCGTTCTGGAGTGCGCCAAGCTGTACGCCCTGCCGCCCGCCGTACGCCGCCGGATCCTGCGCCGCGCCGCCCTGGAGGCCGGTGCCCCCGGCGGCGCCCTGTTCGCCCGCCACATCGAGGAAGTCGACCGGCTGATCACCGGCTGGCGCGGTCAGGGTGCCATCAACCTCCCCGGCAAAGTCGTCGCCCGGCGGCAGGGTGGCAGACTGGTGATTCGGCAAGGCTGAATCCGGACCCCTCCCACCGATCCGCACACGGATCGCCGGGACGCTCCGGAGTGGCCGGTGGGACGACCGAAAGTGATGCGGGTGGACGCGAACGACATGGGTGCCGACCTCGAAAAGGTGCTCATCACCAAGGAAGAGATCGACGCGAAGCTGGCCGAGCTGGCCGCGAAGATCGACGCGGAGTACGCGGGCAAGGACCTGCTCATCGTCGGCGTGCTCAAGGGCGCCGTCATGGTCATGGCCGACCTGGCGCGCACGCTGTCCACCCCCGTCACGATGGACTGGATGGCGGTGTCCTCGTACGGCGCGGGCACCCAGTCCTCCGGCGTGGTGCGGATCCTCAAGGACCTCGACACCGACATCAAGGGCCGCCACGTCCTGATCGTCGAGGACATCATCGACTCCGGCCTGACCCTGTCCTGGCTGATCTCCAACCTCGGCTCGCGCGAGCCCGCCTCCCTCAAGGTGTGCACGCTGCTGCGCAAGCCCGACGCCGCGAAGGTCGCCATCGACGTGGAATGGGTCGGCTTCGACATCCCCAACGAGTTCGTCGTCGGCTACGGCCTCGACTACGCCGAGAAGTACCGCAACCTCCCGTTCGTCGGTACGCTCGCGCCCCACGTGTACGGCGGCTGACCCGCCCTCGCAGCAGGCTTCACGGCGTTTCGGCGGGCCACCGGGAACCCCTGGGGGCCCCGCGCCGTTGGAGCATGCAGACGGGACATCGGCCCGCCCGTGCGGCTGAGGGCCGCCACGCTGGGGTACCGTCAGAAGAACTGTCTTATCAAACTCACTATGGCAGGAGGGACGGGGCGACACCGCTCCGTGTGGATGGACGTGAAGCGATACTTCCGTGGGCCAATCATGTGGATCGTGCTGGCCGTCCTTGCCGTGGTCGTGTTGATGCAGGTCGTTGGCTCGTCCGGCGGCTACAAGACGGTGGACACGGGCCAGGTCGTCCAGGCGATCAACGACAACAGGGTCGAGTCGGCCAAGCTGACCACCGGTGACGAGCAGAACATCAAGGTTCAGCTCAAGGACGGCCAGAAGGTCGAAGGCAGCTCGAAGATCCAGGCGAGCTACATCGGCGACCAGGGCGTGACCCTCGCCAACACCCTTCAGAACAAGTACCAGGACAAGCAGATCCCCGACGGCTACACGGTCTCGCCGTCGAAGCAGAACCCGTTCGTCGGGCTGCTGATCACCCTGCTTCCCTTCGTCCTCATCGTGGTCATCTTCCTGTTCCTGATGAACCAGATGCAGGGCGGCGGCTCCCGGGTCATGAACTTCGGCAAGTCCAAGGCGAAGCTCATCACCAAGGACACCCCGAAGACGACGTTCTCCGACGTCGCCGGCAGCGACGAGGCCGTCGAGGAGCTCCACGAGATCAAGGAGTTCCTGCAGGAGCCGGCCAAGTTCCAGGCCGTCGGCGCGAAGATCCCCAAGGGCGTGCTGCTGTACGGCCCGCCCGGCACCGGCAAGACCCTGCTCGCGCGCGCCGTGGCGGGCGAGGCGGGCGTGCCGTTCTACTCGATCTCCGGTTCCGACTTCGTCGAGATGTTCGTCGGTGTCGGTGCCTCCCGAGTGCGCGACCTGTTCGAGCAGGCCAAGGCGAACGCCCCGGCCATCGTCTTCGTCGACGAGATCGACGCGGTCGGCCGTCACCGCGGCGCCGGCCTCGGCGGCGGTCACGACGAGCGCGAGCAGACCCTGAACCAGCTCCTCGTCGAGATGGACGGCTTCGACGTCAAGGGCGGCGTGATCCTCATCGCCGCGACCAACCGGCCCGACATCCTCGACCCCGCGCTGCTGCGCCCCGGCCGCTTCGACCGGCAGATCGCCGTCGACCGCCCGGACATGCAGGGCCGTCTGGAGATCCTCAAGGTCCACCAGAAGGGCAAGCCGGTCGCCCCGGACGTCGACCTGTCGGCCGTCGCCCGCCGCACCCCCGGCATGACCGGTGCCGACCTGGCCAACGTGCTGAACGAGGCCGCCCTGCTGACGGCCCGCAGCGATCAGAAGCTGATCGACAACCACATGCTGGACGAGGCGATCGACCGCGTGGTCGCGGGCCCGCAGAAGCGGACCCGGATCATGTCGGACAAGGAAAAGAAGATCACCGCGTACCACGAGGGCGGACATGCCCTGGTCGCGGCGGCCTCACCGAACTCCGACCCGGTCCACAAGATCACGATTCTGTCCAGAGGCCGGGCCCTCGGCTACACGATGGTGCTCCCGGACGAGGACAAGTACTCGACCACGCGCAACGAGATGCTCGACCAGCTCGCCTACATGCTGGGCGGCCGCGCGGCCGAGGAACTCGTCTTCCACGACCCGACGACGGGCGCGGCCAACGACATCGAGAAGGCCACCGGCGTGGCCCGCGCGATGGTCACCCAGTACGGCATGACCGAGCGTCTCGGCGCGATCAAGTTCGGTGGCGACAACAGCGAGCCGTTCCTCGGCCGTGAGATGGCCCACCAGCGCGACTACTCGGAAGAGGTCGCCGCGCTGGTCGACGAAGAGGTCAAGAAGCTCATCGAGACGGCGCACAACGAGGCCTGGGAGATCCTGGTCGAGAACCGCGACGTCCTCGACAACCTCGTCCTCGCGCTGTTGGAGAAGGAGACGCTGGGCAAGGAGGAGATCGCCGAGATCTTCTCCCAGATCGTCAAGCGTCCCTCCCGGCCCGCCTGGACCGGCTCCTCCCGCCGCACTCCCTCGACCCGCCCGCCGGTGCTCTCCCCGAAGGAGCTCGCACTGACGAACGGGGCGAACGGTGCGACGGCGGCGATCTCCACCACCAAGAGCACCACGGTGGATCCCGCTCCGGCACCGGAGCGGGCCCCGGAGGACCGTCCGGAGAACTGACCCCGGTCACCTCGGATCGCCCCGGCGGTCCGGCCAGGCCCGGAATGTATGCCGCACCCCCCAGGTTCTAGCCTTGGGGGGTGCGGCACTTTCGTATGCCGTTCGCAGGACGGATCAGGAACGAGGCATCAGATGACCGACCCCGTGACGCTGGACGGCGAGGGCCAGATCGGCGAGTTCGACGAGAAGCGGGCCGAGAACGCCGTACGCGAACTGCTCATCGCGGTCGGCGAGGACCCGGACCGCGAGGGCCTGCGGGAGACTCCGGCGCGCGTGGCGCGAGCATATCGGGAACTTCTGGCGGGACATGGGCAGGAGCCCGAGGACGTGCTGACGACGACGTTCGACATCGGGCATGACGAAATGGTCCTGGTGAAGGACATTGAGATCGTCAGCCTGTGCGAGCACCACATGCTGCCGTTCCACGGTGTGGCGCACATCGGCTACATCCCGGCGGCGAGCGGCAAGATCACCGGCCTGTCGAAGCTCGCGCGCCTGGTCGAGGTCTTCGCGCGTCGCCTGCAGGTGCAGGAACGTCTCACCACGCAGGTCGCCGACTCGCTCATGCGGATTCTCGAGGCACGGGGCGTGATCGTCGTCATCGAGGCCGAGCACATGTGCATGTCGGTACGCGGGGTGCGTAAGCCGGGTGCCAAGACCACGACGTCGGCGGTGCGTGGTCAGCTTCGGGACGCTACGACGCGTGCCGAGGCAATGAGCTTGATACTGGCGCGCTGACCCGATTTCAGTGGTGCCCGATACCGTCCTTGATCAGTGGCTTGGTCACTGATCAACGGGGATCGCCGTGGGGTCCGGGCTGCCCAGCAAACAGACGGTGAACGCGGTTGAGGGGCGCCTGCGGGCGCGGCCCGACGCCTGGTCTGGAGGCAGTGACCCGACCGTCCGGTCACCTCCAGCGGGACGTCCCGGGCTCTCGCGTGCGTGTGGTGTCGTCGTACCTCGCCGACATGATGAGGCAGTACGTCGGTGGTGACGCGCACCACATGCGGCGACGATGACCCGACCAAGCCGTTCACCCTCTACAGCTACCGACTCGACCCCCCTCCCGGGTTCCTGGTCAACGGACACCTGGTCCGCCGGCCCTGGTGAGCCGGGCGCGTCACGCCGCCGACGCGGTGCCCGGGTGGTCGTCGTCCTCGTCCTCGGGGAGTTTGCAGACCCGCTCCAGGAAGAGGGCGGCCGCTATGACGGCGATGCCCGCGACGACCGACGAACCGGCGTAGATGGCCTGGTCGCGGCGGGCCGGGATGTCGAGATACTCCAGCAGGAAGACGCCCGTGCCGCCGTACATGCCGGCGACGAGGGCGGCCACCAGGGCGCTGGCCTGGCCGAAGACGACGGCGCGGGCCGCCACCATCGGGTCGACGCCCTTGGCGCCGGGCTCCCGCTCCCGCTGGGCCTTCAGACGGGCGCGGATCGAGAGCGCCGTGGCCAGCAGGATCACCGCGATCAGGGCCAGGACGACGGGGGCGGCCAGGGGGACGCTCGGGAGGGTCCCGACCGAGTTCCACAGGCGGGCACCGGCCCAGGACAGCACCCCCGCGACGACGAACACGCCGGCCAGCACCCTGATGCGCAGCTCTTTCACGGTGTTCCGGTGTCCCTTCGGCTTTCCGGCGCGGTCGTCCCGACCGCGTCGTCCACGTCGTCCCAGTCGTGTTCGTCGTCCTCGTCGACCTTAACGACTACTCGGGGAGCCGGAGTTCCAGGTCGGCGCGGGGCGCGACGCCGTCGCGGGTGACGGCGGCCAGGAGGTCGGCGACGCTGCCCCGGCCGGGCAGGGCGGCCCCGGGGTCCACGTCGAGCCAGGGAGCCAGCACGAAGGCGCGTTCATGGGCGCGGGGGTGGGGGAGCGTGAGCTGCGGGTCGTCGGAGACGACCTCGGCGTAGGCGACGATGTCGACGTCCAGGGTGCGCGGACCCCAGCGCTCGTCGCGGACCCGGTGGAAGGCCTCCTCGACTGCGTGCGCCCGCTCCAGGAGCGAGGACGGGGGCAGGGTCGTCTTCAGGATCACGACCGCGTTGAAGTAGGAGGGCTGGCTGCCGGGCGCCACGCCCCACGGCTCCGTCTCGTACACGGGCGAGACGCCTTTGACGCGCACGCCCGGGGTGTCCTCCAGCGCGTCGATGGCGCCCTGGAGGGTCTCCAGGCGGTTGCCCAGGTTGGCGCCGAGGGCGATCACCGCGCGTTCGGGGTTGGACAGGGTGGTGTCCGCGGCGTCGACCTGCTCGATGACGGAGGCGGGCACGGGCTGTACGGTCGGGTCGCTCGGACCCTTGGTGAAGGGGGCGCTCATACACGGCTCCGGATGATGGTGACGGTCACGTCGTCGAAGGGGACGGTGATCGGCGCGTCCGGCTTGTGGACGCAGACCTCGACCTCCTCGACCCCTTCGTGCTTCAGACAGACCTGGGCGATGCGCTCGGCGAGGGTCTCGACGAGGTCGACCGGCTCGCCCTCGACGACGGCCACGACCTCCTCGGCCACGATGCCGTAGTGCACCGTCTTCGCCAGGTCGTCGTCGGCCGCGGCCGGGCGGGTGTCCAGGCCAAGGACGATGTCCACGAGGAAGGTCTGGCCGTCCTCGCGCTCCTTGGGGAACACACCGTGGTGCCCGCGGGCCTTCAGGCCGCGCAGCGCGACACGATCCACGCGAATCACTCCTGCAGTCGTCGGTCTCGGCCGGTCGCACCACGTGCGGGTGGTACGGCGGCCCCACTCGAATCTACCCGTGGGGACCGACAGCGCCGGGCCGCGGGGTGCGGGGCGGGGTGGGGCGCCGGCTGATTTTCACCCCGCGTTTTCCCCGGCGGTCCCGGTGGATCACGGGTTGGTAGCCGCCCCTACCCCGTGGTGCGTGATTCCAACCACTTCGTTCGACGCGCCGGGGGCGGGGCGCAGTGGCGGGACGCCGGGTCAGGGCGGCGGGTCAGGGCGGGGTCTCGTCGCCCTCTTCGTCCTCGCTCTCGGCGAGCACCGGGGAGGCGTGGTGGGACCAGAGCTTCCAGCCGTCGGGGGTGCGGCGGAAGGTGTTGGTGGCCACCACCAGCTGGCCGACGAGCGGGCCGAGCTCCTCGCCTCTGTCGGGGGCGGGGCCGCCGCTGAGGATGTTCTCCGTGCAGGTGACCAGGGCGGTGTCGCCGGTGACGGAGACGTGCACGTCGGTGAGGAAGAACTGGATGTAGTCCGTGTTCGCCATGATCAGGGCGTACGAGCGCAGCACCTCGCCGCGGCCGGTGAGCACCGGCCAGCCCGGGTGCACGCAGGAGACCACGCCGGCGTCGGCCGGGTCGTGGTACGACTCGTCGATGCCCAGGTCGGAGGGGGTGAGCCAGAACTCGGAGACCTTCTCGAAGTCGCCCTCCTCCAGGGCCTCGTAGAAGGCGGTGTTCGCGGCCTCGACCTGTTCGACGTCGAGGTGCGGCGCGTTCACCGGGCTCCTTCGACGGCGCGGGCGACGCGTACGGCGTCGGCGGTGGCGCGGACCTCGTGGACGCGTACGGCCCAGGCGCCGGCGTGCGCCGCGAGCGCGGAGACCGCGGCGGTGGCGGCGTCGCGTTCGCGGGCGGGGGGCGGGGCGGCCTCCGGGCCGGCGAGGACGCGGCCCAGGAAGCGTTTGCGGGAGGCGGCGACGAGGAGGGGGTGGCCGAGGGCGAGGAGGCGGTCGAGGTGGGCGAGGAGGACGAGGTCGTGCTCGGCGTCCTTGGAGAAGCCGAGGCCGGGGTCTATGACGACGCGGTCGGGAGCGATGCCGCCGTCCAGGACGGCCTCCACGCGTGCGTGCAGCTCGTCGACGACCTCGGTGACGACGTCGGTGTACGTGCCCCTGACGTTGCCGCCCTCCAGGAGGCCGCGCCAGTGCATGACGACGAACGGGGCGGCCGCGTCGGCGACGACCGGGATCATGCGCGGGTCGGCCAGGCCGCCGCTGACGTCGTTGACCAGGGCGGCGCCGGCGGCGAGGGCCTGCTCGGCGACGGAGGCGCGCATGGTGTCGACGGAGATCGTGACACCCTCGGAGGCGAGGCCGCGTACGACCGGGACCACGCGCCTGAGTTCCTCGTCCTCGTCGACGCGGGTCGCGCCGGGGCGGGTGGACTCGCCGCCGACGTCCACCAGGTCGGCGCCCTGGGCGACCAGGTCGAGGCCGTGCTTGATGGCGGCCGTGGTGTCGAAGAAGCGACCGCCGTCGGAGAAGGAGTCGGGGGTCACGTTGACGACGCCCATGACCGCGCAGCGGTCCCAGGCGGTCAGTCCCGCGAGATGATGCCGGCGGCCGGTCTGCTTGCTCATGTGTTCAGCGTAGGTGGTGGGCTGGGGCGAACGCGTTCGCCTCCGGCGGTGGGGGTGGGGGTGCCTGCGGCGCCTGTGCGGGTGGGGTGGGGGGGCGGATGCCTGCGGCGCCTGTGCGGGTTTGGTGGGGGGTGGGTGCCTGCGGCGCCGGTGCGGGTTTGGTGGGGGGCGGATGCCTGCGGCGCCCGTACGGGTTTGGTGGGGGTGCGGGGTGCCTGCGGCGGCCTGTATGGGGTGCGTGGTGGTGGGTGCCTGCGGCGCCGGTGCGGGTGCCTTCGGCGGTGGTGCGGGGTGCCTGCGGCGCCGGTGCGGGTTGGGTGGGGGTACGCGTAGCGCCTTGGGGTGCGTGGTGGGTCGGGGCCGGGCCGGGGGGTGTCCGTCCTCGGAACGGCGCGGAATCGGTCGGCCACAGATCTTCCCCGGCGCGGACGCGCCAACCGCTGCGGGCGGACACCCCCCGCCCCGACCCCTCCTCGCCGTACGCGCCTGCCGGCCGCCCCACGCCGCTGCCCCGTCCCCGCCGCCCTCGCCGCCCCAGCTGCAGGCAGTCCGCCACACCGTCGCCGCTGCGGGCAGTCGCCATGCCTGCCGCCCTCGCTGCGGGCAGGCGTGCCGCTGGGGCGGCACGGGTGGGCGCTGGGGGTACCTCCCAGGCCGTTCAGGCGCTGGGGGAGGCACCCCGCAACGCCGGGCCGCCTCACCCCGCCCGGCGCCCATACCCACGCCGGGTGACCACGCAACCCCGGGCCGGTGGGCCCACACCCGCCGGGTGGCCGCGGAACCCCGGGGTGGTCACGCCGCTCGCGCCGGTGTCTGGTGGGGGCAGGGGCGCCGCCCGGGCGTCCGGTGGCGCAGGAATCGCGGCAGCGGCACCGTGACGAAGCCCTCCGCCTGCATCGCGGCGAAGCCGATGCGCGGCAGGTCGGCGGAGCGGCGGTAGACGACGAAGCGCGGCTCCCACCGGGGCCGGAACTTCGCGTTGAACTTGTACAGGGACTCGATCTGGAACCAGCGGGAGAGGAACACCAGCAGGCCCCGCCAGGCCCGGAGGACCGGGCCCGCGCCGATCTTCTCGCCGCGCGCGAGCGCCGCCCGGAACATCGCGAAGTTCAGCGACACCCGCGCGATGCCCAGCCTCGGGGCGGCCTGGAGCGCGGCCACGATCAGGAGTTCGTTCATGCCGGGGTCGGCCGCCCGGTCGCGGCGCATGAGGTCCAGGGACGCCCCGTCCGGACCCCACGGCACGAAGTGCAGGATCGCCTTGAGGTCGCCGTACTCGCCGGGCTCGGGGTCCTGCTTGTGCGCGGTCGCTATCAGGCAGTCGCCGTCGGACGGGTCGCCGATGCGGCCCAGGGCCATGGAGAAGCCGCGCTCGGTGTCCGTGCCGCGCCACGCGTCGGCGGCGCGGCGGACGCGGTCCAGTTCGGCCTCGGAGAGGTCAGCCACGCGCCGTACGCGGGTCTCGTAACCGGCACGCTCGATGCGCTTGACCATCTGGCGCACGTTGCGCATCGAACGGCCGGCGAGGGAGAAATCCGCCGCGTCCACCACCGCCTCGTCGCCGAGTTCGAGGGCGTCGAGGCCGGTCTCGCGGGTCCAGACCTCGCCGCCGGTCTCGGAGCAGCCCATGACGGCGGGCGTCCAGGAGTGGGCGCGGGCCTCGTCCATGAAGCGTTCGATGGCGCCGGGCCAGGCCTCGACGTCGCCGATCGGGTCGCCGCTGGCCAGCATCACGCCGGAGACGACGCGGTAGGTGACGGCGGCCTTCCCGCTGGGCGAGAAGACGACGGCCTTGTCGCGGCGCAGCGCGAAGTGGCCGAGCGAGTCGCGGGCGCCGTGCCGGGCGAGCAGGGCGCGCAGGCGGGTCTCGTCGTCCTCGGTGAGGCGGGCCGCCGGGTGTTCGGGGCGGAAGGCCAGGTAGATCGTGGTGATGGCGGTCAGCAGGCCGAGTGCGCCGAGGGAGAAGGCGACCGTCCAGGAGGTGCTGCCCCGGTAGTCGACCGGGCCCTCGACGCCGAGCAGGCCGTACAGGACGTGGGTGAGGCGGTCGGCCAGGCTCGGGTCGCCGAGCATGCGGTGCGGGTGGGCGTTGACGACGAGCAGGCCGAGCAGCACGGAACCCGCGCTCATGAGGACGAAGTTGGCCAGGGCCCGCCAGCGGCTGCGGGGGTCGGGGAGGGCGGCGAACTCGGCGCGGTGGCGCAGGAGGAGGGCCAGCAGGATCACGGAGATCAGTACGCCGAGGAGGGAGTGGCGGTATGTGAACTGTGCGACGGCGCCCAGTGGGAGCAGGGCCACCGCCGCCCGCCAGGCCCGGCGCTTGCGGCGCTTGAGGCCGTGGGCGAGCAGGAGCAGCAGGACGCCCGCGCTGAGGGAGAGGGCGGCGGCGAAGGGGCCGAAGGAGCCGGGCAGGACCTCGGTGATGGCGTGCATCCGGCTGTGCCGGAAGCGCGGGAAGGAGCCGGCCACGATGTCCAGCAGGCCGACGAGCACGCAGGCGCGGCCGACGAGGAGAGGGACGCTCTCCGGTCGGGGGCTGCGCAGCGCGCGGCGCATACGGGTGGGCCTCGTCGGAACCCCGCCCGACATTTCCTCATCTGTCCTGACAGACATCGCACCTGTTTGTTCTGCGAGAGACCGTGGATCCGGGCCCGTTTCGGGCATCCGGCGACATTGCGCCCTCTAGGACGGTGTCTCGGAGGGAGAGGTTCACTCCCTCTGATCACGAAGCCCGACGAACGGACGGACGGGCGCACGGAAAACGCGGGCGGTAGACGAGGCATGGGGCTGACGAGCGACAAGGTGCTGGCTCTGGCGGTGGTGGCCGGGGTGCTGCTGTTCGCCGGGACGGTGTGGCTGTGGCCGCGGCTGGCGCGGCGGAGCGTGCGGGCCGTACTCGCGAGGGTCGGCCTGCTGCTCGCCACCCAGGTGGCGGTCTTCGCGGCGGTGGGGCTGGTCGCCAATCAGTCCTTCGGCTTCTACGGCAGTTGGGCCGACCTGTTCGGGCGGGAGGACGGACAGGGTGTGGTCGTGGACCACTCGGCCGGTGCGGACGGTGGGCCGCTGCAGGTCGTCGGGAAGCGGCGGGTGGCGCCCGCGGGCGGGTCGCGGTCCGAGGTGTCGGGGCGGGTCGAGGAGATACGGGTCGTCGGGCGTACGTCGCGAATCGCGTCGCCGGCGTTCGTGTACCTGCCGCCGGAGTACTTCCAGGCGCGTCACCGCGGCCGTACGTTTCCCGCGGCCGTCGTCCTGACCGGTTACCCGGGTACCGCCGAGGCGTTGGTGGAGAAGCTCCACTACCCGCGTACGGCGCTGGAGCTGGCGAAGGCCGGCCGGATGCGGCCGATGATCCTGGTGATGCTGCGGCCCACGGTGGCGCCGCCGCGCGACACGGAGTGCGTGGACGTGCCGGGCGGGCCGCAGACGGAGACGTTCTTCGCCAAGGACCTGCCCGAGGCGGTGGGCGCCCACTACCGGGTGGACAAGGCCCCCCGGAGCTGGGGTGTCGTCGGCAACTCGACCGGCGGCTACTGCGCCCTGAAGCTCGCCGCGCACCATCCGGACGTGTTCGCCGCCGGGGCCGGGCTGTCCCCGTACTACGACGCGCCGAACGACCCCACCACGGGCGATCTCTTCCAGGGGAACAAAGGGCTCGAGAACCGGGCCAGTCTGTGGTGGTCCTTCAGGAACACGCCCGCACCGGACACCTCACTGCTCGTCACCAGCAGCAGGACCGGCGAGACGAACTACCGGGACACGTTGAAGTTCATCGAGCTGGTGAAGGGCAAGAGGCCGACCCGGATCTCGTCGATCATCCTGGAAAGCGGCGGGCACAACTTCCATACCTGGCGGCGGGAGATTCCCGCGACGCTGCGGTGGCTGGACGAGCGGCTGAGCGCCGGACGTGACTCATAAACGATCTTGAAATGCCGGAGTAATTCTCCCGTCGCCGGGGATGTGGATTACCTGTGCCCTGTGAACACGCCGGAGATGGCCGTGTTTTTACGGGGCGGGGCGCCAAGATTCGCCTACGCGCGGTAAGTTTCTGGCCATGCCACGTGGACGTCACCGCCATTCCCCGCCTCTGCACAGACTGCTTCCTCCGTCGGCGATCGCAGGCGTTTCGGTCGTTTGCGCCGCCGGGCCCTGGTTGTTCAGCGAGACCCTGATCCTGCGCGCACTGGCTGCCGCCGCCGCGGTGACGGCTGTGGTCGGCGCGGTCGTCATGCGGCACTGGGACGCCCAGGCGGGCCGGCAGGTGGCCGACCTCACGCGCGCGCGGGCCAGCGACGAGTGGCGGTTCGAGGAGCGGCTCGCCGAACTGGAGTCCGACCTGGAGGAGTCGCGCGAGCTGCGGCAGAAGCTGGAGCACCGGCTGCGGGCCAAGCGCACCGAGCTGGCGGGGCTGCGCAACGAGCACGCCGCCCTGCTGCGGCGCTACGCCACGGCGGAGACCGAGCGGGCCAGCGCGCTGGAGGGCCGCCGCCTGCTCGAGATAGAGGCCGCGCCGCAGGCACCCGCACTGCCGGCGGCCCGCACCGCCCCGGCCCAGGAGACGTCGGAGACGGTGGCCGAGAAGGCCGAGGAGGCACCGGCCGAGGAGAGGGCGGGCGCAGAGGAGGTCGCCGTCCCCGCGGTCTTCTCGCCCGAGGGCTCCCGGCTGTTCCTGCGCGCGAACGCCGCACTGGCCCGCCTAGCCGACGGCACACCCGTCGGCCCGGACGGTGGCGACCGGGCCGACGCCGCCGACGACTCCCACGACTCCGACGGTGACGGCGGCGGCGAGGGCGCGACGGCGGGCGAAGTGGCGCAGGAGGACGAGGCGCAGGGGCAGTCCGAGGCGGCCGACGGCCACGAGCGCACCGCCGCCTCTCCGACGAGTCCGTCCGACGAGCGGCCCGCGCAGCCCACCGAGTCCACCCGGCCCACCCAGTCCACTCAGCCCACCCGGCGGGCCGACGGGCACTTCACGGTGCCGACCGCGGTGGCCGTGGTACCGGCGGCTCCGGCGCGGCGTCCGGTCGAGGGCGGCTTCGACTTCTTCGGCACCAAGGCTCCCGAGGGGCCGGTGGACACGGCCGAAGGGACGGACACGGCGGCCGCCTCCGACGCCGCCCTGCAGAGCGTCCAGAACGAGGACCTCGCCGACGTGGTCGGCCAAGAGGCGCTCGCCCTGCACAAGGAAGAGGCCGAGGTCTCCTTCAAGCAGGCCGGCGAGGAGTCCCGGGACGTGAGCCAGGTGATCGACCTGACGGCACACGACGAGACCGAGCAGATCGACGTTCAGGGGCTGCGCAGCGCCGTCTCCTGACGGCGCGGGCGGCTGTGGCGCGGAGCCAGTACCCCGCGGGCTCAGGCCATCCAGCGGTCCGGCGGGGCGTCCCGGCGGCCGGTCCGGGAGCGTTCCGCCTGGCTCCGCAACAGCTCCGCGGCCTCGCCGGCGTCGCGCAGCCGTGCGGTCACCGTCTTGTTCGCCCCCGTGTCCACGTGGACGTCGGCCAGCCGCAACGCGCGCCGCCAGGGCCCCTGCATGAGGCGGACGCTCTGGACCTTGGCGTGCGGCACCAGTGCCAGGCTGCGGCGCAGCAGGCCGTGCCGGGCGGCGAAGACGGCGTCGGTGACGGCCAGTCCGTGGCCGCGCCACCACAGCGGGCGGCACCGCGCCGCCCGCCGAGGCGGACGGGACAGTTCCTTGCCCGTCGGCACGGTCACCCCGGGCAGCACCCGCGCGACGACCGACTCCGCGATCTCGCGCGGGGCGACGGGCAGCAGCACCGAGTTCGACGACCCTGCCACGTCCAGCTCCACCCGCACCCAGCGGCGGCGCCGCCACAGCAGCGGCTCCACGATGCGCACGGTCTGCACCCGGCCCGGCGGCACCGTCTCGTGGGCACGGTCCAGCAGGCCGTGGTCGATGCGGAGTCCGTCCGGGGACTCCGCCACCGTCCAGTCGTACTCCCCGACGAACCGGCCCGCGCTGCTCGCGCCCGCGGCGCCCACCAGCGGCAGGGCGGTCGCCAGTACCGTCCACAGGTTGTGGGTGGCCAGCCACAGCAGCGTCGGTACGACGACGGCGGCGAGCAGCGTGCCCCAGGTCGCGCCGGTCAGCAGCAGGGAGACGGCGAGGACGCCGGGCGGCACCCGCAGCAGCTGCCGCGCGGGGGCCTCGCCGACCTCGTGCGCGGTCTCGGGCGCGAAGCCCGCCGCGCGCGCGAGCAGCTCGGCCCGCAGCGCACGGGCCTCGTCGGCGCCCAGGAAGGCCAGCTCGTCCTTCTTGCCGGTGCCTATGACGTCGATCTTGAGCTTGGAGACTCCCGCGACCCGGGCCAGCAGGGGCTGGGTGACGTCGATGGCCTGGACGCGTTCGAGACGGATGTGCGCGGTGCGGCGGAACAGCAGTCCGGTACGGATCCGCAGCTCCGTGTCGGTCACCGCGTAGTGGGTGAACCACCAGGTGAGGAAGCCGTACAGGGCGGCGGCCGGGATCAGTACGGCCAGGCCGATCAGCAGGTGGGTCGTGGTCAGCCGGGTCAGCTGGCGCTGCGCCTGGTCGGGATCGTGCACGGCCCACCCGACGAGCACGGCGACGGGCGCCCACGCCCGCCGCAGCGGCGTGACGGGGTGCAGACGGCGCTCGACGGCACCGTCGTGGGGCGGGGGCGCATGGGGGCCGGTCGCGGAGGAAACGGCGCCCCCGGGTGTGCCGTCCGGGCCGGAACCGGTGGCGGGGCGGCCGGTCCCGGAGGTGCCGGGCGCGGTGCCCGCCGGCTCCGGGGTGCCGGGCGCGGCCCGCTCCGGCTGCCGCGGGGCGCCGTTCGGTGCGTGACCGTCCGGGGTGTGCGTCCGGTCGGCCGGTCCGGTCGCCCCGGGCGCGTGGCCCGTCGCACCGCCGCCGGCCGTTTCCTCCTCGGACCCGGGCCCGCTCACAGTCCCGCCGATCGGGCCTCGCCCAGCTCGGTGAGGCGGTCGCGCAGGCGTTCCGCCTCGGCCGGGTCGAGGCCGGGGATGGTCGCGTCGGTCGCGGCGGCCGCGGTGTGCAGCTGCACGCTGGCCAGGCCGAAGTGCCGCTCGACCGGGCCGGAGGTCACCTCGACCAGCTGCATCCGCCCGTACGGGACGACGGTCTCCTCCCGCCACAGCACGCCCCGGCTGATCAGCAGGTCGTCGGCGCGCTCGGCGTACCGCCAGGAGCGCCAGTTGCGCTCCAGCAGCACCCAGCCCCAGGCCAGCAGCGCCAGCGGCAGGAGCGCCAGGGCGGCCCAGAGGGGCTCCAGGAACAGCGCGGGCAGCAGGCCCGCGGCAACCGTCAGCAGGCCCAGCCACACCACCAGCAACAGCCGCCGCATGCGCAGCAGCCCCGGCGGCAGGCCGGTCCACACCGGCTCGTCACCCGGCGCCGCCGGAGTCGCCCGCCCGGCCGCGTCCGCGGTCCCCGCCGTGCCCGTGTCATCCGGGCTCCCCGTCTCCATGGGGCCAGCGTACGTAGGGGAGACTGGGTTCATGACTCCTACGACGGAGACCACGGTCGGAATCGGCGGCGCCGCGGAGAGCACCGACATGGTGCTCAACATCGGCCCCCAGCACCCGTCGACCCACGGCGTGCTGCGGCTCAAACTGGTTCTGGACGGAGAGCGCATCGCCAGCGCCGAGCCGGTGATCGGCTACATGCACCGCGGCGCGGAGAAGCTGTTCGAGGCCCGTGACTACCGTCAGATCATCATGCTCGCCAACCGACACGACTGGCTGTCGGCGTTCTCCAACGAGCTGGGGGTCGTCCTCGCCGTCGAGCGGATGCTCGGCATGGAGGTCCCCACGCGCGCGGTGTGGACGCGCACGCTGCTCGCCGAGCTGAACCGGGTGCTCAACCACCTGATGTTCCTCGGGTCGTACCCGCTCGAGCTGGGCGGCATCACCCCGGTGTTCTACGCCTTCCGGGAGCGGGAGGTCCTCCAGAACGTGATGGAGGAGGTCTCCGGCGGGCGCATGCACTACATGTTCAACCGCGTCGGCGGCCTCAAGGAGGACCTTCCCGCGGGCTGGTCCACCCGCGCGCGTGCCGCCGTCGCCGCCGTGCGCTCGCGCATGGACGTCTTCGACGACCTGGTGCTCGGCAACGAGATCTTCCGGGGGCGCACGCGGGGCGTCGGCGCCCTTTCCCCGGAGGCCGTGCACGCCTACGGCGTCAGCGGGCCCATCGCCCGCGCCTCCGGCGTCGACTTCGACCTGCGCCGCGACGAGCCCTACCTCGCCTACGGCGACCTCCAGGACACCCTCAGGGTCGTCACCCGCACCGAGGGCGACTGCCTGGCCCGCTTCGAGTGCCTCCTGGAGCAGACGCACAACGCCCTCGACCTCGCCGACGCCTGCCTGGACCGGCTGGCCGAGCTGGCGCCGGGGCCGGTCAACCAGCGGCTCCCGAAGGTGCTGAAGGCGCCCGAGGGCCATACCTACGCCTGGACCGAGAACCCGCTCGGCATCAACGGCTACTACCTGGTCAGCAAGGGCGAGAAGACCCCGTACCGGCTGAAGCTGCGCTCGGCCTCGTACAACAACATCCAGGCGCTGGCGGACCTGCTGCCCGGGACGCTGGTCGCGGACATGGTGGCGATCCTGGGGTCACTGTTCTTCGTGGTCGGCGACATCGACAAGTAGCGCGGCGGCGTCCACCGCGCCCACCGGCTGGAGCAGCCACAGGAAGTCGCCCAGCCCGCCCGGCGCGGTCAGCTCGGCGGCCTGGGAGGCGCTCGCGAGGGCGCGTACGTACGCCGCGGGGTCGGTGGAGGCCAGCGCGAGCGGGGGGCGCGCGCCGGTGACGCCGAGGGCGTGCAGGGCCTCGCGTTGGGGGCGCATGAGCGCATCCAGGGGCGCGTGCCCCGGAGTGCACCTCGCGGTGTGGGCGGCCGCGCACGCGTCCAGCGCCACGTGGGCGGTGATGTCGCACGACCCGTCCGGCACCGGCTCCGTCTCCCGCCCCTGACGGAAGCCCGTGAGCGTCCCGAAGGACGGGCGGGCGGCCGCGGTGTGCGCGTAGTCGGCGGCCACCGCGAGCCCGGCGTCCAGCGTCGCCACGGCGGACGCCCAGGCCTCGTCCCGGGGGAGCCCGATCTCCGCCCGCCGCCCCTCCTCGCCGGCCGGCGGCCACCACCGGGCCAGCCACGCGGCCTCCGCCCCCGCCACCGGCTCCCCGAGCCGCTCGGCGCCGTCGGCGCGGACGAGCACCCGCCGCACCACGCCCGCGGCGTCCACCTCGGCCACCTCCACCGGAACGTTGTCCAGCCACTCGTTGGCGAACAGCAGCCCGGTGACGCCGGCCGGCGGCTCCGCGAGCCACCGGACCCGCCGGTCCAGGCCTTCGGGGCGGGCGGCCACCTCGACGGCGTACGCGCGCGTGCGGGCGGCCACGTCGGCGGGCAGGGCGGCGAGGACCCCGGTGACCAGCTCGCCCCGTCCGGCCGCCATGTCGACGAAGTCCAGCGGGGCGGGGTGCCCCAGGGCCGCGTCGACCCGGCACAGCAGCCGGGCCACGGCGCCCGCGAACAGCGGCGACGCGTGCACGGACGTCCGGAAGTGCCCGACCGGACCCTCGGGCCTCGCCCGGTAGAAACCCTCCGGTCCGTACAGGGCGTCCCGCATGGCCTGCCGCCAGCCCCGCCACTCCTCCTGCGTCTCCGCAGCCCCACTGAGCCCTGTGGTCCCTGGTGTCACAGACCCAGGCTAGGCGCACAGAAGATCGGAGCCTCCACCTTGCGGAGTAGGCGCGGGGGATGCGGATCGGCCCTTCGGTTGACCCCTGCACCTATTCCGCTTCCCTACGCTGGGTTACGTGCAGCGCCTCTACGACTTCCTCCGCCGACACCCGACCGGTGTCGACTCCTTCTGGGCCCTCGTGGTGCTCGGAATCTCCCTGGTCTCCGCGGCGACTCCGGGGACGCGGGTGGACGGGACGGACAGTCCGGCGCTGATCGTCCCCTTCGCGGTGCTGCTCAGCGTCGTGATCGCGCTGCGCCAGCGGAAGCCGGAGCGGATGCTGCTGCTGGCCGTCGCCCTGGGCGTGGGGCAGCTGGCGTTCGACGTCTCGACGATGCCCGCCGACTTCGCCTTCCTGGTGATCATCTACACCGTGGCGGCGACCGGCGCCCGCTGGGCCTCCCGGACCGCGCTGGCCACCGGACTGTGCGCCGCGCCCCTCGCCCAGCTGCGCTGGTCCGACAGCGAGCTGGGCATGGGGACCACCATCGCCGTGACGGTCTTCCAGGCGGTCCCCTTCGCCCTCGCCTGGGTGCTGGGTGACTCCGTCCGCACCCGGCGCGCCTACTTCGCGCAGCTGGAGGAGCGTGCGACCCGCCTGGAGAAGGAGCGCGAGGCGCAGGCCAAGGTCGCGGTCGCCGCCGAACGCGCCCGGATCGCGCGCGAGCTGCACGACGTCGTCGCCCACAACGTCTCCGTGATGGTGGTGCAGGCCGACGGCGCCGCCTACGTCCTGGACGCCGCCCCCGACCAGGCGAAGAAGGCCCTGGAGACCATCTCCTCCACCGGACGGCAGGCGCTCGCGGAGATGCGCCGCCTGCTCGGCGTGCTGCGCACCGGCGAGCACGAGGAGGCCGGGGAGTACGTCCCGCAGCCCGACGTCCAGCAGATCGAGGACCTCGTCGAGCAGTGCCGCAGCTCGGGGCTGCCCGTCGACTTCAAGGTCGAGGGCACCCCCAGGCAGCTGCCCAGCGGCGTGGAGCTGACCGCGTACCGCATCGTGCAGGAGGCGCTGACCAACACCCGCAAGCACGGCGGGGAGAACGCGGGCGCGAGCGTCCGCCTGGTCTACTTCGACGACGGCCTCGGGCTGCTGATCGAGGACGACGGCAAGGGCGCCCCGCACGAGCTGTACGAGGAGGGCGGTTTCGACGGCCAGGGCCACGGCCTGATCGGCATGCGGGAGCGGATCGGCATGGTCGGCGGAACCCTGGACGCCGGGCCGCGCCCGGGCGGAGGATTCCGCATCAGCGCGCTGCTGCCGTTGAAGCCCGCGCACTGACCACCTCGGCCGTACGCGTGTACGGCGTTGACACCTGTAAGGCACGACATCCGCAAGGCGAAGGAAGAAGAGGCCCGATGGCGATCCGCGTGATGCTCGTCGACGACCAGGTGCTGCTGCGCACCGGGTTCCGGATGGTGCTGGCGGCCCAGCCGGACATGGAGGTCGTCGCGGAGGCGGGCGACGGCGTCGAGGCCCTCCAGGTGCTCCGCTCGACCGCCGTGGACGTCGTCCTGATGGACGTCCGCATGCCCAAGCTCGACGGCGTGGAGACCACCAGCCGGATCTGTGGGGACCCGAACGCCCCGAAGGTGCTGATCCTGACCACCTTCGACCTCGACGAGTACGCGTTCTCGGCGCTGAAGGCGGGCGCCTCGGGCTTCATGCTCAAGGACGTGCCGCCCGGCGAGCTGCTCGCCGCGATCCGCTCCGTGCACAGTGGCGACGCGGTGGTCGCCCCCTCCACCACCCGGCGGCTCCTGGACCGGTTCGCGCCGATGCTGCCGGCCACCGGACAGGAGCCCCGGCACAAGGAGCTGCAGCGGCTCACCGAGCGGGAGCGCGAGGTGATGGTGCTGGTGGCGCAGGGCATGTCCAACGGCGAGATCGCGGCGCGGCTCGTGCTGTCGGAGGCGACCGTGAAGACGCACGTGGGCCGCATCCTGACCAAGCTGGGCCTGCGCGACCGCGTGCAGGTGGTGGTACTGGCCTACGAGACCGGCCTGGTGCGGGCCGGCGGCGGACACGGCTGACGGCCTGTGCGGACGGCTTCGCGTCGGTAGGGTCTGCGCATGCTCCTGTGGATCAACGGGCCCTTCGGGGGCGGAAAAACACAGACCGCGTACGAGATACGGCGCCGCCTGCCCGGCAGTGTCGTCTGCGACCCCGAGCACGCCGGCTTCGGCCTGCGCCGCATGCTGCCGCCCGGGCTGCGGGGAGACTTCCAGGAACTGGCGGCCTGGCGGCAGGGCGTCGTGGAGGTGCTGGACCTGGCCCTCACCAAGCACGACGGCGTGGTGATCGCGCCCATGACGGTCACCGACTCCGGGTACTTCGCCGAGACCGTCGGCCGGCTGCGCGAACTGGGCCACGACGTCCACCACTTCACCCTCCTCGCCGAACGCGAGACCGTCCTGCGGCGGCTGCGCGAGCGCGGACTCGGGCACGCCCTGCGGTACGTGTCCGGGAAGGGCGCAGGGCCGCGCGGCGACAGCTGGGCCGTACGGCAACTCGACCACTGTCTGGAGCGGCTGGCCGAGCCGGAGTTCGCCGAGCACCTGTGGACGGACCATACGACCGTCCCGAAGACCGCCGACCGCATCGCCGTCCTCGCGGGACTCACCCTGAAACCCAACCACGAGGGCGCGCTCCGCACCCGGGTGCGGCAGGCGGGGGTCGGGCTCCGGCACATCCGGGTCGACTGACCGGTCGGGCCGCTGCTCCTCGCGACGCCCGTGACGCCGGGGCCGGCGCGACGGGCCGGGGGCCTGGGGGCGTCCTCTGGATCGGGTCGGCTCCGGGCAACGGTGCCGTGTGGCCGACCCGAGTGGGGGCGACGGGGGCCCCTCCCGCGCGAGCGAAGCCGAGCGTGGGGGAGCGTGCGGCTGCGAGGCGGAGGAGGGTGCCGGGGCGGAGCCCTGGCAACCGACGACAACGCCGCTTGGGGCGCCTCCCACGCCCTTCAGGCAGTGGGGGAGCGCGTGCCAGGCCCCGCGACCCCGGCACGATCCGAACGACGCCTCCTACCGCAGGATCCCTTCGAGGAAGTCGCTGCCCAGCCGGGCCACTACGGCGACGTCCAGCTGGTGCAGGACGTACCGGCCGCGCCGGCGGGTGGTGATCAGTCCGGCCTTCTTCAGCACGCCCAGGTGCCGGGATATCTCGGGGGCCGTCATGCCGTGCACCTGGGCCAGCTCGCCCGTGGTGTACGCGCTGCGGGCCAGATACCGGCAGATCCGCATCCGCACGGGGTGGGACAGCGCCGACATCCGCATCGTGAGCTGCTCGACCGAGGGCGGTGCGGCCAGCTCGGGGGAGCCGACCGGATAGTGCAGCACGGGCTGCCAGCCGTGCCGGTGCAGGACCATCAGGTGCGGCCAGCCCAGGCTGGTCGGGACCAGCAGCAGGCCGCCGTCCGCCGTCGCGGAGCGGCCGTCGCCCAGCTTGTCGACGGTGATCCGGGCGGCGCCCTCGTCCAGGGTCACCGCCGGGGACACTGCGGCCAGCGCCTCGGCCAGGCCTTTGCGGCGCAGCAGGTCCGTCTTGTGCCGGGCGTCCGCCGCGAGCTGGTGGCGCACCCGGGACCAGGTCTCGGCGAAGAACGCCTCGTCGCAGTCGCGCGCGAACTGGCGCAGCCAGCCCCGAATCCGCGGCGGGTCGGCCAGCAGCCGCTCACTGAAGCGCAGCTGCTGCGGTCCCCGCGCGGCGGCCAGGTCCAGCGCGCCTCGGCGCACCTCGGGGTCGTCGAGCGCCGAGGCCCCGGCGGTGCTGTACGGCAGCGCGCAGGTGAACTCCAGGGCCGCGTCGACGAACTGCTCGTCGGACAGCTTGTCGAGCAGGTCCAGGTCGTCGGTGAGGGTGGCACCGGGCAGGGTGCTGCGGCCCGGCACCCCGGCGAAGGGCATGAAGAGGTCCGAGAAGGTCGTCCGCCACAGGAAGTCGGCCTCGCACATCCGGTCGGCCAGGTGCGAGTCGAGCCGGGCGGTCACGCCCGTCGCCCAGCCCTGCAGCCCCGGGTGGTGCCCCGGCTCGGAGAGCGCGTGCAGCGCCATGCCCAGCTCGGCCAGTGGGGAGGGCACGACGGCGATCCTCTCCGGCCGCAGCCCCGCGATGTCGATGCGCACGCTCATGTCCCCATGGTGCACGCCGCCACCGACAACGCCGCCGCCGATTGACCGCCGCCGTCAATCGGCGCGACCGCGGGGCGCCGACCGGAGCAGCCTGGGGGCACCGGGGCAGCCGCGGAGCCCGTAAACCCACCCCCACGTCCACCTCTGTGCCTCCTGGAGAAGGCGTCCGCCATGAGCATCACGCAGCAGTACCTCCTCGACACCCACCGCGCCCGGCAGCTCGGCGAGCCCGCGCCGCCCGCGCCCGGCGCACACGACTGGCAGGTCGTGCGCGAGTGGCACGACCGCCGGCAGTTCCGCGCCGTGCTCACCGGCCGCCCCGCGCACGGCCGCCTACGGCGTGCCCTGCGCCGGTGGTGGTCCCTGTGGCCGCGCGCCCTGGGCTGACCCCCGGCGTATGACCGGGCGGCGCGCCGGGCTGTCGGCCTCCAGCCGGACCGACACCGGCGACTGCCGGGCGGTGGGCCCTGCTGTCGGGCCGTGCCTGGGCGACTGCCGCCAAGCCGTCAGCCCTGCTGTCGGGCCGTGACCTGGGCGACTGCCGGGCGGTGGGCCCTGCTGTCGGGCCGTGCCTGGGCGACTGCCGCCAAGCCGTCAGCCCTGCCGTCGGGTCGTGACCTGGGCGGCTGCCGGGCGGTGGGCCCTGCTGTCGGGCCGTGCCTGGGCGACTGCCGGGCGGTGGGCCCTGCTGTCGGGCCGTGCCTGGGCGACTGCCGCCAAGCCGTCAGCCCTGCCGTCGGGTCGTGACCTGGGCG
>NZ_JBFBJX010000011.1:0-54939 GCF_040686295.1 Streptomyces sp. NPDC085944 | reverse complement strand
CCGGCTGCCGGGCGGTGGGCCCTGCTGTCGGGCCGTGCCTGGGCGACTGCCCCCAAGCCGTCAGCCCTGCCGTCGGGCCGCGACCTCGGCGACTGTCCACGTCGTCAGCCCTGCACCCGGGCCGCGAAGTCGGCGACCGCCGCCCGTACCTCGTCGGTCGTCCACCCCAGGCCCGCCTCGCCCACCGAGACCTCGGTCAGGGCGACACCGGGGCCGGCCGGGTCCCAGGGGTGGGAGAACAGCATGGTCCCGGTCTCCTCGGCCTGCCGCAGCGCGGTCTCGCCCGCGACCTCCGCGTCGCAGGGCAGCCAGACCTGGAACTCGTGCGTGTGCGGCACCTCGGGGTGCACCCGCGCCCACGGCAGCCCGGCCTCCGCGAGGCCCTCGCGCAGCGCGGCGGCCACCACGCGCGCGTGGGCCACGTACGCGGGCAGCCGGGGCAACTCGCGCTCCAGGCCGACCAGGGCGGACAACGCCGTGGGGAACTGCTGGAACACCTGGCCGCCGTACCGGTGCCGCCAGGCCTTCGCCTCCTCGACCAGGGTCCGGGGGCCGGCCAGGGCGGCGCCGCCGTAGCCCTGGAGGGACTTGTAGAACGAGACGTACACGCTGTCCGCCAGGCCCGAGATCTCCGCCAGGGGGCGGTCGAAGTGGGTGGTGCACTCCCACAGGCGGGCCCCGTCGAAGTGCACCACCGCGTCGCGCTCCCGGGCGGCCTCGACGGCCTCGGTGAGCTCCTCCCAGGTGGGCAGCAGATAGCCGGCCTCCCTGAGCGGCAGCTCCAGCATCAGCGCCCCGAACGGCTCCTCGAAGCCGCGCACCTCGTCGGCGGTCGGCTGCCGGGGCGCGTCGGTCAGCCGTACCGGGCGCAGCCCGCCGACCCGGCTGAAGGCGCTGCGCTCGTGCCGCTCGGGGTGGCCGAGCCCGTGCAGGGCGACGACCGGGTTGCCGGTGCGGCCCGCCCAGCAGCGCAGGGCCACCTGCTGCGCCATGGTTCCGGTCGGGAAGAAGGCGGCGGCCTCCGTGCCGAGCAGGGCGGCGGTCCGCTCCTCCAGGGCCGTCACGACGCCGTTGCCGTACATGTCGGAGGGCTCGTCGAGGTCGTACAGTTCGCCGGCCCCGTCCAGCAGGGCGATGCGCTCCCGCAGGGACGTCATGAAGCCCGGGCGGGCGAGCACGCGCCGCGCGTCGCGCAGGGCGGCCACGCGTCGTTCCCGCCGGCGTTCGTTCCGCCGCTCCTCCGGTTCGTCCGGTTCCGCCTGCTCGTTTCGCTCTGCCGTGTCACTCATGCCGGGATCATGTCGCGCTGACCGCCCGCGGGGCACCCCGTTTCCCACAGGCTCCGACACGCGCGCGCGGGGGTGTGTCCCGGCATCGCGCGGAAACCCACAGCCTGTGGACAACCGGACGTCGCCCGGACCGATCGCGTTAACATGACGAGAAATCGTCCGGTACCCCGAGCGGACTGGAACGGGAAGGCCGCCGTCGCGTGAACACAACCCCACAGCCAGACCCCAAGGACCGCCCCGCGCGGCTCACCGTAGGCGTTGTCGGCGCCGGACGGGTGGGCCCAGCGCTTGCCGCGTCCCTCCAGCTCGCCGGGCACCGCCCGGTGGCCGTCTCGGGGGTCTCCGAGGCATCCCGCAGGCGTGCCGCCGCCCTCCTCCCCGACGTGCCGCTCATGACGCCGGCCGAAGTCCTCCAGCACGCCGAGCTGGTCCTGCTGACGGTCCCCGACGACGCCCTGCCCGGCCTGGTGACCGGGCTCGCGGAGACCGGGGCGGTGCGCCCGGGCCAGCTGCTCGTGCACACCTCGGGGCGGTACGGCGCGAGGGTCCTGGACCCCGCGCTGCGAGCCGGTGCCCTGCCGCTGGCCCTGCACCCCGCGATGACCTTCACCGGCACCCCGGTGGACGTCCAGCGGCTGGCCGGCTGCTCCTTCGGCGTCACCGCACCCGAGGAGCTGCGGCTGGCGGCCGAGGCCCTGGTCATCGAGATGGGCGGCGAGCCGGAGTGGATCGCCGAGGACCGGCGCCCGCTCTATCACGCGGCCCTCGCCCTGGGCTCCAACCACCTGATCACCCTGGTCGCCCAGTCCATGGAGCTGCTGCGCACAGCCGGTGTGACGGCCCCGGACCGGATGCTCGGCCCGCTCCTCGGCGCCTCCCTGGACAACGCCCTGCGCTCCGGCGACGCGGCCCTCACCGGCCCCGTCGCGCGCGGGGACGCGGGCACGGTCTTCGCGCACATCACGGAGCTGCGCGAACACGCCCCCCAGGCCGTCGCCGGTTACGTGGCGATGGCCCGCGCGACCGCCGACCGCGCCCTGGACCACGGCCTGCTGAGGGCGGAACTCGCCGAGGACCTGCTCGGCGTACTCGCCGACGGAGCCACCGGCGCGAACGAGCCCCCCGGCTCCGACGGCACTCAAGGCACCGAAGGCACCGAAGGCCCCGAAGGCACCGACGGAGGCGCCCGATGACCCCCACCCCGCCCGTCCTGCTGCGCACCGCCGACGAGCTGCACGCACGCGTGCGCCACGGCCGCAGGGCCGTCGTGATGACCATGGGCGCCCTGCACGAGGGCCACGCCACCCTGATCCGCACGGCGCGCGACCTCGCGGGCCCCGACGGCGAGGTCGTCGTCACGATCTTCGTGAACCCGCTCCAGTTCGGCGCGGGCGAGGACCTCGACCGTTACCCGCGCACCTTGGACGCCGACCTGGAGATCGCCGGACGGGCGGGCGCCGACGCCGTCTTCGCCCCCGCCGTCGACGAGGTCTACCCGGGCGGCGAACCCCAGGTGCGGATCACCGCCGGGCCCATGGGCGAGCGCCTGGAGGGCGCCTCCCGCCCCGGCCACTTCGACGGCATGCTCACCGTCGTCGCCAAGCTGCTCCACCTCACCCGCCCCGACCTCGCCCTCTACGGCCAGAAGGACGCCCAGCAGCTCGCGCTGATCCGCCGCATGGTCCGCGACCTGAACTTCGGCGTGGAGATCGTCGGCGTCCCCACCGTGCGCGAGGAGGACGGCCTGGCCCTGTCCAGCCGCAACCGCTACCTCTCGACGGCGGAACGCCGCACGGCCCTCGCCCTCTCCCAGGCGCTCTTCGCCGGCCAGGACCGGCACGCCGCGCAGGAGGCGCTCTGCGCGCGGGCCCGCGAAGTACCCGCCACCCGGGCGCGCGCCGAGGCGCTGGGCGCCCTGGGCGAGTCCCGCGCGGCGGCCGACGCCCACGCCGTCGCCACCTCCGCCCCCGGCAGCGCCACGGCCGTCCGGGACGCCGCCCGCCTGGTCCTGGACGACGCCGCCCGGGCCACCCCGCCCCTGGAGCTGGACTACCTCGCCCTGGTCGACCCCGCCGACTTCACCGAGATCGGCGACGACCACACCGGCGAGGCCGTCCTCGCCGTCGCCGCCCGGGTCGGCGCCACCCGCCTGATCGACAACGTCCACCTCACCTTCGGACCCCTCGGAGCCGCCTCGTGACCAGCACAGGCATACGACTGCACGCTCCCGCGCCCGGCTGGGCCGTCGCCGCGGACGTGGTGGTCGTCGGCTCCGGCGTCGCGGGCCTCACCGCGGCGCTGCGCTGTGAGGCCGCCGGCCTGCGGACCGTCGTCGTCACCAAGGCCCGCCTGGACGACGGCTCCACCCGCTGGGCCCAGGGCGGCGTCGCCGCGGCCCTCGGCGAGGGCGACACCCCCGAGCAGCACCTGGACGACACGCTGGTCGCCGGCGCCGGCCTGTGCGACCGGGAAGCGGTCCGCACCCTGGTCACCGAAGGCCCCGGTGCCGTACGCCGCCTCATCGCGACCGGCGCGCACTTCGACGAGTCCACCGAGGGCGGCCTGGCCCTCACCCGCGAGGGCGGCCACCACCGCCGCCGCATCGCCCACGCGGGCGGCGACGCGACGGGCGCCGAGATCTCCCGCGCCCTGGTCGAGGCCGTACGCGCGCGTGGCCTGCGCACCGTCGAGAACGCACTCGTCCTCGACCTCCTCACGGACGCCGACGGCCACACCGCCGGTGTCACCCTGCACGTCATGGGTGAGGGCCAGCACGACGGCGTCGGGGCGGTCCACGCCCCCGCGGTCGTCCTCGCCACCGGCGGCATGGGCCAGGTCTTCTCGGCGACCACCAACCCCCCCGTCTCCACGGGCGACGGAGTGGCCCTGGCCCTCCGCGCGGGCGCCGAGGTCAGCGACCTCGAATTCGTCCAGTTCCACCCCACCGTCCTCTTCCTGGGCCCGGACGCCGAGGGCCAGCAGCCCCTGGTCTCCGAGGCGGTACGGGGCGAGGGCGCCCATCTGGTGGACGCGGACGGCGTGCGCTTCATGCTCGGGCAGCACGAACTCGCGGAACTGGCACCCCGCGACATCGTCGCCAAGGCCATCACGCGCCGCATGCAGGAGCGGGGCGCCGCGCACATGTACCTGGACGCCCGTCACTTCGGTGCCGACATGTGGGAGCACCGCTTCCCCACGATCCTCGCCGCCTGCCGGGCCCACGGCATCGACCCGGTCACCGAGCCGATCCCCGTCGCGCCCGCCGCCCACTACGCCTCGGGCGGCGTCCGCACCGACGCGCACGGCCGTACGACGGTCCCCGGCCTGTACGCGTGCGGCGAGGTCGCCTGCACCGGCGTGCACGGCGCCAACCGCCTGGCCTCCAACTCCCTCCTGGAGGGCCTGGTCTACGCCGAGCGCATCGCGGCCGACATCGCGGCGGGAGGCACAGCCGGCACCCCCCACACACGCGTACCGGCCCCCGTCCCGCACCCGGACCACCCGGAGCACCCCCTCCTCCCGCCCGAGTCCCGCATCACGATCCAGCGGATCATGACGGAGGGCGCCGGAGTCCTGCGCTCGGCCGACTCCCTCACGCGCGCGGCCGACCGGCTGCACGCCCTGCACACCGAGGCCCGCGAGGCGCTGCACGAGCACGGCAAGACGTCCGAGCCGGGCGTCGACACCTGGGAGGCCACCAACCTCCTGTGCGTGGCCCGCGTCCTGGTCGCCGCGGCCGCCCGGCGCGAGGAGACCCGCGGCTGCCACTGGCGCGAGGACCACGCGGAGCGCGACGACACGGCGTGGCGCCGCCACATCGTCGTACGCCTGAACCCGGACCGCACGCTCGCCGTGCACACCACGGACACGCCAGAATTCCCCCCGACCGTCCACGGCGCCCAGCCGACGCACCGTCCCCAGGAGCAGTGACAGTGAACCCCTCCGACCCCAACGAACTCCCCCTCGCCTCCACCGGAGGCTGCGGCGACGGCTGTGCCTGCGGCGCGGACACCGAGGAGGACAGCTACATGGAGTGCGGCCTCGACCCGTCCCTCGCCGCCCTCCTGCTGGACTCCGGCCTCGACCCCGTCGAGGTCGAGGACATCGCGAACGTCGCCATCCAGGAGGACCTGGCGGGCGGCGTGGACGTGACGACCGTGGCCACCATCCCCGAGGACGCCGTGGCCACGGCCGACTTCACCGCGCGCGAGGCGGGCGTCGTGGCGGGCCTCCGGGTCGCCGAGGCGGTCCTGTCGATCGTCTGCACGGACGAGTTCGAGGTGGAGCGCCACGTGGAGGACGGCGACCGCGTGCGGGAGGGCCAGAAGCTCCTCTCCGTCACCACCCGCACCCGCGACATCCTGACCGCCGAACGCAGCGCGCTGAACCTGCTGTGCCGCATGTCGGGCATCGCGACGGCCACGCGCGCGTGGGCGGACGTTCTGGACGGCACGAAGACCAAGGTCCGCGACACCCGCAAGACCACCCCCGGGCTGCGCAGCCTGGAGAAGTTCGCGGTCCGCTGCGGCAGCGGCGTCAACCACCGCATGTCCCTCTCGGACGCGGCCCTGGTCAAGGACAACCACGTGGTCGCCGCGGGCGGCGTCGCCGAGGCCTTCACGGCCGTGCGCGAGAGCTTCCCCGACCTGCCCATCGAGGTCGAGGTCGACACCCTGCACCAGCTGCGCGAGGTCGTGGAGGCGGGCGCGGACCTGATCCTGCTGGACAACTTCACCCCCGACGAGTGCGCGGAGGCGGTGACCCTGGTCGCAGGCCGCGCCGCGCTGGAGGCCTCGGGCCGCCTCACCCTCACCAACGCCAAGGCGTACGCCGACACGGGCGTCGACTACCTGGCCGTGGGCGCGCTCACCCACAGCTCCCCGATCCTGGACATCGGCCTGGACCTGCGAGCGGCGGAGTAGAAGCCATGCTGCTGACGATCGACGTAGGCAACACGCACACCGTCCTCGGCCTCTTCGACGGCGAGGACATCGTCGAGCACTGGCGCATCTCCACGGACTCGCGCCGCACGGCCGACGAGCTGGCGGTCCTCCTCCAGGGCCTGATGGGCATGCACCCGCTGCTCGGTGACGAGCTGGGCGACGGCATCGACGGCATCGCCATCTGCGCGACGGTCCCCTCCGTCCTGCACGAACTGCGTGAGGTCACCCGTCGCTACTACGGCGACGTCCCCGCGGTGCTGGTCGAACCGGGCGTCAAGACCGGCGTCCCGATCCTCACCGACCACCCCAAGGAGGTCGGCGCCGACCGCATCATCAACGCGGTCGCGGCCGTCGAGCTGTACGGCGGCCCGGCGATCGTCGTGGACTTCGGCACGGCGACGACGTTCGACGCGGTCAGCGCACGCGGGGAGTACATCGGCGGCGTCATCGCCCCCGGCATCGAGATCTCGGTCGAGGCGCTCGGCGTCAAGGGCGCCCAGCTCCGCAAGATCGAGGTGGCCCGGCCGCGGAGCGTGATCGGCAAGAACACGGTCGAGGCGATGCAGTCCGGGATCGTCTACGGCTTCGCCGGCCAGGTCGACGGCGTCGTCAACCGCATGGCCCGCGAGCTGGCCGACGACCCGGACGACGTCACCGTCATCGCGACGGGCGGACTGGCCCCGATGGTGCTGGGTGAGTCGTCGGTGATCGACGAGCACGAGCCGTGGCTGACGCTGATGGGACTGCGCCTGGTGTACGAACGAAACGTGTCCCGCATGTAGGTGACCCGATGCCCCCTCCGCCCCCGACGCGCGGCGGCCCACCGGTCCGGGGTTGCCCGGTCACCCGGCGCGGGCGCGCCGGGTGGACCCACTGTCCCGGCGTCGGCGTGGCCCCCGGCGTGGGTGTGGGCGCGGGGTGGGTGACGCGGCCCGGCGTTCGCGGTCTGCCGCTGCGCCCACCCGTGCCGCCCCAGCGGCACGCCTGCCCGCAGCTGGGGCGGCGTGGCGGACTGCCTGCAGCGGCGACGGCGTGGCGGACTGCCTGCAGTTGGGGTGGCAGGCGTGGCGACTGCCCGCAGCAGCGGCGGTGGCGTGGCGGACTGCCCGCAGCGGGGGCGGCAGGCGTGGCGACTGCCCGCAGCAGCGGTGGTGGTGTGGCGGGCTGCCTGCGGCTGGGGCGGCGGGGAGCCGCGTACGGCGGGGATGGGGCAGTGGCGTGGGGCGGGGGAGAGCCGCGTACGGCGAGGAGGGGTCGGGTCGGGGGTGTCCGCCCGCAGTGGTTGGCGCCTCCGCGCCGGGGGAGATCTGTGGCCGACCGATTCCGCGCCGTTCCGAGGACGGACACCCCCCGGCCCGGCCCCGACCCACCCACCGAACCTACGGCGCTACGCGCACCCCCACCCAACCCGCACAGGCGCCGCAGGCACCCCGCACCACCGCCGAAGGCACCCGCACCGGCGCCGCAGGCACCCACCACCACGCACCCCGTACAGACCGCCGCAGGCATCCCCCACCACCCACTGCCGGAGGCACCCGCACAGGCGCCGCAGACATCCGCACCCCCACCAAACCCGCACCGGCGCCGCAGGCATCCGCACCCCCACCCCACCCGCGCAGGCGCCGCAGGCACCCACCCCCACCACACCAACCACCCACCGCCGAAGGCGCCCGCACCACCGCCGGAGGCACCCGCATCCGGGTGGGCCCGTACGCCACACCCGTGCCCCCTATGCCGAGTTTGTCTGATTAGCGCGTATCGTCGCCGCATGCCCACGCCCTACGGACCCCGCGGCGGCATGGCGTTCGGTGCTCAGGAGCTGCGTGTGCTCCGGCGAGCCCTCGCCCTCGCCCTGAACCCCAGCACGGTCTCGGCCCAGGAGGCCCAGGACTGCCTCCACCTCGCAGAGTCGCTCGACGAGGCGATGCGGGAGGGTGCCAGGCTCCGCGCCTTCCTGGTGGCCGACCTCGCCCGGTACCGCGCCGCCCTCCCCGGCACCGCCACCGGCTACCTCGCGCTCCTGGACGAGGCGCTGGACGCCGGCCATCGCCCCGACGCGGACGACCTCGCCGCCCTGGGCGCCCTGCGCGGCAACCCCGCCGCGGCCGAGCTCCTGGCCCGCTGCGGCCCCGCGACGGCATCCGCCCCGGCCAGGGCGACGCTCCCCGCGGCGCGCACCCGCACCCGCCTCCACGCCGTCCCCGGCGGCCGCCACCCCGGCGAGGACCCCGCGCGGAAACCCGCCCCGAAGCCGTCCCCCCGACCCGGCCCCGCCCCCGCCGCCCCCAAGCGCCCCGTCCCCACCCCCGGCGAGGTCTTCCCCCGCCGCAAGCCCGCGCCGCCCGCCAACCCGCCCGCCCCGCCGGCACCGGGCTCCCGGCACCACCTCGCCGCCGGCTGACGGCGCCTGGCTACCCTGGATCCATGGACTACGTCTCCGCGCTCCTGCCCCCGGTCGTCATGGCCGTCTTCTTCATCGGCCTGATCCGGGTGATCGTGAAGACCCAGGGCGGCGCCAACAAGGCCAAGGAGGACGCGGTCGTCGACGCGGCCCTCGCCCGCGCGGAGGGCGCCCGGCAGGCGTCCCCGCACCCCGAGTCCTGACCGACCCGGGGCGCGCCGCGCCACGACACGCACCGCGGCACACCCGCGTACGGCTCCCGCACCCTCCCCGCGGAGCCGTACGCCCCTTTTGCGCGCGTTCGCCTGCGAAAGCGCACGTCCGGCACGCGGTCGTCCCGATCTCCCACTATCGTTCGAAGCGTGCCTCGCCCATTGGGAGAACTCGAAGACGCGGTCATGACGAGGGTGTGGAAGTGGAACCGCCCCGTGACCGTTCGGGAAGTCCTGGAAGACCTGCAACAGGAACGGTCCATCGCGTACACGACCGTGATGACCGTTTTGGACAATCTCCATCAGAAGGGCTGGGTGCGCCGCGAGTCCGAAGGCCGTGCCTATCGATATGAGGCGGTCTCCACTCGCGCCGCCTACGCCGCCGCCCTCATGAACGACGCCTGGTCGCAGAGCGACAACCCCGCCGCCGCCCTCGTCGCCTTCTTCGGCATGATGAGCGAGGAACAGCGTCAGGCCCTCGGGGACGCCATCCGCATCGTGCAGGGACCGGAAACCCCGGCACAGCCACCGGAAACCCCCGCCCAGGCACCGGAAACCCCGGCACAGCCACCGGAAACCCCGGCGCAGGGTCGGGAAACGCCCGCGCCGGAAGCGGAAACCCCGCCGCCGGGACCCGGCGCGGCATCGGACGGCGGCGAGCGATAGCGTCCCCCCATGCCAAATGCCATCAGCGTCCGGCGGGCCCGCACCAGCGATGTCCCGGACGTGCGCCGGCTGCTCGACGCGTACGTCCGTGACCGCATCCTGCTCGACAAAGCGATGGTGACGCTTTACGAGAGCATCCAGGAGTTCTGGGTCGCGGAACGCGACGACAACGCCGAGGTGGTCGGCTGCGGCGCCCTGCACGTGATGTGGGAAGACCTCGCGGAAGTGCGGACTCTCGCGGTGAAGCCCGGTCTGAAGGGCGCCGGCGTCGGCCACAAGCTGCTGGAGAAGTTGCTGGACACGGCACGCTGGCTCGGTGTTCGCCGCGTTTTCTGTCTGACCTTCGAAGTGGACTTCTTCGGCAAGCACGGCTTCGTCGAGATCGGGGAGACACCCGTCGACACCGATGTGTACGCGGAGCTGCTGCGTTCCTATGACGAGGGCGTTGCGGAGTTCCTGGGTCTCGAACGAGTGAAACCGAACACCTTGGGCAACAGCCGGATGCTTCTGCATCTGTGATCGCCGGGGAGCCCCGGACGTCCACGGCCCACGGTCCTTCGAGGTTTATTCCACCGACGCGCCCTTCATGGGTTCCCTATGTCCGAAACGCGCATGTTTCCGGCCCGGAGTCGGGCTACCGGTCTCCGCCGGGGGTTTGTGTTTTTCCGGCAAAAGCGGTTTGCTTTCCGGCGTACTGCAGTACTGCATATAACAAGGGGCGGCGATACGGCGGACGCCGGCGGACCCCCGGCCCTCAAGTTATCGATGAAAGGAAATCCGGTGGCACAGAAGGTTCAGGTCCTTCTTGTCGACGACCTCGACGGCGGCGAGGCAGACGAGACCGTGACGTTCGCACTGGACGGCAAGACCTACGAGATCGACCTCACCACCGCCAACGCGGACAAGCTCCGCGGTCTTCTCGACCCGTACCTGAAGGGTGGCCGCCGTACCGGGGGCCGCGCCTCGGGCGGCCGCGGCAAGGCACGCGCCGCTTCCGGCGGCAGTCAGGACACGGCGGCGATCCGCGCCTGGGCCAAGGAGAACGGCTGGGACGTCAACGACCGCGGCCGTGTCCCCGCGAAGGTCCGTGAGGCGTACGAGCAGGCCAACGGCTGATCACCCGACCCGCGCCACGGGCCGTGCCCGCGGCGGGCCGCTCGCGGTGAGCCGGAGGCGGTGGCACTGCGTGGCCAGCGTGTGGACCAGCCGGGCGAGATCGAGGGCGGTCCCGGTGCGTCCGGGCACCGACAGTGCCGGCAGCGAGGACTCCACCTCGCATCCCGGCTCCGGGGGCCGCAGCCATACGGCGGCCCCGTGCAGGCCGTCGCGCTCCGGGGGACGCGGCGGCAGCCCGGCAGGGCCGGGCGGGGCAAGCGCAGGGCCGGGCGGGGCAAGGGGCGCGTCCACGGTGCCGCCCGCACCGAGCGCCGTCAGGCCGAGCGTCAGCGAACCCCACTCCAGCCACTCCAGCAGCCCGGGCAGCTCCTCCGCGGCACCCGCCGCCACGAGCAGCAGCATCCGCCCGCCCTGGACGGCCACCGGAAACCCCGGCACCGGCGAACCCCCGCCGACGCGTCCGGCCGGACCGGCGCACACCGGCCGGTCCGCCCGGTCCAGTCGCTCCCTCCGGTCCAGCCGCTCCAGCGTCGCGTACCCGGCGCCGACCGGCACGTCGAGGACGTCGAAGCGCACGCCCGTGCGCAACCGCACCGGGTCCCCGGGCGTCGTCGGCCACCCGAGCGCGCTCTCGTACCACCAGCGCGTCCGCTCCCACGCCGAGCCGCCGTTCCCGGTGGGCCGGCGCGGCGACGGCACAACGGGGGCCGCGGGAGCGACGGGGACCGGGTGCGAGGCGCCAACCATGCCAAGTGCAACCGTCCGCAGAGGCCTCAAGTTACGCTGGGTCCCGATTCGAAAACGCAGAGTGCTGGACACGGGTGGTGCGAGGGGGCGTGCGGGGGGTGCGGGGTGGCGCAAGGTTGTTCGCCCGTAGCGGAGGGAACCGGTGTGCGCGGCATGGAGTGTCAGTCCCCGCGGGTAAGACATCCCTAGTGGGAGGGGGCGACTTGCAGATCGGGCCGTCTCGCGTTCGCCATCGGCGTACTGGCGAGTGGGGTAAGTGCTTGGCCTGCGGGAACATCGTCTCGCACCATCGGGTTGTGGCAGATGTCGGCGTCAGGGGTCAGGAGGCCATCGACGGTGTCGGCAGTTGGAATGAGCGGTCCCCGCTTGCGGGACTAAGCTGCGGAAGGACAGGGAGGGGAAGTTCCCCCCACTGCCTGACCGCTCTGAGGAGCGATTAACGATGTTCGAGAGGTTCACCGACCGCGCGCGGCGGGTTGTCGTCCTGGCTCAGGAAGAAGCCCGGATGCTCAACCACAACTACATCGGCACCGAGCACATCCTCCTGGGCCTGATCCACGAGGGTGAGGGTGTCGCCGCCAAGGCCCTTGAGAGCCTCGGGATTTCGCTCGAGGCGGTCCGCCAGCAGGTGGAGGAGATCATCGGCCAGGGCCAGCAGGCCCCGTCCGGACACATCCCCTTCACCCCCCGTGCCAAGAAGGTCCTGGAGCTGTCGCTCCGCGAGGCCCTCCAGCTGGGCCACAACTACATCGGCACGGAGCACATCCTGCTCGGCCTGATCCGCGAGGGCGAGGGCGTCGCCGCCCAGGTCCTGGTCAAGCTGGGCGCCGATCTGAACCGGGTGCGGCAGCAGGTCATCCAGCTGCTCTCCGGTTACCAGGGCAAGGAGACCGCCACCGCCGGCGGTCCTGCGGAGGGCACGCCTTCCACGTCCCTGGTCCTCGACCAGTTCGGCCGGAACCTCACCCAGGCCGCTCGTGAGTCCAAGCTCGACCCGGTCATCGGGCGCGAGAAGGAGATCGAGCGGGTCATGCAGGTGCTGTCCCGCCGTACGAAGAACAACCCGGTGCTCATCGGTGAGCCCGGCGTCGGCAAGACCGCCGTCGTCGAGGGCCTCGCGCAGGCCATCGTCAAGGGCGAGGTGCCCGAGACCCTCAAGGACAAGCACCTCTACACCCTGGACCTCGGCGCCCTGGTCGCCGGCTCCCGCTACCGCGGTGACTTCGAGGAGCGCCTGAAGAAGGTGCTCAAGGAGATCCGCACCCGCGGCGACATCATCCTGTTCATCGACGAGCTGCACACGCTGGTCGGTGCGGGTGCCGCCGAGGGCGCCATCGACGCCGCGAGCATCCTCAAGCCGATGCTGGCCCGTGGTGAGCTGCAGACCATCGGTGCGACCACGCTGGACGAGTACCGCAAGCACCTGGAGAAGGACGCGGCCCTCGAGCGCCGCTTCCAGCCCATCCAGGTCGCGGAGCCGTCGCTGCCGCACACGATCGAGATCCTCAAGGGCCTGCGCGACCGCTACGAGGCCCACCACCGCGTCTCCATCACGGACGAGGCCCTGGTGCAGGCGGCGACGCTCGCCGACCGCTACATCTCGGACCGCTTCCTGCCGGACAAGGCGATCGACCTGATCGACGAGGCCGGTTCCCGGATGCGCATCCGCCGGATGACCGCGCCGCCGGACCTGCGCGAGTTCGACGAGAAGATCGCCGGCGTCCGCCGCGACAAGGAGTCCGCGATCGACTCGCAGGACTTCGAGAAGGCCGCCTCCCTGCGCGACAAGGAGAAGCAGCTCCTGGCCGCCAAGGCCAAGCGGGAGAAGGAGTGGAAGGCCGGCGACATGGACGTCGTCGCCGAGGTCGACGGCGAGCTGATCGCCGAGGTCCTCGCGACCGCGACCGGCATCCCGGTCTTCAAGCTCACGGAGGAGGAGTCGTCCCGCCTGCTGCGCATGGAGGACGAGCTCCACAAGCGGGTCATCGGCCAGGTCGACGCCGTCAAGGCGCTGTCCAGGGCGATCCGCCGTACCCGTGCCGGTCTGAAGGACCCGAAGCGTCCCGGTGGCTCGTTCATCTTCGCCGGTCCGTCCGGTGTCGGTAAGACCGAGCTGTCCAAGGCGCTCGCCGAGTTCCTCTTCGGCGACGAGGACGCGCTGATCTCCCTCGACATGTCGGAGTTCAGCGAGAAGCACACGGTCTCGCGCCTCTTCGGTTCGCCCCCCGGCTACGTGGGCTACGAGGAGGGCGGTCAGCTGACGGAGAAGGTCCGCCGCAAGCCGTTCTCGGTCGTCCTCTTCGACGAGGTCGAGAAGGCCCACCCGGACATCTTCAACTCGCTGCTGCAGATCCTGGAGGACGGTCGCCTGACCGACTCCCAGGGCCGGGTCGTGGACTTCAAGAACACGGTCATCATCATGACGACCAACCTCGGCACCCGGGACATCTCCAAGGGCTTCAACCTCGGCTTCGCCGCCGCGGGTGACACGAAGACCAACTACGAGCGCATGAAGAACAAGGTCCAGGACGAGCTCAAGCAGCACTTCCGGCCCGAGTTCCTCAACCGCGTCGACGACGTGGTCGTCTTCCCGCAGCTCAGCCAGGACGACATCCTGCGGATCGTCGACCTGATGATCGACAAGGTGGACGAGCGCCTCAAGGACCGGGACATGGGCATCGAGCTCTCCCAGTCCGCCAAGGAGCTGCTGTCCAAGAAGGGCTACGACCCGGTGCTGGGCGCGCGTCCGCTGCGTCGCACGATCCAGCGCGAGGTTGAGGACACGCTGTCGGAGAAGATCCTCTTCGGCGAGCTGCGTCCCGGTCACATCGTGGTCGTGGACACCGAGGGCGAGGGCGACGCCAAGACCTTCACTTTCCGGGGTGAGGAGAAGTCGGCCCTCCCCGACGTTCCGCCGATCGAGCAGGCGGCCGGGGGCGGCGCGGGCCCGAACCTGAGCAAGGAGGCGTAGCCCTGCGAGGGTGAGCCTGAGAAGGGGGCCACCCGGGACCGAAGTCCCGGGTGGCCCCCTTTTTCCGTGACCGGCGTCAGGACAGCTGACCGCCGTAGTCCGGGAGCTTGAAGGTCTTCTCGGCGTGGCCGCCCGACAGGTCGGTGGCGCTGTTACCGATGTTCGCGATGATCGTGTAGCCCTTCGACTCGATCTCCGCGCGCTGTTCCGTCTTGTACACGGCGACGTCCTTGAACAGGTCGAGGAACCCGCGGACGTACAGCCCGGACGACTCGTACCCGGCGTGCGCGAGGTTCCACTCGGTGGGCGCCTCGATGATGCCCGGGCGGGCGGTCACGAAGAACAGGGCGACGCCGTGCTCCTGGACGTACCGGGCGGCCTCCAGCACCGGCCGGTTGGCGGGCTGGGGGTAGCTGAAGCCGAAGTCGGTCTCCAGGGAGGTGTTGTCGATGTCGAGGACGATCGCCTGCTTCTCGCCGGGGCCGGCGTCGGCGATCCGCTCCTTCAGGTACGGCAGTGCCGCGTCCATCACGGCCCGGCAGTCGCGCTGCCACGTGTCGTAGTCGACGTCGGCCGCGGCGGCCGCCGGCACCGACGCGGGCGGCGAATCGGCCGGGGCGGCGACGGACGGCGTGACCGTCGCGGTGAGCGCCGCCGCGGCGACGACGGCCGTACTCGCGGCGCGCCCCCAGAGGGGCCGGGTCTGTCTGGTCTGTCCGGTCTGGTCGGTCATGGGGGGTGGGGTCCTCTCATGCCTGCGCGGATGCCTGACGGCACAAAACGGATGCCTGACGGCACAAAGTTGTCGCGTGCATGCTCGCCCCAGCAAGTGGCCGGACGGCAACGATTGGGTTACTGAGCAGTAGTCATCCGTCCGGCCTGCGGTTACGCCGTGATCTCCACCCCGTCCGGCACGTTCCGCACCCGCGGCAGCCGGGGGTTGACCCGCAGCACCCGCAGCCGCGGGAGCCCGGAGAGCCAGGAGACGTCCGTGTCGGGCAGCTCCGCGTTGAGCCACAGGTGGGTCACCTGGTCGGTCAGCAGCCCCGCCAGCAGCTCCTCGGCCCGCATCACCCCGCCCACCTGGACGCGCGGCCGCCCGCCCAGCTCGCGCAGCGCGGCCAGCTCGGCGGTGTCGGCGACCGGGAAGTAGAGACCGTCCGGATCCAGGTGGGCGATGATCTCCTGGGCGTATCGCTCGGTGTCGAAGTGCCGCCAGCCCCGAGCCAGTTCGGTGCGGACCGGCAGCGCCGCACGGGAGCGCAGCCGGGCCAGGTAGTCGATGGCGGCGTCGTCCTGGACGCGGGTCGCGGTGCAGGCGAGCAGATGCGCCTGCCGGTCGTCGGGCACCTGCCCCGGATCGGGCAGCAGTTCGAGGACGATGGGGCCCACCCAGCCGAGCCCCCGGGCGGCCAGCTCCGTCGTCGGGCGCACCAGGTTCTTCGTACGGTCGTGGACGAGCCGCTGGACGGCCGGGTCGAGTTCGGTGACGTGGTCCAGGCAGGCCGCGGCCATCAGCCGCCGGTGGTTGATCTGTGGGCGGCGCAGTCCGGGCGCGGGCGCCAGCAGCCGTTCCAGGAACTGGGCGCACTCCTCGGGCCGGGCGTGGGCGGCGGCCATGCGGATGACCTCCTCCCACTCGGACTGGTGGGCGTGGTCCACCAGCGTCGGGAACCGGCCGCGCGCCACGATCTCCTTGGCGGCCAGGTAGTCCTGGAAGGTGCGGTGGACGAAGTCGACCGACTCGCCCGACCGTTCGCGCAGCAGACCCGTGCGGTGCAGCAGGTGCCGGAAGATCGTCGCGCCGTCCCCCTGTGCGCGAGCCGCGGGCATCGCGGGCAGCGCGGCGTCCAGGATGGCGACCGCCCGTTCGCCGGTCAGCTCGGAGGCGTCCTCCTCCAGCATGGCGTGGGCCAGCTTCTGCAGCAGCCGCTCGCGGGTGCTCTGCTGGAGCCGCACGTCGTCGGCGTACAGCACGTCCCGTTCGGGGTCGCGGCGCTGGAGCAGCATCTCCAGGGCGGCGTCGTACAGCTCCTTGCGGCCACTGGGCAGGGAGCCCGACCGGTCGCGGTTCAGGGCGCATATCAGGCCGCACATCAGCGGGTTGGTGGCGAGCTGGCGCAGCTCGCGGTAGATCCGTACGGAGTGCAGCAGCCGCTGCTCGTACTCGTCGAGCGTTCTTCGTTCCCGCTCCCGCTCCCGGCCCTGGGGCCCCTGGGGACGGCTCTGCTCGTCCAGGCGGGCCGCCGAGTGCCAGTCCCGGATGAACCGCGTCACCTGGTCCCGCGACATCGGCGCCAGCGACAGTTCGACGAAGTCCTCCTCGGCCAGCCCGCCCCCCGACAGCCAGCCGTCGGAGACGGCGGACGGCCGGGAGGTGACCAGGCAGCCGTTTCCGGAGAAGACGCGCAGCAGCCGCCGCAGCCGGTCGCGCAACTCGCCCCGCGTCTTCTCCGGAGCCTCGTCGATGCCGTCGACCAGCAGCAGCGCCCGCCCGGCGAGCAGGGTGCGCACCACCCACCCCTCCGGCGCCCGGTCGGCGAGCGGATGCCGCACCGCGTGCAGGAAGTCGTCCGGGGCCGGGAAGCCCTCGCGGGCGAAGCGGCGTACGGGCAGCACGAAGGGGATGCGGGAGCCCTCGCGGGCGGCGGCCACGGCCAGCCACTGCACCAGGGTCGTCTTGCCCGAGCCGGCGCCGCCGCGCAGCAGGACCCGTTCGTGGTCCTCCAGCGCCCGGTCCGCGAGCAGCACCGTGCGCTGCTCGTCCTCGGCGCCGCCCACGCCGCTGCTGCGCTCCTCCGCCTCCAGGCTCAGATAGGTCTCCTCCAGCGGCCAACGGTCGGGCGCGTTGGGGAAGTCCACGCCGACGATGGTCAGCCAGCCGTACCGCCGGGCCACCCACTGGACGTACTCGGCCTCGAACGCCACGTCCTCCTCGGGCCGTTCGGCCTGCCGTGCCGCCGCCTCGGCGTCGCCCTGGTCGACCAGCTGGGCGATCCGGCTCGCTCGCCCCGGCAACTGCCGCTGGAGATAGGCGGAACGCCGCACCAGGTGGTGCAGGACGTGCAGGCACACCGACACCAGCAGCGCGTCGTGGAACCAGGCCGCGTCCGGCGACAGTTCCCGGTCGGCGCCCTGCACGGCGCCCCGCAGCCGCCGCGCGTAGTCCTGCGGGCCCAGCCGTACGGCGTCGGCGTCGGTGACGTCGACCTCGGCGATCGCGAGCAGGGTGCGGGCCAGGACGTCGACGACCGGGGCGAGTTCGGCGGTGGGCGCGGCATGCCGCTCGGCGGCGAGGTGGACCAGGTCGGCGGCGGTGCGGTGGACGTCGTCGGGGGTGGCCGTGGCCCGCGTGCCCCGCCAGGTGACCAGGCCGGGGACCGGCTCGGAGAACACCGGCGGCCGCACGGGGTCGCGGAAGAGCCGGTGGACGAGGGGGGCGGCGAGACGGGAGGGCGTGCGGACGGCGGGATCCATGGATACGGCTTACCCCCGGTGTCGTGAGGACTGGTCGGTTGCGGAGATCTGGACCCGCACGCTGTCCGGCACCTGCCGGGCCACGGACGGGTCGGTGTCGGCCAGCACGGTGACGGTGCGCAGGCCCGGGAAGGCGGAGAGCCAGGCCAGCCCTTCCACCGGATGCGCGGCGTCCAGCGTCAGCCGGGCGAGGCGCTCGGCCACGATCAGGGCGGTCAGGTCCTCGACGCGGTACGCGCCGCGGACGTGGATGTGCTCCCAGCCGCCGAGCGCGCGCAGCGCGCGCAGGTCCGCCACCGAGGACACGTCGACGGACCACTGCCGGGGCAGGTGGGCGAGGATCTCGCGGGCGTACCGGTCACGGTCGAACAGGTGCCAGGCGGCGGCGAGGGACTGCTGTACGCCGGAGCCGGGATGACCGCGGAAACGGCGCAGGAACTGCAGCGCCGCCTCGCTGCCCACACTGACCGCCGTGTACACCACGCGGGCTGCCGTGCGGTGATCCACCTCCTCGGGGCCCGGCAGCAGGCCCAGCACGAGATCGCCGCCGGCGCGCGCCACCTCACGTGCCGCGTCGAAGGACACCGGCGGCACGAGCGCCACCAGCCCGTCCTCCACCCGTTTGCGCACCTGGGGGGCGACTTCCGCCGCGTACCGCAGCCCGGCCGCCGCCAGCAGCGCGCGGCGGGGGTCGCCCGGTTCCGTCAGCCTGCGCATCAGGTACTCCGCCTCCTTCGGGCGGGCGTGCGCGAGGGCCAGCAGGATGACGTCCTCCCAGTCGTCCCTGCCCGCGTGGTCGACCAGCAGGTCGAAGTCCATCTCCTCGACGGCCAGCCGGGCGCCGAGGTAGTCCTGGAAGGTGCGGTGCAGGAAGTCCACCCTGCCCTCGGCAGGTTCGCGCAGCAGCCCGGAGCGCAGCAGCAGGGCGTGGTAGGTCTCCTCTTCGCCGTCGGCCGCCAGGCTGAGCGCGGGCAGCGCACGGCCGACGATCCGCAGGGCCTCGGTCCGGTCCATCTCCTGGCGGCCGTTGCGGATCAGCCACCACGCCAGCTTCTGCAGCAGCTGCACCTGGACCGCGTACGGCAGCCGCGTTCCGTCGGGGCCGTGCAGTTCCCGCTCCCGGTCCCGGCGCTCCAGGAGCATGGTCAGGGCGGCCTCGTACAGGGACCTGCGGTCCTGGGGCAGGAAGCCGCGCCGGTCGCGGTGCAGGGCGCAGAGCATGCCGCACATGAGCGGGTTGGTGGCCAGGCGGTTCAGCTCGGACGTGGTGCGCACGGCCTCCAGCAGCGACTTGCCGACCTCCTCCGGTGCCCCGGCCGCCCGGTGCCACCGTCGTACGAAGGTGGTGACGCCGTCCCGGGACATCCGTGCGAGCACGCGCTCGTCGAAGCCCTCGGCGGCCAGCCACTCCTCCGGTACGGCCGAGGGCCGCGAGGTGACCAGCCACAGGTTCCCCGGGAAGGCCCGCACCAGCTCGCGCAGCCAGCGCCGGGCGGCGGCCCGGCGGTCCCCGGCGATCTCGTCGATGCCGTCGACCAGCAGCACCCCGCGCCGGGCCCGCAGCACGCGCTCCACCCACCCCGGCGGCTGCTCCCCGGCGACGGGACAGCCGACCGCGCGCAGGAAGTCGCCGGGGAAGGGCAGCTCCGCCCCCGGCCGCACGATCCGGCGCATCGGCAGCACGAACGGGACCCGCCCGACGAGGTGGGTCAGCCCGTGGTCGTAGACCCGGCTCGCGGCCGTGACCGCGAGCCACTGCACGAGGGTCGTCTTGCCGGACCCGGCGACGCCGCGCAGGAACACCTGGTCGTGCCCGGCGAGCACCTGCTCGGCGGCCACGGCCCCGTACTCCGGTCCTCGGCGCCCGTCCTGCCCCGCCCGGGGCCGGGTCGCCTCCAGGCTCAGGTAGGCCGTGTCCAGGGGCCACTCCCGGGTCCCGGCGTCGAGCCCGTAGATGGTGAGGCTGCCGTACCGGGTGGCGATGTGGTCCGCGTAGCGCTCCTCGAACCCGGCGTCCTCGGCCGACTGGGACGGCAGCCGTTCCAGCACCACGTCGACGGCCTGGACCAGCCGGGCCAGCTGCTGCGTCTGGTCGGTCTGCCGCCGGGCGACGTAGGTGGAGCGCTGGGTGAGGAAGTTCAGGATGTGCAGCGAGGCGGTGCGCAGCAGCCGCTCGTACAGCAGCGTGCCGCCCTCGCTCAGCCCGTACGGAGCCAGCGGCACGCCCGCGCCCAGCTCGCGCGCGAAGCGCTCCGGGCCGAGCCCGACGGCCTCGTAGTCCTCGACGGTGATCTCGCCGAGCCGGGCGAGGGTGCGGGCCAGGGCGTCCCTGACGGCCGCGGCCTCGGCGGCGTCCACGGGCTCCTCGCCGGGTCCGGCCGCGGCCAGCGCCCTGCGGACCAGCTCCCCGGCGATCTTCTCGACGTCCTTGGGCGTGACGGTCCGCTTCTCGCCCCGGAAGGACACCAGCGCCGATATCCGCACCGGCCGGTCCACGAGCCCCGCCCCCGGCCCGTCCCGCACGAAGAGCCGACGGACGAGCGGCGTGACCGCGCTGGAAGCGACTCGGGCCCCGAGTGCTGTGACGTCGACCATGTTCCGAGCCTAGGTGAACGCCCTTGTACGGGGGGCGGGTTAACCGGGACGGGAGTAGCCCCGGTCACATTCACCGGCCCTTCGATCATGGCCGCCGGTGATGTGCCGCACAGGCCGATTGCCCTGTACTACGGGGAATAGTGGAAGCCGCAAGAACTACGAAAACGGACATAACGGTGTAGACGGCAGGGGTTTTTCCGGGCGTCTGACCTGGTTTTGCCCAGAATGACGGCTCTGGCATGGGTCGGGAAGTTTCAGACCGAAGTACTAAATACGGTCGTAGGTCACACCTTTGTGCGGTTCGGGGTCCCCGGGTTACCAAGGTTGAGCCCGCCCGGTGAGCGTCTTGTGCGCCCCGCCGGTGGGCATTCCTCTGCACCCGTCCCCATGAGGTTCGAATGTTCCCGCGTGTCACGTCCCGTTCTTCCCGTACGACCATCCGCACCCGCGCCGCGGTGATGGCCGCCGGCCTCGGAGCCTCGGTCGCACTGGGAGCCGGGGTCGCGGCCGCCACCGGCACCACGGCGGCCACCAGTACCACCGCCGCCGCCAGCGCCGTAGAGGCCCAGGCAGCGGCGCAGGCCAAGGCGGCGAAGGCCGAGAAGGCCGCCGCGAGCGCCAAGAAGACCACGACCGCCAAGAAGACGGCCACCAAGAAGAAGGCCGCCTCCTGGGTCGACCCGGTCAGGAAGTACACGCTGAGCGCCAGCTTCGCCCAGAACGGCGGCATGTGGGCGCACAAGCACAGCGGCCAGGACTTCGCCGTGCCGATCGGCACCAACGTGGTCGCCGCCCACGGCGGCACCGTGGTCAAGGCCGGCGGCAACGGCGCCGGCGACGGCCCCGCCTACGGCAACGCCATCGTCATCAAGCACGGCAACGGCACGTACTCCCAGTACGCGCACCTGTCCAGGATCAACGTGAAGATCGGCCAGGTCGTGAAGACCGGCCAGTCGATCGCCAAGTCCGGCAACACCGGCAACTCCAGCGGTCCGCACCTGCACTTCGAGATCCGCACGACGCCGAACTACGGCTCGGCCGTCGACCCGGTCGCCTTCCTGAAGGCCAAGGGCGTGACCGTCTAAGAGCGGGACTGGGCTTCCTCGGCTCCCCGGTGAGCCTGGGTGATCAGATCGGTGGCGACCTCGAGAACGGCAGCACGCTGTTCCTCGGGGTCGCCTTCGAGGTCCCGGAGCACGAACATCCCGGCGTGCAGCGTGAACAGCGCGCTGACGCAGCGGACCTGGTCGACCAGGTCCGCCTCGGGATCCATGAGGATGTCGCGCAGACCGAACATCCTGGTCTTGAACAGTTCGCCGATGCGCAGGTCCCGCACCGTCGCCTGGTTCTCCTGCATGAAGCGGAACAGCGGCGCCGCGCCGGCCAGCGCCTCGCTGTAGCCGCGGACGATCTCCTGCTTCGTCTCCAGGGTGTGCGGCTGCTCCCGCCCCCACTCGATCAGGTCCTCCAACGGCCGTGAGAGATCCTCGAAGATGCTGACGAGGATCTCTTCCTTGGTCTTGAAGTGGTAGTAGAGCGCTGCCTTGGTCACGTCCAGACGCTCGGCGATCTCGCGCAGGGAGGTCTTCTCGTACCCCTGCTCCGCGAAGAGCTCGAGCGCCACGTCCTGGATGCGCTGGCGGGTGTCCCCGCGGCGTCGCTGCTGCTTGGTGCCGTTCATTGTGCCGCCCATCCTCCTACGCACCTCCTGCCCCGCGCACTTTCCGAAAAACTTACTTGACGACCGGCTAGTTACGCGCCTACCTTTCCCAGTGTAGACAACTTGCCGGGCGGCAAGTAAGCGTGAGTGGTACAGCGGTAGCTGGGGGAGTAGGAGAGATGGCGGACAAGACGGAGGCGGCGACCGGCGACGCCGGTGCCGTGAAACAGCCGAGGAGCGTGCGGGTCGTCCTGCTCGCCCTCATGATCGCGATGATGCTCGCGATGCTCGACAACATGATCATCGGCACCGCGATGCCGACGATCGTGGGCGAACTGGGCGGCCTGGAACACCTCTCCTGGGTCGTCACCGCCTACACCCTCGCCACCGCGGCCTCCACCCCGCTGTGGGGCAAGCTCGGCGACATGTACGGGCGCAAGGGCTCGTTCATGACGTCGATCGTGATCTTCCTGGCCGGCTCCGCGCTCAGCGGCATGGCCCAGGACATGGGCCAGCTCATCGGCTTCCGCGCGATCCAGGGTCTGGGCGCCGGCGGTCTGATGGTCGGCGTCATGGCGATCATCGGTGACCTGATACCGCCCCGGGAGCGCGGCAAGTACCAAGGCATGATCGCCGGTGTCATGGCGCTCTCGATGATCGGCGGACCGCTGGTCGGCGGCACCATCACCGACAACTGGGGCTGGCGCTGGTCCTTCTACATCAACCTCCCGCTCGGCGTGGTCGCACTGATCGCGATCAGCGCCGTGCTGCACCTGCCGAAGAAGCGCAGCGAGGCCCGGATCGACTACCTGGGCGCGGCGCTGCTGACCGTCGGCATCACCGCCATCGTGCTCGTCACCACCTGGGGCGGCACCGAGTACGCCTGGACCTCCGCGCGGATCATGGAGCTGATCGGCATCGGCGTCGCCGCGCTGATCGGGTTCGTGTTCTGGCAGACCAGGGCCGCGGAGCCCATCCTGCCGCTGCACATCTTCCGCAGCCGCAACTTCACGCTGATGTCGGTCATCGGCTTCATCGTCGGCTTCGTGATGTTCGGCGCCACCCTCTTCCTGCCGCTGTACCAGCAGTCGGTGCAGGGCGCGTCCGCCACCAACTCGGGCCTGCTGCTCCTGCCCATGCTGGGCGCGATGCTGGTCACGTCGATGGTCGCGGGCCGGGTCACCACCAGCACCGGCCGCTACAAGATCTTCCCGGTCGCGGGCGGCGCGCTGATGACGGTCGGCCTCTTCCTGCTGTCGACCATGGACACCGACACCACCCGCTTCACCTCCGGCATGTACATGGCCGTCGTCGGCCTCGGCATGGGCTGCCTGATGCAGATCACCATGCTGGTGGCGCAGAACAGCGTGGAGATGAAGGACATGGGCGTCGCGTCCTCCTCCACCACCCTCTTCCGCACCCTCGGCTCCTCCTTCGGCGTCGCGATCATGGGCGCACTGTTCAACAACCGGGTCCAGGACGTCATGGCCGAGCGTGTGCCGGCGGGCGGCTCCCAGGCGACGGAGCAGTCGGCGACCCTGACCGCGGAGGCGCTGAAGGCCCTGCCGGCCGCGATCCGCGACGCCTACCAGCACGCGGTGTCCGCGGGCACCCACGGCGCGTTCCTGCTCGGCTCGGCGGTGGCGGTCCTCGCCCTGGTCGCGGCGGTGTTCGTCAAGGAGGTCCCGCTGAAGGGCGCCGGCCCGAAGGCGGAGGCCCCGGCCGACGGCGACGGCGACCCGGCACCGGCGAAGACACCGGTGACCGAGGCCGTCTGACCTCGGCGGCGGCCCGCCGTCTCCCCTACCCAGGCCTCCGGGCGGCTTCGGCCGCCCGGAGGCCTTCGTCTTCCGGCATAGGCTGAGCCGCGAGGCTCCAGGGGGAGCGCGAGGGAGGATGCGGGGCGTGAGCAGGGACGAGAACGGCAGGACCGCATCCCGTCGGCGCTCAGCGCTGACCGGCGCCGCCGCAACCGCGGTCCTCCCGGTCACCGCGGTCGTCCTGGCGGGCGTCGAGGCCGCGTTGCCGTGGTGGGCGATCGCCGGCCCGGCCGCGCTGACCACCGGTCTCGCCGGCTGGGCCGGAGTGCGGATCAGCCGGCGCCGCGCCGTGCGCCGTGAGGCCCTGGAGCCGGGGGAGACGGTCCTCGGCACCTACACCGTCCGGCCCCCGTACCGGGAGCACACGCCGCCCGCGGCGCACGAGGGCCCGCGGTACCAACTGGTGGTGACCAGCCGCGGCCTCCAACTGTGGGAGCGCTCCGCACTGCTGTGGCGCCACCCGTGGCCGGAGCTGCGCGTCCTCGTCGACGGCCCGCGCCTGCGCGTCCACCACGAGGGCCGCGAGGCCGGTCACATGCTCCTGGAACCGCCGGGCGCCGCCCAGGAGGTACGCCGCGTCGCCACCCGGCACGCGGCCGGCTGAGGGGGCCGGTCACGGACGCGGCGCCGACTCACCCGCCTTGCCGGCGCACTCGAACCACACCGTCTTGCCCCGCCCGTCCGCGTACGGCGTGACACCCCACCGGTCGGCCACCGCCGCGACGATCGGGAGCCCGCGCCCGCCCTCGCCCAGCGCGTCGGCGGCCCCGGGTACGGGCGGTTCCGGGCATCCGCCGGCGACCTCACCCGTACGCCGCCCGGCCGGAGCAGGAAGCACACGCGTCCCCGACGGCCGCGCACGTGCCGTACGACGTCGGCGACGAGTTCCGTGAGCGCCGGCTCGGCAGCGTCGGCCACGTCGGACAGCCCGGAGCGCACGAGGTACCGCCGCAGGACGCGGCGCAGACGGCGGGCCGCGTGCGCGCCCATGGCGAACTCGGCGTGGTACCGGCTCTCAACGTCCGCCGTCTGCGGACCGGTTGCGTGAATCACGCTATAACCCTTCGACGCGGTACGGAGGACATGACGTCCGGCCGGCCACATGACGGCCGGCCCGCAGACCATCAAAGAAGACACTCTCAATTACGCTCACTTGCAGGCGGACGCCCTCTCCGTGAAGACTCGGCGGCGCTGATCGCCCGCGTAGTGGAGGAACGTCATGCAGACCGGACCGAGCGAGACCCAGTGGCGTAGGTCCAGCTACAGCGGCCCCAATGGCGGCGACTGCGTCGAGGTCGCCGACAACTGCCCCGCCGACGCCGTCCCCGTCCGGGACAGCAAGCACCCGTCCGGCCCGGTCGTCACCGTCGGCGCCGTCGCCTGGCAGTCCTTCGTCGACGCCCTGCGGTAGATGACCGAACGGGACGCCGCGGTCCGGATCGTCGAGGAAGAGCTGGAACGCGTCCACCGAAGGGATCTGGCGGCCGGTCTGGACCCGTTGCGCATGGCCGTGGCCGACGTCAAGGCGCACGAACTGGTCTGGATCGTCACCTGGACGTCCGCGGAGTACCTGCGGACCGGGGACGATCGGTTCCTGCTGGCCGGAAACGGGCCCTACCTGGTCGACCGCGTCGACGGAAGCCTGCACTCGATCGGCGTCCTCTCCGCCATGAGCGGGGCATGGGAGGCGGACTACCGGGTCCGCGTCCGGGGGCAGACCGTGCGGACCGCGGTGGACGATCTGCACGACGAAGTGCGGGCGGTCACGGCCGACCGGGGACGGGTCCACGCCACGCGCCTTCTTCGTCAGAAGGTTCCCGAACTGACCCCCGCCCAGGCCGTCGCGTACGTGGCCGCCCTGAAGACGGGTGCCGCACCGGACCACCTCGTGGCGGTCGCCGCCGCGAGGCTGGTGCCGCCCGTGGACCCGGTCATGTCGGTGCGGACCGTCCGCGGAGGGCGGCCCGCACCCGGTTGAGTCCTTCCGCCCTCCAGTGCTCCCGCTCGGGCATCCGGTCCTCCCGGCGCCAGCGCCAGGCCGAGAACAACGCCCAGTTCAGGGCGCGGCACCGGCGGACCAGATCCTGGTCGGCACCCGCGTAGTGCTGCGCCACGTCCTCCGGGGCGTGGGCCAGGTCGAACTCGACCGGTCCGCGGCAGCAGGTGGCGAGGTCCACGAAGAGCGGTCCTCGCCTCGTGTTGAGGAGGTTGCCCGGATGCGGCTCGCCGTGCAGCAGCTGCTCGCCGGTCCGGCCGGTGCCCAGCGCGGCGCTCAGGTCGGCGAGGGTGTCGCCGAGGAAGGACCGGTCCGCGTCGGACAGCTCGTCAGACCGCTCCGGGTCACGCACCTCTCTCAGCGCCGCGGCGACCCGGTCGGTGACATGCGGCGCGGCCAGATCGATCCGGCGCAGGGCGGCATGGTGGCGCCGGAAGGTGTCCGCGTAGGCGGTCGGCGCGATCTCCGAGGGCAGCGGCTCGTAGTAGGTCCACAGCGAGACGGCGAACCCGTCCCGCACCCGGACTCGGCCGTCGGACCGGGGATCGAGCTCCGCGACCGGGGCGTCGACGAGGGCGAGGCGGCGGGCGACCTCCACCTCGAACTCGGAATCGGCCAGCTGCCCCGAGGGTGCGACGCGCGCCAGGACGTCGCAAGGGAGCAGGTGCAACGCGACCCGGTCGGAATCATGGACGACCGTCACATCGGTGACGTCAAGGCCCAGCTCCGAAGCGGCCGCCCGGCCCGCCCCGATCGCGCGGCGGAGTTCCGAAGGCTCCACGTGGTCCCCCTCGATGTCGGCGTGGCTCTCCTGGCCCGACGGGAAGCGTTTCACATCGGGACCGCCACGGCCCCCGGTTTTCGGGCCGCCGGCGGACCCGACCGCCGTCACCCCGGGAGTCAGCGCTTCGAGGACGCCTCCCGGGACGCCGCCGCCGCGCCGTCCGCCCGGTCCGGCAGCATCGGGTAGCTCCCCGTGTTGGTCGGTGCGTGTTCCGGGAGCCACAGGACGGCGACCGCGCCCTCGGCCGGTATGTGGGCGGGGGCGCCGGCCGGGCGGACGTTGCGGAAGGTGAGGCGGGCGCCCAGGACCCGGGCCTGACCGGCCGCGATGGTCAGGCCGAGGCCGTGTCCGCGGCCCGCCCGGTCCGTGCTGCCGGTACGGAACCGGCTCGGGCCCTCGGCCAGCAGGTCCTCGGGGAAGCCCGGCCCGTGGTCGCGGACCCGGATCACCCGGCCCTCGACGCTGACCTCGACCGGTGCGCGGCCGTGCCGGGCGGCGTTGGCGAGCAGGTTGAACAGGACGCGCTCCAGGCGGCGCGGGTCGGTCGTGACCTCCGACTCGTGGATCACCCGTACCTCGACGGACGGGTCCTTGGCGGCGACCCGGCGGGAGACGAAGTGGCCGAGCATGATGTCCTGCAGCTCGGCCCGCTCCGAGGCCCCGTCGAGCCGGGCCACCTCCAGGACGTCCTCGACGAGCGTGCGCATCGCCTTCGCCCGGTCGAGGACCAGCTCGGTCGGCCGGCCCGGCGGCAGCAGTTCGGCGGCCGTGAGCAGACCGGTCACCGGGGTGCGCAGCTCGTGCGCGATGTCCGCGGTGACCCGGCGCTCGGCCTCGATCCGCTGCTGCAACGCGTCCGCCATCGCGTCCACGGCGCGCGCGACGTCGTCCGTCTCGTCCCGCACGACACCGCCGATGGCGTCCCGCACCCGGACGTCCGCCTCGCCGCCCGCGACCCGGTTCGCCGCGGCCGCGGCCTTGCGCAGCCGGCGCGAGAGCTGACCGCCGATGAGCACACCGAGCGCGCTGCCGCCCAGTACGACCGCGATCGAGCCGATGACCAGGGCCTGGTCCAGGTCGCCGAGGATGTCCGCGCTGCGGTCGGTGAAACCGGAGTGCAGCGACATGACGTGCCCGTCCTTGAGCGGCACGGCCGCCCAGATGTCCGGCACGCCGTTCGCCTGTTCGGAGACGTACGTGGCCCGCCGGCCCGCCTCGACCTTGCGGCGCAGCTCCGGCGGCAGTTCGGGGTCGTCGATCTGGGCGTTGGGGAAGTTCTGCCGCCCGGACAGCTCGTAGTTGCGCTGGGCGATCAGGACCCGGTCGTCGGCGAGGTCACGGGCGTTGTCGAGCATCGACACCCGGGCCGCGTTGTGCACGACCAGGCTCAGCACGATCGCCACCAGCGCGCCGACCAGCGCGATGGCCGCGCTCAGCTTCCAGCGCAGCCCGGTGCGGATACCGCGGGCACGGAGTCCCCGGGCAAGGAGCCCGCGCGCACCGGCACTCCCCGGACGCAGCTCCCCTTCGTCGGCGCCGCCCGAGCTCGGGACGTGCGTACGGCCGCCCGGCCGCCCGGACGGTGCCGTGCGCTCGTCCGGTCCCGCCTGCCGGCCCGGCGCGGCGCGGTCGTACCGCTGCCCCGGTGGCGAGTCTGCCCGGTGTCGTCGGAAGAACCCCCGCATGTCCCTGTATCCCCGCTCAGGCCTTCAACTTGTAGCCGAAGCCGCGGACCGTCTCGATCCGGTCCTGGCCGATCTTGGTGCGCAGCCGCTGCACATGGACGTCGACGACCCGGGTGTCCCCGCCCCAGCCGTAGTCCCACACGCGTTCCAGCAGCTTGTCGCGCGAGAGCACGGTGCCCGGCGCCGAGGAGAACTCCAGCAGCAGCCGCATCTCGGTCGGGGTGAGCGCCACCGGCCGCCCGGCCCGGTGCACCTCCATGCCGTCGGTGTCCACCTCCAGGTCGCCGAAGGTGAGCACGCCTCCCGTCCCGGCGGCGCCGCCGGGCTCCGCCCGGCCGTCGCCCCCGGCGTGCCCGAAGCGGCGCAGCACCGCCCGGATCCGGGCGACCAGGACGGCCCCGTCGAACGGCTTGGTCACGTAGTCGTCGGCGCCGGCCTCCAGGCCGAGCACCACGTCGATGGAGTCCGCCCGCGCCGACAGCATGATCACCGGCACTGTGGACTCGTCCCGGATGCGGCGGCACAGGCTGACGCCGTCGAGGCCGGGGAGCATGACGTCGAGGAGGGCGATGTCGGGACGGTCGGCCCGGAAGGACTCCAGGCCCGAGAGCCCGTCGGGCATCGCGGTGACCGCGAAGCCGTCCCGCTCCAGGGCGAGCTGGGTGGCCTCGCGGATGACGTCGTCGTCCTCGACGAACAGGACGTGGGTCTGGTCTGCCATCCCGGTGCTCTCAGTCCTCAGGGTGTGGTCGGGTCGAACGGGGTGCCGGCTCCCTCAACAGCCTTCACTCGCTCATCGGTGCGAGCGGTCCGATCGGTTCGCGTCGGCCTGCGCGACGGGCGGATCAGCCGTCCGGCTCGGGAGCCGGGGTGGGCGCGTTCCCCGCGGAGTTGCTGTAGTCGTTGTGGGTGCTGTACTCCTCGGCGAACCGGTCCGACGCCCAGCGGTACGTGATCACGTTCTCGCCGGACGGACTCGACACCGGGTCCCCCTTGTCGTACACCTGCTTGGTCACCACCAGGTCGCCGCGGTCGATCTCCGCGTAGACCGGAGGCTCCTCCGCCTTGAACACGTTCTGGTACCCGCCGTCCTCCTCGCGGTACACGTAACTGCCCACACCGACCGCGTCACCGCACGTCAGCACGTTGACGACGACGTCCTCCGCCGAGCCGCCGGTCAGCTTGCCGTACGACACGTCGACGGGGTACTCGTCGGCGGCGCACGGCTTCAGCTCGCGCTTGACCTCCGCGGAGACCTTGGGATCGGCCTTGACGAGCCGCACCGCGTCCACGCGGTCGGGTGCCTTCGACGGCGACGCATCAGCCGCGGGCTTCGGGGACGAGGAGGCGGCGCCGCCCACCGCGTCCGCGTGGGCCGGTCCCTCGTCCCGGGCGCCGGTGCCGCCGGTCCCGCAGCCGGCCAGGGAAACGCCGAGGGCGACGAACACGGCCACCGCCGTACTCGCCGCCTGCGTGGTTCTCCGGGCTTCCCCGGGTGTCCGACCGTCGGTCAGGCCGCGCAACGCTTCCGCTCCTCACGCTCCAGCGCCCGTGCGTCCAGATCGCGGGCGACCAGCTCCTCGCGGAGCCGGGCGAGCGCCCGGTGCAGCGTGCTCTTGACCGTTCCCGCCGACATGCCGAGGGCGGCGGCGGTCTCCTCCGTTGACATCTGCTCCCAGTGTCGCAGCACCACGACGCTGCGCTGCTTGGGGGCGAGCACCTTCAGGACGTCCATCAGCAGGGCGCGGTCCGCGTGCTGCTCGGTGGCGTCGTCCATGGGGGACTCGGGGAGCTGCTCGGTCGGCACCTCCTCCAGCTTCCGCGCCCGCCACCACTCGGTCCGGGTGTTGATCATCACCCGGCGCAGGTAGGCGTCCGCGAGCCGCTTGTCCTCGATGGTCTCCCAGCGCCCGTACGTCCGCGCCAGCGCGGTCTGCAGCAGGTCCTGGGCGTCCACGGGGTCGGGTACCAGGCGCCGGGCGCTGCGCAGCAGCGCGTCCTGCCGGGTGCGGACGTACTCCTCGAACTCGAGCACCTCGCCCATGTCAACCGCCTTCCGATCCCCGTATCCCGGCGGTGGTCATCCGCCGGCCCACTGCCTGTGGTCCTTGGTCGTTGCCGTGCCCCTCCGGGCACGCAAACGAAGGTAGGGAAGCGTTGTCACGGCGCTGTGCGTAGCAGCCTGCGGCAAACCCTCGGCTGTCCGTCGGTTGTGTAACGGAAGGAGGAACCGGGTAAGACGGCAGCCCACTTGATGGCGACATGGGGTGATTTGCCCGACGGGGGAGCCGTCACAAAGATGCCGGCTGTCGCTGTACGTCAGCTCAGCGGCAGCCGGTACAGCCCGTCCGCCAGCGGTTCCACCAGACCGTCGGCCACCAGGCCGTCCAGGGCGCGGGCACGCTGGACCGGTTCCTGCCACACCTGGTCGAGGGTGGCCTGCGGCACCGGTGCGGTCGCCTCCCGCAGCACCGCGAGCAGCCGCCCGCGCACCTGCCGGTCGGTGCCCGCGTACGTCTGGCCGCGCCGCGGCGGCCCGTCGTGCGCGGGCTTGCCGGCCAGCCGCCAGGCGCACTGGGCCGCGATCGGGCAGCGGTGGCACGACTCGTTCCTCGCTGTGCAGACCAGGGCGCCCAGTTCCATCGACGCGGCGGCCCAGCGGGCGGCGCTCGCCTCCTCGTCGGGCAGCAGCGCCCGGGCCAGCTTCCGCTCGGCGGCGGTGGTGGCGTTCGGCGGGTACTGCACGCCGGTGACCGCGCGGGCGAAGACCCGGCGGACGTTGGTGTCCAGTACGGCGTGGCGCTGGCCGTAGGCGAAGGAGGCGACCGCGGCGGCCGTGTACTCGCCGACGCCGGGCAGCGCCAGCAGTTGGGCGTGGTCGGCGGGCACGTCGCCGCCGTGCCGTTCCGTTATGGCCGCGGCGGCGCCGTGCAGGCGCAGGGCGCGGCGCGGGTAGCCGAGGCGGCCCCAGGCGCGGACGGCCTCGCCGGGTGCCTCGGCGGCGAGATCGGCGGGGCGCGGCCAGCGGGCCAGCCACTGCTCGTACACGGGCAGGACGCGGCTGACCGGCGTCTGCTGGAGCATGAACTCGCTGACCATCACGCCCCAGGCACCGGCCTCGGGGCGCCGCCACGGCAGATCGCGGGCGTGCTCGTCGAACCAGTCGATGACGGGGGCGTGCAGCGGCACACCGGACGCGGCGGGGTCGGAGGGTCCGCCTGGCGAGGGCTTCGTGGGCGCAGTCATGACCCTCCGATCCTGCCACGGGAGGGCCTCCGCACGGGAACACCGCCACCCGGTGGCGGCCGGCGGGCCGGTCTGCCGGAATGATGATCCGTAAAAGTTGCGAGCCCGAACGGCGGGTGGGACAAGGGAACGCGCCGATCTCTCGTACAGTTTGCGCCGTGGGATCTCTGCGCAATCCGGTCGGGCCGCTTCCCTCCTCCATCTACTGGCGACGGAGGGCCGTACTGCTGTCTCTTTTCGCCCTGTTGGCGCTATTGATCACCTGGATCGTGGTCTCGGGCGGCGGGGACGGCGGCAACGGCCGCAAGGACGGGGCCGACGGCAAGAACCCGGCGCCCTCCATCACTCCGGGTCCTTCGAGCTCCGGCCCGGCGATCAGCCAGGCCCCCGGCGGACGCGACGAGTCGGGGGGCGGGGACTCCAACGGCTCGGGCTCCGGGTCGAGTTCCGGAAGCGGCGACGGGTCGGACACCGGGTCCGGATCCGGCGGTGAGTCCGGCGGCGAGGGGGCGGGCGGTTCGGGAGGCGCCTCGGGTGGCGGCGCGGTGACGGGCGTCGGCGCGGGTGACGCGCTGCCGGCCGGGTCGGCGCTGCCCAACTGCACGCCGGGCGCGGTGAAGCTGAGCCTGCGCAGCGTCCGCAACAGCTACTCGCCGGGCCAGACCCCGGCCTTCGAACTGACCGCGCGGAACACCTCCGGCACCGACTGCAAGGTCGATCTCGGCCCGGAGCACGCGGTGTTCACCATCACCCCGGCCAGTGGTGACGACGCCTACTGGTCCTCGGACGACTGCGTCGAGGGCGAGGGCAGCCTGCGGTACCGGGTGGCCGCCGGCGGCGGAATCACCTACACCGTGAAGTGGGACCGCAAGCCGAGCGCCCCCGAGTGCGGTACGCCGCCCGCGGGTTCGGCCAAGGCGGGCACCTATCTGGTGGAGGCCAAGGCGGCCGGGTTCGAGAAGGTGCGCACGTCGTTCGTCCTCAAGAGCGACTGATCACAGACGGGCCCCGAGGGCTCAGACGTAGCGCTCCAGGATCGACGACTCCGCCAGCCGCGACAGCCCCTCGCGCACGCTGCGCGCCCGCGCCTCGCCGACGCCGTCCACGGTCTGCAGGTCGTCGACGCTGGCGGCGAGCAGCTTCTGCAGACCGCCGAAGTGCTCCACCAGCCGGTCGATGATCGCGCCGGGCAGCCGCGGCACCTTGGCCAGCAGCCGGAAGCCGCGCGGCGACACCGCCGAGTCCAGCGTCTCGGGCGACCCGGTGTAGCCCAAGGCCCGGGCCACGGTCGACAGTTCCAGCAGTTCGGCGTGGCTGAGCTTGTCCAGCTCGGCGAGCGCCTCGTCGACCGTACGGGACCGCTTGGCGGTCGGCTCCGGCACGTAGTCCCGCACGACCAGCTCGCGCTCGGGCTCCACCCCGGCGATCAGCTCGTCCAACTGCAGCGCGAGCAGCCGCCCGTCCGTCCCCAGCTCCACCACGTACTCGGCGATCTCGGTGGCGATCCGGCGGACCATCTCCAGCCGCTGCGCGACCGCGGAGACGTCCCGCACCGTCACCAGATCCTCGATCTCCAGCGCCGACAGCGTGCCCGCGACCTCGTCGAGGCGCAGTTTGTACCGCTCCAGCGTCGCCAGCGCCTGATTGGCCCGCGACAGGATCGCCGCCGAGTCCTCCAGCACCCGCCGCTGCCCGTCCACGTACAGCGCGATCAGCCGCATCGACTGCGAGACCGACACGACGGGGAACCCGACCTGCTTGCTGACCCGGTCCGCCGTCCGGTGCCGCGTGCCGGTCTCCTCCGTGGGAATGGTCGGATCGGGAAGCAGCTGCACCCCGGCCCGCAGGATCTTCGACAGGTCGGACGACAGCACGATGCCGCCGTCGAGCTTGCACAGCTCGCGCAGCCGGGTCGCGGTGAACTCGACGTCCAGCACGAAACCGCCCGTGCACATCTGCTCGACGGTCTTGTCGGAGCCCAGCACGATGAGACCGCCCGTGTTGCCGCGCAGGACCCGCTCCAGGCCGTCGCGCAGGGACGTGCCGGGCGCCACGGCGCTCAGTGAGGCGCGCATCAGGCCATCGGCACCGGCACTCCCACCGGACTTTCCGGGAGCTGCTGCCCGGTCGTTGGCTGCCACTGCACTCCTCCGGTCGCAGGTTCTTCTGGCGCTCCCGTGTCGCACATTCGGTCGTACGGACAGGCGAGACCAGGGCAAAGTCTACCGGCGGTCCCCCTCCTCCCGTGGGGCCTCTCGGCGACGCGAGCGCGGAAGCACCCGCAGGGCGTCCCCCATGTCCGCGACTTCCAGGACCTTCATGCCGTCAGGGACCTTCCCCGGATCGGCCGGTACCAGGGCGTGCGTGAAGCCGAGCCGGTGCGCCTCGGAGAGCCTGCGCTGCACCCCCGTGACCCGTCTCACCTCTCCGGCGAGCCCGACCTCGCCGATCGCCACGAGGTTCTTGGGCAGCGGAGTGTCACTGGCCGCACTGGCCAGCGCGAGCGCGACGGCGAGGTCGGCGGCCGGCTCGGAGAGCTTCACCCCGCCCACGGTCGCACTGTAGATATCCCTTTTGCCCAGGGCGCTGATGCGCCCGCGCTGCTCCAGCACGGCCAGCATCATCGACACCCGCGAGGTCTCGAGCCCCGAGGTGGTGCGCCGGGGCGACGGAATCTGCGAGTCGACGGTCAGCGCCTGCACCTCGGCGACCAGCGGCCGCCGCCCCTCCAGGGTGACGGTCAGACAGGTGCCGGGCACCGGCTCGGCCCGCCGGGTGAGGAACAGCCCGCTGGGATCGGCCAGTCCCGTGATCCCTTCGTCGTGCAGCTCGAAACAGCCGACCTCGTCCGTCGTCCCGTACCGGTTCTTGACGCCTCGCACCAGCCTCAGCCGCGCATGCCGGTCACCCTCGAAGTGCAGGACGACGTCCACGAGGTGCTCAAGCAGCCGCGGCCCCGCGATGGCCCCGTCCTTGGTGACGTGGCCCACCAGCAGCGTGGACATGCCGCGCTCCTTGGAGGCGCGGATCAGTGCCCCCGCCACCTCCCGCACCTGCGCCATGCCGCCCGGGGCGCCGTCGATCTCGGGCGAGGCGACCGTCTGCACGGAGTCCAGGATCAGCAGCGACGGCTTGACGGCGTCCAGATGCCCGAGTACCGCCGCGAGGTCGGTCTCGGCGGCGAGATACAGATGGTCGTCGATGGCGTGGATCCGGTCGGCCCGCAGTCGCACCTGGCTGGCCGACTCCTCACCGGTGACGTACAGCGTCCGGTGCTCGTCGCTCGCGGACTTGGCCGCCACGTCGAGGAGCAGCGTGGACTTGCCGACGCCGGGCTCTCCCGCGACGAGCACCACGGCCCCGGGCACCAGCCCGCCGCCGAGCACCCGGTCCAGCTCGGGCACGCCGGTGGAGCGGGCGGTCGCCTGCCGGCCGTCCACCTGGCCGATGGGCACCGCGGAGGTCGTGACGCGCCCCGGCGTGGTCGTACGCACGGCGGGCGCGCCGTACTCCTCGACCGTGCCCCATGCCTGGCATTCGGGGCAGCGGCCGAGCCACTTGGCCGTCTGCCAGCCGCACTCGGTGCAGCGGTAGGACGGCCGTTCCTTGGCGGACTTCGTACGGGCAGCCATGCACGAACGGTAACCGCCCCCACTGACAACGGACCCGGCGCGGGTGTGGACCCACTGTCCCGGCGCCGACGTGGCCCCCGGCGCGCGTGCGGGCGCGCGCGGGTGGACCCACTGTCCCGGCGTCGGCGTGGCTCCCGGCGTGGGTGTGGGCGCGGGTGGGTGACGCGGCCCGGCGTTCGCGCTCTGCCGCTGCGCCCACCCGTGCCGCCCCAGCGGCACGACTGCCCGCAGCTGGGGCGGCGTGGCGGACTGCCTGCAGCGGCGACGGCGTGGCGGACTGCCTGCAGCAGCGGCGGTGGCGTGGCGGACTGCCCGCAGCTGGGGCGGCAGGCGTGGCGACTGCCCGCAGCAGCGGCGACGGCGTGGCGGACTGCCTGCAGTTGGGGTGGCAGGCGTGGCGACTGCCCGCAGCAGCGGCGGTGGTGTGGCGGACTGCCTGCGGCTGGGGCGGCGGGGAGCCGCGTACGGCGGGGATGGGGCAGTGGCGTGGGGCGGGGGAGAGCCGCGTACGGCGAGGAGGGGTCGGGTCGGGGGGTGTCCGCCCGCAGTGGTTGGCGCGTCCGCGCCGGGGGAGATCTGTGGCCGACCGATTCCGCGCCGTTCCGAGGACGGACACCCCCCGGCCCGGCCCCGACCCACCCACCGAACCCGAGGCGCTACGCGCACCCCCACCCAACCCGCACAGGCGCCGCAGGCACCCCGCACCACCGCCGAAGGCACCCGCACCGGCGCCGCAGGCACCCGCTCCCCAGCACCACGAACGGACGACGGCGACCCCGGCCCGGCCACGGAAGGGCAGGTTCCTGTCCCCTTATGAGGGATCGTTTCACCCGTACGGATTAAAAGTGCCCAACGCGCCAGTTCGCGCCACCCATAGCCCCCTACGGTCGCCGAGTGATGAGGAGCAGTACGGAAACCACGACCCGCACGACCGGCGCACACCGGGCGCACCGGGAAGCGCGTGACCGCACCGCGGCGAGGGCGCTGGCACAGCCGCCGGCGCAGCGTCCGCCCGCGCGATACGCCGCGTACGACGCGTATCTGGACGGCCTGTTCACGTACTGCCTGTCCGTCCTCTGCGACCACGACGCCGCGACCACCGCCCTGACCGACGTCCTCGCGCTCGCCGAGCGCCGCGGCCACCGTGGCCCTCCGCCCGCCGCCGACCGCAGGGCCTGGCTGTACGCGCTGGCCCGCTGGGCCTGCCTGCGCAAGCTGGCCGAGGCCAAGCAGAAACGTCCGAGCAGCCACGCCGCAGGCCGCCCCACCGCTCCCACCACACCCACGCCCCCGGCCCCCACCACCCCGGCCACCGCCACAGCCACCGCCGCCAACGACGAGGTCACCCAGCGGCACCGCAGCGAACTCGCCCTCCTCGCCTGGCCGGAGGCCGCCGGCACCACCCCCGAGCAGCGCGAGGCCCTCGAACTCGCCGTACGCCACCGCCTGGCCCCCCACGAGGTCGCCGCCGTCCTCGGCATGGACCTCGCCGCCGCCCGCGAACTGCTCGCCTCCGCCGCCTGCGAGGTGGAACGCACCCGCGCCGCCCTCGCCGTCGTCGAGACCGGCACCTGCGCGGGCGTGTCCCGCCTCACCGGCGACAACCGCTACGTCCTCAGCAGCGCCCTGCGCCGCGAGCTGGTCCGGCACGTCGACGACTGCCCGCGCTGCCGCCGTACCGCCGAGCGCGCGATCCCCGGCCGCTGGCCCGGCACCAGCGTCACCCCCGCCGAGCTGCCCGTCCTGGAAGCCCCCCGCGCCGCCCTGCGCGGAGCCCCGGCCCACGGCACGCGCGCGCGGGGCAGCGCTCCCCGCTTCGACCGGCGCGGCTTCCCGATGGACCCCAAGGACCGCGCGGCCCGCCGCGACCGCCTGCGCGCGCGTGCCGTCACCACCACCGTCGTCGCCACCGTCGTGGCGGCCCCGGTGCTCGCCCTGTGGGCGGCCTACCGGGGCACGCCCGTCGTCGAGGGCGAGGAGGGCCGCTCGGCCAGCGCCAGCGAGGCGCAGGACCCAGACGGCCTGGAGGGCGAGTCGGCGGGCGGCGGCTACGGCGGCTACGAGAACGCGGGCAACGCGAGCACCACCCCCGGCACCGGCTTCGGCGAGAACGGCGAGGCCGACGTCTCCGTGGAGGTCGTCGGCGTCTCCGGCGCCGGCGAGAAGGGGACCGGCCACCTCAAGGTGACGGCCGGCCACGACGGCGACACCACGCTGGTCACCCTGACCGCGACCGGCGACGCCCCGGTGCGCTGGTCCGTGTCCGCCGGAGCCTCCTGGCTCTACCTGAGCCGGTCCTCGGGCACCCTGCGTCCCGGCGAGTCCGTGACGGTCCGGGTGTACGTCGACCACCTGCGCGAGCCGACCGGCCACTGGAGCGCACGGGTGGCCGTCTCGCCCGCCGACGCGGTCGTCACCATCGAGGGCTACGGTCCCACGCCCACCCCAACCCGCCCGGACCCGCGCCCCAGCACCCCCGGCGACACCACGTCCCCGTCCGACCCGGGCCATACCCCGGCCCCAAACCCGGACCCGTCCACCTCGCAGCCCACCGATCCGGACCCGACGCCCACCCAGGACCCGCCGCCGACCTCGCCCGACCCGGACCCGACGACCGGCAACCCGTCCCCGACCGGCGGTCCGGACGGCTCGTCACCCCCGCCGGGCGACGCCGACAGCGGCACCCCGAGCCCGTCCGGCTCGTAACGCAACGCACCGGAGGCCGTCCGGCTCGTAACGCAACGCACCCCTAGCCTGTCCGGTTCGTAACGCAACGCACCGGAGGCCGTCCGGCTCGTAACGCAACGCACCCCGAGCCCGTCCGGTTCGTAACGCAACGCACCCCGAGCCCGTCCGGCTCGTAACGCCGGCACGGTGCCCGCGACCGGGACGGAACCCGGCACTGCAACCGGCCCGCGGGACAGGCCCCGGCATCGGCACCGCCACCGGCCCCGGCCCGGCCCCCGCCCTCAGCGAGCCGGGTCCGCCGGATGCGGTGCCAGCAGCGGCAGCTGCGAGGCCAGCCGCTCCTCGCACAGCTCGACCAGCCGGTCGTACCCCGCCTTGCCCATCAGCTCGATCAGCTCCGGCCGGTAGGACACGTACACGGGCTCGCCCGCGCCGTGCGCCGAGGTCGCCGACGTGCACCACCAGTGCAGGTCGTGCCCGCCCGGGCCCCACCCCCGCCGGTCGTACTCACCGATCGACACCTGGAGGACGCGCGTGTCGTCGGGCCGGTCGATCCACTCGTAGGTCCGCCGAACCGGCAGCTGCCAGCACACGTCCGGCTTGGTCTCCAGCGGCTCCCGGCCCTCCTTCAGCGCCAGGATGTGCAGCGAGCAGCCCGCGCCCCCGGCGAATCCCGGCCGGTTCTGGAAGATGCAGGAGCCCTGGAAGGGCCGGGTCTGCCGGGAACCCTCGTCGTCCTCGGAGGTCCAGCCGTTCCGCGTGCCCTCGGCGTGGTGCTGCCAGATGTCCGGCGTGAGCCTCGCCACATGCTCGGCGACCCGCTGCTCGTCGTCCTCGTCGGAGAAGTGCGCGCCCAGCGAGCAGCACCCGTCGTCCGCGCGGCCCGCCTGAATGCCCTGGCAGCCGCTGCCGAAGATGCAGTTCCAACGAGAGGTCAGCCATGTCAGATCGCACCGGAAGACCTGCTCGTCGTCCGCCGGATCCGGGAACTCCACCCACGCGCGCGCGAAGTCGAGCCCTTTCTCGTCGCCCGAGATGCGCTTCTTGTCCTTCTTGGCCGACTTTTCGTCCTTCGCCTTTTTCGTCTTTGGCACGGCTCCAGGGTAAGTCGCCGGAGCGGAAGGACGGGACCACCGCCGCCCGCGCCCGCAGTAGCGTTCCGTACATGAGACTCGGTGTCCTCGACGTGGGTTCGAACACGGTGCATCTGCTGGTGGTCGACGCGCACCCCGGTGCCCGCCCGCTGCCCGCGCACTCGCACAAGGTGGAACTGCGCCTCGCCCAGCTCCTCGACGAGGGCGGGGCGATCGGCCCCGACGGCGTCGACCGGCTGGTCGCGGTCATCAGGGAGGCGCTCCAGGCCGCCGAGGACAAGGGCGTGGAGGACCTCCTGCCGTTCGCCACCTCGGCCGTGCGCGAGGCGACCAACGCCGACGACGTCCTCGAACGCGTGCGGGACGACACCGGTGTCGAGCTGACCGTCCTCACCGGCGCCGAGGAGGCCCGGCTCACCTTCCTCGCCGCCCGCCGCTGGTTCGGCTGGTCCGCGGGCAGACTGCTGGTCCTCGACATCGGCGGCGGCTCCCTGGAGATCGCCTACGGCCTCGACGAGGAACCGGACGCCGCGGTGTCGCTGCCGCTCGGCGCGGGCCGGCTGACCGCCGCCCGGCTGCCCGACGACCCGCCCCACCCGGACGACGTCAGGGCGCTGCGCCGCCACGTCCGTACGGAGATCGCCCGGACGGTCGGCGAGTTCAGCCGCCTGGGTGCCCCCGACCACGTGGTCGCCACCTCGAAGACCTTCCGGCAGCTGGCCCGCATCGCCGGCGCCGCCCGCTCGGCCGAGGGCCTCTACGTCCAGCGCGAGCTGAAGCGCGCCTCCCTGGAGGCCTGGGTGCCCCGCCTGGCCGCCATGACCAGCGCCGAACGCGCCGAACTCCCCGGCGTCTCCGAGGGCCGCGCGAACCAGCTCCTGGCCGGCGCCCTGGTGGCCGAGGCCGCGATGGACCTGTTCCACGTGGAAAACCTGGAAATCTGCCCGTGGGCCCTCAGAGAGGGCGTGATCCTACGGCGCCTGGATCACATGGGCCAGGGGTGAACGCGCCCCTGAAAAGGGGCGCGGGCAACCGCGAACCGTCGCGCACCTGTCCTATGGCAATGACCACAACGGCGATCGGGCACCCCGCGACTCCCGGAGGGCACCCCGTACCCTGACCCCCGTGGCAAACCCCAGGGACGTGATCCGAACCCCGGACGCGAAGGTCGCCCTGTCGACGGCTTCCGTCTACCCGGAGTCGACGGCGACGGCCTTCGAGATCGCCGCGCGCCTCGGTTACGACGGCGTCGAGGTGATGGTCTGGACGGACCCGGTCAGTCAGGACATCGAGGCGCTGCGCAGACTCAGCGACTACCACCGCATGCCGATACTCGCCGTGCACGCCCCGTGCCTGCTCATCACCCAGCGGGTCTGGTCCACCGACCCCTGGGCCAAGCTCCAGCGCGCCCGCGCCGCCGCCGAGAAGCTCGGCGCGTCCACCGTCGTGGTGCACCCCCCGTTCCGCTGGCAGCGCCAGTACGCGCGGGACTTCGTCAACGGCATCTGGCGGATGGCGAACGAGACGGACGTCCGCTTCGCCGTCGAGAACATGTACCCCTGGCGCTACCGCGACCGCGAGATGCAGGCGTACGCCCCCGACTGGGACGTGACCAAGGACGACTACCGGCACTTCACGATCGACCTCAGCCACGCCGCGACCTCCCGCACCGACGCCCTCGGCATGATCGACCGCATGAGCGACCGCCTCGGCCATGTCCACCTGGCCGACGGCAAGGGCTCCGCCAAGGACGAGCACCTCGTCCCCGGCCGCGGCACCCAGCCCTGCGCCGAGGTCCTCGCGCACCTCACGCGCACCGGCTTCGACGGCCACGTCGTCATCGAGGTCAACACGAGGCGCGCGATGTCCGGCGCCGAACGTGAAGCCGATCTCGCCGAGGCGCTCGCCTTCACCCGCGAGCACCTGGCGCGGTCGGCGTCCCCGGTGCCGGGTGGCCCGGCGGCCAGGACGGACCGCCGGTGAGCGGCGACGCCGACAAAGCCGCCCGGCGCCGCGGCCGCCCGCCCCGTACGGAGGCCGGGGACACCCGCGACCGCATCCTCGTCACCGCCCGCGAGGAGTTCTCCGAGCGCGGCTACGAGAAGACCTCCGTGCGCGGCATCGCCAAGGCGGCGGGCGTGGACCCGGCGCTGGTCCACCACTACTTCGGCACCAAGGAGCAGGTCTTCGGGGCGGCCATCGAGGTCGCCTTCGCGCCCGCCATGGACGCCCCCGAAGCGATCGCCGACGGCCCCCTGGACGGGGTCGGCGAGCGCCTGACCCGCTTCGTCTTCGGTGTCTGGGAGAACCCGGCCACCCGCACGCCCCTGCTGGCCATCCTCCGCTCCGCCGTGAACAACGAGGCCGCCGCAGCCGTCTTCCGCCGGCTGATCGCCGCCCAGCTGCTGCGCCGGGTCGCCGCCCAGCTGAACAGCCCGGACGCACAGCTGCGCGTCGAGCTGGCGGTGGCACAGCTGGTGGGCTGCGCGATGCTCCGCTACGTGATCAAGGTGGAACCGCTGGCCTCGGCCGACCCGGAGCAGCTCATCGCCCACCTGGCGCCGGTCGTCCAGGGCCACCTCACCGGACCGTGAAGCTCCTCACCGGACCGTGAGGCCCCTCACCGGCCCCGGAGGGCGCCCTCCCTGGCGGCGTGCGGCGAGACGGGCGTCCCGCATTCCGGACACCCCGTCCCGACCCCTGGATGACCGGCGTACGCTCGACGGCAGTCATAACTCTCCGAAGGAGCGAGCGACGATGCCCGAACTGAGGTCCCGCACAGTCACCCACGGCCGCAACATGGCGGGCGCCCGCGCCCTTATGCGTGCCTCCGGTGTACCCGGCGCGGACATCGGGCGGAAGCCGATCGTCGCCGTCGCCAACAGTTTCACGGAGTTCGTGCCGGGCCACACGCACCTGGCCCCGGTCGGCCGGATCGTCAGCGAGGCGGTCGTCGCGGCCGGCGGCATCCCGCGCGAGTTCAACACGATCGCCGTGGACGACGGCATCGCGATGGGCCACGGCGGCATGCTCTACAGCCTCCCCTCCCGCGACCTGATCGCGGACAGCGTGGAGTACATGGTCGAGGCGCACTGCGCCGACGCCCTGATCTGCATCTCCAACTGCGACAAGATCACTCCGGGCATGCTCAACGCGGCGCTGCGCCTGAACATCCCCACGGTCTTCGTCTCCGGCGGACCCATGGAGTCCGGCCGCGCCACCCTGGTCGACGGCACGGTCCGCACGCTGGACCTGGTCGACGCGATGTCGGAGGCGGTCAACGACAAGATCTCCGACGCGGACATCCTCCGCATCGAGGAGAACGCCTGTCCGACCTGCGGCTCCTGTTCCGGCATGTTCACCGCCAACTCGATGAACTGCCTGACCGAGGCGATCGGCCTCTCCCTCCCCGGCAACGGCTCGGTGCTGGCCACCCACACCGCCCGCAAGGCGCTGTACGAGAACGCCGCCCGCACGGCCTTGGACCTGACCCGCCGCTACTACGAGCAGGACGACGACTCGGTCCTGCCCCGCAACATCGCCACCCCCGCGGCCTTCGAGAACGCCATGGCGCTCGACATCGCGATGGGCGGCTCGACCAACACGATCCTGCACCTGCTGGCCGCCGCCCAGGAGGCGGAGGTCGCCTACGGCCTCACCGAGATGGACGCCCTCTCGCGCCGTGTCCCGTGCCTCGCCAAGGTCGCGCCCAACGTCGCCAAGGACCGCACGTACTACATGGAGGACGTGCACCGCGCCGGCGGCATCCCCGCCCTCCTCGGCGAACTGCACCGCGGGGGCCTGCTCAACGAGGACGTGCACTCCGTGCACAGCCCGTCCCTGGCCGACTGGCTGAAGACCTGGGACGTGCGCGGCGGCTCCCCCTCCAAGGAGGCCGTCGAGCTGTGGCACGCGGCCCCCGGCTGCGTGCGCTCCGCCGAGGCCTTCTCCCAGTCCGAGCGCTGGGACTCCCTGGACGAGGACGCCGAGGGCGGCTGCATCCGCTCGGTGGAACACGCCTACTCCAAGGACGGCGGCCTCGCGGTCCTGCGCGGCAATCTCGCCGTGGACGGCTGCGTCGTCAAGACGGCCGGCGTCGACGAGTCGATCTGGACCTTCGAGGGTCCGGCGGTCGTCTGCGAGTCGCAGGAGGAGGCCGTCCAGAAGATCCTCACCCAGCAAGTCAAGGAGGGCGACGTCGTCGTCATCCGCTACGAGGGCCCCAAGGGCGGCCCCGGCATGCAGGAGATGCTCTACCCGACCTCGTACCTCAAGGGCCGCGGTCTCGGTAAGGCCTGCGCCCTGGTCACCGACGGCCGCTTCTCCGGCGGCACGTCCGGGCTCTCCATCGGCCACGCCTCCCCGGAGGCGGCAGCCGGCGGCACCATCGCCCTGGTCGAGGACGGCGACCGCATCCGCATCGACATCCCGAACCGCTCCATCGAGCTGCTCGTGGACGATGCCGAGCTGACCCGCCGCCAGCAGGCCCTGAACGGCGTGTACGCGCCGAAGAACCGCGACCGCAAGGTCTCCGCGGCCCTGAAGGCCTACGCCGCGATGGCCACCAGCGCCGACAAGGGCGCCGTCCGCGACGTCAGCAAGCTGGGCTGACCCCCCGAGGGGACACCCCGAGGGACCCGGCAGGGGACACAGGGGGCCCGGTACGGCCTTGGGTCACCAGGCCCTCGGGTCCCGCCCCGCCACCCCGAACACCGTGCCGTCCGGCGCCCCGGCGTACACGTGCCCGCCCGCGAGCACCGGCGTCGGCAGGGACGCGGGCACCGTGTCGGACTCGGCGCCGAGCCGGGGGCGGGTCTGCCCGAGGAGCTTGCCCCCGCGGGCGTCGACACCCAACAGCCGCCCGTCGGGTGCGGTGACGTACACGTGCCGCCCGTCGGAGACCGGCTCCGAGCCCCGGCTCACGCCCGTCTCCAGCCGCCACGCCTGTTTCCCCGCCGCCATGTCGACGGCGACCAGCGAGCCGCCCGCGCCCATGAGGTACACGGTGTCCCCGTGCACGCCCGCCGACGCCGACGCCTGCGCGACCGGGATCGGCAGCGTCACCCGGCGGGTCGCTCCGGTGGCGGGGGTGTAGCGGACCACGGCCTCGACGTCGCCGTAGGCCGCCCCCTCGGCGACGAGGAACACCGACCCGTCCGCCGCTCCCACCGGCGTCAGCGTCCCCGCCAGCTCCGCGTCCCAGCGCACGTCCCCGCTCGCCGGGTCCACGGCGGTGACCCGGGTCCGCTTCCCGTCCGCGCTCTGGCTCGTCGCGTACGCCGCCGGATGCCGCTCCCCGGCGAACGAGGTGAAGTACGGCACGGACAGCCCCGGGATCCGGTGCGCCCACGCCGTCCGCCCCGAAGCGCTGTCCACGCCGGTGACCATCCCGTCGGCGCGGGTGAGCAGCAGCATGTCGCCGACGGTGCGCAGCCCGTCGTACGCCGGCATGTCCTCCTGCCACTTCGGCTTCCCCGTCGCGGGGTCGAGCGCCTCCAGCGGGCCGAGCAGGCCGACCTCGGGCTGCACGAGCCCGCCCGACACGACCGGCGGTTCGCTCCGCACGGCCTCCTCGACGGGGTGCCGCCACAGCGTGCCGCCGTCGGCCGGATCGAGGGCGAAGACCAGTCCGGGCCGCGCGCACAGCAGCCGCCGCCCCGCGTACGAGCACTGCGGCATCCCGCCGTCCGTCGCCGCGGGCACCGCCTCCCACGCCCCGAACCCGCCGGACGCACTCTGCGCGGCGGGCGTGCGCGCGGGCTCGGCACCGCCGAACGCCTGCACGGCCACGAGGCTCCCCGTCACGGCGAGCCCCAACGCCCCGGCGACGAGCGCCGACCGCTTCCCCAGCCGCCGCACGACCCGCCCGGACTTCCCGGATGTTCCGGTCGGCCCGCAGGGAGCCTGCGCGGTGGGCCCCTCACCGGCGGGCTCCCGCGCCGCCGGTACGAACACCTGCGTGTCGTAGGCCGCCGCCACCGACCGCAGCTCCCGCATCAACTCGTCGGGCGTCGGCCGGTCCGCGGGCTCCTTGGCGAGACACCGCAGCACCAGCGGCGCGAGCGACTCCGGCACGCCGGTCAGGTCGGGCTCGTCGTGCACGACCTGGTAGGCGACGACGTACGGGCTGTCGGAGTCGAAGGGCCCGCGCCCGGTCGCCGCGTGCACCATCAGCGACCCGAGGGTGAACACGTCGGCCGAGGGCCCCACCTCCCGGGGCCGCCGGAACTGCTCGGGCGCCATGTACGGCGGCGTGCCGATCAGCTTGCCGGTCTCGGTGCGCAGTTCGCTGTCCTTCGGCCGGGAGATGCCGAAGTCGATGACCTTCGGGCCGTCCTCGGCGAGCAGGACGTTGCTCGGTTTCAGGTCCCGGTGCACGACGCCGACGCGATGGATGTCGCGCAGCGCCTCGGCGAGCCCGGCCATCAGCCGGCGCAACTGGGGCTCGTCCATCGGCCCGTTCCGCTTCACGTACTCCGAGAGCGTCGGGCCGGGGATGAACAGCGTGGCCATCCAGGGCCGCCCGGCCTCCGGATCGGCGTCCACGACCGGCGCCGTGAAGGCCCCGCTCACCCGCCGGGCCGCAGCCACCTCCTGCCGGAAACGCCCCCTGAACTCGGGGTCTCTGGCATACGTAGCGTGCACGACCTTCACCGCGACGCGCATTCCGGAGGCGCTGCGGGCCAGGTGCACGACGCCCATGCCGCCCGAGCCCAGCCGGGACTCCAGGCGGTAGTGACCGTCGTACTCCGGAAGTTCCGCTTCCGCGTCCGCCCCGGCATCCCGCTGCGGCGCCATGGAACCACCCCCGTGCTGTTCGTTCGCGCGAGCGACGCTCGGAGCCTAGTCGATGGGGCGTACGGGACAGAGGCGGCCTGCCGCCCTCCGTGTGCGGGTCACGAACTGGTGTTTGGCAACTTGTTCGTGGGGTATCAACGGTCCCCCACGAAAGTCGTGGGGTGCAACGGGGGGAGTTCTCGCATGTCGCTCGACCAGGTCCAGAACACCGGCGGCGAGGAAGAGGCAGCGGGGGGAGCGCAGGCGGAAGCCGTCGCGGCGACCGCCGCCCTGAGCTCGTACCCGGTCGCGCCGGGCTACCGCCTGAACGTCCGCAGCGGCCCGGGCACCAACTACTCCCTGGTCCGGGTCCTGCCCGTGGGCTCCAGGGTCTCGATCAACTGTCAGCGCCCGGGGGAGTGGGTCTCGGGCCCCTACGGCACCTCGAACATCTGGGACAACATCGGCAGCGGCCAGTACGTCTCCGACGCGTACATCCGCACCGGCAGCGACGGCTACGTGGCTCCTCGCTGCTGAGTGTGCCGCCGATGACCTTGTAACAGCGTTGTCCTGGGGCCGTACCAGGAGGTTCCCGGGGGGAACGGCGTGCCGGGCCGAGTGGCTCTTGGTGATCGGAAAGCCGCTCGCACCGACGGGTACGGGCGGACCGGCACGCCAACCGATCCTGAGGTAGACAACGATGCGCGTTCGCAAGCTGACCCTCGCCGCCATGGCGCTCGCCGCCGGTCTCTCGCTCACGGCCTGCCAGAACGACGGCGGCACGGACGAGACCAGCGCCCCGCCCGCCGCCTCGGCCCCGTCCTCCTCGGACGGCGGCTCCGGATCGACCGGCTCGGACCAGGAGGGCGGCCAGGACTCCGCGGGGAAGACCCCCAACGGAACAGGCGGAGCCGACGGAACCGGCGAGGACGGCACGGCGGCCGCCAAGTGCCGCACCGACGAGCTGGAGATCACGGCGGCGGACGCCACCGTCGACGGCGACACCGAGGGCACCGTAGCGGTCGACCTGAAGAACGGCGGTGGCCGGGCCTGCACCCTCGCGGGCTACGCGGGCGTCGACCTGAAGACCAACACGGGAAGCCTGTCCGCGGAGCGCACCGGCGAGCAGGCCCCGCCGATCGTCCTCGAGGACGGCGAGAACGTGACCTTCGGCATCACCTATCCGATCAACAACACCGGCGGTTCCGGCGTCCGTATCACGGGCCTGGTGGTGACCCCGCCGAACGAGACCAAGTCGGTCACCCTCGACTGGCCGGGCGGCGCCTCGCTGCCCGCCTCGGACAGCCCGGGCTCCCCGGTGAAGGTCGGCCCGATGGGCAGCGCCGGCCAGGGCGGCTGACCGCACCGCACGCCGGAACAGGCGCGCGCCATAATCGACCCGTGAGCGCAGAGAACGGCAAGAACGGCACCCCGGACACCCAGGCCGGCCCCCGCCCCGAACCCCTCCGGTTCTACGGCACGACCTGGGTGCACCACGACAACGGCTACACCGCCCGCCGGGTGGGTCTCGCCGTCGGCTCGCTCGTCGTGGCGGCCGCCGCCTGCTTCGTGCTCCGCGTCGCCTACCAGGGCCTCCAGATCGCCGATGTCGGCAGCTTCGTCTCGCTGCTGATGATCGTGATGTTCGCGGTCTGCAGCGCCCTGGCCTTCCGCCACACCTGGTCCGGCTTCACCAGCCGCCACGACCCCGACCGCCAGGCCTCCCTGCGAGGCCTGCTCGCCATCGGCTTCGTCGGCACCCTCCTCGCCTACTTCTTCCGCACCTTCACCGAGGCCCCGGGCGAGAAGCTGCACCGCGAGGAGTACGAGAAGGCCCGCGAGGACTACGAGAAGCGCGTCACTCGCCGTACGGGCAACCCGTCGAAGAAGCGCCGCCGGAAGTAGCCGGGGGCGCCGCGGGCCTGTGCTCCGGGGGAGCACGGGGAGTATGAGGGCTGCGGGGGCGGCGTCACTCCTCGCAGGGGCAATCCGTCGAGGAGGCGCCGACGGAGGTGGCCCGGGTGCGTGCTTTCTCCGCGGGGGCGCGTCACTCGCCGTACGGGGAACCTGCCGAGGTGCGCCGGAAGCGGCCGCGGGCGCCGTGAGCCCTTGCCGGCGGGGATCGCGAGGTGAGCGTCGCCTGCGGCAGCGGCAACCCCCCGCCGAAGAAGCGCCGCCAAAAGCAACCCCCGGCCGCGGGTCCTGCCTGCGACCCTCCCCGGAACCCCCTGCCCCGCCCGGGCCCGCCCGGCCACCATGGCCGTATGACGACACCGCTGACCCCGGACGACTCGGCCGCTCCCCTTACCACCGCGCCGGCCCACCACAGCGCCCGCGCCCACTCCTTCAACGCCGCCGCGGCCCAGTACGCCGCCAACCGTCCCTCCTACCCGCCCGCCCTCTTCGACGCGCTGGAAGAGCTCACCGGCCGACCCATCGAGGGCGCCCGCGTCGTGGACGTCGGCGCCGGCACGGGCCTCGCCACCGCCCGCCTGAGCGAGCGGGGCGCCGACGTGATCGCCGTGGAACCCGGCGCCGGCATGACCACCGAGTTCCGCCGCACCCTTCCCGGCGTGCCCGTCGTCCGCGGCAACGGCAACGCCCTCCCCCTCGTCGGCCACAGCGCCGACCTGCTCACCTACGCCCAGGCCTGGCACTGGACCGACCCCGCCCTGGCGGTCCCGGAGGCGCTGCGCGTGCTGCGTCCGGGCGGCGCGCTGGCGCTGTGGTGGAACACCGACGCCCACGACGTGCCGTGGATCGCGGACGCGGCACGGCGCATCGACCGGCACTTCGGGCACCTGAACCTCTCCGCCGAGAGGCGCGACTTCGACGCCCGCTTCGCCGACCCCACCGGCACGCTCGACTTCGTCCACCGCGAGATCCGCTGGAGCCGGCGCGTCCCGCTCGCCACCCACCTGGCCAACCTCGGCAGCCACTCGGTCTTCCTGACCGACGCCGAGGAACGCGCCGCGGCCTTCTTCGCCGAGGAGCGCCGACACCTGCTGTCGGTCTTCCCGGACGGAGCCGTCGAGGAGACGTACGACGTCCACCTCCTCCTCGCGACGACCCCGACGCACTGACGCGACGGCCCGGCACACCGACTCGACGTGACGGCCCGGCACACCGACTCGACGTGACGGCTTGACGCCACGGGCGCCCGGGAGGAGTATTCATCACATGATGAATTACTTGCCGGAGCACTCCTCCCGACCCCCCGAAGGGCAGGGCGACGACCCCGCCCCACCCGCCGTCCACGCCGAAGACCTCACCGTCGTCCGCGGCACCCGTACCGTCCTGCGCGGCCTCGGCTTCACCGTCCCGCGGGGCAGGATCACCGGCCTCCTCGGACCCTCCGGCTGCGGCAAGTCGACCCTGATGCGGGCGATCGTCGGCACCCAGGCCAAGGTCGCCGGCACGCTGGACGTCCTCGGCCGCCCCGCCGGCCACCCGGCGCTGCGCACCCGCATCGGCTACGTCACCCAGGCCCCGTCCGTCTTCGACGACCTGACCGTCCGCCAGAACCTGGACTACTTCGCCGAGATCCTCCACCCCGGCCGGGCGGCCTCCGCCCACCGCCGCGAGGACGTCACCCGGGTCATCACCGACGTCGACCTCACCACCCACGCCGACTCCCTGGCCGGCAACCTCTCCGGCGGCCAGCGCAGCCGCGTCTCCCTCGCCGTGGCCCTCCTGGGCGCCCCCGAGCTCCTCGTCCTCGACGAACCGACGGTCGGTCTCGACCCCGTACTCCGCCGCGACCTGTGGGCCCTCTTCCATTCCATCGCCGCCGACCGCGGCGCCACGATCCTCGTCTCCTCCCACGTCATGGACGAGGCCGAGCGCTGCCACCGGCTGCTCCTGATGCGCGAGGGCGAGGTCCTCGCCGACGACACCCCCGACGCCCTGCGCACCCGTACCGACTCCGAGACGGTCGAGGAAGCCTTCCTCCACCTGGTCGACGAGGCGAAGGCGAAGGCGGAGGCCAGCACCAAGGAGAACGTCCGATGACCACCCCCACGGCTCCCGCGCCCACCCGCACCCCGGCCCACACCCGTGCCCTGAGCCTCTCCCGCACCACGGCCACCGCGACCCGTGTCCTGCGCCAGCTGAGCCACGACCCCCGCACCATCGCGCTCCTGATGCTGATCCCCTGCGTGATGCTGCTCCTGCTGCGCTACGTCTTCGACGGCAGCCCACGCACCTTCGACAACATCGGCGCCTCGCTCCTCGGCATCTTCCCGCTGATCACGATGTTCCTGGTCACGTCCATCGCGACCCTGCGCGAGCGCACCTCCGGCACTCTCGAACGCCTCCTCGCCATGCCACTCGGCAAAGGCGACCTGATCGCGGGCTACGCCCTCGCCTTCGGCGCCCTCGCCATCGTCCAGTCCGCCCTCGCGACGGGCCTCGCGGTCTGGTTCCTGGGCCTGGACGTCACCGGCAGCCCCTGGCTGCTCCTCCTGGTCGCGCTGCTCGACGCCCTCCTGGGCACCGCGCTCGGCCTCTTCGTCTCGGCCTTCGCGGCCTCCGAGTTCCAGGCGGTGCAGTTCATGCCGGCGGTGATCTTCCCTCAGCTCCTCCTCTGCGGCCTCTTCACCCCGCGCGACAACATGCACCCCGCCCTGGAGGCCGTCTCCGACGTCCTGCCCATGTCCTACGCGGTGGACGGCATGAACGAGGTCCTGCGCCACACCGACATGACCGCCACCTTCGTACGGGACGCCCTCATCGTCGCCGGCTGCGCGCTGCTGGTCCTCGCCCTGGGCGCGGCAACCTTGAAACGCCGAACGGCATAGTCAGCCCGTTGGGGGTGCCCCTCAGGGGCGGCGGGGCGGGAAACCCCGACCGGACCACCCACCCCGCACCGTCCCGCGGACTGGACGCACCACCCCCACCCGCGCACGCAGTGCGAGGATGGCCCCGGACGACGCGCACACCCCGGAGGGCACCACACCCATGACCCAGAAAGTCGCAGTCCTCGGCACCGGCAAGATCGGCGAAGCCCTCCTCAGCGGCATGATCGGATCCGGCTGGGCCCCCGCCGACCTCCTGGTCACCGCCCGCCGCCGAGAACGCGCCGACGAACTCCGCGCCCGCCACGGAGTCACCCCGGTCACCAACGCCGAGGCCGCCAAGACCGCCGACACCCTGATCCTCACGGTCAAGCCGCAGGACATGGGCACGCTCCTCGAAGAACTCGCCCCGCACGTCCCGGCCGACCGCCTGATCATCAGCGGCGCCGCCGGCATCCCGACCGCCTTCTTCGAGGAACGCCTCGCCCCCGGCACCCCGGTCGTCCGCGTCATGACGAACACCCCGGCCCTCGTCGACGAGGCCATGTCCGTCATCTCCGCCGGCACCCACGCGACCGCCGACCACCTGACGCACACCGAGGAGATCTTCGGCGCCGTGGGCAAGACCCTCCGCGTCCCGGAGTCCCAGCAGGACGCCTGCACCGCCCTCTCCGGCTCGGGACCCGCGTACTTCTTCTACCTGGTCGAGGCCATGACCGACGCCGGCATCCTGCTCGGCCTGCCCCGCGACAAGGCCCACGACCTGATCGTCCAGTCCGCGATCGGCGCCGCGAAGATGCTCCGCGACAGCGGCGAACACCCCGTCAAGCTCCGCGAAAACGTCACGTCGCCCGCCGGCACCACCATCAACGCCATCCGCGAACTGGAGAACCACGGCGTCCGCGCCGCCCTCATCGCCGCCCTGGAGGCCGCCCGCGACCGCAGCCGCGAACTGGCCTCCGGCACCAAGGACTGACCACCGAGCCGACGACCGGGCCCCCGAAAAGCCCGCAGGAGCGCTCACCGCACGCCGGTGAGCACCTCCTCCGTCATCACCACCCGGGCGAACCCGCCCCCGTGCAACGACACCGCCGACGCCCTCGCCAGCTCGTCCGCGCTCTGCCGCCAGCCGAAGGGCCCCTCCAGGCCGAAGGTGTACGTCGCGTCGAACGCGACCACGACCTCGTAGCCGAGGTTCCCGCCCATCCGTGCCGTCGTCTCGACGCACATGTTCGTCTGGATCCCGGCGAGCACGAGCTGCGAGATCCCCGCCCCGCGCAGCCAGGCGCCGAGGTCGGGCGTACCGAGAAACGCCGAGTTCACGCTCTTCGTCACCAGCAGCTCGGCCCCGCCCTTCCCGCGCCGCTGCTCGACGTACTCCTTGAACCCGTTCCCCTCGTACCCCGTCCGCAACGGCGACCCGGCCTTCACCGAGTCGTGCCGTACGAAGACGACCGGCCGTCCGGTCGCCTGCCACACGTCGATGAGCGCGGCGATGTTGTCGTCCGCCTGCGGGTGGTTGCGCGTACCCCAGAAACCGGCGTCCTCGAAGCCCTTCTGCACGTCCACGACCACCAGTGCTGCGTTCTCCGCGATGTCCATGCCCCGATCGTGCCGCCCGCGGAGCAGGCGCCCCAGAGGTCCGAAAGTCACCGATCGATGGTTTACTGCCACGATGGCAGAAGCCGTACGAGCCGCACGCACGCCCGCGACGCCCCACCGCGTCGCCCTCGCGGCCTTCCCCGGCATCCGCTCCTTCGACGTCGCCGTCATCACCGAGGTCTGGGGCACCGACCGCACCGACCGCGGCGCCCCTGCCTTCGACCTGCGCCGCGTCGCCGCCGACGGCACCACCACCGTCCCGATGCGCGGCGGCCTCGCGCTCCACCCCGACCGCACGCTCGACTGGCTGGACACCGCCGACCTCGTCGTCGTCCCCGGCCTCGACGACCACCTCACCCCGGCACCCGCCCCGGTCCTCGCCGCCCTCCGCCGCGCCCACGCCCGCGGCACCACCGTCGCCGCCCTGTGCGGGGGCGCCTTCACCCTCGCCCAGGCCGGCCTGCTCGACGGCCGCCGCGCCATCACCCACTGGCGGCTCCTGGACCTGCTGCGCACCCACCACCCCCGGGTCACCGTCGTCCCGGACGCCCTCTTCGTCGAGGACGACAACCTCTGGACCGCCGCGGGCACCGCAGCCGGCATCGACCTCTGCCTCCACCTGGTCCGCCTGGCCCACGGCGCCGAAGCCGCCGCCACCATCGCCCGCTCGATGGTCACCGCGCCCTTCCGCACCGGCACCCAGGCCCAGTTCATCGAGCACCCCACCCGGCACGCGGACCGGGACGCCGACGCCCTCGCCGGCGTCCGCGAACACGCCCTGCGCCACCTCGACGAGCCCTTCACGGTCGCCGACCTGGCCGCCCGCGCCGGCATGTCCCCGCGCTCCTTCGCCCGCCACTTCACGGCGGCCACCGGCACCACACCGCTGCGCTGGCTCCTGGACCAGCGCATCGCCGCCGCCCAGAAGCTCCTCGAACGCACCGACCTGCCCATGCCCGAGGTAGCCCGCCGGGCCGGCTTCGGCAGCGAGGTCACGATGCGCCAGCACTTCGCAGCGCGCCTCGCCACCAGCCCCCGCGCCTACCGCGCCGCGTTCACCGGAGGCAGCAGCCCGATCCCCCGGTAGGCCGCGTCCACGGTCGGCCGCGCCGTCGCCCGGGCCCGCTCGGCCCCCTCCCGGAGCACGCCCTCCACATACCCGGGATCCGCACAGAGCGCCTGGTGCCGCTCCCGCACCGGCCGCAGCACCTCGACGACCGCCTCCGCGGTGTCCTTCTTCAACGCGCCGTACGAGTCGTACCCACCCGCCAGCTCCGCCGGGTCCCCACCCGTACAGGCGGCGAGGATCTCCAGCAGATTGGCGAGCCCCGCCCGCTCCTCGCGGTCGTAGACGACGTCACGTCCGCTGTCGGTCACGGCCCGCATGACCTTCTTGCGCACCACGTCCGGTTCGTCCAGCAGGTAGACGATCCCCGGCCCGGTGTCGTCGCTCTTGCCCATCTTCGACGCGGGCTCCTGCAAGTTCATCACCCGAGCCGCCACCGCCGGACTGGTCGCCCGCGGCACCACGAAGGTGTGCCCGTACCGCTGGTTGAACCGCACCGCGAGATCCCGGGCCAGTTCGACATGCTGCGTCTGGTCGTCCCCGACCGGCACCTCGTCCGTCCCGTACGCCAGGATGTCCGCCGCCATCAGCACGGGATACGTGAGCAGCGACAACCGCACGCTCCCGTCCCGCCTCCGTTCCCGCGCGGCCTTCTCCTTGTACTGGATCATCCGCCGCATCTCCCCGTCCGTCGCGACGCACTCCAGTACGTACGACAGCCGGGCGTGCTCGTCCACGTGACTCTGCACGAACACCGTGCACAGCTCGGGATCCAGTCCCGCCGCGAGCAACAGCGACGCCGCCTGGCGGCTGAGTCTGCGCACCCGCGCCGGGTCGTGGTCCACGGTCAGCGCGTGCAGGTCGACGACGCAGAACAACGCGTCCGACCGGTGCTGGTCCACCGCGGCCCACTGCCGCATGGCTCCCAGATAGTTCCCCAGCGTCAGGTGCCCGGTCGGCTTGACCCCACTGAAGACCCGCGTCATCTCTCCACCTCCTGGTCAGGGCCGCCGCCACCGGCCGGCCGCCCCTCCTGGAGGGAGATACGAGAACGGCCGCCGAAGCGGCGGCCGTCGAGTACATACGTGTGCGGCCGCCGTCAGGCGGCCCGCCAGAGCTGGCTACACGTACGCGTCGTCACGAGCCCCACCGTACGCCCGCGCAGCCCGCTCCGCCCGGGATTTGACACGGCTGCCCCGCACTCCTAATGTTCTCCGGGTTGTTCGACGTGAGCGCCGACCTCGGTCGGTCCCCGGACAGCCATTCCGCAAGTACCAACCACTCTTCGACGAACAGTCGCGTTGTCGGCGTCGTCGTCCTGTCGGCGCGTGTATTTACGGAATGAGGAGTCCACGTTCGAAAGAACGCGGCCCCCGATTAGCTCGGGAGCCGGGAATCCGCTAGAGTCTCACCTCGTCGGAACGGCCCAACAGCCGGGACGACAACCCCCTCTGACGGGGAATCAGAGCCCGAAAGGATCTGATAAAGTCGGAGCCGCCGGAAAGGGAAACGCGAAAGCGGGAACCTGGAAAGCACCGAGGAAATCGGGTCGGAAAGATCTGATAGAGTCGGAAACGCAAGACCGAAGGGAAGCGCCCGGAGGAAAGCCCGAGAGGGTGAGTACAAAGGAAGCGTCCGTTCCTTGAGAACTCAACAGCGTGCCAAAAGTCAACGCC
>NZ_JBFBJX010000010.1:166153-319896 GCF_040686295.1 Streptomyces sp. NPDC085944 | reverse complement strand
TTCGTGGACGCGGCGCACCAGCGCGGCATGCGCGTGATCATCGACTTCGTCATGAACCACACCAGCGACCAGCACCCGTGGTTCCAGGAGTCCCGGAGAAATCCGGAAGGCCCCTACGGCGACTACTACGTCTGGGCCGACGACGACAAGCAGTTCCAGGACGCGCGGATCATCTTCGTCGACACCGAGGCGTCCAACTGGACCTACGACCCGGTGCGCAAGCAGTACTACTGGCACCGCTTCTTCTCCCACCAGCCGGACCTCAACTACGAGAACCCGGCCGTGCAGGAGGAGATGATCTCCGCGCTGAAGTTCTGGCTGGACCTGGGCATCGACGGATTCCGACTGGACGCGGTGCCGTACCTCTACCAGGAGGAGGGCACCAACTGCGAGAACCTGCCGCGCACGCACGACTTCCTGAAGCGGGTGCGCAAGGAGATCGACGCGCAGTATCCGGACACGGTGGTGCTGGCGGAGGCCAACCAGTGGCCGGAGGACGTCGTCGACTACTTCGGCGACTACGCGGCGGGCGGCGACGAGTGCCACATGGCGTTCCACTTCCCCGTGATGCCGCGCATCTTCATGGCGGTCAGAAGGGAGTCCCGCTACCCGGTCTCGGAAATCCTCGCCAAGACCCCGGCCATCCCGTCGGGCTGCCAGTGGGGCATCTTCCTGCGCAACCACGACGAGCTGACCCTCGAAATGGTCACCGACGAAGAGCGCGACTACATGTACGCGGAGTACGCCAAGGACCCGCGGATGCGCGCCAACATCGGCATCCGGCGGCGGCTGGCCCCGCTCCTCGACAACGACCGCAATCAGATCGAGCTGTTCACGGCCCTGCTGCTGTCCCTGCCCGGCTCGCCGATCCTGTACTACGGCGACGAGATCGGCATGGGCGACAACATCTGGCTCGGCGACCGCGACGCCGTGCGCACGCCCATGCAGTGGACGCCCGACCGGAACGCGGGCTTCTCCTCGTCCGACCCGGGCCGCCTCTTCCTGCCCACGATCATGGACCCCGTCTACGGCTTCCAGGTGACCAACGTCGAGGCGTCCATGGCCTCGCCCTCGTCCCTGCTGCACTGGACCCGGCGCATGATCGAGATCCGCAAGCAGAACCCCGCCTTCGGCCTCGGCACCTACACCGAGCTGCCCTCGTCCAACCCGGCGGTCCTGGCGTTCCTGCGCGAGTACGGGGACGACCTGGTGCTGTGCGTCCACAACTTCTCGCGGTTCGCGCAGCCCACGGAGCTGGACCTCAGTGCCTTCGGCGGACGCCACCCGGTCGAGCTGTTCGGCGGGGTCCGCTTCCCGGCGGTGGGTGACCTGCCGTACCTGCTGACCCTCGGCGGGCACGGCTTCTACTGGTTCCGGCTCCGCAAGGACGCCGTCTAGCCACCGGCCCCGTCCCCGGGCGGGGCGGTTTCCACCGTTCCGCCCGGGGCACGCATCAGTAACCACCCCGAGTCTCCGGGGAAAGGACGCCACGCCATGTCGGAAGCCGTCATACGCACCGTCTCGAGCCCGCCGGGCCTCCTGGCGTCCCTCGACCCACTGCTGCGGGAGTGGCTCCCGCGGCAGCGCTGGTTCGCCGGCAAGGGGCGTCCGGTGACCGGCTTCTCGCTGGTCGCCGCGACCGAACTGCTCCCCGCCGACTCCCGCCTCGGCCTCCACCACGTCCTGGTCCGCGCCCACCAGCAGCAGGCACCGGCCGGGGGCGCGGCCCAGCAGCCCGGCGACTGCTACCAGCTCCTGATCGGCACCCGCGAGGCGCTGCCGCCCCGGCTCGCGCCCGCGCTGATCGGCCACGTGACCGAGGGCCCGGCGGCCGACCGCACCGCCTACGACGCCCTGTACGACACCCGCCCCGCCGAGGTCCTGCTGGAGGCGCTGCGCACCCGGGCCCGCATCGGAGGGCTCCGCTTCGAGCGGGCACCGGACGACGACGCCATCCGCGCGGGGCTGGTGCCGCGGCTGATGACCGCCGAGCAGTCCAACTCGTCGGTCGTGTACGGAGATACGTTCATCCTCAAGGTGCTGCGGCGGATCGTGCCCGGCGTCAATCCCGACCTGGAGCTGCCGCTGGCCCTGGCCCGGGAGGGCTGCCCCCGGGTGCCGGCCCCGGCCGGGTGGATGGCGGCGGACCTGGCCGGCCGGTCCTGGGTGCTGGGCGTGCTCCAGCCCTATCTGCAGGGTGCGACCGACGGCTGGGAGCTGGCGCTGCGCGAACTCGCCAAGGGCGAGGACTTCGTCGCCGAGGCGCGGGCGCTCGGGCGGGCCACCGCCGAGGTGCACACCGCGCTGGCCCGCGCACTGCCGACCGTCACCCTCGGCCACGCCCGGGTGCGGCAGCTCGCCGAGGGCATGACCGGACGGCTGGAGGAGGCCGCGCGGGCCGTGCCCCTGCTCAGGCCGTACGCGCCCGCGCTGCGGACCGCGTTCACGGCGCTGGCCGACCTGGCCGCCGAGGGCACCACCTGGACCGCCCAGCGGGTCCACGGCGACCTGCACCTCGGCCAGTGCCTGCGCTCGCCCGACGGGGAGTGGTCGCTGATCGACTTCGAGGGTGAGCCCGCGAAGCCCCTGGCCGAGCGGCGGCTGCCGCAGCCGGCCGTGCGGGACGTCGCGGGGATGCTGCGCTCCTTCGAATACGCCGCGCACTCGGCCGACGTACGCGTGCCGGGCTGGGCCGAGTCCTGCCGGGCCGCGTACTGCACCGGGTACGCGGAGGCCGCCGGCCACGACCCGCGCACCGACCCGGTGCTGCTGCGCGCCTACGAGACGGACAAGGCGGTCTACGAGGTCCTGTACGAGGCCCGGCACCGTCCCGACTGGCTCGAGGTGCCCCTGGCGGCGGTGCGCCGCCTGTCCGTGCCCGAACCCGCATGACGCCCCCGCCCGCCCCCGTCCCGCCCAGGAGGCTCCTCCCGTGACCCCCCGCCCCTCGTCCAGCGGCCCCGACCCGAAGAAGACGACCGGGAAGAAGAAGACGGCCGGTTCCGGTTCCGGTTCCGGGAAGGGGCCCGCCAAGGCCGCCGCGAAGAAGAAGGCGCCCCGGAAGGTGACCGCCGGCCCCCCCGGGACGGCCGTCGCCGGCTCCCCCGCCCCGGACGCCGCCGACCGGGAGCGGCTGCTCGCCGGCACGCACCACGATCCGCACGCGGTGCTCGGCGCCCACCGGGTGCCCGGCGGGGTCGCGTTCCGGGCGCTGCGGCCGTACGCCCGCGCGGTGACCGTGCTCGCCGGGGAGCTGCGGGTCGAGCTGCACGACGACGGGGACGGGTTCTTCTCCGGGCTCGCGCCGCTGAAGGAGGTCCCGGCCCACCGGCTCCTGGTGGCGTACGACGGGACGGAGCACGAGGTCGAGGACTCGTACCGCTTCCTGCCCACCCTGGGCGAGCTGGACCTGCACCTGATCGGTGAGGGCCGGCACGAGCAGCTGTGGCGGGCGCTCGGCGCGCACCCGACCACGCACGACGGGGTGGCGGGCACCCGGTTCGCGGTGTGGGCGCCGAACGCGCGCGGGGTGCGGGTGGCCGGCGGCTTCAACTTCTGGGACGGCACCGCCCACCCGATGCGCTCCCTCGGCACGACGGGGGTGTGGGAGCTGTTCCTGCCCGGCGTCGGCGCGGGCGAGCTGTACAAGTTCGAGATCACCCGGCCCGACGGTTCGCGCACCTTCCGCGCCGACCCGCTGGCCCGCCGTACGGAGGTCCCGCCGGCCACCTCCTCCGTCGTGCACGCCTCGGACTACGCCTGGGGCGACGCGGAATGGCTGGCCCACCGCGCGGACGCGCCCGCGCACGAGACGCCGATGTCGGTGTACGAGGTCCACCTGCCCTCCTGGCGCCCCGGGCTGACCTACCGCGAGCTGGCGGAGCAGCTCCCGGCCTACGTCGCCGACCTGGGCTTCACGCACGTCGAGCTGATGCCGGTCGCCGAACACCCCTTCGGCGGCTCCTGGGGCTACCAGGTCACCGGTTTCTACGCGCCCACGGCCCGGCTCGGCGCCCCGGACGACTTCAAGTACCTGGTGGACCGGCTGCACCAAGCCGGCATCGGTGTGCTGATGGACTGGGTGCCGGCGCACTTCCCGCGCGACGACTGGGCGCTGGCCGAGTTCGACGGGCGCCCGCTGTACGAGCACTCCGACCCGCTGCGGGCGGCGCATCCGGACTGGGGCACGCTGGAGTTCGACTTCGGGCGCCGGGAGGTGCGCAACTTCCTGGTCGCCAACGCCGTGTACTGGTGCGAGGAGTTCCACATCGACGGGCTGCGCGTGGACGCGGTCGCCTCGATGCTCTACCTGGACTACTCGCGCGAGCCGGGCCGGTGGACGCCGAACGAGCACGGCGGCCGGGAGAACCTGGACGCGGTGGCGTTCCTGCAGGAGATGAACGCGACGGTGTACCGGCGGGTGCCCGGCGTCGTGACCGTGGCGGAGGAGTCGACGGCCTGGGACGGGGTGACGCGGGCCACGCACCACAAGGGCCCGAGCGGCTTCGGCGGGCTGGGCTTCGGCCTGAAGTGGAACATGGGCTGGATGCACGACTCGCTGGAGTACATGGGCCGCGAGCCGGTGCACCGCAAGTACCACCACGGGGAGCTGACCTTCTCCATGGTGTACGCCTACAGCGAGAACTACGTGCTGCCCATCTCGCACGACGAGGTGGTGCACGGCAAGAGGTCCCTGGTCTCCAAGATGCCCGGCGACTGGTGGCAGCAGCGGGCGAACGAGCGCGCGTACCTGGGCTGGATGTGGGCCCACCCCGGCAAGCAACTCCTCTTCATGGGGCAGGAGTTCGCCCAGGGCGCGGAGTGGTCGGAGGCGCACGGCCCGGACTGGTGGCTGCTCGACCCGGAGTACGGCGCGGCGGCGGACCACCGGGGCGTGCGCGACCTGGTCCGGGATCTGAACACCGTCTACCGGGCCACGCCGGCACTGTGGCGGCGCGACACCCACCCCTCCGGCTTCGCGTGGGTGGTCGGCGACGCGGCCGAGGACGACGTCGTCGCGTTCCTGCGCCTCGACGCCGACGGCACCCCGCTGCTGGCGGTGTCGAACTTCGCCCCGGTGGTCCGCTCCGACTACCGCCTCGGCGTCCCCGACGAGGTCCCGGCCTGGCACGAGGTGCTCAACACCGACTCCGCCCGGTACGGCGGCGGCGACGTGGGCAACCCGCACCCGGTCAAGCCGGAACCGCAGGGGTGGCACGGCCGGCCGGCGAGCATCCGGCTGACCCTGCCGCCCCTGGCCACGGTGTGGCTGCGCCCGGCCTGACGGCGGGGTCCCCGGCCGCCAGCGGCGACCGGGGACCCCGCTCCCCCCGTGCGAGGCCCTCCCCCAGGGCCTCCGGCAGGTCAGGAGCCGAAGCCACTGACCACGTCGCTCATGGGATAGCTGAACAGCTCGCGCTCGCAGGAACCGCAGGCGCTCGGCGCGTGCTCGCTCAGCGACCACAGGCGGGGGGCGAAGCCGTCCCCCCTGCCGTGCGCCAGGTACAGGTCCTCCGGACCGATCGCGCTCTGCAGCGTCTTGGGGTTTCCGACCAGTTCCCCACCTGCGGCCGTGGCCTGGAGGAGGCGGCCGTTGCCGTAGGCGTTGCTCCGGTGGAAGTACCACCGCCCCTCGTACCGCAGCGCGCCCTGGATCTTGTGCCACAGCGGCTCGCCGTCGAAGGACCCGCCGGTCGGCAGGCCGTACGCGGCGTCGGCGTCGGCGACCGTGCCCGGCGGGCCCTCGACGGCCGCGACGAGCGCCGCCATGGGGTAGGTGGCGACCCGGCCGTTGCTGTCACCGCCGGCGTTCGTGTTGCAGTACTCGCCCAGCACCATGTGGTCGGTGCCGGTGCGGTCGAGGGAGAGGTAGGACGCCTTGGGGCGCTTGGTCGAGTAGCACTGGTTCTCGGAGACCTCACCGGGGTGCCTGGCCGCCGTGAACTTGAGTGTCGCGACCTGGGGCATGACGTAGCGGTAGCCGTAGGCGTACCAGACGTTGTTCTGCCGACCGCTGCGCTTCTTGTCCGTCAGGTCGCTGGGCAGGCCGTCCTGCATCTCGTCCTGGGTCGCGGAGTCGTTGTCCGGGTTGAGGTCCATGATGCGGCGCAGGTCGAAGACGCGGATGCCGTTGGCGGTGTCGGCCACGTACAGGTAGTTGCCGTACCAGACCATGCCGCCGGCGTGGATGCCGTTCTGCGCGGCGCAGTCCTCGGTCACGACCTCGTAGCAGACGCCCTCGCGCGCGTGCAGGGCGTCGAAGGATATGTGGTCGTAGAAGTTGATGAAAGGCCAGACCAGCAGCACGTGGCGGTACTTCTTGGTTGCCTGGTTGAAGAAGGTGACACGGACACCCTTCTCGTTGCAGGCGTCCGACGCGATCGGGCGTACGCAGCTGTCCCGGCCCGCGCTGTAGTCGCTTCGCCCGGGGTTTTTGTCGTCGTAGGAACCGACCGCGACGGGATCGGAGTCGGAGGTACCCCAGTCCTCGTCCTCCTGCGCGTCGGAGACACCGGTGATCGCCTGGGGGATCCACTCCGTGGAGGTGGCGTCGTCGCTCGCCCAGCACACCCGGTCGGAGAGCGGGAGATCGCTGCCGTGAACGGCGGTCTCACCACAGTCCTCCGCGCCCCGGCCCGAGGTGCGGTTGGCCTGTTCCATCAGTGCGGTCAGCCCTTGCTTGGGCAGTGCCGCGTCCAGTTGTTCCACGAGTCCGGACAGGTCGGAGCCGGCTGCCAGCCGGAAGTCGCCCGGGCGGCCGGCGACCGGGGCGGCCGGGGCGGGGACGGTGGCGGACGAGGTGCCGCCGGGACCTACCGTGTCGTCCTGCTCGCCGGGAGGCTCGTCGTCGAAGCCGTCGCCCGGCACGCCTTGGTGCACCGGCACGGGATCGTCGGCTGCCGGTGCGGCCGCTGGACGACCGGCCGGAAGGACCATGGACATCAGCGCTCCGGTCAGCACGGTGCCGACGGCCAGGCGCAGACGGGGTGATGCTCGCCTCATTCGGAAGCCTCTCGTGGTGCACGCAGGAGGAGCGGACCCGAAGGAGTCTTGACGTGCGGGGCCGCCGCACCAACTGATTCGGGCCGGGGCGAATCCCGGGCGGGGTGAAACGGCCAATCTGACTCATGCATGACAAGGCAGGCGCACGGGAAGCAACCGAACCGGACCACTCCACGCATCAGCCACGGGGGACCATGCCGACGCGACTGCACTTCGACGGGGCCGACTACCTCAACTGCCGGTTCGCCCACTCCGCTCTGTGGGAGGTCCAGGCGGCGGCCCAGATGCTCAAGCGGCCGGACCGCCAGGCCTACCAGCGGCAGTGGCTGCGGCGCACCTACCGGCGGGCGGCCGCGCTGGACCTGACGCCGTTGTGGCTGTTGATGCCGCAGCGTGGTCTGACCCCCGGCTGGCTGTGCCCGCCTCCCACCACCCCGGCGACCACCTTCGAGGACGAGATCTCCCAGGTGCGTGCGACCGAACCACTCACCGCGCGGGAGGACGCCCTCCGCTCACTGGCGGCCACCCCGCGCGCTCTCACCGCCGCCCGGGACCGGGGCTGGCTCCGGGACCCCGCCCGCATGCTGCGCGAGGTCTCCGACGTGCTGGAGCAGATCTGGTCCCGTCTCATCCAGCCGGAGTGGTCCCGGATGCGCGGGCTGCTGGAGGCCGACATCGCCTTTCGCACCCGCCGGCTCGCCGAGAACGGTCTCGGCGAAGTGCTCCCGGAGATAGACGACCGCTGCACCTGGCAGGCCGGCACGCTCACGGTCCGGGGCCGTACCGAACACGAGCGTCATCTGCGCGGGCAGGGCCTCGTGCTCATGCCCAGCGTCTTCGTCTGGCCCCATGTGATCAGCACCTTCGAGGCGCCGTGGCAACCCACACTGGTCTACCCCGCACGCGGCATCGCGAGCCTGTGGAGCGAAGCGGCGACACCGGCGCGGTCCGCCCTCACCCGGCTGCTGGGACGCGGGCGCGCGGCCGTCCTCGCCGCGCTCGACGCGCCGGCCACCACGACCGGGCTGGCCCGGCAGCTGGACCTCGCTCCGTCCTCCGTCTCCTCCCACCTCACCCTGCTGCGGGAGGCGGGCCTGCTCACCGCGCGGCGGCACGGCTACCAGGTCCTCTACGAACGAACCGGTCTGGGCGACGCCCTGACGACGGGAAGCTGACGGAGCGTGCCGCCGGTCCCCGGCGGCACGCTCCTCCCCCACCCACCTAACCGGCCGCGCCCACCAGGCCCTTCGGCAGCGGCTCGCTGTGCAGGACGCCGAGGTGCTGGGTGGCGCGGGTGAGGGCGACGTACAGGTCGCTGGTGCCGTAGCGGCCGGGCTCGACGACCAGGACGGAGTCGAACTCCAGGCCCTTGGACTGGCGCGGGTCGAGCAGGACGACCCGGTGGGTGAGGTCCGGCTCGGCGCCCGCGGTCACGCCGTCGAGCCGGGGTGCGAGCACCCGGTGCAGCTCGCGCGGGGCGATGACCGCGAGGCGGCCCTCCTCGGGGGTCAGCTCGCGGGCGGCTTCGGCGACGGCGGCCGGGAGGTCGGCGGTGGCACGGATCCAGGGCCGTACGCCGGTGGACCGAACCGAACTCGGCGGGGCGAAGGACGGGTCCTCGGCCCGGACCACCGCCGCCGCCAGGTCCATGATCTCGGCCGGCGTGCGGTAGTTGACCCCGAGCCGGGTGTGCTCCCAGCGGTCCTCGACGTACGGGGCGAGGATCTTCGACCAGGAGCCGACGCCGGCCGCCTCGGCGGTCTGCGCCGGGTCGCCGACCAGGGTCATCGAACGGGTCGGGCAGCGGCGCATCAGCAGCCGCCAGGCCATCGGGGACAGCTCCTGCGCCTCGTCCACGATGATGTGCCCGAAGGCCCAGGTGCGGTCGGCCGCGGCGCGTTCGGCGGCGCTGCGGTGGTCGTCCTCCTCCTGGCGTTCGGCGAACCGCTCGGCGTCGATGATGTCGTGGGCGGACAGGACCTCGGCGTCGTCCTCGTCCTTGTCCTCGAACTCGTAGGTCCGGGAGGCGTACGACACGTCGAGCACGCCCTGCGCGTAGGCGATCTGCTGCTCCCGCTCGCGTTCGGCGCGGGTGCGGGCCACCCGGTCGTCCACGCCGAGCAGTTCGGCGGCCTCGTCCAGCAGGGGCACGTCGGCGACGGTCCAGTGCCGGGTGACCGGGCGGCGGACGGCGGCGGCGTCCTCGGCGGGCAGGTAGGCCTCGGGGGCGGCGAGGAGGTCGGCGACCAGGCGGTGCGGGGTGAGCCGGGGCCAGAGCTGGTCGACGGCGGACCAGACCTCGGGGTTCTCGGCGAGTTCGTCGCGGATCTGGGTGATGTCGCTGGGGTCGAGGAGGTTGGTGCCGTCGTAGGGGTCGGTGCCGATGCGTTCGGCGACCATGTCGGTGAGGGTGTTGAGGATGTGGCCCTCGAAGTGCTCGCGGGCCGCGTTGTGCGGGAGCTTCGCGGCGCGGGTGCGCTCGCGGGCGACTGCGACCAGGTCGTCGTCGAGCATGAGGATCTCGCGGTCGTGCTCGATGGCGATCACCGGGTCGGGCAGCGCCTGCCGGTCGCGGACCGCCTCGGCGAGCACGTCGGCCATGTCGGCCCGGCCCTTCACGGCCGCCGCCTGCGGGGTGTCCGTCGCGGTGGCCTTCACGCCGGGGAACAGCTCGCCGACGGTGGCGAGGAGGACGCCGGTCTCGCCGAGCGAGGGCAGCACCTCGCCGATGTAGCCGAGGAAGGCCGGGTTCGGGCCGACGATGAGGACGGCGCGCTTGGCGAGCAGTTCGCGGTGCTCGTAGAGCAGGTAGGCGGCGCGGTGCAGCGCGACGGCCGTCTTGCCGGTGCCGGGGCCGCCCTCGACGACGAGGACGCCGCGGTGCGGGGCGCGGATGATGCGGTCCTGGTCGGCCTGGATGGTCTGCACGATGTCGCCCATGCGGCCGGTACGCGCCGAGTTCAGCGCGGCCAGCAGCACGGCGTCTCCGGAGGGGTCCTCGTGGCCGGTGCGGGTCTCGTCGCCGAGGTCGAGGATCTCGTCGTGCAGCGCGGTGACCGTGCGGCCCTCGCTGGTGATGTGCCGGCGGCGGCGCAGCCCCATCGGGGTGTGGCCGGTGGCCAGGTAGAAGGGGCGGGCGACACCGGCCCGCCAGTCGACGAGGACGGGGGTGCGTTCGGCGTCGTCGGCGCGCAGGCCGATGCGACCGATGTGGTGGCCCTCCCCGGAGGTGAGGTCGATCCGGCCGAAGCACAGGGAGCCGTCCACCGCGTTGAGCGCGGCGAGCAGCCCGGAGCGCTCGGCGACCAGGATGTCCCGTTCCAGCCGGGCCTGCTGGGGGGTGTTGCCCTGCGCGAGCGCCTCGGTCACCGAGACCTCGGCGTCGCCGCGCAGGGCGTCCACGCGCGCGTACAGCCCGTCGATGAATTCCTGCTCGTGCCGCAATTCATCGTCCGGAAATTCGGTGTTTGACAATTCCACTCCCGGCCGCATATACTGTCCCTACTGAACTTCTTCGCGACATCATTCCCGTGAAGTCGCGAATCATCGAATATACGCAGAGAAATCCCCCGAGCGCAATTGCTCAGGGGATTTTTTCGTATGCCGGATCGACCGGTCGGAGCCGCCTCAGACGACCTCGGACAGTTCCTCCAGGAGCCGCCGCTTGGGCCGGGAGCCGACCATCGACTTCACCGGCTCACCCCCGCGGAACACCAGGAACGTCGGCATCGACAACACCTTGTACGCGTTCGTGGTCGCCGGGTTCCGGTCGACGTTCAGCTGCACCACCCGCAGCCGGTCGCCCTCCTCCTCGGCGAGGGCGCCCAGCACCGGCGCCATCTGCCGGCACGGCGGGCACCAGTCGGCGGTGAACTCCACCAGCACGGGCAGGTCCGACCCGATCACCTCCGTCGCGAAATCCGCGTCGGTCACCTCGGGCACCCCGTTGCTCGTCATCCGTGTCCTCCCAGTTCGCACTTGGGCTCCGGACCCCCCGGAACCGCCGCCTCCGCCCGCGTCAGCTGTGCGGCGACCTGCGCGCGCACCGACGAGAGCTGCTCGATCAGCGTGTCCAGCTCCGCCAGCTTGCGCCGGTAGACCACCAGGGACGCCGGGCAGGAGTCGCCCTCGGGGTGCCCGGCGCGCAGGCACTCCACGAAGGGACGGGTCTCCTCCAGGTCGAACCCGAAGTCCTGGAGGGTCCTGATCTGCCGCAGCAGCTTCAGGTCGTCCTCGTCGTAGGTGCGGTAGCCGTTGTCGCCGCGCCGCGCGGGCAGCAGCCCCCGCGACTCGTAGTACCGCAGCGTCCGCGTGGTGGTCCCGGCCCGTGCGGCCAGCTCGCCGATTCGCATGGGGACGAACGTAGGCCTTGACGCGGACGTCAAGGCAAGGAGGGCCCGCGAAGGCGGAAGCCCCGCGCCGGGGGGAGGCGCGGGGCTTCTTCGGGGGACCGGGCGACCGAGCAACGGGGGAGCCCCTCGGCCGCCCGGCGTGTGCGGGCGCCGTACGGCCTCAGGCCCGCGCCAGCTCCTTCTCGCCGCCCTGCTCGGGCAGGTCCGGGGTGTCCTCGGCGTCGCTGTCGGTGGTGCCGTGGGCGTCGTCCAGGAGGGTCTTCTCGTCGAAGGGGATCCGGCCGGCGAGGACGTCGTTCACCCGGTCCTTGTCGATCTCCTTGGTCCAGGTGCCGATCAGGACGGTGGCCACCGCGTTGCCGCCGAAGTTGGTCAGCGCGCGGGCCTCGCTCATGAAGCGGTCGATGCCGACGATCAGACCGATGCCGTCCACCAGGGCGGGCTTGTGCGAGGACAGACCGCCGGCCAGCGTGGCCAGACCGGCACCGGAGACACCGGCGGCGCCCTTGGAGGCCACCAGCAGGAAGAGCAGCAGGGGAATCTGCTCGCCGATCGACATCGGCGTACCCATGGCGTCGGAGATGAACAGCGAGGCCATGGTCATGTAGATCATGGTGCCGTCGAGGTTGAACGAGTAGCCGGTCGGGACGGTGATGCCGACCACGGGCTTGCTGATTCCGAGGTGCTCCATCTTCGCGATGAGGCGCGGCAGCGCCGACTCCGAGGAGGAGGTGGACAGGATCAGCAGGAACTCGCGGCCCAGGTACTTGAAGAGCGAAAGGACGTTGATCCCGGAGACGAGGCGCAGCACCGTGCCGAGCACCAGGAAGAGGAAGATGACACACGTCGCGTAGAAGCCGAGCATCAGCACGGCCAGGCTCTTGAGGGCGTCGACGCCGGCCGAGCCGGTGACGGCGGCGATGGCACCGAAGGCGCCGACCGGCGCCGCCCACATGATCATCGCCAGGACGCGGAAGACCAGCCGCTGGATGTGCTCGACACCGCGCAGGACGGGCTGTCCGGCCTTGCCCATGGCCTGCAGGGCGAAGCCGCAGAGCAGGGCGACCAGCAGGGTCTGCAGGACCTCGCCCGCGGTGAACGCGGAGACCAGCGTCGTCGGGATGATGCCCAGCAGGAAGTCGACGGTGCCCTTGGCCTCCGCGTCGACCTGTGCCTGGCCGGTGTCCTTGACGGCGTCGGTGACGGCGAGGCCCGTGCCCGGGTCCAGGATGTTGCCGACGATCAGGCCGATGGCGAGCGCCACCAGGGACATCACGAAGAAGTAGCCCAGGGCGATACCGCCGACCGCGCCGACCTTGGCGGCCTTGCGGACCGAACCGATGCCCAGCACGATCGTGCAGAAGATGATCGGCGAGATCATCATCTTGATCAGGCTCACGAAGCCGGTGCCGAGCGGCTTCAGCTCGGTGGCGAAGTCCGGCGCGATCAGACCGACGGCGATACCGAGGGCGACCGCGATGATCACGGCGATGTACAGATAGTGCGTGCGGTCCCGCTTGGCTTTGGGTGCGGCCGGTGCGGTAGCGGCGTTGCTGGTCACGGCTGCCCTCCTTGACGACGTCGTCGGAACTCACCGGCGTGCGGCTCACGTCCGGGGTGTGTATCGGGGATGCGGTGACTATCTCCCGGCGTGTGAGCGCGGTCACCCTTGCGTTCATTTAGTTCACAATCCAGCCAAGAGGGAGACTGGCGGCATGCACCTCCGCGTCCCGAGACCCCGCCCGCGCTCGCTGGCCGGGCAGCTCTTCGCCATGCAGGCCGTACTGATAGCGGTCGTCGTGGTCGGGTACGCGCTGTTCACCTACCTCAGCGACCGGGGGCAGGCGGAGGAGGCCGCCGGGCGCCAGGCCAGGGCGGTGTCGCTGGCGATCGCCGACTCGCCGTCCGTGGCGCAGGCGATCCGCACCCCGGACCCGACGGCGCGCCTGCAGCCGTATGCGGTGCGGGTCATGGAGGACACGGACGTGGACTTCGTGACGATCATGGATCCGGAGGGCATCCGCTGGACCCACCCGGACCCGAAGCAAATCGGCCACCTCTTCCAGGGCCACATCGAGCGCGCGCAGCGGGGCCAGACCTTCACCGAGACCTACACGGGCACGCTCGGCCCCTCGGTCCGGGCGGTCACCCCGATCGTGGACGACGGCCGGATCGTCGGTCTGGTCAGCGCGGGGATCAAGGTCGAGGAGATCAGCAAGCGGGCGCAGGAGCAGCTCACGGCCCTGTCGGGGGTGGCGGCCGGGGCGCTGCTGCTCGGCGCGGTCGGCACGTACGTGATCAACGCGCGGCTGCGCCGGCACACGCACGGCATGAACGCGGAACAGCTGAGCCGGATGCACGACTACCATCAGGCCGCGCTGCACGCGGTGCGGGAGGGGCTGCTGATGCTGGACGGGCAGTACCGCGTCGCGCTCATCAACGACGGCGGACGGGAGCTGCTCGGCGTGCACGGTGACGTGATCGGGACCTCGGTGGCGGACCTCGGGCTGCCGTCGCAGCTGACCGGGGCGCTGCTGGCGTCGGAGCAGCGGGTGGACGAGGTGCACCTGGCGGCGGACCGGGTGCTGGTGGTGAACACCTCGCCGGTCTCCGGCGGCGAGCGCCGGGGCACGGTGGTGACGCTGCGGGACGTGACGGAGCTGCAGTCGCTGACGGGCGAGCTGGACTCGGAGCGCGGTTTCACCCAGGCGCTGCGCTCGCAGGCGCACGAGGCGGCGAACCGGCTGCACACGGTCGTCTCGCTGATCGAGCTGGGGCGGGCGGAGGAGGCCGTGGAGTTCGCGACGGCCGAGCTGGAACTGGCGCAGGCGCTCACCGACCAGGTGGTGGCGGCGGTGAGCGAGCCGGTGCTCGCGGCACTGCTGCTGGGCAAGACGGCGCAGGCCAACGAGCGGGGAGTGGAGCTGGTGGTGTCGCAGGACAGCCGACTGGACGACGGACTGCTGCCGCCGTCGCTGCCCGCCCGGGACCTGGTGACGATCCTGGGCAACCTGGTGGACAACGCGGTGGACGCGGCGCAGGGCGCGGTGCCGTCGCGGGTGACGGTGGCGGCGTACACGGAGGCTTCCGGGGACGTCGGCTCCGAGCTGGTGCTGCGCGTGTCGGACACCGGCGCCGGGGTCGATCCCGCCCACGCCGACCTGGTCTTCCAGCGGGGCTTCTCGACCAAGCCGGCCGGTGAGGGCGGGCGCGGGCTGGGCCTCGCCCTGGTCCGGCAGGCGGTGCGGCGGCACGACGGCACCCTGACCGTGACGGAGGCGGAGGGCGGCGGCGCCCGCTTCGAGGCGCGGCTGCCGCTGGGCGACGGAGCGGCACCGGCCGCCGCGGCGGGCAGACCCGGCGTCGGGGGTGCGGTGTGAGCACGGCCGACGCGCAGCCCATCCGGGTCCTGGTCGTCGAGGACGACCCGGTGGCCGCCGACGCGCACGTCATGTACATCGGCCGGGTCCCCGGTTTCGTCGCGGTCGGCAAGGCCCACACGGGCGCGGAGGCCCGACGCCTGCTGGACCGCACGCCGGTCGACCTGCTCCTGCTCGACCTGCACCTGCCGGACGTGCACGGCCTCCAGCTGGCCCGCTCGCTGCGGGCGGCGGGACACCACACCGACGTGATAGCGGTGACGTCGGCACGGGACCTGACGGTCGTACGGGAGGGGGTCTCCCTGGGCGTCGTCCAGTACGTCCTGAAGCCCTTCACCTTCGCCACCCTCCGCGACCGCCTGGTGCGCTACGCGGAGTTCCGGAACGCCGCCGGGGAGGCCAGCGGCCAGGACGAGGTCGACCGCGCCCTGGCCACCCTGCGCGCCCCCGGCCCGGCGGCCCTGCCCAAGGGCCTGAGCGGCCCGACGCTGGAGCGGGTGACGGGCGCCCTGCGCGGCGCGGCCGAGGGCCTCACGGCTGCCGGGGTCGCGGAAGCGGTGGGCATCTCCCGCATCACGGCCCGGCGTTACCTGGAGCACCTGGTGGACGCGGGCCGGGCGGGGCGGAGCCCGCAGTACGGGCAGGTGGGGCGGCCGGAGCTGGTGTACCGGTGGGTGCGGGGCCGGTGAGCCAACGTCGGCTGGTCGCTCACGCGTCCTTCGTGTACCACACGACCAGCGAGGCGAGCGACACGACGGCCAGCGCCTCCAGCACCGAAAGCCCGAGGAGCAGCTCGCCGGCATCGCCGTTCGACCAGAAGACGACCAGCGCCGCCAACGGCACCGCGCAGAACGCCGTCAGGTCGATCACCGTCTGTATCACCTTGCGGGACCGGCGCCGGGCGTCGGTCCGGTGGTACGCCTCCCACCCGAAGGTCGCGAACCAACCTCTGTGCGGGGCGAGTTCGGCCAGCCGGGGCCCCAGGTCGTCCCGGACGTAGAGCCCGATCGCCGAGATCTTCTCGTCGTTGACGAGGTACGTCCACCCGAGGACGACGCACACCGGCGGCAACGCCAGCAGCATCGAGGGCTGCTTCGCCTGCGCCGCGGCGGCGATGACGGCGGCCCCGACGGCCAGCGTCACGTAGAGGAGATTGTCCCGGAAGCCGATCCTCGCCCTCTGCTCACCCTTCACACTCTCGTACTCGGCGAGCAGCAACTGGCCCACGGTGACGTCCTGTTCCGGCACGTGACCTCCTTCTCCCGGCGGTGGCTCCTGACCATGCCGGACGTCCGGCTACCTCATGCCCGGGCTGGCCAAGGAAAGGCCCAGCAAGCTCGCCGTCACGGACATCCGCACGTGACTCAACCGACTCCGCACCACCTTCCAGTACTGCATCCGCCGCATCAACGCCCAGCGCGGCCAGTCCCACTGCTGCGCCGCCGGCCAGTGCTGCCACAAGCTGCTCTCCCTGCTGACGCTCACCTACATCCACTCCGTGCTCGAGTCCGCCCTGGAGCACGCCGTCCGCGAGGAGGAGGTTCCGCGCAACGCCGCCCGCAACGTACGCACCGGCACACCTCGCCCCCGACGCTTCGAACCACTCACCGCCGACGAAGCCCGCCAGCTCCTCGCGGCCACGCGCGGACACCGGTTGCACGCCCTGTTCGAACTCGCCCTCCACACCGGACTCCGCAAAGGCGAACTCCTCGGACTCCGCTGGGAAGACCTCAACCTCGACGCAAGTACCGTCTCACCACGCTGCCCACCAAGACGCGAGCCTCCGAGCGCCGCATCGCCCTCCCCGCCCGCTGCGTCCAGTCGCTGAAGCTCCACCGCGAGCAGCAGCAGCGCGAACGTGAAGCCGCAGGCACGGCGTGGCAGGACAGCGGGCACGTGTTCACCACTGCGCAGGGCAGTGCGATCGACCCCACCAACCTCTCCCGAGCCTTCCTCACGCTCCTTCGCAAGGCTGGCCTCCGCCGCATCCGCTTTCACGCCGTCCACCACTCGACCGCGACGCTGCTCCTGGAGCAGGGAGTCGAACTCGTCGTGATCAAGGAACTCCTCGGCCACGCCCACATCGGCGTCACCGCCACCGTCTACGCCCACGTACGCCTCCCCTTCCAACGCGAAGCCGTGACCGCCCTCGGCGACGCTCTTGAGCGCCCCTGACCCACGCACGGCAACAGCGGCGAACATCCTGGTGTTCGCCGCCGTTGCCATCAACTACTACCGTCAAGGCAGGACGTAATACCCCATACAGGGCACGAAGCGGCCCTGCCTCTTCGCCTGAGCGAAGAGGCAGGGCCACCCCCGTGGAGGGTCAGGCGATTGGCTCGCCCGCCACTCCGCTAAACCCAACGAGACCGTTCCTCTTCGCCATGTTGAGAATCTCTGGGAGATAGTCAAGCTGGCGAACCGAAAGGGTCAGGAGGACGTATTTGGCTGCATCGTCAGGCTCCTCCTCCAGATCAAACTGAGACGGCTCCAGAACGTCAGCCACGTCCGGCCACATAGCCAGCAATTCTTCCCGAAACCGCATCACGTCAGGACTTGCCGCGAGGTCGCTGGTGTCGCCTTCAGCGAGGGCGTCAAAGACTTCCTCGGGGTCCCCGATGCAACGCTTCCAGAAGCCGAAGTCGCTACTCACTGGCCATCCTCCCAGGTTAGGGGTTGCAGATTGGACAATCTGTGCCGCGACGGACTACCGAGGTTTCAAACCCGTACGTCTTCGCTAGCCATTCGTCCTTCCTTCGCTGACCCCTCGTGTAGTTCGATTTATTCACCTTCACCTCATAAAGGTGAAGGTTGCCGTTTGGTTGCATGACTGCGATATCCACTTGACGCTTACCGTAGGGGGTCCAGAGTTCGAGCCCGTTCCCGTAGCTCTCGCTGTAGATATCGGACTTCTTGTAGAACTTCTCGAACGTCGCCGTCATTTCATCAACACCGGCGGCGCCCCGAGCCTTGTCGTGCTTCCGGACACCGCAGTTGCTGTTGTGAACGAGTACCGGCGTCTGTCCTGCCAGCACATAGTACGTGTGCAGGTCTTCGACCGTGAGGTTGTACGTGCGAGCGTGCTTGGTGTACGCCCGGTTGCTGATGACTCGGACGGTGGTGCCGTCAGGGGTCCTGAGGGTGGTGCCGGCGGCAAGGTTGCGGGCCTCGACCCAGGCGCCGATCTCGGGGACCCAGAACGGGTGCTCGTGTGTGGCGGCGAGCTTTTTCGGTCCGTTGGGTGTTTCGATGGTCAGTTCGTTGAAGTGCTTGTCGTCTTCGGCGACGATTAGACGGGTGACTTTACGAAGGCGGGTCTCCCCTGTTTCCGGGTCTGTGGCAACGACCTCGTCGCCGACTTCGATTTTTTCGATTGCCTTGGTCTTGCCCTCGGCCATGAGGACTTCGGTGCCAGCGAGAAAACACTTACATCCCGAGCTGTACTTATTGAGCCACTTCTGGACGGCCTCCTTGCCCTTTTTCACAACGGAATCAGGAACTAGTTTCGCTACCTTCGCGAACGGCAGGTCCGAGACGATGCCGAAGTAGTCCCAGCCGTCGGCCTCTCCGGAAATCGCCTTCTTCCATGACTCCACGTCGGGAATGGCGACGGAGGCTATGAACTTGAAGGCCTTCTTCTGGGCCGACAGGTCGTACGGCTTGATGATGGTCGTTGTGCCCAGCGTCGGATGGTAGCTGCCGGTTCGGGTGACGCTGTGGAGGTCTCCCTCCACGTCATAGACGTAAACAGAGGTTTCGTGACGATAAGACCAGGTGCCGTCACCATTCGAAACCATCCAGTCCCGGTAGGTACTGCCGCCGTCCTGGCAGCCCCTCTCGCAATCGGTGACCGGTCTGAGGCCGTCGGGATCGCTGGTGCTGATGGGGCTGTTCTTGGCGTAGGAGTAGCCGTTCATCTGCAACGGGTCCGTGATGTCCAGGAGCGGATCCGCGCTGATGAAGCGCCCGTTGACCTGGTCGTACTCGCGCGCGCCGATGTGTGTCAGTCCGGTGGCGGTGTCGTCGATGCCGGTGCCCAGGTAGCTGCGGCTGTCCGGCCATGAGGTCGGCTGGGGGCCGCGTGCCTCGCCGAAGGGTTTGAAGGACCGCCTCGTCACGGGCTGGTTGGCGGCCATCTGAATGGTGGTGTTGGCGGTACCCAGGTGGTCGGCCAGTTGGATGTTGCGGGTGTGGCCGGTGCTGGTGCCGTTCGAGGTGCGGACGACTGTCGGGGCACCGGGGTGGACGTAGTTCCGGGTCGCCTTGGTGATCTTCCCGGTGCTGTCGGTGGTGAGTTCGCCGCCGGGAAGGTAAAGGGTGGAGCCTTCGCTGGAGTTCTCGAGGAGGCGTTGGCCGCCCGTGTCGTAGGTGTAGTTGACGGTGGTGGAGCCGGTGGTGACGGTGGCCGGCTTGTTCTCGGTGGTCCAGGTGAAGTTCTGGGTGTCGTTGGCGAGGTCGCGAATCGTGGTGTTGCCGGCGAGGTCGTAGGTGTAGGCGCTGCCGAAACCGGTGGGGGTTGTGGAGACCCAGGCCAGGGTGTGTGGCTGGGTGGTGTCCGGTTCGGTCGTGCCGTTTCCGGCGGTGGTGCCGTAGTTGGAGCGGTAGGTGACGTTCTTGGCCGGGTCGGTGACGTTGTGCTCGGTGAGAGCGGAGCGGTTGCCGATCCAGTCGTAGGTGAATGCCTGGCGGTAGGCGGTGACGGAGGTGGCGACCGTGCCTACGGCCGGAGCGGCTGCGGCGAGGGTGCTGGTCAGCGAGGCATCCGGGCTGGAGGTGTCGCTGGCCGCGTTTGGAGCGTCCGCAACGGGGCCGGACGAGACGGCGTAGTCGGTGCGGTAGCCGAAGGTGGCACCGTTGGCGGTCTTGCAGCCGTTGCCCGAGCCGGTGGGGGCGATGTTGGACGTCCAGGCGTGGACGAGTTCACCGAGGGCGTCGTAGGTGTAGCACTGCGTGTCCCAGGTGGTGCCCGATGCTTCGCTCAGCTTGCGGGCCTGCGAGGTGATGGTGCCGGAGGCGTCGTACGAGTAGTAGCTGTCACTGATGCGGTGCGGTGAAGCGGTCTCGCGGTCGGCGACGGTGCGCTGGAGGCGTCCGGTGTGTGGGTCGATGAAGTTGGTGGTCCACACGCGATAGGGCTGTGAGCCGGAGACGGTGCGGAGGACTTCGCCGAACGGGGAGTAGGTGACGTCAGCGGTGTACCAGCTGGAGCCGGCGGTGGATTCGGGCAGGCCGTCCTCGTTATAGCGGGTGACCACCTTCTCGGAGGCGATTCCCCCCTTCGAAGGGTAGGTAACCGAGAGGGGCTTGCCGGTCGGTGTGTAGCTGTACGTGTACTTGTAGGTACCTGAGAGCCCGGTGGTCTTGGTGTTGGCGGGGATGGTGATGTCCCGCCCGGTGGGCTGGTAGTCGGTGGTGTAGCCGGTGATCCTGGTGACGTAGTCGCCGTCCGGCGTGTGGCGGGTCGAGGCGACCGGCATGCCGAGGGCGCCGACAGCGTCGAAGGTGAAGGACTTGACGGGGTTGGCCGTGGCGGAACCCTCGCGGACAGCTGTCACTCGCCCGAGTGCGTCGTAGCTCGTGTAAAGGGATTTGCCGTTGGCGTCTACGGTGGTGAGGGGGCGGTCGGCACCGTCGTACGCGGTTGTCTTGGTGGTGCCGGTGTCCGGGTCGGTGGCCTCGACCAGGCGGTCGCGTGCGTCGTACTTGTACGTCCACTTGTTGCCGGCCGGGTCGGTGACTTCCGAGCGGTTTCCCCGGACGTCGTAGGCGTAGTGGGTCGACCGGGTGGTCGACTGGTCGGCATCGGTGTACTGCTCGATCTCGATGACCCGGCCGACGGCGTCGGTGGTGGTCCACGTTGCCGGAGAGGTGTTGCCCGGTGGGTCGACGTGCACGGTGTTCGGCCCGTACGAGGTGAAGGCCTCGTACTTGAATTCACCGTCGTGGTAAGTCGCTTGCCGGATCGTGCGACCCATGCCGTCGTACTGGGTCTTCACGTAGCTGGGGATGAGCGTCGTGGACTTGGGTTGGAACAGCGTTGCGGTCGGCTGGCCCGCGGCGAGATAGCCACTGGTGACGATGCTGGTCCGGCCGTGGTCGTCGTAGGAGGTGTCGGTGATGATGCGGCCGGGGCCGTGGGCCTCGCTCTGGGTCTGGACCGGGCGGAGCAGGCCGTCGTAGATGGTGACCGAGGAGGCGTAACTTCCGTCGTCCTTGATCGTCTTGGTGGTGACGGCAGCGGGGCTGGTCCTGGAGGGGGTGGCGGTGGCCTGTTGGTAGCTGATCTGGACGTCAGGGGTCTGACTGCCGCTGGAGCGGATCGGGGACCAGCCCTTGGCCAGGCGGCCGAGGTCGTCGTACTCGTAGCGGGTCACGCGGCCGTTGGGGTCGGTGACCGTGAGCGGCAGGGAGCGACCGGGGTCGAACGTGGTCGTGGTGGCGTGCCCGAGGGCGTTGACGGTCTTGAGGCCGGTGAGCGGGCCGCCTGTGTCGGCTGGTGTGTAGATGTTCTCGGTGGTGCCCTGGTCGGGCCGGGTGACCTTGCGGATGCGGCCGAGCGCATCGTAGGTGGTGGTCGTGACGATGCTGTGTGCGTTGCCCTCGCCGTTGGATTCGGCGACGGCGGTGGGCAGGCCCTTGAGCGGCGTAGCGGCGTAGGCGAGGGTGTCGTAGCTGGTACGGACCGACTTCAACAGGTGCGTGGCGTAGTTCGCGCCGACGTACTGGGCGCAGGGCACGGCGATCGTCCGGCTCTGGGAGATCAGGCCGATCAGGTGCGCGTCGGTGTTGTGGACGTAGGTGTTGCGGGTGCATTCCTGCTCGGAGCGCGCTTCGCCGCCCGTGCTGTCGGGCTTGACGACGAAGCTCTCGATCTCGGTGGCGAGGCCGTAGGTGTCGTCGACCGTGGTGAGGGTCCGCTTGGACTGCCATCCGTCGTCGAGGGACTGGATGTCGTCAGTGCGTTTGATGCCGACGCGGTGGGCGAGGAGCGGTTCCATGGCCGAGCCGTCCTCCGCCTCCCGGGCACGGGAGGCGGTCTGCTTCGACCAGGGGAAGTTCAGGGTGCGCCGGACGAGTTGTTTGTCCGAGTCCTTGTAGGTGAGGGCCTCGGCGACCTGGCCCGCGTACTGGGGGGCATCGTCGCTGACCAGGGTGTAAGTGCCGGTGGTGTCCTTGACCTCGCCGCCGGTACCGAGGAAGTAGCGAGTCTCGGAGTAGGACTGCGATTGCGGGTCGTCGTTGCCTGTCTTGCTCGAGGTGGTCTTGCTGCCCTTGGTCACGGAAACCTGGCGGTATCCCTGCCAGTCGCTGTACGTGCGCAGGGCGGGTCGCTGGAACTCGTCGTCGGACTTGGCCCAGGCCGGGCCCGTGTACTTGTATTTGGTGACGATCGGTACGCCGTGGTTGGTGACCTTGTCGGTCTCTACGACGGAGGCGACGACGTACTTGTTGAACCACGCCTTGGGAGGGGTGCGTTCTTCGCCGTCCGGGGACCAGCGGACGGGGTAGCAGGTCCCGTTCGCCTTCTCCCTGTCCTCGGACGGCGGGGTGGCACAGCCTCCGGTGTATTCGACCTCGATGTCGGCGCCGGCCTCGGTGGCGACGGTACCGATGCGGGGGCGGGTGAAGGCGGGGCGCTGGTCCTTGGGACCGGTGCGGACGAGGTTGGGGAGCTGGAGGTCGCGCAGGCGGGATTGGAGCGGAGAGGAGGAGCCGACGTGGTACTCGGCGAAGCTCACGCCGTCCTTGGACTGCATGGTGCCCGCGGTGTCGCCCGGGCCGTATCCGGTGCGGGTGATCGAGTTGAGCCAGAGTCCTGGGGAGGTGTCGTACCAGTTGTCGGGGAATGACTGGTGAAGGGCGTAGACGTCGACCTTGCCCAGGCCGGTCGCGCCGGGGCGGGCGCCAAGGGTGGTGATGGTGTCCAGGCGCATCTGCGTCCAGAAGGACGGGAAGCCGGGGCAGAGTTTGGACGTTGATTTGCAGTTGAGGTTGCCGGGGGTGTCCCACCAGGGGCGGTAGGCGCCGGGATCGTCGGTCTTGGCGAAGTTCGCCGCGTCACAGGCAGTGGTGGACTTGAGGCACCGCTGTTTGACGCCGAAGCTGACCTGTGCGGCAGGCTTGGACAGGTCGTCCGAACGCATTCCGTAGTCGATGACGGTGGGGTAGGCGAAGCGTTCATAGGCTTCCGGAGTCTTGCGCTTGTCCCGGACGGCGTAGTAGTTCGTCTCCTGCTTCCAATTGACGACCATCACGTTGCCGTGGACGTCGGCAACCTTGTCCAGGCCCCAGCGCCAAGCCTGCTGCTTGCCCGCTCCGCAGCGTGAGTCGGCGAAGGTGGTTGCATGGCAGGGTTCGCCGGGATGGTTGCCGAAGACGGGGACCGTGGAGACCGAGTTCGTGTTGGCGTGGCCGCCGCCGACGTCGTGCCGACCGAAGGTGTACACGGTCCCGTCGGTGGTGGTCACCTCCCAGTATTCGCCGTCGTTGTCACCGTTTGCCGCGTTGGTCTTGAGTGTGACTCGGGTGCCGTCGTCGGACGCGGGTCGGTAGGTGTTGGTGGTGCCGACGCGGACCAGCTCGGTGGTCCGGCCGGCGAGCGACATCACCGCATTGTGCGAGACCCAGCACAGATCGGACGTTTTGTTGGACTTGGCGGTGTTGTTGGGGGCGCCGGCATCAAGGGTCTTCCGGTCGTCCTTGCAGCTGCGGTAGCGACGCTCGATGTGGCCGGGGTCGTAGTCCCAGCCTTCACCGATCCACGAGGCTTGCGGCGAGGAGACGCTGGTGCGGCCGTCCACGGTCTGCGAGTTGTAGGTGAGCGCGATCTTCGGAACGGGGCCGGCCGGGGGCGCCGGGACGGTCAGCGGGTAGGACCAGACGAACGCGCCGGAGCTGCCGGAGTGCGACCAGGAGCCGGTCGAGGCCAGCGGGGTCGCCTTGAACGTGCCGCCGGGACCGGCTCCGGAATCGACCGCTCCTATCACGGTGGAGTCGCTGCTCCCTTCCGCGTTCAGGAGGCGAGAGCCCGCTGACTGCGCGGAGGTGCCTTCAGACGCCGCGGCGACGGTGTCGTCGGCGGCCGGATCCACGGTCGCGGAGACCGTGTTGGTTTCCGGGTCGTTGACCGTCTCCAACTCCGTGTATGCCTGGCACTCCTCGACGTCGGGAGTGGTCAGATAGCACGCAGGGAACTGGACCAACCGCAGGCGAGACCCCCAGTCGGCGCCGTAGAGGTTTTCGAAGGTTCCGTAGTCCAGCGAGAGCGAGACCGGCACCGCCCCCGTGTCCGGCGGATCGACACGAATGACCGCACCGTCCACGCCTTGCATGGTGACGTCGCTGCGGGCATCCACGGTCACTCCCCACACACCGGTGGGGGCTGGCTGCCCCTCGGCCGGTGCGAGCGTGACCGGAGCATCCCCCTGCGACTGGGGCTCGACGGCGGCGGACAAACTCCGTACGGCATCCGATGGGAACGTGACCGTCGCGGTGGATGCGGGAAGTGGTGTGGCGGTGCCGGGTGGCGCCTCTTCCCTGTCCTGCGGAACGTCGGTCTTCAGAGTTTCGACGTCCTGGTTGACCGGGTTGCCGTCGGCTGGGACGACTCTGTCGAGTGACTCGAGACGCAGTGCCTCGCGCCCCGGTCCGTTGACCGGCGGGACCGGCGGCACGGCCACCGATGTGGCCGGCAACAGGCCGACGAGCACTGCGGCGCCGGCTGCTGCAACGACGGCTCTACGGGCGCGCAGGATTCGAGACGAGCGAGTTCGACCGAACACGGGGCCCCCCGGACCACTTGGAGCGGGGTCGGAGAGGGACCTCGCGCAGGACGAAACAGATCGGGCGAATTCTGTGAGAGGTCACCCATGGACCGGAGTTCATCGACAACAAAGCGCAGCTGGCCAAGTACCGCGCCCAACTGGACGCCGCGCAGGATCTCGCACTCGCCCCGCCCGCCTCGCGCGACTTCATTCGCACCCTGACCCGCGACCTGTAGGAGAGCCACCGTGCCTGACATCACCTGGGAAGAACCGTTCTGCGGAGAAGGAGCCAACTGCTTCCGCATAGGCACCGACCCCCAAGGCAACGCCTACATCGCCGTCGCCGGGCAGGAGGACCGTTACCTCACGGACACCCGCGAAGCACTCCGCACCCTGATCCGGGACATCAAGGCAGGCAAGGCCGATCACCTCCTCCAGGGGTAATCCGGCGCACACGCATTGACCTGACCAGACCACCCCTCTTACGTTCGCCGAGCAGCCATCCAGGCCACAGTGTCGTGCGCCCGTAGGAGGTCATGCCCGTGCGCCCCACCGTCCGGTTCACCGCCCTGTTCGCCCTCACCGCGCTCGCCTCCGCCTCGCTCGCCGCCTGCGGGAGCGGCTCCGGCAGTGATCCGGACACGGTGAAGGTCTCCTTCAAGCAGTCGACGGACAACTCCATCAAGGTGATGGACGAGTACCTGGCCGACGTCAAGAAGCAGTTCGAGAAGGCCAACCCCGGCAAGAAGGTCGAGCTGGTGCCGATCAAGGCGCCGGACTCGGAGTACTACACCAAGCTCCAGCAGATGCTCCGCTCCCCCAAGACCGCCCCCGACCTGGTCTACGAGGACACGTTCCTCATCAACTCCGACATCACCAGCGGGTATCTGAAGCCGCTCGACGAGTACCTGGCCGAGTGGAAGGACTGGGACCAGTTCGTCGACACGGCGAAGGCGGCCGCGAAGGGCGAGGACGGCAAGACGTACGGCGTGCCGGACGGGACGGACACGCGGGGGCTGTGGTTCAGCAAGGACGTGTTCGCCAAGGCGGGGCTGCCCGCCGACTGGCAGCCGAAGACCTGGGGCGAGGTCCTCGACGCGGCCCGCACCATCAAGGAGAAGGTCCCCGGCGTCACCCCGCTCAACGTCTACACCGGCAAGCCCGCCGGCGAGGCGGCCACGATGCAGGGCTTCGAGATGCTGCTGTACGGAACGGGGGACGGCGGCGCCGATCCGCTGTACGACAAGGACGGCAAGAAGTGGATCACGGCGGGGCAGGGGTTCGAGGACTCCCTCGCCTTCGTCGAGACCGTGTACAAGGAGAAGCTCGGTCCCGAGGTCTCCGACGCGCTCGACCCCAACTTCGGCACCAAGGTGCGCGGTGAGCTGCTGCCGCAGGGCAAGCTCGGAATCGCGCTCGACGGGTCCTGGCTGCCGCAGGACTGGCTGGAGGGCAGCGGGCACGAGTGGCCCGAGTGGTCGAAGGAGCTGGGGCTGGCCGCCATGCCGACGCAGAACGGGCAGGCCCCGGGGCGCGTGAGCATGTCCGGTGGGTGGACCTGGGCCATTCCGGCCAAGGCGGGCAACCCCGACCTCGCCTTCGAGTTCGTCAAGACGATGCAGACCAAGGCCAACGCCCAGAAGTGGTACATCGCCAACTCCGGCATCGCGGTCCGCGAGGACGTCGCCGCCGACCCCGCCTACGTCGCGGCCCAGCCCGGCATCGAGTTCTTCACCGACCTCGTCTCCGACACCCACTACCGGCCCGCCTACCCGGCGTACCCGAAGGTGTCCGTCGCCGTCCAGGAGGCGATGGAGGGCGTCACGACCGGTGACAAGTCGGTCGAGGAGGCGGCACGCGACTACGACGAGGCGCTCAAGGAGGCCACCGACGACCAGGTGGTGAGCAAGTGACGGCGACCGCGCCGCAGCACGCGGGGCGGGGGGTGCGGAAGACTCCGGCGTCCCCGGCCGCCGGTTCCGGCGGCCGGCCCGGCACCGTCCGCCGGTCCCTCTTCCGGGCCCTGCCCCTCTCCCCCGCCCTCGTCCTGCTGCTGCTCTTCCTCGCCGGCCCGATCGTCTACTGCGTCGTCATCGCCTTCACCGACCTCCAGCTCACCGGGCAGGCCGAGGAGTCCTTCGTCGGCTTCGACAACTTCACCCGCGCCTTCCGGGACGAGGCCTTCCTCAACGCCGTATGGCTGACCCTGGTGTTCACCGTGCTGTCCTCGCTGATCGGGCAGAACACCCTGGGGCTGGCGCTGGCCGCGCTGATGCGGCGGGCGTCGAAGCCGGTCCGCACGCTCACCGGAGGCATCGTTGTCACGGCCTGGGTGCTGCCGGAGGTGGTGGCGGGCTTCCTGCTCTACGCCTTCTTCCGGCGCGAGGGCACCCTGAACGCCATCCTGGACTGGCTCCGCCTCCCCTCCCAGAACTGGTTGTTCACGCTGCCGATCCTGGCGGTGTCCTTCGCCAACGTGTGGCGGGGCACGGCGTTCTCGATGCTGGTGTACTCGGCCGCGCTGAACGAGATTCCCAAGGAGATCACCGAGGCCGCCGAGGTGGACGGTGCGAGCGGCTGGCGCCGGATGTGGCACATCACGCTGCCGATGATCCGGCGCTCCATCGGCACCAACCTCATGCTCAACACGCTGCAGACGCTCTCGGTCTTCGGGCTGATCTGGGTGATGACGCGGGGCGGGCCGAGCGGCAAGAGCCAGACGCTGCCGCTGTTCATGTACGAGCAGGCCTTCCAGAACAGCCTGATCGGGTACGGCACGGCGGTGGCGCTGCTGCTGTTGCTGATCGGCTCGCTGTTCTCGGTGGTGTATCTGCGTCTGCTGCGGACGGAGGTCTGAGAGATGGCATCCACGGTCACGTCCCGTACGGCCCGCACCCCAGCCTCCCGGCGCAACCGGCGCCGTGCGGCCGCCGACGCCGGGCTGCTGGTGGCCGCCGCGGCCTTCGTGCTGCCGTTGGCCTGGGTGGTGCTGTCCGCGCTCGACCCGCACGCGAGCCTCCGCGTCAAGGTCCCCGACGGGGTCACGCTGGAGAACTTCGACGCGATCCTCACCCCGGAGATCACCTTCACCCCGCTGCTCAACAGCCTGCTCCTGTGCGGCGGGGCGACGCTGCTGACGGTGGTGTGCGCAGCGCTCGCGGCGTATCCGCTCTCCCGCTTCCGATCGCGGCTGAACCGGCCTTTCCTGCTCACGATCCTCTTCGCGACCAGCCTCCCCATCACGGCGATCATGGTGCCGGTCTACGCGCTGTTCGTGCGGGTGAACATGATCGACACCATGCAGGGGACGATCTTCTTCTTCGCCGCCTCGCAACTGCCCTTCGCGATCTGGCTCATGAAGAACTTCATGGACGGGGTGCCGAAGGAGCTGGAGGAGGCGGCGTGGACGGACGGGGCGTCGTCGTTCCAGTCGCTGCTGCGGATCGTGCTGCCGCTGATGGGACCGGGCGTGGCGGTGGTGACCGTCTTCTCGTTCGTGATGATGTGGGGGAACTTCTTCGTCCCTTTCATGCTGCTGCTCTCCCCGGACCAGATGCCCGCCTCGGTCAGCATCAACGACTTCTTCGGCAACCGGGGCATGGTGGCGTACGGACAGCTGGCGGCGTTCTCGATCGTCTACTCCACGCCGGTCGTGCTGCTGTACGTGCTGATCTCCCGGCGGCTGGGCGGCGGGTTCGCGCTGGGCGGGGCGGTGAAGGGGTAGGGCGCGAGGACCGTCCAGGAGGGGGCGCGGGGCACCAATCGGGAGGGGGCGCAGGGCACCAATCGGGGGGCGCGGGCGAGTCCGCTTGCGCCCGTGGCTTCCTCGTACGTCCCCCGTACGTTCCTACAATCCGTATCGCTGGCCGAACAGCCCGTAGTCAGCATCGCCCCGTACCTCTACGGTGTGGCGCGTGCGCCGACCCTCACCTCACCCGAGCCATTCGGGCCCTCCGTTCAACGCCCTCGCCGCCCGCCGGCTGCGTGCCGCCCTCAACATGGGGCCCGAGCACGTCGCCCACGGCATACGGGTCTCCTACGGCCTGCCGTACGTCACCCCCGACCTCGTCATCGCCTGGGAGCGGGGGACGGTCTCCCCCGAGGGCCCGGAGCTGACCGCGCTCGCGGGGGTGCTGTGGTGCTCGCCGGGCGAGCTGATCGGACGGCCGCAGTCCCTGCGCGAGCACCGCGTCGCCCGCGGTCTGGCGCCGGAGGACGTGGCCCGTGCGGTCGGGCTCGGGCTCTCCGCATACCGGCGGATGGAGGAGGCGGACGACTGGCGCGGCACCGACCGGCAGTCGGCCCAGCTCGCCGACGTGCTCAGCCTCACGCTGCCCGACTTCGTGACCGTCACCGGGCGCGAGGAGAAGCTGGCCGAGCTGCTGACGAGCGCGGTGACCACCCGCTGGCAGGGGTGTGTGCGCCCGATCGCCAAGCTGGCGCCGCTGGACCGGCGGGTGCTGGAGAACGTCCTCCAGGTGCTGCACCAGGACTACCAGGGGCGGATGGCCGCCACCCTCAGCTGGGGCGGCGGCGCCCCCGGCTCCAGCGCCGGGGGCCGGGACTTCCTCGACCGCATCGTGGACCACTTCTGGTCGGCGGTGGAGAAGCACCCGTAGAAATCCTTCAGCGCGAGGTCCTTCAACGCCTAGAAGACCGACTCCGCCTCGTCCATCCGGTCCTTGGGCACCGTCTTCAGCTCGGTGACGGCCTCGGCCAGCGGCACCATCACGACGTCCGTGCCGCGCAGCGCCGTCATCCGGCCGAAGTCGCCCCGGTGGGCGGCCTCCACCGCGTGCCAGCCGAAGCGGGTGGCGAGGACGCGGTCGTACGCGGTCGGGGTGCCGCCGCGCTGGACGTGGCCGAGGATGACCGGCTTGGCCTCCTTGCCGAGGCGGCGCTCCAACTCGAAGGCGAGCGCGGTGCCGATGCCCTGGAAGCGCTCGTGGCCGAACTTGTCGATGGCGCCCTTGCCGTAGTCCATGGTGCCCTCGGCGGGGTGGGCGCCCTCGGCGACGCAGACGACGGCGAACTTCTTGCCGCGGGAGAAGCGCTCCTCGACCATCTTGACCAGGTCTGCGGGGTCGAAGGGGCGCTCGGGCAGGCAGATGCCGTGGGCGCCGGCGGCCATGCCGGACTCCAGGGCGATCCAGCCGGCGTGCCGGCCCATGACCTCGACGACCATCACGCGCTGGTGGGACTCGGCGGTGGTCTTGAGGCGGTCCATCGCCTCGGTCGCGACGCCGACGGCGGTGTCGAAGCCGAAGGTGCGGTCGGTGGAGGAGATGTCGTTGTCGATGGTCTTCGGCACGCCGACGACGGGGAGGCCGGCGTCCGACAGCATCCGGGCGGCGGTGAGGGTGCCCTCGCCGCCGATCGGGATCAGGGCGTCGATGCCGAAGTTCTGGATCATGTCGCCGGCGTTCTCGCAGGCCTCGCGGAGCCGGTCGCGCTCCAGGCGGGAGGAGCCGAGGATGGTGCCGCCGCGGGCGAGGATGCCGCTGACGGCGTTGAGGTCGAGGGTGCGGTACCGGCCGTCCAGCAGGCCCGCGTAGCCGTCCTCGAAGCCGATGACCTCGTCGCCGTAGTTGTCGACCGCTCGGTGCACGACCGACCGGATCACTGCGTTCAGGCCGGGGCAGTCGCCGCCTGCGGTGAGTACGCCGATACGCATCGTGCTGTGTCTCCTGCTCGCTGTTGACACCGGTGAGCCGGTCCAATTGTTCCACGGCCCGGACGGCGGTGGACGACAGACGGCGGCGGTGGACGCTGACGGGCGCCCTAACCGTCGCCGGAGGTACTGTCAAGAGGATTCCGGCCACCCGCTCGGCCCGACGAAGCAGCCGGCCGAAGTGGCCCGCCACAACAGCCCGACGCAACAGCCCGAGGCAACGCTCACCCCGAGGAAACGGAGTGCCCGCGTGACGCGCAGCGTGTACGTGACCGGTATCGACCGCGGCGACGGCCGCCAGGTCGTCGAGCTGGGGATGATGGAGCTGCTCACCCGGCACGTCGACCGGGTCGGCGTGTTCCGTCCCCTGGTCCACGACGGGCCCGACCGGCTCTTCGAGCTGCTGCGCGCCCGCTACCGGCTCTCGCAGGACCCGGCGACCGTCTACGGCATGGACTACCAGGAGGCCTCCCTCCTCCAGGCCGAGCAGGGCGTGGACGAGCTGGTGTCCGCGCTGGTCGACCGGTTCCACCTGGTGGCGCGGGACTACGACGTCGTCCTCGTCCTGGGCACCGACTACGCCGACACGCAGTTCCCGGACGAGCTGTCGCTGAACGCGCGGCTGGCGAACGAGTTCGGCGCCTCGGTGCTTCCCGTCGTCGGCGGCCGCCGGCAGACCGCGGAGTCGGTGCTGGCCGAGACCCACAACGCCTTCCGCGCCTACGACGGCCTGGGCTGCGACGTGCTGGCCATGGTGACCAACCGGGTCGCACGCGAGGACCGGGACGAGATCGCCGAGCGGCTCGCGCACCGGCTGCCGGTGCCGTGCTGGGTGGTGCCGGACGAGCCCGCCCTGTCCGCGCCGACGGTCTCGCAGATCGCGCACACCCTGGGCGCCCGGGTGGTCCTCGGCGACGACTCCGGGCTCGCCCGCGACGCGCTGGACTTCGTCTTCGGCGGGGCCATGCTGCCCAACCTGCTGGCCGCGCTGACCCCGGGCTGCCTGGTGATCACGCCGGGCGACCGTGCCGACCTGGTGATCGGCACGCTGGCCGCGCACAGCGCCGGCACCCCGCCGATAGCCGGCGTGCTGCTGACCCTGGACGAGGTGCCCGGCGAGGGCATCCTCACCCTCGCCGACCGGCTGGCCCCCGGCACGCCGGTGCTGTCGGTGACGGGCACCAGCTTCCCCACCGCCGAGCAGCTGTTCTCCCTGGAGGGCAAGCTCAACGCGGCCGCCCCGCGCAAGGCGGAGACCGCCCTCGGCCTCTTCGAGCGGTACATCGACACCGCCGAGCTGAACCAGCGGGTCTCCGCGCCCAGCAGCGACCGCGTCACACCGATGATGTTCGAGCACAAGCTGCTCGAGCAGGCCCGTGCCGACCTGCGCCGGGTCGTCCTGCCGGAGGGCACCGAGGAGCGGGTGCTGCACGCGGCGGAGGTGCTGCTGCGCCGGGGCGTGTGCGAGCTGACGCTGCTCGGCCCGGTCGAGCAGATCCGCAAGAAGGCCGCCGACCTCGGCATCGACCTGGCCGGTGCCGAGCTGATCGACCCGGCCGCCAGCGAGCTGCGCGACTCCTTCGCCGAGAAGTACGCGGCCCTGCGCGCCCACAAGGGCGTGACGGTGGAGCTGGCGTACGACGTGGTCTCGGACGTGAACTACTTCGGCACGCTGATGGTGCAGGAAGGGTTCGCCGACGGCATGGTGTCGGGGTCGGTGCACTCGACGGCGGCGACCATCCGCCCGGCCTTCGAGATCATCAAGACCAAGCCGGACGCGGCGATCGTCTCCTCCGTCTTCTTCATGTGCCTTTCCGACAAGGTGCTGGTCTACGGCGACTGCGCGGTCAACCCGGACCCGGACGCTGAGCAGCTCGCCGACATCGCCGCCCAGTCGGCGTCGACGGCGGCGCAGTTCGGGGTGGAGCCGCGGATCGCGATGCTGTCGTACTCGACGGGCACGTCCGGTTCCGGCGCGGACGTCGACAAGGTGCGCGAGGCCACCGAGCTGGTCCGCTCGCGCCGCCCGGACCTCAGCATCGAGGGGCCGATCCAGTACGACGCGGCGGTCGAGCCGTCGGTGGCCGCGACCAAGCTCCCCGGCTCGGCGGTCGCCGGGCAGGCCAGCGTGCTGATCTTCCCCGACCTGAACACCGGCAACAACACGTACAAGGCGGTGCAGCGCTCGGCCGGTGCCATCGCGGTGGGCCCGGTGCTCCAGGGCCTGCGCAAGCCGGTCAACGACCTGTCGCGGGGCGCGCTCGTGCAGGACATCGTCAACACCGTCGCCATCACGGCGATCCAGGCCCAGCAGTCCCCGACCGAGAAGGCGTCCGCCCAGTGAGCCCCACGCGTGTCCTCGTCCTCAACTCCGGCTCCTCGTCGGTGAAGTACCAGCTGATCGACATGCGCGGGGGCGAGCGGCTGGCGGTCGGGCTGGTCGAGCGCATCGGCGAGCGGACGTCGCGGCTGATCCACACCCACGTGGCCGCCGGTGACACCCGGGAGCAGGAGGGCCCGATCGCCGACCACGAGGCCGCCCTGAAGGCGGTCGCCGCGGAGCTGGGCCGGGACGGTCTGGGTCTGGACTCCCCGGAGCTGGCCGCGATCGGGCACCGGGTGGTGCACGGCGGCGAGTTCTTCAGCGAGCCCACCCTCGTCGACGAGACCGTGCTCACGGAAATCGAGCGGCTGATCCCGGTCGCGCCGCTGCACAACCCGGCCAACCTCACCGGCATCCGCACGGCGCAGGCGCTCCGTCCCGACCTGCCCCAGGTGGCGGTCTTCGACACCGCGTTCCACACGACGATGCCCGAGTCCGCGGCGCGCTACGCGATCGACCCGAAGATCGCCGACCGGTACCGCATCCGCCGCTACGGCTTCCACGGCACCTCGCACGCGTACGTCTCGCGCGAGACGGCGCGGCTGATCGGCCGGGCGCCCGAGGACGCGAACGTGATCGTGCTGCACCTGGGCAACGGGGCGTCCGCCTCGGCCGTGCGGGGCGGGCGGTGCGTGGACACCTCCATGGGGCTGACGCCTTTGGAGGGGCTCGTGATGGGTACGCGCTCGGGGGACATGGACCCGGCCGTCATCTTCCATTTGATGCGTGTTGGCGGAATGTCCGCCGACGAGATCGACACTCTTCTCAACAAGAGGAGCGGCCTGTTCGGTCTGTGCGGAGACAACGACATGCGGGAGATCCGCCGCCGGGTGGACGAGGGCGACGCGCAGGCGGCGCTGGCCTTCGACATCTACATTCACCGGTTGAAGAAGTACATCGGCGCCTATTACGCCGTTCTCGGACGGGTGGACGCGGTGGCCTTCACGGCCGGGGTCGGCGAGAACGCGGCGCCGGTGCGGGAGGCTGCCGTGGCGGGCCTGGACGGACTGGGCCTTGCGGTGGACGGCGAACTGAACGCCGTACGCGGCGACGAGGCGCGGCTGATCTCGCCCGCGGACGCGCGGGTGGCGGTGGCGGTGGTGCCGACGGACGAGGAAATGGAGATCGCGACGCAGAGCTACGCACTGGTGAATGAGCCGGGGAATCAGAATCTCACCTGAGCGGCATCCCGCCCTTTTGTATTTTCCGCCAGACGGAATATTCCGCGCCGAAACAAACCGATAGGATGGCACCCATGCGCCGTTCGAAAATCGTCTGTACCCTCGGCCCCGCGGTCGACTCCCACGAGCAGCTCGTCACGCTGATCGAAGCCGGCATGAACGTGGCCCGCTTCAACTTCAGCCACGGCACCCACGCCGAGCACCAGGGTCGTTACGACCGGGTGCGGGCCGCCGCCAAGGAGACCGGCCGGGCCATCGGTGTCCTCGCCGACCTGCAGGGCCCGAAGATCCGCCTGGAGACCTTCGCGGAGGGTCCCGTCGAGCTGGTGCGCGGTGACGAGTTCACCATCACCACGGAGGACGTCCCGGGCGACCGGACGATCTGCGGCACGACGTACAAGGGCCTGCCCGGTGACGTCACCAAGGGCGACCAGGTGCTCATCAACGACGGCAACGTCGAGCTGAAGGTCACCGAGGTCGAGGGCTCCCGGGTCAGGACGATCGTCATCGAGGGCGGCGTCATCTCCGACCACAAGGGCATCAACCTGCCCGGCACCGCGGTCAACGTCCCCGCGCTGAGCGAGAAGGACGTCGAGGACCTGCGGTTCGCGCTGCGCATGGGCTGCGACCTGGTCGCCCTCTCCTTCGTCCGGGACGCCAAGGACGTCGCCGACGTGCACCGCGTCATGGACGAGGAGGGCCGCCGCGTCCCCGTCGTCGCCAAGGTGGAGAAGCCGCAGGCGGTCGAGAACATGGAGGACGTCGTGATGGCGTTCGACGGTGTGATGGTCGCCCGTGGCGACCTGGCCGTCGAGTACCCGCTCGAGAAGGTCCCCATGGTGCAGAAGCGCCTGATCGAGCTGTGCCGGCGCAACGCCAAGCCGGTGATCGTGGCGACCCAGATGATGGAGTCGATGATCACCAACTCCCGGCCGACCCGCGCCGAGGCCTCCGACGTGGCCAACGCGATCCTGGACGGCGCCGACGCGGTCATGCTCTCCGCCGAGTCGAGCGTGGGCGCGTACCCGATCGAGACGGTCAAGACCATGTCGAAGATCGTCACCGCCGCCGAGCAGGAGCTGCTCTCCAAGGGCCTCCAGCCGCTGGTGCCGGGCAAGAAGCCGCGCACGCAGGGCGGTTCGGTGGCCCGTGCCGCCGCGGAGATCGCCGACTTCCTGGGCGGCAAGGGCCTGGTGGCCTTCACCCAGTCCGGTGACACCGCCCGCCGGCTCTCCCGCTACCGCGCCTGCCAGCCGATCCTGGCCTTCACCACCGACGAGTCCACCCGCAACCAGCTGACGCTCAGCTGGGGCGTGGAGCCGCACGTGGTGCCGTTCGTGAACAGCACGGACGGGATGGTCGACCTGGTGGACCAGGAGACGATGCGCCTGGGCCGGTTCAATGACGGCGACATCGTCGTGATCACCGCCGGTTCGCCCCCCGGCGTGCCGGGCACCACCAACATGGTCCGCGTGCACCACCTGGGCGAGACCCGGCGCGGCTGACGTCACCGCGCGGCCCCCGTGGGGCCCCTGTACGGCGCTGAGGGCGCCCCCTGTCACAGGGGGCGCCCTCAGGCGTTGTAGGCGCGCGCGGCTCCCGACGGGGCGCGCGGGCGCGTCAGTCGGTCACGTACTGGTGCAGCCCCGGGATGTGCAGCGTGCCGCCGAACTGGCCGGCCTGGACGACCGTCACCTTGGTGAAGTAGATGAGCGGGATGTCCAGCGGCGGCGGGTTGTCGGGGTCGAAGGTGATCGGGATCAGCCCGAGCAGGTTGCCCGAGATGCTTTCGGTGTACATCACCGTGTCGCCGTCGCGGATCGTGGACGTCGAGCCCTTGGCCGCCTGCACGTGGTAGGTCTTGCCGGCCTGCTTGTCCTTCACCGTCTGGTGCAGGTCGCCGATGTCGGTGCCGTCGGATATGACGTACTTCAGCACCTTCTTGGTGGTGCCGTTGGCCGTCTTCACCTGGACGATGCCCTCGTAGGAGGCGCCCTTCAGCAGCAGCGAGCTGGCGTTGAGGTACCAGGGGTCGTCGGGCAGCGGCACCTTGTTGTCGACGCCGCCCTCGTCGTCGGTGGCGACCGGGCAGTCGTCGACGTTCGTGCCGGTGCTCTCGGAGGCGCTGGGGGTGGGCGTGGCGGTGGCGGCGTCCTCCTTGGCCTTCGCCGCGTCCTCCTTCGCCTTCTCGGCCGCCTCCTTGGCCGCCTCGGCCGCCTTGTCCACCGACTTCTCGGTGTCCTCGGCCGCCTTCGACGCCGTGTCGGTGGCGCCCTCGACGGTGTCCTTCGCGGCGCCGGTGACCTCGTCGGTGGTGTCCTGCAGCGCGCCGGTCGCACCGGACGGGCTCTCGGACGCCGAGGGGGTCGGCGTGGGGCTCGGGCTCTGGTCGGCCTTCTGGCCGCCGGTGAAGATGTCCTCGAGCGTGTTGCCGAGGCCCTCCAGCAGGCCGCCCTTGGACTCCGACTCGGAGGGGGACGGCGCGGCGGTCGAGCCGGACGCCTCCTGACTCTGCGAGGGGGAGGGGCTCGGTGCGGCCTGCTCGTCCTTGGCGCCCTTGTCGTCGGAACCTGAATCCGACGAAGAGGAGTCGCCCTGGTCCGTGCCGGCGTCCGTGTCCGCGTCCCTGCCCGAGTCCCCGGTGGACACCGAGGGGTCGGGCTCCTCCGCGTCGTCCTTGCCGTCCTCGGCCCCGTCGGTCGCCGAGGGCGAGGGGGCGGGCGACTCGGACGGGTCCTTCTCGGCGTCCTCGATGGCCGCCACGCAGTCCTTGTACTCGTCGGCCGTCAGGCTGTTGGAGGGCGGCGAGGCGTCGTTGCCGTCTGCGAGGGCGAGCGTCGGCGTGAACCCCATGCCCATGAGCACGGCCGTCGGCATCGCCGCGATGGCTATCGCCTTGCCGGCCGGCATGTGGAACCTGGTGAACAACGGCTTCTTGGGTGCCGCGTGGCGCGGCCCGGTTCTCACACGGGACGACTCCACGTCAGTCCCGCGGGTCACCTCGTCAGCCGGCACTGTGCCTCCCGTTCGCCCCGTTGGCCGGGCTCGTTCCTGACAGATCGTGCGCCCCCGGTGCCGTGAGGGCCTGGGAGGGCTCCCCGTCGTCCAACCCGCCCCGCGGGCCCGGCACCGCGGGGCCGGACGCCTGGGTCCCGGGCTCCGGGAAGCCGGGGAACGCGGTGTCGTCGGCGGCGGGGACCACGCCCTCGGGCGCGTCGTCCGTGGCCTTGCCCTCCAGCGGCGGCTCGGCCTGCGGCGGCTCGCCCGGCACCCACGACACGGCCATGGCCCCGCCGACCAGCGCGAAGAGGAAGCCGATGAGGAAGCCGCCGAGGTTGGACACGGGGATGGACACCAGCGCCAGCAGGATCGCCGCGACACCCGCGAAGACCCTGACGTGCTTCTGGAACCACAGGCTGATGCCCAGGACGACCAGCAGCACGCCGATGATCAGGGACCCGGCGCCCGCGGTGGTGGACATCGCCAGCGTCAGGTGACCGATCTGGAGGTTCGCGTACGGGAAGTAGGCGATGGGGAGTCCGCCGAGGGCGACGAACAGGCCGGCCCAGAACGGCCGCGCGCCTCGCCAGGCACGGAACTGCAGCCTCCGGCGGGTGAACTGGCCGGCTGCGGCAGGAGTCTCGGCGCTCATGGAAAACAGCTCCCTGGTACGGCTTTGCTGTGGTGGAGACGCGGTCCGCGCGTGAAGGCACGGCCGGAGAGTGGACGGGCGGGGGCGCCACCGGCTCCCCCGCCCTTCAGCGAGTGCTTAGTAGCACTCCTTGACACCCTTGGACAGCGACATCTTCAGACCGCTGAGCTTGAAGGTTCCGGCGGTGGTCGCCCACGCCGTCTGCTTCACGCCGATCAGCGTGGCCGAGTCGGCCTGCTGCGAGAACCCGTACGGGTTGGTGGTGTCGCCCTTCTTGATGCCGGGACCCTTGTTGGCGTCCTTGGCGGCAACACCGATGTCGATGCCGCGGAACGTGGCATCGGCCTCGAGGTCCGCGACGTCGATGTACAGGTTCTCCGCCTTGACCGGGGTGTCGCCACCGCCGGCCTTCAGCATGAGACTGACCGAACCGATCAGCGGGATGTCCGGGGTGACCACGGACTGGCACATGTTCTTGATCTTCGCCGAGTCGAACGCCGAGACCGCGACGGGGTGAGCCGTCTTCTCGCCCTTCAGCGTGTAACCCGAGTCGATCGCGCCGTACTGCATAAAGCCCGTGCCGTCGAGCCGGTCCGCCGTCACCTTGAACGACTGACCCGACACGCTGAACGACGCGGCGAGAGCGCCCTGCGCGAGCGCGACGCCTATCGCAGCCGTGGCGGCGACGCTGGGCACCATCACCACAGCGAACCGCTTCCATCTGGTCCCGCCACGCACCTGGGACTCCATATTTCCTCCTTCTCGGACGTACATCTCCTGGCCTCGGCCGGCCGCCGGTTCGGCGGCCCGGTCTGGCAGGGATGGGAGAAGTGCTACGTCCTCGGGAAGGAGAGCGCCCGCACTCGGCGGCACGTACAACGCGCCCGAATAACCGGCGATCACCCCCGAGCGACAACCACTGGTCGCGCCTGACACGCATCACGCACAACCCTGCTGGGCAGGCTTCGCCGGATGAGCGAAGACCCCCCTGCCCATAGGGCCGGCATCACTGCCGCCGACCCTGCTCGGTGGGGACCCAGGAACCCCCGCGACCCGACCGGCTGTCGGGGTACGGGAATGGACCGAGCGTCGCCGATCGTGGTGCATTCTCGCCGCCGACACAAGGGGGTTCGTTACTGGCTAGTAGCGGGCGTGTGACCGCGGGGCGACGCACCGGGCCCGAACGGCGACGCTGGGTGCGTCATGGGGGCGGAACAAAACTATTGATCGATGGACAGAGTCCGACAGATCGACGCCGTCGACTTACTGGCAGTAACAGCGGCCGCGATTACCAAGTTTTGGTAAAGCGCGGCCGCAATGACGCCACTTCGACAGCTCCTTCACACGCGCCACACGTCGATGACGTTTAGGCCGCCGATCCCGGCGCCGCCTAGAACAGGGCGCGGGCGAGCGCCCGGCGCGCCGCGGTGACCCGCGGGTCGTCGGCGCCGACCACCTCGAAGAGTTCGAGCAGCCGCAGCCGTACGGCGTCGCGGTCGTCGCCCGCCGTGACGCGCACCGTGTCGATGAGCCGCCCGAAGGCGTCCTCGACGTGACCGCCCACCAGGTCCAGGTCGGCGGCGGCAATCTGCGCCTGGGCGTCGCCCGGCTTGTCGGCCGCGTCCTGACGGACCTTCTGCGGATCGGCGTTCTGCACCCGCTGGAGCAACTCGGCCTGGGCCAGGCCCAGTTTGGCCTCCGTGTTGCCCGGCTCCTCGGCCAGCACGTTCTTGTACGCCTGGACGGCACCGCCCAGATCGCCCGCGTCCATCGCCTGCACGGCGGCGTCGAGGGCCGCGTCGTGCGGTCCGGCGGGGCGCTCGGGGGCGGCGGGGCGCTCGGCGCCCGGCTCCGCCTCGGGGTCGACGACGAGACCGGTCAGGCCGAAGCGCTCCTCACCGACCTGCACCAGCTGGTCCAGGGTCTGGCGGATCTGCGCCTCGCCCGCGGCCCCCTGGAAGAGGGGCAGCGCCTGTCCGGCGACGACCGCGAACACGGCCGGGATGCCCTGGACGCCGAACTGCTGCATCAGCATCTGGTTGGCGTCGACGTCGATCTTGGCGAGGAGAAAGCGTCCGTTGTACTCGACGGCGAGCCGCTCCAGGACCGGGCTCAACTGCTTGCAGGGCTCGCACCACTCGGCCCAGAAGTCGATGACGACCGGGACCTCGGTGGACCGCTGCAGGACGTCGCTCTCGAAACCGGCCTCGTCGACGTCGATCACGAGGTCGGCCGGGGAGACGGCACCCGTCCCGCCGCCCTGGCGGGCCGCCTCGGCACGCGCCTGCTCCGCCTTCGCCTTGGCCTCCTGGGCCTGCTTCACCGCGGCGAGGTCGACGACCCCGCTCATGGACATGTTCCGTGGCTGCATGGGTCTATCCTCCCCCGTACGGCGCGCGCGTGTGAAAACCGGGTCGAAAGGCCGCCCGGATGTGTGCTGTTCGGCGCCGGGTCCCCACCCCACGCCCGTGGTCGTCGCTGGGGCGCGGGCGGACCCGCGCTTTCGCTACGCGTCGTAGCGTAATGCCATGAGCGCCCGTCGGAACACCCCGCCCCGGTGATCTGTCTCACGGCGGACCCCGTGTTACCCGCCGGTTAAGGTCGGGGGATGCAGAGCAGCACCCCCGCCGGCCGTGCCGGACGCCCGCGCAGCGCCGCGGCGGACACCGCGATCCTGGCCGCGACGCGGGCCGCCCTGGTCGACCTCGGCTGGTCGAAGCTCACCCTGCAAGACGTCGCCACGCGGGCCGGGGTTGCCAAGACGACGCTCTACCGCCGCTGGGCGGGCAAGAACGAGCTGGTGGTGGACGCGGTGGCGGAGCTCTTCGACGAGCTGAAACTGCCCGACCGCGGCTCCCTCGCCGACGACATCGAGGGCGTGGTGCTCCAGTTCGCGGCGATCCTGGCCCGTCCGGAGGCCAGGAGCGGCCTGATGGCGGTGGTCGCGGAGTCCACGCGCGACGACGCGCTGCGCGAGCGCATCCGCACGTCGATCGTCGAGCGGCAGAAGCGCCTGGTCCTGGAGGGCAGGGCACGGGCCCAGGCCCGGGGCGAGCTGCCGCCGGAGCCGGACGCCGCGGAGGCGGCCCGCACGGCGGACCTGATCTTCGACATGGTGGCGGGAGCGGTGGTGCACCGCACCCTGGTCAGCGCTGAGGCCGCGAACGGCGACTGGGTCCGGAGCCTGACCCAGGTCCTGCTGTGGGGTCTCACCTCCCGCCCGACCGCCCCGACCGACGGGTGACCTCGCGGCCGCCCGAACCCGGCGACGGGCGAACTTCCCGGCCCACCGAACCGACCGACGGGCGACCTCCCCGCCCACCGAACCGACCGACAGGCGACCTCCCCGCCCACCGAACCGACCGACCGGTGACCTCTAGGCCGACCGAGTCGGGTGGTAGGTGGGCATAGGACCGGGGGCCCAGGGGGCGGAGCCCCCTGGTGACGTCCACCGGAACACGCGGCGCCTAGAACCCCGCAGGCTCCGTGTACACCCCCCACTCGTCCCGCAGCACCCCGCAGATCTCCCCCAGCGTCGCCTCCGCCCGCACCGCGTCCAGCATCGGCTCGATCATGTTCCCGCCCGACCGCGCCGCCGCCAGCATGGCGTCCAGGGCGCCCCGCACCGCCGCGTCGTCCCGCGCGGCCTTCCGCTCGCCCAGCACCCGCACCTGCTCACGCTCGACCTCGTGGCTGACCCGCAGGATCTCCAGGTCGCCGGTGACGGAGCCGGTGTGGACGTTGACGCCGACGACCTTCTTGTCGTCCTTCTCCAGGGCCTGCTGGTAGCGGAACGCGGACTCGGCGATCTCGCCGGTGAACCAGCCGTCCTCGATGCCCCGCAGCAGACCGGAGGTGATCGGCCCGACGGGGTGCTGCCCGTCGGGGTGGGCCCGCAGCCCCCGCTCCTTGATCTGCTCGAAGATCTTCTCCGCGTCGGCCTCGATCCGGTCCGTCAGCTGCTCGATGAACCAGGAGCCGCCCAGCGGGTCGGCGACGTTGGCGACGCCGGTCTCCTCCATCAGCACCTGCTGGGTGCGCAGGGCGATCTCCGCGGCCTGCTCGCTGGGCAGCGCCAGGGTCTCGTCGAGCGCGTTGGTGTGCAGGGAGTTGGTCCCGCCGAGCACCGCGGCCAGCGCCTCCACCGCCGTACGCACCACGTTGTTGTACGGCTGCTGCGCGGTCAGCGAGACGCCGGCGGTCTGCGTGTGGAACCGCAGCCACTGCGCCTTCTCGCTCTTCGCCCCGTACACGTCGCGCATCCACCGCGCCCAGATCCGGCGCGCCGCACGGAACTTGGCGATCTCCTCGAAGAAGTCGAGGTGCGCGTCGAAGAAGAAGGAGAGGCCGGGCGCGAAGACGTCCACGTCGAGACCGCGCGAGAGCCCCAGCTCCACGTACCCGAAGCCGTCCGCCAGCGTGTACGCCAGCTCCTGCGCGGCCGTCGCCCCGGCCTCGCGGATGTGGTACCCGGAGACGGAGAGCGGCTTGTAGGCGGGGATGCCGGCCGCGCAGTACTCCATGAGGTCGCCGATGAGCCTGAGGTGGGGCTCGGGCTGGAAGAGCCACTCCTTCTGGGCGATGTACTCCTTGAAGATGTCGGTCTGCAGCGTGCCGTTGAGCACGGACGCGTCGACGCCCTGCCGCTCGGCGGCGACCAGGTACATGCAGAACACGGGCACGGCGGGCCCGCTGATCGTCATGGAGGTCGTCACGTCCCCGAGCGGGATGTCCTTGAACAGCACCTCCATGTCGGCGGCCGAGTCGATGGCCACGCCGCAGTGCCCGACCTCGCCGAGCGAGCGCGGGTCGTCGGAGTCGCGGCCCATCAGGGTCGGCATGTCGAAGGCGACCGAGAGCCCGCCTCCCCCGTTCCGGAGGATCATCTTGTAGCGCTCGTTGGTCTGCTCGGCGTTGCCGAACCCGGCGAACTGCCGGATGGTCCACGTACGCCCCCGGTACCCGGTCGGATACAGGCCGCGGGTGAAGGGGTACTCGCCCGGCCAGCCGATCCGCTCGAAGCCCTCGTACTCGTCCCCGGGCCGTGGCCCGTACACCGGCTCCACGGGGTCTCCGGAGAGCGTGGTGAAGTCCGCGTCGCGCTTGCGCGCCGCGTCGTACCGGGCCTGCCAGCGAAGGCGGCCCTCTTCTATGGCGTGAGCGTCCATACCTTCAAATTTACTAGGACGTCCAAGTAAATGTCGATGGGCTACCGCCGTACGGGTGTCCGCACGGCGGCAGGACGGCTCTGGAGGGGCCGGTTACGCCTTGACGGGCGCGGGCGCCTCGGTGGCGGCGACCTTGGCGTCCAGCTCCCGGCTGATCCGCCGCTCCACGAAGAACGCGGCCGTCGGAACGGTCCCGGCGAGCAGCACCCAGAGCTGCTTCTTCACCGGCCACTTCGCCTTGGAGCCCAGGTCGAAGGCGAAGACCAGGTAGATCACGTACAGCCAGCCGTGGGCGATGCTGACGACCTGGGTGAAGTCGGCGGCGCCGCCCAGATCCAGCACGTACTTGGCGATCATGCCAAGGCACAGCGCGATCAGCAGCACACCGGTGACGTACGCCATGACCCGGTAGCGGGTCAGCACGCTTCGTTTCATGGATACGAGCATAACCGCCCGAAATATCCCCGCGTCGGCGGGGAGCAGTACGCCATGACCCGCTAGCGCGTCAGGACGCTGGGACCATCCCCGCGTGCGCGGGGAACAACGTGCTGACCCGCGAGAAGTACTAGTCCTCCTTGAAGTCCCCCGCGGCGACCCGCAGCGGCCGGAGCATCGCGAAGATCTCTCCGCACTCCTCGGCGTCGTACGCGCCCAGGCCGAAGTCCATCGCCATCAGCTCGCGGGTGGCCGCCTCGACGACCTCGCGGCCCCTGTCGGTGATGGTGGCCAGGGTGCCGCGGCCGTCGTTGGGGTTGGGGCGCTTGGCGACCAGACCGGAGCGCACCAGCCGGTCGACGGTGTTCGTCACGGAGGTGGGGTGCACCATGAGGCGCTCGCCGATCTTGGACATCGGCAGCTCGCCCGACTTGGAGAAGGTGAGCAGCACCAGCGCCTCGTACCGCGCGAAGGTCAGCCCGTAGGGCTTGACCACGGCGTCGACCTCGGCCAGGAGGATCTGCTGGGCCCGCATGATCGAGGTGATCGCGGCCATGGAGGGCACACCGCCCCAGCGCTGTGCCCAGAGTTCGTCGGCTCGGGCGATGGGATCGAAGGAGAGACTGAGGGGCTTCGGCACGCCAACAGACCTTACCGGCCGGTCACATGCCGGTCAGCCCCGTCTCGCCTTTCGATACCACCGCCCACCGCCACGGTCAGGGAGCGAGGTGCCGCTCGACCGTCTCGGCCTTGGACGTGAGGCCGTCCGTCACACCGGGACGGATGTCGGCCTTGAGGACCAGGGAGACCCGCGGCGCGCGGGCCTCGACGGCGGCGACGGCCCGCCGGACGACGTCCATGACCTCGTCCCACCGACCCTCGACGGACGTGAACATCGCGTCGGTGCGGTTCGGCAGCCCGGACTCGCGGACCACCCGGACGGCGTCGGCGACGTACTCCCCCACGTCCTCGCCGACGCCGAGCGGCGTCACGGAGAAGGCGACGATCATGCGTTGACGATCCCTTCCTGGCGGGCGCGGGAGGCGATGACCGCGCTCTCGGCCTCGCGCTTGAGCTTGCGCTCGGCGAAGAAGCCGCCGGTCGGCAGGACCGAGAGGACGAAGTAGAGCGCGGCGGTCTTCAGCGGCCACTTGGCGCGGTTCCAGGCGTCCGCCCAGAAGACCACGTACAGCACGAAGAGGACACCGTGGATCATGCCCATCGCCGGCACCGCGTTGAAGTCGGTGGTCCGCTTCAGTACGGAGCAGACGAGCAGGAGGAGGAACGAGATCGCCTCGGGGGCCGAGACCAGGCGGAGGCGGCGGAGGGCGGTGGCGGTCTTGAGGTCCACGGGTCACCTTCGGGAGGGAGGGATGCGCCGTCGGCGCGTGCGGCGTGCGATCCGCCTTGTGAACGGAAGCACAATCGTCGCCCCATTGTGGCAAACAACGCCCCAAGGGATGGACTCAGGGTCGTTCTCCACCCGTGGGACCTGTTCTGTCCCCCCGTGGCGGGGCTACTTTCACCACGTGGCGATGTTCCGACTTCAAGGCAGCAAGGTCCTCGCCGTCGACATGACCGGAGACGCCGTCAAGGCGAAGAACGGCTCGATGGTCGCGTACGACGGGGAGATGGCCTTCAAGAAGCTGAGCGGCGGCGGTGAGGGCATCCGGGGGATGGTGACCCGGCGGATCACCGGCGAGCAGATGACGGTGATGGAGGTGAAGGGCCACGGGACCTGCTGGTTCGCGGACCGGGCCTCGGAGATCAACCTCGTGGGTCTCCAGGGCGACAAGCTGTACGTCGAGTCGAGCAACTTCCTGGCGGCCGACGCCGGGCTGCGGACCGGCACCAGTTTCACGGGCACGCGCGGCGCCTCCCAGGGCAACGGGCTGTTCACCACGACGATCGAGGGGCACGGGCAGGCCGCGATCATGTCCGACGGTCCCGCGGTGGTGCTGCGGGTCAGCGCGCAGTACCCGCTGACCGTCGACCCGGGGGCGTACGTCGCGCACCAGGGGAACCTGCGGCAGTCCTTCCAGTCGGGTGTGACCTTCCGCACCCTGTTCGGGGAGGGCGGCGGGGAGGCCTTCCAGATCCGCTTCGAGGGCGACGGACTGGTGTACGTGCAGCCGAGCGAGCGGAACACGATCGCGGGGGATGTGTGAGATGGCCTTCGAGGAGATCAATTCCAAGATGGTCCGGGCGACCGTCGCGCCCGGGCAGCGGCTGTTCAGCCAGCGCGGGGCCATGCTCGCCTACCAGGGCGAGGTGTCCTTCACCCCCGATCTGCGCGGCGGCCAGGGCGGGGTCATGTCGATGATCGGCCGCCGGGTGGCGAACGAGGACACGCCGCTGATGACCGTGGAGGGCAGCGGCACCGTGTTCTTCGGGCACGGCGGGCACCACGTGCAGGTGATCAACCTGTCGGGCGACACCCTGTACGTGGAGGCGGACCGTCTCCTCGCCTTCGAGGGCACCCTGGAGCAGAGCACCGTGTTCCTGGGCTCGCAGGGCGGCGTCATGGGCATGGTGCGGGGCCAGGTGAGCGGGCAGGGGCTGTTCACCACGTCTCTCAAGGGCCACGGCTCGGTGGCGGTGATGGCCCACGGCGGCGTCTTCGAGGTGCCCATCACCCCGCAGCGGCCGGTGCGCGTGGACCCGCAGGCCTACGTCGCCCACCACGGCGACGTGCGCAACAAGCTGTCCACGGCCCTGGGCTGGCGGGACATGGTGGGGCGCGGCTCCGGCGAGGCGTTCCAGCTGGAGCTGAGCGGCAGCGGCACGGTGTTCGTCCAGGCGTCCGAGGAGAAGCTGTGAGCACGGTCCACCACGACCCGGCGACGCTGCCGGGCGACGACAACATCAACGCGTACACCTTCTGCGTGGAGCTCAAGGGGAGCCAGTGGTTCCTGCAGAAGGGGAAGATGATCGCCTACTACGGGACGATCGATTTCAACGGCATCGGGCACGGCCGGCTGGACCGTCTGGTGCGCACGTCGTTCCATTCGCCTCTGCACGCGAGCGACTGGGTCGTGGCGGAGGGCTCGGGCAAGATGCTCCTCGCCGACCGGGCCTTCGACGTGAATTCGTACGACCTCGAAGACGGCAACCTGACCATTCGCTCGGGCAACCTGCTCGCTTTTCAGCCAAGCCTCGCACTCAAGCAGTCGATCGTGCCGGGCTTTCTGACGCTGATCGGAACCGGGAAGTTCGTGGCCGCGTCGAACGGTCCGGTGGTGTTCATGGAACCGCCGCTCCGGGTCGATCCCCAGGCCCTGGTCGGCTGGGCGGACTGCCCGTCCCCGTGCCACCACTACGACCATGGGTACATGACCGGCCTACTGGGCGGTCTACGTGCGATGACGGGGCTCGGCGGCGCCTCCGGGGAGGAGCACCAGTTCGAGTTCGTGGGAGCGGGGACGGTGCTGCTGCAGTCGAGCGAGGCGCTCATGGCGGAGCAGGCCGTGGGGGCTCCGCCGCAGCAGGCGGGGGTGCCCGGCGGCGGGCCCTCCGGGGCGTCGGGAGGCCGCTCGGGGGTACCGGGGCTTCCCGGACAGCTGGGGGACCTCCAGCGCCGCTTCGGGCTGTGAGCGGTAATCTGCGGAGTGTGACATCGAACGCGTGCGCACCGTCACCGTCACGGCTGACCCCTCACTAGTTCGCCTTTCAACATTTTAGGTAGACTTCATTCATGGAGACCGAGACGGCCACTCGCTGGCTGACCGATACGGAGCAGTGTGCTTGGCGCACCCACCTGGAGGTCAACAGGCTGTTGACGCACCAGCTCGAGAAGGACCTGCAGCCGTTCGGCCTGACGATGAACGACTACGAGATTCTGGTGAACCTCTCCGAGTCGGAGGGCGACAGAATGCGGATGAGCGACCTGGCCACCGCCACGATGCAGTCCAAGAGCCGCCTCTCCCACCAGATCACCCGGATGGAGAACGCGAACCTGGTCCGGCGGGAGAACTGCGAGTCCGACCGCCGCGGGCTCTTCGCCGTCCTCACCGAGCACGGCCTGGAGACGATGCGGAAGGTCGCCCCTCACCACGTGGCCTCCGTCCGCAGGCACTTCATCGACTTGCTGGCCCCGGAGGACCTGACGGAGCTGGACAAGGCGCTCAAGCCGATCGCGGAGCACCTGCGCGGACAGCGGGGACGTCCCTGATCACGTCCCCGAGGACCGTGAAGGTCTAGGCACCCGGCAGGCGGAGCTCGAACAGGGCGCCGCCTGCCGGTGCGTCGTGCACCGTGAGCGTGCCGCCGTGCCGTACGGCGACGTCCCGGGCGATGGCCAGCCCGAGACCGGCCCCGCCGTCGTCGCGGCTGCGGGCGGCGTCGAGCCGGACGAACCGCTCGAAGATCCGCTCCCGGTCGGCCGCCGGCACGCCCTCGCCGTCGTCGGCCACGGCGACCACCGCCGCCTCCCCGTCCCGACGCACCGAGACCTCCACCGCCGAGCGGGCGTGCCGCCGGGCGTTGTCCAGCAGATTGGCCAGCACCCGCCCCAGCTGCCCCCGCGACCCGGCCACCTGCACGACGGCGTCCCCGCGCACGCTCACCCCCGTGCGGCCCTCGGCCGCCTCCCGCGCCAGCGCCGCGAGGTCGACCCGGGCGTCGGCGGGCCGCTCCCCCGCGTCCAGCCTGGCCAGCAGCAGCAGGTCGGCGGCGAGCCGCTGGAGCCGTACGGTGTCCTCCACGGCGCCGTCGAGGTCCAGCAGCTCGGGGTGGGCGGCGGCCACCTCCAGCTGGGTGCGCAGCGAGGCGATCGGGCTGCGCAGCTCGTGCGAGGCGTCGGCGACGAATCGGCGCTGCCGCTCCACCGAGGACTCCAGCGCGGCCAGCGTCTCGTTGGTGGTCGAGGCGAGCCTGGCCACCTCGTCGTGGGTGCCGGGCACCGGGACGCGGCGGGCCAGGTCCTCGCTGGCGGTGATCGCGGCCATCTCCCGCCGGATGCCCTCCACCGGGCGCAGCGCGCGCCGGGTGACCAGCCAGGTCACCCACGCGACGACCGCGAGCAGCAGCGGGAAGCCGATGAGCATGACCGTCAGCGCGGTGTTCACGGCGCCGTGCTCGGCGGAGAGCGGGGCGCCGGCGTAGACGGTGAGCCGGTCTCCGCGCCGGTTCTCGACGGGGACGGTGACGAAGCGGTAGTCCTCCGTGTCGCCGTCGACGGTCGCGGTGCCGTCGCCGACGGTGGCCGGCTCGCCGATCTCTCCGGCCTCGAGCGACTCGCCGGAGTCGTCGTCGCCGTCGTCGTCCCTCGGGGAGGCGGACGGCCGCGGGTCCACCGCGTCGACGCCGGTGCCGGTGATCCGCTCCAGGTCCTCGCTGGCGGCGACGACCGTGCCCGACTCGTCGACGACCTGCACGGGGCGGTCGTCGTCGTCCAGGTTCAGCTCGGTGTACCGCGTCCCGACGGCCAGGGCGGTCGCCACGTCCCGCGCCGAGCGCTCCGCCTGGGTGCCCGCCTCGCCGAGCAGGTTGGAACGCAGGGACAGCAGGACGGCGGTGCCGGCCGCGACGAGGGCGACGGCGACCACGAGGGTCGCGGCGAGCGTGGCGCGGGCCCGCACCGAGGCGAACAGACGGCTCATCGCCCGGTCTCCAGCCGGTAGCCGGCGCCGCGCACGGTCCGGATGAGCCCGGCGCGCAGCTTGCGCCGCAGGGCGCTGACGTACACCTCGACGATGTTGGGGTCGCCGTCGTAGGCGAAGTCCCAGACGTGCTCCAGGATCTCCGCCTTGGACACCACCTGCCCGGCCCGCACCACGAGTTGCTCCAGGACGGCGAACTCCTTGGCGGTGAGGGCGACCTCGTCCTCACCGAGGAACACCCTCCGGGCGGCGGTGTCGACCCTGAGGTCGCCGTGGACGTGGACGGGCGAGGCCCCGGTGCCCTGCCCCCGCCGTCGCAGCAGGGCCTTCACGCGGGCTACGAGGACGACGTAGGAGAAGGGTTTGGTGAGGTAGTCGTCGGCGCCCGTGTCCAGGCCCTCGGCCTCGTCGTACTCGCCGTCCTTGGCGGTGAGCATCAGGATCGGCACGTCGTGCCCGGCGGCGCGCAGGGCGGCGCAGACCCGGTAGCCGTTGAGGCCGGGCAGCATGATGTCGAGGATGACGAGGTCGTACACGCCTTCGCCGGCCCTGTGCAGTCCCTCCAGGCCGTCGTGGACGACGTCCACGGCGTAGCCCTCCGCGGTGAGGCCCTTGGCGAGCGACACGGCGAGGCGCTTCTCGTCCTCCACGATCAAGAATCGGGAGGGGCGGCGCGAAGCGCCTCGGGCAGGGTGGTGGTGGGCGACGGGTGGGCGCATGCGTAAAGAGTGGCAAAGCCGAGCTGAAGATCCCTTCAGGCGGCTTCAGCCTGGCCTCAGCGTCGGTCCGCGACAGTGAAGTCACCTAAAACCACTGGACTGTGGACGAGGCCCGACGACTCGGAGGAAACCACATGAAGCGCAACATCGTGATCGCCGCCGTCACCGCCGCCGCACTGATCGGAGGCGGTACGGCGACGGCTCTGGCGACGACGGGGGACGACGACGGGGACGCGACGCCCCGCACGGACGTGAGCAGGTCGGACGGGAGCGTGTCGGACGACGGCGGCGTACGGGACGAGGCCGACGACCGTGACGACGACGACGCCCGTGCCGCCTCCGCGAAGGTGACGGCGGCCGACGCGATCGGCGCCGCGCTGGCGGACACGCCGGGCATCGCCGTCTCCGCCGAACTGGACGACGAGGACGACGACGCGGACGACGACGGCGACGACCGCCGGGAGCGCGCGGCCTGGGAGGTCGACGTCCTCGCCGGCGACGGCACCTGGCACAGCGTCCGGGTCGACCCGGCCGGCGGCAAGGTCCTCGGCTCGGAGCGGGACGACGACGAGGACGACACCGCCGAGGTCCGCGCGGCTCTGAAGGGCACCTCCGTCGACGCCGCCGGGGCCGCGAAGGCGGTGGCCGGACACGGGACCGTCACCTCCGTCGAACTGGACGAGGACGGCCACTACGGCGACGGCAGGCCCGCTTGGGAGGTCGAGACGCAGGCCTCCGGCAAGGGCGAGCGGGACTGGCGGGTCGACCCGAGGACCGGCAAGGTCACGGCCGACCGCTCGCACGACTCGGGTGCTTCTCGGGACTCGGACGACTCCGACGACGGCTGATCGGCCCCGCCCGCCGGGCGGAACGACCGCGGCGGCGCCCCGGCACCAGTGCCGCCGCCGCGGCGACCGCGCCGGACACCGCGAAGCACACCGGCAGGGGCAGCCGTTCCACCAGCAGCCCCACGGCGGCGGCCCCGGCGGAACCTCCGGCGTTCACCGCGGTGTTGCACCAGGTGCCCGCCCTGACCCGGAAACCGGGCGCCGCGCTCTCGTCGGCGGCCAGGTAGGCCGTGGTCAGGGCCGGGGCCACGAACAGGCCCGCGCACATCACGGCCGCCAGCAGCGTGCCGAGGCCGGGCGCGAGGCCCGCGGCGGCGAGGCAGACGCCGAGTCCGGCCGCGAGGTACGGGAGCCGAGCGCGGGTGGGCGAGCTCCAGGCGACGGCGCCGTTGACGAGACCGCCGACCGCGCTGCCCACCGACAGCGCCGCGAGCACCCAGGCGGCGGCGCCGTCCCCGAGGCCGCGCTCCCCCGCGTAGGCGACGACGAGGAGATCGACGGCGCTCACCGAGACGCCGACGCCGGCCGCGACGAGGACGGGCTGCAGCAGCGCCCGGGCCTGCCCGTCGGCACGGCCCTCAGGAGCGGGGCCGTCGTTCTTCTCCCGCCCCGCCGGACGCAGCGCGGCGGCCGCCGGCGAGGTGACGAAGGCGAGGGTGCCGACCGCCACCAGCACCGCGCTGAGTACGACGCCGACGTTCGGCGCGGCCACGGCGACGATGCCGCCGACCAGGAGCGGGCCGGAGACGAAGAGCAGTTCCTCGGCGACGCCGTCCAGGCTGTAGGCGCGCTGCAGCAGGGCCCGGTCGGGCAGCAGCTCCGCCCACACCGCGCGCATCGTGGGGCCGAGCGGGGGCGCGCAGGCGCCCGCGAACGCGGCTATCACCGCGAGGACGGCCTCGGACGTGCCGGGACGGCGGCAGGCCGCCGCCAGCGCGCAGAGCAGGGCGGCGTACAGCAGGGCCATGGGCAGCAGGGCCCGGCGCGGACCGTGCCGGTCGACGAGGGAGGCGCGGTAGGGCGACAGGAAGACGCCCGTGGCGCCGAAGAGCGCCATGACCAGCCCGGCCACGGCGTACGACCCGGTGGACCGGGTCAGGGAGAGCATCAGGGCGAGGGAGACCGTGCCGTACGACAGCCGCCCGACGAGGGCGGCCGCGAACGTACGGCGGGCATGGGGGACACGGAGCACGGCGGCATACGAGGGCCGCGAAAGAGGCGTGGACACGCGAAGGTTTCCTCAGCAGGAAGGCAACTAGGGGACGCCGATGCGCGCGACGGCCGGATACGGCGGTCGCGCGCGGGGCGGGTCCTAGGCCAAGAGGAGGAACACGCGCGTCAATCTACAGCGCGGCCCGGTCGAGGGCACGGTACTTTTTTCAGCCCGTCCGGCGTGTGAGGACGAGGCCGTTCAGGCCGAAAGCGGGGGTCTGGGGACGCAGCCCCCAGGGACGGGAATGGGAAGGGGCGGCGGGGGCGAAGAAACCCCGTGCCGGAAGACCGCCCCGCACCGCTCGGCCCCCGCGTCAGCCCTCCGTCAGCCCCGCCACCAACTCGTCCGCCGCCCGGTAGGGATCCAGCTCCCCCGCGACGATCCGCTCCGCCAGCGCGCCCAGCCGCCGGTCCCCGTGCAGGTCGCCGATGCGTTCCCGCAGCGTGGTGACGGCGATCGTCTCGACCTCGCGGGCCGCCCGGGCCCGACGCCGTCCGGCCAGCACGTCCCGCTCCTCCATCCACGCCCGGTGCTTCTCCAGCGCCTCGACGACCTCGTCGACGCCCTCGCCGCGCGCGGCGACCGTCTTGACGATGGGCGGGCGCCAGTCACCGGCGGCGCGGGCCTCGCCGAGGCCCAGCATGTGGTTCAGCTCGCGGGCGGTGGCGTCGGCGCCGTCCCGGTCGGCCTTGTTGACGACGTAGACGTCGCCGATCTCCAGGATTCCGGCCTTGGCGGCCTGGATGCCGTCGCCCATGCCGGGGGCGAGGAGGACGACGGAGGTGTCGGCCTGGGAGGCGATCTCGACCTCCGACTGGCCCACGCCCACCGTCTCGACGAGCACCACGTCGCAGCCGGCCGCGTCCAGGACGCGGATCGCCTGCGGCGCGGCCCAGGCGAGGCCGCCGAGGTGGCCGCGGGTCGCCATCGAGCGGATGTAGACGCCCGGGTCGGAGGCGTGCTCCGACATCCGCACCCGGTCGCCGAGCAGCGCGCCGCCGGAGAAGGGCGAGGACGGGTCGACGGCGAGGACGCCGACCCGCTTGCCCTGCTTGCGGTAGGCCGTCACCAGCGCCGAGGTGGACGTCGACTTGCCGACGCCCGGCGAACCGGTCAGACCGACGACGTACGCGTTGCCGGTGAGCGGCGCGAGGGCCTCCATGACCTCCCTGAGCTGCGGGGACGCCCCCTCCACCAGGGAGATCAGCCGGGCCACGGCCCGCGGCCTGCCTTCTCGGGCCTGGGCCACCAGTGAGGAGACGTCCTGCATCACAGCTCCGTTCAGCTCCGTTCAGCTCTGTTCCGTGAGAAGTCGAGGCTCGGGGGTCAGGCCCCGGGCACCCGCACGATCAGCGCGTCGCCCTGGCCGCCGCCGCCGCACAGCGCCGCAGCGCCGACCCCGCCGCCGCGCCGCTTCAGCTCCAGCGCCAAGTGCAGCACCAGCCGGGCGCCGGACATGCCGATCGGGTGGCCCAGGGCGATGGCACCGCCGTTGACGTTCACCTTTTCGGTGGATACACCGAGGTCCTTCATTGACTGGACGGCGACGGCCGCGAACGCCTCGTTGATCTCGATCAGGTCGAGGTCGCCGACCTCCAGCCCCTCCTTCTTCAGGGCGTGCTGGATGGCGTTCGACGGCTGCGACTGCAAAGAGTTGTCCGGACCCGCGACGTTGCCGTGCGCGCCGATCTCCGCGATCCACTCCAGGCCCAGCTCCTCCGCCCTGGCCCGGCTCATGACCACCACGGCCGCCGCGCCGTCGGAGATCTGCGAGGAGGAGCCCGCGGTGATCGTGCCGTCCTTGGCGAAGGCCGGGCGCAGCTTGGCCAGCGACTCGACGGTGGTGTCGCCGCGGATGCCCTCGTCCTTGCCGAACAGCACCGGGTCGCCCTTGCGCTGCGGGATCTCGACCGGGGTGATCTCGGCGTCGAAGACACCGTTCTTCTGGGCGGCCGCGGCGCGCTGGTGGGACAGGGCGGCGATCTCGTCCTGGGCGGCGCGGTCGATGCCGAGCCTGGTGTTGTGCTTCTCCGTGGACTCGCCCATGGCGACGTTCTCGAAGGAGTCGGTCAGGCCGTCGTAGGCCATGGCGTCGATCATCTGGACCGCGCCGTACTTGTAGCCCTCGCGGGACTTGGGGAGCAGGTGCGGGGCGTTGGTCATGGACTCCTGGCCGCCGGCGACCACCACGTCGAATTCACCCGCGCGAATGAGCTGGTCGGCGAGTGCGATGGCGTCGAGGCCGGAGAGGCAGACCTTGTTGATCGTGAGCGCCGGGACGCTCATGGGGATGCCGGCCTTGACGGCGGCCTGGCGGGCGGGGATCTGCCCGGCGCCGGCCTGGAGCACCTGCCCCATGATCACGTACTGGACCTGGTCGCCGCCGATCCCCGCGCGGTCGAGGGCGGCCTTGATCGCGAAGCCACCGAGGTCGGCCCCGGAGAAGGACTTCAGGGAGCCGAGCAGCCGCCCCATCGGGGTGCGCGCACCCGCGACGATGACGGACGTCGTGCCGTTCGTGCCGGAGGTACCGGACGTTCCAGAAGCTGCAGAGGTCATGGGCTGCGATCCCCTTTTCCGGCCCGCACAGGCCGCGGAGTGAACGAGGGTTTACTTGAATGTACTGAGCGGTATGCCGCCCGTCACCCGGCGGTCGGTGTGATCGCGCGCACGTTGCGTAACCACCTCCGGAGCGCTGCACTGAATCCATGCTGACGCGAATCGACCACATCGGAATCGCCTGCCACGACCTCGACACGACCGTCGAGTTCTACCGTGCCACTTACGGCTTCGAGGTGTTCCACACCGAGGTCAACGAGGAGCAGGGTGTCCGGGAGGCCATGCTCAGGATCAACGAGACCTCGGACGGCGGCGCCTCGTACCTCCAGCTCCTGGAGCCGACCCGGGAGGACTCCGCGGTCGGCAAGTGGCTCGCGAAGAACGGCGAGGGCGTCCACCACATCGCCTTCGGCACGGCGGACGTGGACGCGGACGCCGCGGACATTCGGGAGAAGGGCGTACGCGTTCTGTACGACGAGCCGCGGCGCGGTTCGATGGGGTCGCGGATCACCTTCCTGCACCCCAAGGACTGCCATGGCGTACTGACAGAACTGGTCACATCGGCGGCCGTTGAGTCACCTGAGCACTGACCCTCGTACATAGGGGCCGGTAGGGTTGGGTGCGGTCGCCGCTCAGTCCAGGGTGACCCGGTCCTGTCGCCCTGGGCGCCGGGACCGCCGGGGTCGTGTTTCGGGGGGTCGGCGACGGGGCAGCAGCACATGCTCCGCCGTTGATCTGACACCATTCCCCGGGGGCACCGTCCGGCGTACGGACGGAGCTCGTTCGGGAAGATTTGCGACCAGGGGACGGATGGGACCGCGCAGTGCGGGGCTACGAGAGCCAGGAGCGAGAGCCGGCGGCTGACGTCGACCACCTCTCTCGGTTCGAGGCCGAGATGAAGCGGCTGAAGACCGAGCGGGAAAAGGCGATCCAGCACGCCGAGGACCTCGGCTACCAGGTCGAGGTGCTGCGCGCCAAGCTGCACGAGGCGCGGCGCACCATCATGTCCCGGCCCGCCTTCGACGGCGGCGACATCGGGTACCAGGCCGAGCAGTTGCTGCGCAACGCGCAGACGCAGGCCGACCAGCTGCGCGCCGACGCGGAGCGGGAGCTGAGCCAGGCCCGGGCGCAGACCCAGCGGATCCTCCAGGAGCACGCCGAGCAGGCCGCCCGGCTCCAGGCCGAGCTGCACCAGGAGGCGGTGACCCGCCGCCAGCAGCTGGACCAGGAGCTGGCCGAGCGCCGGCAGACCGTCGAGTCGCACGTCAACGAGAACGTGGCGTGGGCCGAGCAGCTGCGCGCCCGCACCGAGCAGCAGGCCCGCCGGCTGCTCGACGAGTCCCGCGCGGAGGCCGAGCAGGCCATGAGCGCGGCCCGCGCGGAGGCCGAGCGGCTGACCGCCGAGGCCCGGCAGCGGCTGCGCAGCGAGGCGGAGAGCGCCCGCACGGAGGCCGAGCAGATCCTGCGCCGGGCCCGCACCGACGCGGAGCGGCTGCTGAGCGCCGCCTCCACCCAGGCCCAGGAGGCCACCGACCACGCGGAGCAGCTGCGCAGCTCCACCGCCACCGAGTCGGAGTCCGCCCGCCGCGAGGCCCAGGAGCTGAGCCGGGCCGCCGAGCAGCGCATGTCCGAGGCCGAGGAGGCGCTGCGCAAGGCGCAGACCGAGGCCGAGAAGGTGGTCGCGGAGGCCGAGGAGGCCGCGGCCAAGGCGCTGTCGAGCGCCGAGGCGACCAACGAGCAGCGCACCCGCACCGCCAAGGAGCAGGTCGCCCGGCTGGTCGGCGAGGCCACCAAGGACGCCGAGACCGCCAGGTCCGAGGCCGAGCAGGTGGTCGAGGACGCCCGCGCCGAGGCCGAGCGGATCCTCGCCGAAGCCGCCGAGAAGGCCCGTACGGTCACGGCCGAGGAGTCGGCCACTCAGCTCGCCAAGGCGGCCAGGACCGCCGAGGAGGTACTGAACAAGGCGTCGGAGGACGCCAAGCGCACCACGAAGGCCGCCACCGAGGAGGCCGAGCGGATCCGCTCCGAGGCCGAGGCCGAGGCGGACCGGCTGCGCGGCGAGGCGCACGACATCGCCGAGCAGCTCAAGGGCGCGGCGAAGGACGACACCAAGGAGTACCGCGCCAAGACGGTCGAGCTGCAGGAGGAGGCGCGCCGGCTGCGCGGCGAGGCCGAGCAGCTGCGGGCCGACGCGGTCGAAGAGGGCGAGAAGATCCGCGCCGAGGCCCGCAAGGAGGCCGTGGCGCAGATCGAGGAGGCGGCGAAGTCCGCCGAGGAACTGCTCGCCAAGGCCAAGGCGGACGCGGACGAGCTGCGGCAGACCGCGACGGCGGACGGCGAGAAGGTCCGCGCCGAGGCCATCGAGCGGGCGACGACCCTGCGCCGGCAGGCCGAGGAGACCCTGGAGCGCACCCGCGCGGAGGCCGAGCGGCACCGCACGGAGGCCGCCGAGCGCGTCGAGGAGCTCCAGGCGGAGGCGGAGCGGGCCGCCCGTGAGCTGCGTGAGGAGACCGAGCGCGCCGTCGAGGCCCGGCAGGCGGAGGCCGCCGAGGAGCTGACGCGGCTGCACACCGAGGCCGAGGAGCGCCGCACCGCCGCCGAGGAGGCGCTGTCCGAGGCCCGCGAGGAGGGCGAGCGGATCCGCCGCGAGGCCGCCGAGGAGAGCGAGCGGCTGCGCACCGAGGCCGCGGAGCGGGTCCGTACGCTCCAGCAGCAGGCCGAGACGGAGGCCGAGCGGCTGCGCACCGAGGCCGCCGCGGACGCGTCCGCCTCCCGCGCGGAGGGCGAGGCCGTCGCCGTACGGCTGCGCACGGAGGCGGCCGGCGAGGCGGAGCGGCTGAAGTCGGAGGCGCAGGAGAGCGCCGACCGGGTGCGGGCGGAGGCGCAGGCCGCCGCCGAGCGCATCGCCGCCGAGGCGTCGGAGACGCTGGCCGCCGCCCAGGAGGAGGCCGCCCGGCGCCGCCGTGAGGCGGAGGAACTGCTCGGTGCGGCGCGGCAGGAGGCCGACCAGGAGCGCACACAGGCCCGCGAGCAGAGCGAGGAGCTGCTGGCCTCGGCGCGCAACCGGGTGGAGGAGGCGCAGGCCGAGGCGGTACGGCTGGTCGACGAGGCCGACCGGCGCGCGACCGAGATGGTGTCGGCCGCCGAGCAGCACGCGCAGCAGGTCCGCGAGTCGGTCGCCGGGCTGCACGAGCAGGCCCAGGAGGAGATCACCGGGCTGCGCAGCGCCGCCGAGCACGCGGCGGAGCGCACCCGGACCGAGGCGCAGGAGGAGGCGGACCGGGTCCGGGCGGACGCCTACGCGGAGCGCGAGCGGGCCAGCGAGGACGCCGGACGCCTCAGGCGCGAGGCGCAGGAGGAGACCGAGGCCGCCAAGACGCTGGCCGAGCGGACGGTCTCCGAGGCCATCGCGGAGGCCGACCGGATCCGCGCGGACGTCTCCGAGCACGCCCAGCGGGTGCGCACCGAGGCCTCCGACGCGATCGCCGAGGCCGAGCAGTCCGCCTCGCGCACCCGGGCGGACGCCCGTGAGGACGCCAACCGCATCCGGTCCGACGCGGCGACGCAGGCGGACACCCTGATCACCGAGGCGCGTTCCGAGGCGGAGCGGCTCACCAACGAGACGGTCGCCGAGACCGACCGGCTGCGCACGGAGACCCTCGCGGAGGCGGAGCGCGTCACCACCGAGGCGGCGAGCGAGGCCGAGCGCGTACGGACCGAGGCGGCCACCGAGGCCGAGCGGCTGCGCACCGAGTCGACCACCGAGGCCGAGCGGCTGCGCTCCGAGGCGAGCGCCCGGGCCGAGCAGCTGGTCTCGGACGCCACCGGGGAGGCGGAGCGGCTGCGCGCCGAGGCCGCCGACACGGTGGGCTCCGCCCAGCAGCACGCGGAGCGGATCCGCGCCGAGGCGGAGCGGGTGCGGACCGAGGCGGCGGCGGAGGCCGAGCGGGTCACCACGGCCGCCCGCGAGGAGGCCGAGCAGACCCTCGACGAGGCCCGCAAGGACGCCAACAAGCGGCGCTCGGAGGCGGCCGAGCAGGTCGACACGCTCATCACGGAGACGACCGCCGAGGCCGACAAACTGCTCACCGAGGCGCAGCAGCAGGCCCAGAAGACCACCGCGGACGCCGAGTCGCAGGCCGACACGATGGTCGGCGCGGCCCGCGCGGAGGCCGACCGGATCGTCCAGGAGGCGACGGTCGAGGGCAACACCCGCGTGGAGAAGGCCCGTACGGACGCGGACGAGCTGCTGGTCGGCGCCCGCCGGGACGCGACCGCCATAAGAGAGCGCGCGGAGGAGCTGCGCGAGCGGCTCACCTCCGAGATCGAGGAGCTGCACGAGCGGGCCCGCCGCGAGGCCGCCGAGACGATGAAGTCGGCGGGCGACCGGTGCGACGCGCTCATCAAGGCGGCCGAGGAGCAGCTGGCCAAGGCGGAGGCGAAGGCCAAGGAGCTGGTGTCGGAGGCCAACTCCGAGGCCGGCAAGGTGCGCATCGCCGCCGTCAAGAAGGCCGAGGGGCTGCTCAAGGAGGCCGAGCAGAAGAAGGCCACCCTGGTCCGCGAGGCCGAGGAGCTGAAGGCGGAGGCCGTCCGTGAGGCCCGGGCCACGGTCGACGAGGGCAAGCGCGAGCTGGAGGTGCTGGTCCGGCGCCGCGAGGACATCAACGCGGAGATCTCCCGGGTGCAGGACGTGCTGGAGGCACTGGAGTCGTTCGAGGCGCCCGGGGGCGCGAAGGACAACGGAGTGAAGGCCGGAGCGACGGTGGGCGCCCCACGTTCGGGTGGCAAGTCGTCAGACGGCTAGCATTCGGGGGCATTTGGGTGTCTGCTGGAGATCTTTGGCCGAGTCCCGACGGGACCGTTGCCCAGAGCTTTGGCAAGCCATCCGAGGGTCAGCCACTCAAAAGAGGTGTCATTCTCCGTATCAAACGTGCATCCGCTCGATGACACACCGCATTGGCGCCTAGGATTCCCTCTATCACCTCACCCGGTCTCTTTCGACAGGAACCCCATGAGCGACACTTCCCCCTACGGCTTCGAGCTTGTGCGGCGTGGGTACGACCGCGCTCAGGTGGACGAACGCATCTCCAAGCTCGTCTCCGACCGTGACAGCGCTCTCACCCGCATCACCGCTCTGGAAAAGCGCATCGAGGAGCTCCACCTCGAGACTCAGAACGCCCAGGCCCAGGTCAACGACGCCGAGCCGTCGTACGCCGGTCTCGGTGCCCGGGTCGAGAAGATCCTGCGGCTCGCCGAGGAAGAGGCGAAGGACCTGCGCGAGGAGGCTCGGCGCGCGGCCGAGCAGCACCGCGAGCTGGCCGAGTCGGCCGCCCAGCAGGTGCGCAACGACGCGGAGTCGTACGCTGCCGAGCGCAAGGCCAAGGCCGAGGACGAGGGCGTCCGGATCGTCGAGAAGGCCAAGGGCGACGCCTCCCAGCTGCGTTCCGAGGCGCAGAAGGACGCGCAGTCCAAGCGCGACGAGGCGGACGCGCTCTTCGAGGAGACCCGTGCCAAGGCCGCGCAGGCCGCCGCCGACTTCGAGACCAACCTCGCCAAGCGCCGCGAGCAGTCCGAGCGGGACCTGGCCTCCCGTCAGGCCAAGGCCGAGAAGCGGCTCGCGGAGATCGAGCACCGCGCGGAGCAGCTGCGCCTGGAGGCGGAGAAGCTGCGCACGGACGCCGAGCGCCGGGCCCGCCAGACCGTGGAGACGGCGCAGCGCCAGTCCGAGGACATCGTGGCCGACGCCAACGCCAAGGCCGACCGGATCCGTTCGGAGTCCGAGCGCGAGCTGGCCGCCCTCACCAACCGCCGCGACTCCATCAACGCGCAGCTGACCAACGTGCGCGAGATGCTGGCGTCCCTCACGGGCGCCGCGGTGGCCGCCGCTCCGGCGGTCGAGGACGAGTCGGTCTCCCGCGGGGTGCCGGCCCAGCAGTCCCGCTGAGGCGGCCCGGCCCACGCGGGGCGCACGCCTGCCGCATGCGTACGAAGAAGGACGAGGCCTTCTGTCACTGGGGTGGCAGCGGGCCTCGTCCCGTTCTAGCGTGGGCGCCATGATCGAGCTCGAGGGGCTGACCAAGCGGTACGGCGAGAAGGTGGCGGTCGACAACCTCTCCTTCACCGTCAGACCCGGCATCATCACGGGCTTCCTCGGCCCCAACGGCGCGGGCAAGTCGACCACCATGCGGATGGTGCTGGGCCTGGACCGGCCCACCGCCGGGGACGTGCGGATCGACGGCAAGCACTACGAGGAGCTCGCGGACCCGCTGACGTACATCGGCGCGCTGCTTGAGGCCAAGGCGTGGCACGGCGGGCGCAGCGCCTACCACCACCTGCTGTGCCTGGCACAGAGCAACGGCATTCCGGCGACGCGGGTGCGCGAGGTCCTGGACACGGTCGGGCTGTCGGCGGTCGCCCGGAAGAAGACCAAGGGCTTCTCCCTCGGCATGGGGCAGCGGCTCGGCATCGCCGGCGCGCTCCTGGGCGACCCGCGGATCCTGATGTTCGACGAGCCGGTCAACGGGCTCGACCCCGAGGGCATCCACTGGATCCGCAACCTGATGAAGACCCTGGCCTCCCAGGGCCGTACGGTCTTCGTCTCCTCCCATCTGATGAGCGAGATGGCGCTGACCGCCGACCATCTGGTGGTCATCGGCCAGGGCCGGCTCCTCGCGGACACCTCGATGGCCGAGTTCATCGCGGAGAACTCCCGCAGCTACGTCCGGATCCGCACCCCGCAGCGCGAGCAGCTGCTCGACGCGCTGCACGACGCCGGGGTCCCGGTCGTCGAGGCGGGCGAGGGGATGCTGGAGGTGGACGGCGACAAGTCCGAGGCCGTCGGCGAGCTGGCGGCGCGGCAGCAGATCGTGCTGCACGAGCTGAGCCCGCAGCGCGCCTCGCTGGAGGAGGCGTTCATGCAGCTCACCGCGGAGTCCGTGGAGTACCACGCCCACGACGGGCAGCCGCCCGGCGCGGTGCCGCAGCAGCAACAGCCACCCGGGCAGCCGCCGCGGCAGCAGTGGGGCAGCGACTGGAAGAGGGGTTGAGCATGGCGGCGACACAGGTCCTCCGGTCCGAGTGGACCAAGATCAGGTCGGTCGCGTCCACGGTGTGGACGCTGGGCCTCGCCGTGGTCGTCACCATCGCCCTCGGCATGCTGATCTCGGCGCTGTCGAAGAACGAGTTCGGCGACATGAGCCGACGGGACCAGCTCTCCTTCGACCCGACCTTCATCAGCTTCGCGGGCACGAGCCTCGGCCAGCTGGCGATGATCGTGTTCGGGGTGCTGGTGGTGGGCAACGAGTACAGCACCGGCATGATCCGCACCTCACTGGCCGCCGTCCCGAAACGCGGCACCTTCCTGTTCAGCAAGATCGCGGTGGCGACCACCCTGGCCCTGGTCGTGGGCATGGTCACCAGCTTCGCCACGTTCTTCCTCGGTCAGGCGATGCTCGGCGACCTGAAGGCGTCGATCGGCGACCCGGGCGTGCTCCGCGCGGTGTTCGGCGGGGGCCTCTACATGACCCTCATCGCGATGTTCTCGATGGGCGTCGCCGCGATGCTGCGCTCCCCCATGCTGTCGCTGGGCATCCTGATGCCGTTCTTCTTCCTGATCTCCAACATCCTGGGCAACGTCCCCGCGACGCAGAAGGTCGGCCGGTTCCTGCCGGACCAGGCCGGCAGCAAGATCATGCAGGTGGTCACGCCGCTCGACGACGACGTGCCGTACGGGCCGTGGGGCGGCCTCGGGATCATGGCACTGTGGGTGATCGCGGCGCTCGTGGGCGGGTACGCGGTGCTGAAGCACCGGGACGCCTAGCAGAGGTTCCTCGGCGGGTCGGATTTTGCCCGGGCTTGAACGGAACCGACAGTGCGTGGATATCCTCCTAACCCTTACGGGGGCGTGTGCCCTGCTGTCCCTGAACCTTCCGATGGGTGCGGAGCATGATCGAGGCAGTCGGCCTGACCAAGCGCTACGGCGACAAGACCGCTGTGTACAACCTTTCCTTCCAGGTGCGGCCCGGTGCCGTCACCGGCTTCCTCGGGCCCAACGGCTCGGGCAAGTCGACGACGATGCGGATGATCCTGGGCCTGGACAACCCCACCTCGGGGCACGTGACGATCGGCGGCCACCCGTACCGCAGGCTGCCGAACGCCGCGCGGCACGTCGGCGCGCTGCTCGACGCCAAGGCGGTGCACGGCGGCCGGGCTGCCCGCAACCACCTGCTGAGCCTCGCCCAGCTGTCCGGCATCCCGGCCCGCCGGGTGGACGAGGTGCTCGGCGTGGTGGGCCTGCAGGACGTGGCCAAGCGGCGCTCCAAGGGCTTCTCCCTCGGCATGGGCCAGCGGCTCGGCATCGCCGCCGCGCTGCTCGGCGACCCCCAGGTGCTGCTCTTCGACGAGCCGGTCAACGGCCTCGACCCGGAGGGCATCCACTGGGTGCGCAACCTGATGAAGGCGCTCGCGGCGGAGGGACGCACCGTCTTCGTCTCCTCGCACCTGATGAGCGAGATGGCGCTGACCGCCGACCACCTGATCGTCATCGGACGCGGCCAGCTGCTCGCCGACATGAGCGTGACGGACTTCATCTCGGCCAACTCCGCGGACTTCGCGCGCGTGCGCACGCCGGACACCGAGCCCCAGCTGCGCGAGAAGCTCACCTCCGCGCTGACCGAGGCGGGCGGCCAGGTGCTGCCCGAGCAGGACGGCGCGCTGCGGGTGACCGGCCTCGCCCTCCCCCGGATCAGCGACATCGCGCACGACACCGACGTACGGCTGTGGGAGCTGTCGCCGCACCAGGCCTCGTTGGAGGAGGCGTACATGCGGATGACGCAGGGCGCCGTGGACTACCGGTCGACCGCCGACCAGAAGGCCGGGCTCCAGCAGCCCCTGCCGCCCGGCGCGCAGCCGCCGATGCCGGTGCCCGGACAGGGCCAGCCGGGGTGGTACGCCCCGCCGCCGCCCCAGCAGGGCGGTCAGCCCTTCGCCCCGCCACAGGGCGCCCCGGGCCGGGCCCCGGCGGGCCCGTACGGCGCCCCGCAGGCGCCCGGCGCGGTGCCGGACGGTCAGCCGGCCAACCCCTACACGGCGCAGCAGGCGCCGCAGGCCCAGCCGGCCCCGCAGCTGCCCCAGCCGCCCGCCGCGGCTCCCGCACCCCCCGCTGCCGCCCCGGCGCCCGCCTCCGCGCCCGTCACCGAACCGACCAAGCCCGAGGACGCCCGATGAGCACCCCCCAGCCCCCGACGCAGCAGGCCGCGCCCGACTGGCACCCGGCGCCCGGCTCGCCGTACCCGACCTACACCTCGCCGATCCCGGTGGTGCGCACGACCCTCCTGCACGCCCTGGCGTCCGAGTGGACGAAGATCAAGTCGGTGCGCTCGACGATGTGGACACTGGGCGTGTTCGTCCTGCTCGTCCTCGGCATCGGACTGCTGACCGGCGCGGTGGTGGCGAGTTCGGACTCCGACCTGGCCGGCGAGAGCGCGCTGAGCCTCGGCTTCTTCGGACTGCTGCTCGGCAGCATCTGCGTGATCACCCTCGGCGTGCTGACCACGGCGTCCGAGTACGGCACGGGCATGATCCGCACGACGATGACCGCGTGCCCCAGCCGCGGCCGGGTGCTGGCGGCCAAGGGCATCGTGTTCTTCCTGGTCGCCTTCGTGGTGACCCTGGTGTCCGCGACGCTGATCGGCCTCGTCCACGTGTCCATGCTGGAGGGCCACGGCGCCGGCGACCCCACCGGCGAGGAGTGGCTGAAGGGCACCGTCGGCGTCTCGCTCTACGTCGCGCTGCTCGGGCTGCTCTCGCTGGCCGTCGGTTCGATCATCCGGCACTCGGCGGGCGCCATCACCATCATGATCGGCGTCCTGCTCGCGCCGCTGGTGATCGCGCTGTTCATGTTCTCGGAGTCGCTCAAGGACGTGCAGCAGGCCCTGTTCGAGTACTCGATCCCGAACCAGATGAGCATCTTCTACGCCAACTCGCTCTCCGACTCCGGGCCCTCGGGCTGGGACCCGGTGTGGATCGTGCTCGGCGTGACGGTGGTCGTGTTCGCCGCCGCCTTCGCCCTGCTGGAGAAGCGGGACGTGTAGGGCGGCCGGACCGGCCTTCAGAACCTCGGCGCGTTACGGGACCGCTGCACCCGCGTGGTGCGGCGGTCCTTCGCGTTCCAGCACGCCTTGTGCCAGTGCCGGCGGTCGTCGACGCCCGCGTGGGCGGGCCAGGCCACCACGTGCGGGACTCCGCCCGGAATGAGCTGGTCGCACCCCGGGCAGCGGTACGACTTCCCCTGCGCGCTCGCGCCCGCCACGTGCCGTACGCTCCACTCCTCGCCCTGCCAGCCCTCCGAGGACTGCCAGCCGCCGTAGCGGCCGGAGCCGTCCTCCTCGGCGCTCCGGCCGGAGGAACCGGCTCCCTTGGGTCGGTTGCGACGCGGGGACACAGGACACCTCACGGAGCTATACAGGAAGCAGGGCGGCATCCAGCCTACGCGGCCCGGACACGGGTACGCATACGCCGTCGAACACCGCAACTCCCCCCGCGCGGGGTTTCCGTCCGGGGCCGGGGCACCGTCCCACAACGGCCGATTCTGCAGACAATCCGCAAAGTCCTTCGTCCGGCCGTGTCCTCGGCACGTGTCAGGCGGTTATGCCCTGTGGGGGAGCTCCGCGTCGGGGCCGAGGAAGCAGGAAAAGGCAATGCGCGTAGGAAGTTTCGTGTTGGGAGCCCAGTTCCCGGGCCAGGGCCAGGGCGAGGCGCTGCACCGCGCCGTCCGCTCGGCCGAGGTCGCCGAGGAGGCCGGGCTCGACTCGGTCTGGCTGGCCGAACACCACTTCGTGCCGTACGGCACGTGTCCGTCGGCCGTGACCCTGGCCGCACTGCTGCTGGGCCGCACCCGGCGTCTGCGGGTGGGCACCGCGGTCAGTGTGCTGCCCACCGTCCATCCCGTGGCGCTCGGCGAGCAGGCGGCGCTGCTGCACGTCACGAGCGGCGGCCGCTTCTCGCTGGGGGTGGGCCGCGGCGGTCCGTGGGTGGACCTGGAGGTGTTCGGCGCGGGTCTGGAGGCGTACGAGAAGGGTTTTCCGGACTCGCTCGACCTGCTGCTGCGCTGGCTGCGCGAACCGGCCGTCGGCGCCTCGGGGGACCGCTACCGCTTCCGCGAAGTGCCGGTCGTGCCGCGGCCGTCGGAGTCCCTGTCCGAGGAACCGGGCCCGGAGGTCGTCGTCGCCTGCACGTCGCCGTCGAGCGTGCGCATGGCGGCCGAGCGGGGGCTGCCGATGCTCCTCGGCATGCACGTCGGCGACGAGGAGAAGGCGGAGATGGTCGCCCTGTGGCGGCGCCACGCCCGCGAGGCCGGGCGGACGGCCGCGGAGATCCATGGCGCCGCCCATGTGTCGGCCGGCGTCTGCCAGATCGCGGACCGGCGCGCGGACGCGGCGGAGACCCTGCTCAAGGCGATGCCGGGCTGGCTGCGGCAGGGGCTCGGCGCCCATGTCACGGTGGACGGCCGGGAGCGGCGGATGCGCGCCCCGCACGAGTACACCGAACTGCTCTGCGGGCTGCACCCGGTGGGCACGCCCCGGCTGTGCGCGGACCGGCTCGCGGCGACCGGCGAGCGGACCGGCGTCTCCCGGTTCGCCCTGCTCGTCGAGGGCTCTGGGGACCTCGCGGCGACCGAGGAGAACGTACGGCGGCTCGGGGCCGAGGTACTCCCCCAGCTCGGCTGAACCGGCGGGCGCGGGCGCGGAGCTTGCCGCTCCGGTACGACGACTGCACCTCCCACGTACGGAGCGGCAAGCGGGCGTTCTGGGTGCCTCAGCAGTCGCGCAGTTCGGGCGACTGGTTCAGCAACTGGCTGCGCACCGAGGTGAACTTGGTCAGCGTCTCGTCGACGGAGGAGTCCAACGGGAACACCGCCACCCGGTGGCAGTTCTGGAAGGCCAGCCGCACCCCGAAGTGCCGCTGCAGTGCACCGCGTATGGCGTCACTCGCGAGCGCACGCAGGAGCTGACCGCGCGCCTGCTCGTCCGGCGGGGGCGTCTGGTTGTCGGCGAAGGCTCCGCCGTCGACCTTCAGCTGTGCCACCAGGGAGCTGACCATCTCCCATGCGTAGGGCAGGGAGGTCCGGACGCAGTCGACGAAGTCTGCTTCGTCGACCTCGCCTCGCTCGGCCTGTTCGAGTAGGGCCGGTGAGACGTCGAGCGACATGGGTTCTCCTCTCGCACCCCCGACCAGCAGGGGTTGCCGGACAGTTAAGGGAGTGCGCGACTCCGAACACGCTGCGTACACAGTTCGCGACCTCCCGTTCAATACCGTAAGCAACCGATCGTGACGGCACCAGGAGAATGCCCAGATGGGCACCATCCGGTAGGCCCACAATCGGCCAGTGCGCACAACGGGGCCAATGGGAGAAGTGGGACAGCGCGCGGGTGCGCCGCGGGGCGCTCGGGCACGGGCGAATCGCGTCGGGCCGGGAGCGTCGAGTAGCGTTGCCGACCATGCGTCTCGTCATTGCCCGCTGTTCCGTCGACTACGCCGGACGGCTCACCGCCCACCTGCCCTCGGCCCCCCGGCTGATCCTGGTCAAGGCGGACGGCAGCGTCTCGATCCACGCCGACGACCGGGCCTACAAGCCCCTCAACTGGATGTCGCCTCCGTGCACCCTCAAGGAGGGCGCGGGCGACGAGGAGGGCGTCTGGACCGTCGTCAACAAGGCGGGCGAGAAGCTCATCATCACGATGGAGGAGATCCTGCACGACTCCTCGCACGAACTGGGCGTCGATCCCGGCCTGATCAAGGACGGCGTGGAAGCACACCTCCAGGAGCTGCTCGCCGACCGCATCGAGACCCTGGGCGAGGGTTACACCCTCGTCCGCCGCGAGTACATGACCGCCATCGGCCCCGTCGACATCCTGTGCCGGGACGCCCAGGGCGGGACCGTCGCGGTCGAGATCAAGCGGCGCGGCGAGATCGACGGCGTGGAACAGCTCACGCGCTACCTGGAGCTGCTGAACCGCGATCCGCATCTCGCGCCGGTGCGGGGCGTGTTCGCCGCCCAGGAGATCAAGCCGCAGGCCCGCGTGCTCGCCACCGACCGCGGCATCGGCTGCCAGGTGCTGGACTACGACGCCCTGCGGGGCATCGAGGACGACAAGCTGCGGCTGTTCTGAGGCGGCGTCACGTCCTACGACGCGAGGAGGGCCGGGTCCGTCGGGTGGACCCGGCCCTCCTTCGTTCGCCTGCGTCCCCTCGGCGGGGTCAGATGATCTGACCGGCCCCCGGGTCGTCCGAGCCGGGGGCCGTGCCCGTTCCGGTGCCGGTGCTGCTCTGGGAGGCGGTGGGGGTGCCTACCGGAGAGCTGGCGGCGGTGGGGGTGGCGGTGTCGTCGGCACTGTTGGAGACGGGCGGAGGTGAGGTCGGCGACTCCGGGTCGCTCGGATCGGTACCGGGATCCGTGGGCTCCTCGGTGCCGGGATCGGTTTCCGTTCCGGAGCCGGTCGGCGAAGGCGAGGACGGCGGGTCGGACGGCTCGTCCGAGGTCGACGGCTTGGAGGACGACGACGAGTCGTCCGGCGACCCCGGATCGTCCGGGCCCTCGTCGCCCCCGGGGTCGGCGCTGCCCGAACTGCTCGGCCCGTCCGAAGGCTCCCCCGACTCCGTCGGCGTCGGGTCGTCGGACGTGCCGGGCGTGCCGTCCGGGCCGGAGTCGGTCGGACCGCCGGGTGTCTCCCGGTCCTTGCCGTCGTCGGAGGGCCGGTCCGCGTTGAGGCTGCCGTCGTCGATGCCCTGGCTCGCCGAGGGGGTGCCGCCGACCTCGTTGGAGGGGTCGCCCGCGTCGTTCTCGGAGGTGGCCCCGAGGGTCACCACCGTGCCCAGCACGGCGACGAGCAGCGCGCCCGCTCCGGCGGCCACCAGGTTGCGCCGGGCGAAGCCCTTGATGCCGCCCGCGACCGTGCGGGACGGCTCGTCGTCGGGCTGCCGGCGGGTGACGACCGTCGGGGACTGGGGCGGCGGCTGGAGCGGCGGGAAGGGCGCGGGGACGCCCGCGGACGGCGACACCGACTCCTCGTTGCGGGCGTCGGGCACCTCCTCCCCCACCGTCGGCCCGAGCCCGGCGCCGACGACTCCGAACCCGGCGACGGTCCCGGCGACGCCCGCGCCGCTGCTGCCCAGCCCCGGGGTGTCCCCGGTGCGGTCGGCGACCAGCGCGAGGGCGCGGCGGCCCGCGACGGCGCCGCGCTTGTCGGAGAGCGCGCCGCGCAGCCCGATGGAGGCCTCGAGTTCGGCGCGGGCCCGGTCCAACTGGTCCTCGCACAGCGCGAGGACGCCGAGTTCGTGGTGGAAGTAGGCCTGTTCGGCGACGTCGCCGGCGAGTCGGGAGGCCTCGGTGCCCGAGCGCAGCGCCCGCTGCCAGGCGCTCCAGTGCAGTCCGGCGGCGAACGCGGGCGCCGCGGTGCGGGCCAGCTGGACGGCCGGGCTGTCCTCGTCCTCGGTGGTCGGGGTCGTCGCGGGCACCAGGACGGCGAGGGCGGCCAGTACGGCGTCGGCCTCCGCGCAGACCCGCTCCGGGGTGACCGAGGGGTGCCCGGCCCACCAGGCGTAGTGCTGGGCGGCGGACCGCGCCCGCTCCCGCATGCCGTCGGTGTACCCGGCGCTCTCCAGCTGGGTGAGCACCCCGGCGGCCAGCCGGTAGCGGGAGCCGACCGGGGAGACCAGTCCGCAGTCGGCCAGCTCGCCGAGGGCGGCGTCCGCGTGGGTGTCGCCGACCAGGGCGGGCAGGTGGGCCTGGTGCGGCACCTCGCCGCCGAGCGCGACGGCGAACTCCAGGGTGGCGCGGGCACAGGCGCTGAGCCGGGAGGCGAGCAGCGGCGCGGGCGCGGCGGCCTCGCCGAGGGACGGCAGCGGTACGTCGTCGGCGTCGGTGGCGTCGTAGGGGGTGTCGTCGTCCGGGCGGGCGTCGGCGAAGACACCGAACTCGTCGACGGCGTCGGCGCCGGCCCGCTCCCGGTCCCGGCGGCGCAGCAGGGCGCCGGCCTGGACGAAGCGCAGCGGCAGGCCCTCGGACTCGAACCAGAGGTCGCCGGCCCAGTTGGCCTCCTCCTCGGTGAGGGTCCGGCCGGCGGCGCGCTCAAGGAGCTCCACGCCGTCCGCCCGCTCCAGGCCGGTGAGGAAGACCTCCTCGACGGCGGAGTCGGCGGAGGGCGCGGGCACGTCCGGGGTGGCGCCGAGGAGGAAGGCGCACTCGGGGGTGGCGTCGAGGAGTTCGTCGAGGGCGCTGCCGCCGAACTCGACGTCGTCCAGGACGACGACCGCGCCCACCTCGCGGAGGTGGGCGAGGAGTTCCGGGCGGTCCGGGCGGTGCAGGGGTGCGCGGTGGACGGCGTGGAAGAGGTCGTGGAGCAGGTCGTCGGCGGTGCGGCGGTGGCCGCTCAGGCGGACGACGCCGTCGGGTGCGAGGCCCGCGCAGTCCTCGGCGACGACGTCGAGGAGGCTGGTGCGGCCGGAGCCGGCGGGGCCGGTGAGGCGGACGGAGCGGCCGCGGGCGAGCAGCCGGACCAGGCGTTCGCGTTCGTCCTCGCGGGCCAGCAGGCCCAGGACGGTGCGGACCGGTCCCGGCGGGACGGGCGGCCGTGCGGCGCGCTCCGCCTCGGCGCGCTCGGCCGAGGTGAGCTTCTCGGGCCGGGCGGGCCGCTCCGCGGGCGGGCAGACCTCGATCTCGCTGCCGTCGACGGGGTTGACGGTGAGCAGGAAGTCGCCGGACACCAGTTGCACCGTGCGGGCGAGCGCGGGCGCGTGCTGTCCGAAGTCTGAGGTGATGGGGTCCCTGTGCGGGCGCGGGCGCGGCGCCTGGTGGTCGCCGTCCTGGCCGTACTCCTCAGGGCCCCGGTTGTTCGGGTCCATTGGTTCAAGCCCCCAAAAGCGTCGTGTGCAGGGCCCCGGCAGGGGCCACCCTCCCGGCCTTGCCGCACACCGCGCTGTCGCTTCTGGTCCGGGCCCGCCGGCGGGTTTGCAAAGGCAGCGGGCAGCCAGACCCTAAACCTTCGCTCAGTATCTCCGACAGTCCGGGGTGCCGGACCGTCCGAGAGGTCACGGTCTCGTGAGGATTGCGTGTGTCGGAGGTGTGAACCCTCACTCACACCCGGGGCAGGGTCTCCACACCGATCCCGCCCTCGATGGCCAGGATCCGGTGCAGCCGGGTGGCCACCAGCAGGCGCTGCATCTGCGGCGGCACGCAGCGCAGCACCAGGCGCCGGCCGCAGCGGCCGGCCCGCCGGTGGGCTCCCATGATCACGCCGAGTCCGGTGGCGTCCCAGGAGTCCAGTTCGGACAGGTCGAGCACCAGGTCGCCGACTCCGTCGTCGACGGCCGAGTGCAGGACCGTACGGGCGTCCGCCGCGCTGCGGACGTCGAGGCGGCCCCCGACGACCAGCTCGACGTGGTCGCCCCTGATGTGCATATGCGCTCCCCGGCGTGCGTCTTCTCTTCGTCGTCCGTGCTTGTCGTCCGTGCGTGGTGATCTCTCGGCGATATCAGGTGCTGCACCCTCTGACTGGCCGAAACGACCGGAGGTTGCCGCCTGTAAGCGAACCGATACCGAATTCACCCCGGCGTGTGATGTCTGCCGGGGCTGAGGTGACCTCAGTGCTTGTAGAAGCCCTGCCCGCTCTTGCGGCCGATGTCACCGGCGTCCACCATCCGGCGCATCAGCTCCGGCGGGGCGAACTTCTCGTCCTGGGACTCGGTGTAGATGTTGCCCGTGGCGTGCAGCAGGATGTCGACGCCCGTCAGGTCGGCGGTGGCCAGCGGTCCCATGGCGTGGCCGAAGCCCAGCTTGCAGGCGAGGTCGATGTCCTCGGCGGTGGCGACGCCCGACTCGTACAGCTTCGCGGCCTCGACGACGAGGGCGGAGATGAGACGGGTGGTCACGAACCCCGCGACGTCGCGGTTGACGACGATGCAGGTCTTGCCGGTGGACTCGGCGAACTCGCGTGCGGTGGCGAGCGTTTCGTCACTGGTCTTGTAGCCGCGCACCAGCTCGCACAGCTGCATCATCGGGACCGGCGAGAAGAAGTGGGTGCCCACGACCCGCTCGGGGCGCTCCGTCACGGCCGCGATCTTGGTGATCGGGATCGCGGAGGTGTTGGACGCGAGGATCGCCCCGTCCTTCACCAGCTTGTCCAGGGTACGGAAGATCTCGTGCTTGACTTCCAGCTTCTCGAAGACGGCCTCGACGACGACGTCCGCGTCGGCGGCGGCGTCCAGGTCGGTGGTCGCGGTGATGCGCCCGAGCGCGGCCCCGGCGTCCTCGGCGGTGAGCTTCCCCTTGGCGACGAACTTGTCGTACGACGCCTCGATGCCGTCGGTGCCGCGCCGCAGCGCCTCGTCGGTGACGTCGCGCAGGACGACGTCCCAGCCCGCCTGGGCGGAGACCTGGGCGATGCCCGATCCCATGAGACCGGCTCCGATGACGGCGAGCTTCCGTGCCACTGTGCGACTCCCCTGATACGCGCTGATTCTCGTCTCTCGGCCGGAGATTAGCGGGCGTGAGGCGCTGTGTGACCGGTTAGTAACGCGCGTCACGTCTCAAATGACGGACGTCACACCGAGGTGTGCCATTCGGGTGTCACTCGGCGCCTCGTACGGCGTAGTTGAGCACCTTCTCGCTCAACAGGCCCTCCATCTCGTCCAGCAGCTCGAGGATGTCGCGGGACACTTCGGCGGGTTTCCCGCCGGCCATCAGTCGGCGCCCGATGGCAGCCATCACCGTGCCGTGCAGCCAGCTGATCTGGCCGGCCATCAGCGAGGGGACGGGGTCGTCGTCCGGGGCGCCGGTCTCCTCGCGCAGGGTGTGCTCGAGGTTGTCCTGCACCTCCTGGCCGATCGCCCAGAGCCGGGAACGCAGCGCGGGCGAGGAGTGGATGACCCCCATGAAGCGCGCGTATCCGTCCATGAGGCCGATCCGCGGCGACACCGACTCGACCTCCTCACGCAGCTCCCGCAGCACGGCGTACGCCGCCGACTCCCCGTCGCGCCGTCCGCGCACCCAGCGCGACAGTCGGTCGACGACACCCTTGGAGCGGTCGAGGAAGAGGTCCTCCTTGGCCGGAAAGTAGTTGTACACGGTGTTGACGGAGACGTTCGCGGCGTCCGCGACCTCCGCCACCGTCACGGCCTCGAAGCCGCGCTCCAGGAACAGCCCCGTGGCGACATCCGAGATGTACTGCCGGGTCTGCCGCTTCTTCCGTTCCCTGAGTCCCTCGGCCATGCCCGCATCCTAGCTTTACTGGGGCCGATGAAAACTTGGGGTCGTTGCAAAATTTCAGTGACTCTGTTTTTCTGGGACGCATGGCAATCATCAGTACGGCCGGACTGGCCCGTACCTTCGCGACCAAGCGCGGTCCGGTCGAGGCGGTGCGCGGCATCGACCTCACCGTCCGCGAGGGCGAGATCCTGGGCTTCCTCGGCCCCAACGGCGCCGGCAAGACCACCACCCTGCGGATGCTCACGACCCTGCTCGCCCCCACCGGTGGTGCGGCCACCGTCGCCGGGCACGACCTGGCGACGGACCCGGCCGGGGTGCGCGCGGCGTGCGGGTACGTGGCGCAGTCGGGCGGGGTGGACACGCAGATCACGATCCGGGAGGAGCTGGTCACCCAAGGCCGCCTGTACCGGCTGACCAAGGAGCGGGCGGTGGAACGCGCCGGCGAGCTGGCCCGCGACCTGGACCTGACCGGGCTGCTCGACCGGAAGTGCGGCGCACTCTCCGGCGGGCAGCGGCGCCGGCTGGACATCGCGATGGCGCTCGTCCACCGCCCGAAGGTGCTCTTCCTGGACGAGCCGACGACCGGCCTCGACCCGGGCAGCCGCGCCGACCTGTGGGATCTGGTCCGCCGCCTGCGCGACGAGCACGGCACCACGGTCTTCCTGACCACCCACTACCTGGACGAGGCGGACGCCCTCTCCGACCGCCTGGTCGTCGTGGACGGCGGCGTGGTGGTCGCCGAGGGCACCCCGGCCGCCCTGAAGCTCGAGTACGGCGGCTCGCCCGACGCGTCCCTCCAGGACACCTTCCTGGCCGTCACCGGCCGCAGCGCGGCGCCGGCCGACACCGCCCCCGTCGCCGTCTGACCCTGCGAGGACTCCCGATGCTGCTCCACGACACCGGCCTGATCTACGGCCGCTATCTGCGCCAGTCCCTGCGCTCCCGCTTCGCGCTGCTGTTCGGCGTGCTGATGCCGCTGCTGTACCTGCTCTTCTTCGGCCCGCTGCTGACCGACCTGCCGCTCGGCGGGCGGGGCAGCTCCTGGCAGGTGCTGGTCCCCGGCCTGCTGCTGCAACTGGGCCTCTTCGGCGCGTCCTTCGCCGGGTTCTCGATCATCATCGAGAACGGCCAGGGCGTGGTCGAGCGGATGCGCGTCACGCCCGTCAGCCGCCTGGCGCTGCTGTTGGGCCGGGTCCTGCGGGACGCCACCGTCTTCGCCTTCCAGGCGGTGCTGCTGGTCCTGGCGGCGCTGGTGATGGGCCTGCGCGCACCGCTGCCCGGCGTGCTGATCGGCTTCGCGTTCGTCGCGCTGCTCACCGTCTCGCTGGCCTCGCTGTCGTACGCGCTGGCGATGAAGGTCCGTACCCCGCAGGAGTTCGGGCCCACGATCAACGCCCTGACCATGCCGTCGATGCTGCTGTCCGGCCTGATGCTCCCGATGACGCTGGGCCCGGCGTGGCTGGACGTGCTCTCGCACCTGATGCCGTTCCGCTACCTGGTGGACGCGGTGCGGGACGCCTACGTCGGCTCCTACGCCACGGCGCACATGCTCTACGGCGTCCTCGTCGCCCTGGGTTTCACCGCGCTGGCCGTGACGGTGGGCACACGCGTCTTCCGGACCGCCGGAGCGTAACTACGCTGGCCCCATGGTCAACCTGACGCGCATCTACACCCGCACCGGCGACAAGGGCACCACCGCCCTCGGCGACATGAGCCGGGTGCCCAAGACCGACCTGCGGATCTCCGCGTACGCCGACGCCAACGAGGCGAACGCGGTGATCGGCACCGCGATCGCCCTCGGCGGCCTGTCCGAGGACGTCGTCAAGGTCCTCGTCCGCGTCCAGAACGACCTGTTCGACGTGGGCGCGGACCTGTCCACGCCGGTGGTGGAGAACCCGGAGTACCCGCCGCTGCGGGTCGAGCAGTTCTACGTCGACAAGCTGGAGGCGGACTGCGACCGGTACCTCGCGGAGGTGGAGAAGCTGCGCTCGTTCATCCTCCCCGGCGGCACCCCCGGCGCGGCCCTGCTGCACCAGGCGTGCACGGTGGTCCGCCGGGCCGAGCGCTCGACGTGGGCGGCGCTGGAGGCCCACGGCGAGACCATGAACCCGCTCACCGCCACGTACCTGAACCGGCTGTCCGACCTGCTCTTCATCCTGGCCCGGGTGGCCAACAAGGAGGTCGGCGACGTGCTGTGGGTGCCGGGCGGGGAACGATAGCGCGTCAGCCCGCCACGACGTACAGGCAGCCGACCACGACGAGCGCGCAGAGCACGGCGCCGCCGATCAGGGCGCAGCCGAGTGCTCCGGTGACCCCGGCGATCGCCGCCCACCCGGCACGGGCCGCCCGGTCGGCGCGCCGCACCGCGTCCTGTTCCGCGGTGTCGTCGTCCCAGTCGTGGTCGGCCATGCTCGTTCCCCCGCGCGTGTCTCAGGTCGACCGGCGCGTGAGACCGTACACCCCCCGCACGGTCTGCGCGCCGCCGACGCACATCAGTACGACGCCCACTTTCGTCGGGGTGACGACCGGGACCTCCACGTCACCGGTGAACAGCCACACGGCCAGGCCGGCGAGCAGGGTGACGGCGCCTTCCAGCAGGTTCCTGGAGGCCCGGGTCACCGCTGTGCCTCATGCTTTTGCCGCTCGGCCGCGACCTCGGGCGCGCTCGCCGGGCCCCTCTTCGGCCGGATCAGGTACGTCAGGGCGATCAGGCCGTGGATGCCGACCACGCGCAGGGCCGTCCACTGGAAGGAGCGCAGCGACGAGACGTCGCCGTCGTCGCCCACGTACCAGACCGCGCCCTGGAGCAGCGCGCAGGCCACGGCCGCACCCAGCAGGGTGCGCAGCCACAGCCGGCCCTCGTGCCGGGCCCGGGGCATGCCGTAGCGCGGGGGCTTGACCGGCGGCGGGCCGCCGCCCAGGCGGTGGGCGGCGTGACCGTCGAGCCAGCGGATCGTGTAGTGGCCGTAGGCGACGGTGTAGCCGATGTACAGCGCCGCCAGGCCGTGCTCCCAGCCGGGCTCGGCGCCGTTCCTCAGGTCGTACGCCGTCACGGCGAACAGCACCAGTTCCAGCACGGGCTCGCACAGCAGCAGGACGACACTGGTGCGCCGCCACTTCAGCAGGTAGCGGGCGCCCAGGCCGAGGGCCAGCAGGACCCAGAAGCCGACCTCGCAGGCGATGATCAACGCGACGACCACGACGCACTCCCCTCGTTCACCTTTCCAGGCTCCCGTCGGAATCCGCCGGGTGCGTCGTCGGCGGTGACGAACCTCCGGTACATCGAAAGATGCAGTGCGGGACCCTTCCCCGGGATCAGGCGGGCGGGGCGCGGGCCGTGTTGGATGGTGGCATGGCCGCACGACTCCCCCGCCCGCCCCGCTTCGACGTGTGGGCCGCGCTCGCCGGACTCGTCGGCGGACTGCTGCTGTGGGGATCCGGGCTGGGCCTGCGGGAGTCGGGCGATCCCCAGGTCCTCTTCGACGGCGGCGGACCGCTCCTCGTGCCGCTCGCCCTGATGTCCGGCTGCGAACTGCTGCGCCGCACCGCACCGCGCGCCGCCCTGCTGACCGGCACGCTCGCGCTGGCCGCGGACCTCACGACCCAGGGCAGCATCGCCACGATCGTGATGTACACCGACCTGATGTACGCCGCCGTCCTCTACGGGCCGCCCACCACGGCACGCCGGCTGCCGTGGGTCACCGGGATGCTGTCGATCGCGGCGACACTGGTGCCCTTCGCCGTACTGCGGGTGCCGGAGGCGCTGCTGGTCGGGGTCGTCACGGGCGCCGTGACGTTCACGCCAGCCTCCACCGGCCTCATCGTGCGCAACCACCGCGAGGCCGCCGACGCCGCTCTGCTGCGGGCCGAACAGACCGCGCTGCTCGCGGAGATGGACCGGACGCAGGCGGTGACCGCCGAGCGCGCCCGGATGGCTCGCGAGCTGCACGACATGGTCGCGGGCCACCTGTCCGCGATCGCCATCCACTCCACGGCCGCGCTCTCCCTGGACGATGCGGCGACCACCCGGCAGGCGCTCGACGTGATCCGCGAGAACAGCGTCGAGGGGCTGGCCGAGATGCGACGCCTCATCGGCATCCTGCGGGACGACGGCGGGGACACCGAGCCGGCCGCCGCCCCCACCCTCGACGGGCTCGGCGCACTGGTCGACGGCGCCCGCGCCAACGGGCTGGACGTCACCCTGGACGCGTCCCCCGGCGAGAACCTGCCCGCCCCGGTCGAGCTGGCCGCGTACCGGATCGTGCAGGAGTCGCTCACCAACGCGCTGAAGCACGCCTCGAAGGGCGTCGTCCGGGTCCGCCTCGACCGCGGCGAGGGCGCCCTGCGGGTCGAGGTGACCAGCCCGTACGGCGAGCGGGACACCCCGCGCGCTCCCGGTTCCGGCGCCGGTCTCGTCGGGATGCGGGAGCGGACCGCGCTGCTGCACGGCACGTTCGAGGCGGGGACGGTGGCGGACCCCGCCTCGCCGGGCGACGGGATCTGGGCCGTACGCGCCAGCCTCCCCCTGACCGAAGGAGACCTCGCATGATCCGCGTCCTCGTCGCCGAGGACCAGTCCGCCGTCCGCGCGGGGCTGGTGCTGATCCTGGGCAGCGCACCGGACATCGAGGTGGTCGGGGAGGCCGCGGACGGGGAGCGGGCGGTGGAGCTGGCCCGTCGGCTCCGGCCGGACCTGGTGCTGATGGACGTGCAGATGCCGCGCCTGGACGGGGTGTCGGCGACCCGGATCGTGGTCGGGGAGCAGCTCGCCGACGTGCTGGTACTGACCACCTTCGACCTGGACGAGTACGTCTTCGGGGCGCTGCGGTCGGGGGCCGCCGGGTTCCTGCTGAAGAACACCGAGGCGAACGACCTGATCGCGGCCGTGCGCACGGTGGCGGGCGGCGAGGGCATCGTGGCGCCGGCCGTCACCCGGCGGCTGATCGCCGAGTTCGCCGCGAAGCCGGTGCGGGGGCCGGCCGCCGACCCGGCGGTGCTGCGGGACCTGACCCGGCGTGAGCGCGAGGTGTTGTCCTGCCTCGGCGAGGGCCTGTCCAACGCCGCGATCGCCGAGCGGCTGGAGATGGCCGAGGCGACGGTGAAGACGCACGTCAGCCGACTCTTGGGGAAGCTGGGGCTGCGCAGCCGGGTGCAAGCGGCGGTGCTGGCACAGGAGTTGGGGATCTAGTTTTCCCGGTCCGGCACGGGTTCAACCACTGGCCGCCACATTGGTCCAGACCTATTGACCTGTGGTCCAGACCTTTCTATTCTCGCCGCACTGCGGGCATGAGGCTCAGTCATGCCCTCGACAACATCCCCACCTAAGGAGGCGCACATGCGCTTCAGACACAAAGCCGCGGCACTCGCTGCGACCCTGGCGCTTCCCCTCGCCGGTCTGGTCGGTCTCGCGAGCCCGGCGCAGGCGGCCACCAGCGCGACGGCCACCTTCCAGAAGACCTCGGACTGGGGCACGGGCTTCGGCGGCAAGTGGACGGTGAAGAACACCGGCACCGCCTCCCTCAGCTCCTGGACCGTCGAGTGGGACTTCCCCTCCGGCACCAAGGTCACCTCCGCGTGGGACGCCACCGTCACCAACTCCGGCGACCACTGGACCGCCAAGAACGTCGGCTGGAACGGGACGCTCGCCCCCGGCGCCTCGGTCTCCTTCGGCTTCAACGGCAGCGGCCCCGGCTCCCCGTCCAACTGCAAGCTCAACGGCGGCAGCTGCGACGGCACCTCGGTCCCCGGCGACGAGGCCCCCTCCGCGCCCGGCACGCCCACCGCATCCAACATCACCGACACCTCGGTGAAGCTGTCCTGGTCGGCGGCCACCGACGACAAGGGCGTCAAGAACTACGACGTCCTGCGGGACGGCGCGAAGGTCGCCACCGTCACCGGCACCACCTACACGGACACGGGCCTCACCAAGGGCACCGCGTACTCGTACAGCGTCAAGGCCCGGGACACCGGCGACCAGACCGGTCCGGCCAGCGGCTCCGTGAAGGTCACGACCACCGGCGGTGGCGACGACGGCGGCAACCCCGGTACCGGTGAAGAAGTCAAGATGGGCTACTTCACCAACTGGGGCGTCTACGGCCGCAACTACCACGTGAAGAACCTGGTCACCTCCGGCTCCGCCGACAAGATCACGCACATCAACTACGCCTTCGGCAACGTCCAGGGCGGCAAGTGCACCATCGGCGACGCGTACGCCGACTACGACAAGGCCTACACCGCCGACCAGTCCGTCGACGGCGTCGCCGACACCTGGGACCAGCCGCTGCGGGGCAACTTCAACCAGCTGCGCAAGCTGAAGGCCAAGTACCCGAACATCAAGATCCTCTACTCCTTCGGCGGCTGGACCTGGTCCGGCGGCTTCCCCGACGCCGTGAAGAACCCGGCCGCGTTCGCCAAGTCCTGCCACGACCTGGTCGAGGACCCGCGCTGGGCCGACGTCTTCGACGGCATCGACCTGGACTGGGAGTACCCGAACGCCTGCGGTCTCAGCTGTGACGAGACCAGCGCCCCGAACGCCTTCAGCAGCATGATGAAGGCCATGCGCGCCGAGTTCGGCCAGGACTACCTGATCACCGCGGCCGTCACCGCCGACGGCTCGGACGGCGGCAAGATCGAAGCGGCCGACTACGGCGAGGCCTCGAAGTACATCGACTGGTACAACGTGATGACGTACGACTTCTTCGGCGCCTGGGCGAAGAACGGCCCGACCGCTCCGCACTCGCCGCTGACCGCGTACGACGGCATCCCGCAGCAGGGCTTCAACACCGCCGACGCGATGGCGAAGTTCAAGGCCAAGGGCGTGCCGGCCGACAAGCTCCTGATCGGCATCGGCTTCTACGGCCGCGGCTGGACCGGCGTCACCCAGTCCGCGCCCGGCGGCACCGCCACCGGCCCGGCGGCCGGCACCTACGAGGCGGGCATCGAGGACTACAAGGTCCTCAAGAACAGCTGCCCGGCCACCGGCACCATCGCCGGCACCGCCTACGCCCACTGCGGCACCAACTGGTGGTCCTACGACACCCCGGCCACCATCAAGTCCAAGATGGACTGGGCGGAGCAGCAGGGCCTCGGCGGCGCCTTCTTCTGGGAGTTCAGCGGAGACACCGCGAACGGCGAGCTGGTGAGCGCCATCGACAGCGGCCTGAAGTAGACCGCGTAGAAAAGCTCAACAAGCGACGCTGACGCTCCCCCGGACTTCGTCCGGGGGAGCGTCAACCAGCGAGTGAATGTGGCTACGCCACATTCACTCGCTGTCCGGGCGGGGCTGCTTCCAGCCACGCGAGGAATCCGGTCAGCGCGTCGTCGCTCATCGCCAGTTCGAGCCGTGTGCCCCGGTGCAGACAGGCCAGGACCACGGCGTCGGAGAGCAACGCCAGTTCCTCCTCGCCGTCCGGCAGCCGACGGCCGGCCACCTCGATCGCGGAGCGTTCCAGCACGCGACGCGGGCGCGGGGAGTACGAGAACACCCGGTACCACTCGACCCGGTCGCCGTTGTAGCGGGCCACGCCGTAGGCCCAGCCCTTGCCGCCGGTGTCGTCCTGCTGGGGGGCGTCCCAGCGCAGCGAGCAGTCGAAGGTGCCGCCCGAGCGCTGGATGAGCCGGCGGCGCAGCCCGAAGACGAAGAGCCCGATCACCACCAGGGCCACCACGATTCCGCACACAGTCAGAGCGAGGGCCATCGACACCGACCTCCTCGTCTCCTAGGTAACGGAACGGAAAAAACACCCGGATCTGCCTCAGCCGCGGCCGGGTCCGGATGGCTCCGGTCCCAGCCGCGGCTGAGTGACGTCATGGCACGACGCTATCGCACTGTGCTGTGGATCAGCGTCCCGCCGCAGCGCGCAGTCGGACGTCCGCGCGGCGCTCGGCGTGGGCGTCGCCCTCCGCCTTCGCGCGCTCCAGCTCGCGCTCCACGCGGTGGACGTCGATCTCGTCCGCCAGTTCGGCGGTCTCGGCCAGCAGCGACAGCTTGTTGTCGGCGAACGAGATGAAACCGCCGTGCACCGCGGCGACGACCGTCCCGCCGTCACTCGTACGGATGGTCACCGGGCCCGACTCCAGCACACCGAGCAGCGGCTGGTGACCGGGCATGACGCCGATGTCGCCGGACGTGGTGCGCGCGACGACCAGGGTGGCCTCGCCGGACCAGACCTCTCGGTCGGCCGCGACCAGCGCGACGTGCAGATCAGCAGCCAAGGTGGCTCCTCGGGTCACCACCCGGCCGGTCAGCCGGGTGTTGGTTACAAGTCTAAGGGGCGTGCCGGAGGGGACGGGACGCGCCCGCCCCCTCCGGACGGTGAGCCGTGCGGCTCACCGCGAGCCGAGGCTCAGGAGACGCCCAGCTCCTTGGCGTTGTTCTTCAGGTCCTCGATGCCACCGCACATGAAGAACGCCTGCTCCGGGAAGTGGTCGTACTCGCCGTCGCAGATCGCGTTGAAGGCCGCGATCGACTCGTCCAGCGGGACGTCCGACCCGTCGACGCCGGTGAACTGCTTGGCGACGTGGGTGTTCTGAGACAGGAAGCGCTCCACGCGACGGGCGCGGTGGACGACGAGCTTGTCCTCTTCGCCCAGCTCGTCGATACCGAGGATCGCGATGATGTCCTGCAGGTCCTTGTACTTCTGCAGGATGTTCTTCACGCGCATCGCGGCCTGGTAGTGGTCCGCCGCGATGTACCGCGGGTCGAGGATGCGGGACGTCGAGTCCAGCGGGTCCACGGCCGGGTAGATACCCTTCTCGGAGATCGGACGGGACAGCACCGTCGTCGCGTCGAGGTGGGCGAAGGTGGTGGCCGGGGCCGGGTCGGTCAGGTCGTCCGCGGGGACGTAGATCGCCTGCATCGAGGTGATCGAGTGACCACGGGTCGAGGTGATGCGCTCCTGGAGGAGACCCATCTCGTCGGCCAGGTTCGGCTGGTAGCCCACCGCGGAGGGCATGCGGCCGAGCAGGGTCGACACCTCGGAACCCGCCTGGGTGAAGCGGAAGATGTTGTCGATGAAGAACAGCACGTCCTGCTTCTGGACGTCGCGGAAGTACTCGGCCATGGTCAGGCCGGCCAGCGCGACGCGAAGACGGGTGCCCGGCGGCTCGTCCATCTGACCGAAGACCAGCGCGGTCTTGTCGATGACGCCCGACTCGCTCATCTCGTCGATGAGGTCGTTGCCCTCACGGGTGCGCTCACCGACACCGGCGAACACGGAGACACCGTCGTGGTTGTTGGCGACGCGGTAGATCATCTCCTGGATGAGCACCGTCTTGCCGACGCCGGCGCCGCCGAACAGACCGATCTTGCCGCCCTTGACGTACGGGGTCAGCAGGTCGATGACCTTGACGCCGGTCTCGAACATCTCGGTCTTCGACTCGAGCTCGTCGAAGTTCGGGGCCTTGCGGTGGATCGGCCAGCGCTCACCGTCGTACTGCTCGTCGACGTTCAGCACCTCGCCGAGGGTGTTGAACACCTTGCCCTTGGTGAAGTCGCCGACGGGGACGGAGATGGCCGCGCCCGTGTCGGTCACCGGGGCCTGGCGGACCAGACCGTCGGTGGGCTGCATGGAGATGGTGCGGACCAGGCCGTCACCGAGGTGCTGGGCGACCTCGAGGGTCAGCGTCTTGAGCTCACCCTCCTTGGCCGGGTCGGCCACCTCGACGTGCAGCGCGTTGTAGATGTCCGGCATCGCGTCGACGGGGAACTCCACGTCGACGACCGGGCCGATGACCCGGGCGACGCGGCCCGTGGCCGTCGCGGTCTCAACAGTGGTGGTCATTAGTTGTCACTCCCCGCGGTCGCGTCGGCCAGGGCACTGGCGCCACCGACGATCTCGCTGATTTCCTGGGTGATTTCGGCCTGGCGGGCCGCGTTGGCAAGACGGGAGAGCGTGTTGATCAGCTCGCCCGCGTTGTCGGTGGCCGACTTCATCGCGCGCCGGGTGGCGGCGTGCTTCGAGGCAGCCGACTGCAGCAGCGCGTTGTAGATGCGGCTTTCGACGTAGCGCGGCAGCAGGGCGTCGAGGACGTCCTCCGCCGACGGCTCGAAGTCGTACAGCGGAAGGATCTCGTCCTTCGTGCCCGACTCCTCCGCCACCTCGTCGAGGCTCAGCGGCAGCAGCCGGGAGTCGACCGCCGTCTGCGTCATCATCGAGACGAACTCGGTGTAGACGATGTGGAGCTCGTCCACGCCGCCCTCGGCCGTGTCCTTCTCGATGGCCTCGATCAGCGGCGCCGCGACCTTCTTGGCGTCCGCGTACGAGGGCTCGTCGGTGAAGCCCGCGAACGACTCCGCGACCTTGCGCTCGCGGAAGTTGTAGTGGGCCAGACCGCGCCGGCCGACGATGTACGTGTCGACCTGCCGGCCCTCGCGCTCGAGGCGCTCGGTCAGCTGCTCCGCCGCCTTGATGGCGTTGGAGTTGAAGGCGCCGGCCAGACCGCGGTCGCTCGTGAGGAGCAGGACCGCGGCACGGGTCGGGTTGTCCGCCTCCGTGGTGAGCGGGTGCTTCGTGTTCGACCCGGTACCGACCGCCGTGACCGCGCGGGTGAGTTCCCGCGCGTACGGCGTGGAGGCCGCCACCTTGCGCTGCGCCTTGACGACGCGCGAGGCGGCGATCATCTCCATCGCCTTGGTGATCTTCTTGGTCGCGGTGACGGATCGGATGCGACGCTTGTAGACCCGGAGCTGGGCTCCCATGAGTCAGGTCCCTTCCTTACGTCACTTGGCGGCGGACGGGGCGTCCTCGCCGAGCAGCTTGCCGTCCGAGGTCTCGAACTGCTTCTTGAACGCGGCGATGGCGTCACCGACGGCCTGCAGGGTGTCGTCGGACATCTTGCCGCCCTCGCGGATGGAGGTCATGAGGCCCTGCTCCTGGCGGTGCAGGTACTCGAGCAGCTCCTTCTCGAAGCGGCGGATGTCGGCGACCGGCACCTCGTCCATCTTGCCGGTGGTGCCGGCCCAGACGGAGACGACCTGGTCCTCGGTGGCCATCGGCTGGTACTGGTCCTGCTTCAGCAGCTCGACCATGCGCTGACCGCGCTCCAGCTGCGACTTCGACGCGGCGTCCAGGTCGGAACCGAAGGCGGCGAACGCCTCCAGCTCACGGAACTGGGCGAGGTCCACGCGGAGCCGGCCGGAGACCTGCTTCATGGCCTTGTGCTGGGCGGAGCCACCGACGCGGGAGACCGAGATACCGACGTTCAGGGCCGGACGCTGACCGGCGTTGAACAGGTCGGACTCCAGGAAGCACTGGCCGTCGGTGATGGAGATGACGTTGGTCGGGATGAACGCCGAGACGTCGTTGGCCTTGGTCTCGACGATCGGCAGACCGGTCATCGAGCCGGCACCCATGTCGTCGGAGAGCTTCGCGCAGCGCTCCAGCAGACGGGAGTGCAGGTAGAAGACGTCACCGGGGTAGGCCTCGCGGCCCGGCGGGCGGCGCAGCAGCAGCGACACGGCGCGGTAGGCGTCGGCCTGCTTCGACAGGTCGTCGAAGATGATCAGGACGTGCTTGCCCTCGTACATCCACTGCTGGCCGATGGCCGAGCCGGTGTACGGCGCCAGGTACTTGTAGCCGGCCGGGTCGGACGCCGGGGCGGCGACGATGGTCGTGTACTCCAGCGCGCCGTTCTCCTCCAGCGCGCGGCGGACCGACGCGATGGTGGAGCCCTTCTGACCGATGGCGACGTAGATGCAGCGGACCTGCTTGTTCGGGTCGCCGGTGCGCCAGTTGTCGCGCTGGTTGATGATCGTGTCGACGGCCAGGGCGGTCTTGCCGGTCTGACGGTCGCCGATGATCAGCTGACGCTGACCGCGGCCGATCGGCGTCATGGCGTCGACGGCCTTGTAGCCGGTCTCCATCGGCTCGTGCACCGACTTGCGCTGCATGACCGTGGGGGCCTGCAGCTCGAGGGCGCGGCGGCCCGAGGTCTCAATCTCGCCGAGGCCGTCGATCGCGTTGCCGAGGGGGTCGACGACGCGGCCGAGGTAGCCCTCGCCGACGGCCACGGAGAGGACCTCACCGGTACGCGAGACCGGCTGCCCCTCCTCGATGCCGCTGAACTCACCGAGGACGACGCAACCGATCTCGCGCTCCTCGAGGTTGAGGGCGAGGCCGAGGGTGCCGTCCTCGAACTTCAGCAGTTCGTTGGCCATGGCCGAGGGCAGGCCCTCGACCTTCGCGATGCCGTCGCCGGCAAGGGTGACCGTACCGACCTCCTCGCGCGAGGCCGCGTCCGGCTTGTACGACTGGACGAAGTTCTCCAGTGCGTCCCGGATCTCCTCCGGCCGGATCGTGAGCTCCGCCATCTGAGTTCCCTGCTCTCCTTGTTGGGCCCGAAGTTTCACTTGGGGGGTATTCCACGAGTCGGGACTCCCCCCAATGAGAGGTGAATCCTCTGCACGGCCCAACCAGGGCCGTCGTAAGTACGTACTGCTACTGCTGTTACTTGCTGTGCTGTTGTCGCGACTGCCGTCGCGGGAAGCGTCAGCTCGCCAGACGGCGGCCGGCGTCCTCCAGGCGGTCCGCGATGGAGCCGTTGATGACCTCGTCACCGACCTGCACCCGGATTCCGCCGAGAACCTCGGGGTCCACGTCGAGGTTGAGGTGCATCGGACGGCCGTAGACCTTCGCGAGGGCCGCACCGAGGCGCTGCTTCTGCGTGTCGCTCAGCGGCACCGCCGAGGTGACCACGGCGACCATCCGGTCGCGCCGGTCGGCGGCGAGCTTGGACAGGGACTCGAGTCCCGACTCCAGGCTACGTCCCCGGGGCACGGTGACAAGGCGCGTCACCAGACGCTCGGTGGTCCGCTCCGCCCGGCCGCCGAGCAGGCCGCGCAGCAGCTCGCTCTTGGCCGCGGTGGTGGCCGACCGGTTGGTGAGCGCGGCGCGCAGCTCGGTGTTGGAGGAGACGATCCGGCCGAACCGGAACAGCTCGTCCTCCACGTTGTCGAGCCGGCCCCGCTTCTGGGCGGCGGTGAGGTCGGCGGTGTTCGCCAGCTCCTCCAGCGCGTCCACCAGGTCGCGGGACTGCGACCAGCGGGAGCGCACCATGCCGGCCACCAGGTCGACGGCGGTGCCGCTGACCTGGGTGCCGAGGAGACGCTGGGCGAGTTCCGCCTTGGCCTCGCCCGACTGCGCCGGGTCGGTCAGGACCCGACGCAGCGACACCTCGCGGTGGAGCAGCGCGGTGACGGCGGCCAGCTCGTCGGCGAGCGAGCCGGCGTCCACGGACGTGGAGTCCGTCAGCGCGTCGAGACGCTCACGTGCGGCGGCAAGAGCCTCGCGGCTCGCTCCGTGCATCCCACTCATCGGGCTGCCTCTGCCGTCGTCGCCTTGTCGTCCAGCTCGTCCAGGAAGCGGTCGATCACACGGCTCTGGCGGGCGTGGTCCTCGAGGGACTCGCCGACCAGCTTGCCGGCCAGCTGGGTCGCCAGCTGTCCGACGTCCTGGCGCAGCGCGGACGCGGCGGCCTTGCGGTCGGCCTGGATCTGGGCGTGACCGGCGGCGATGATCTCCTCACGCTGCCGCTGGCCTTCCGCGCGCATCTCCGCGATGAGCGTGGCGCCCTGCTCCTGCGCCTCCTGACGCAGTCGCGCGGCCTCGTGCCGGGCCTCGGCGAGCTGGGCCTTGTACTGCTCGAGGACGCTCTGGGCCTCGGTCTGCGCGGCCTCGGCCTTCTCGATACCGCCCTCGATGGCCTCGCGACGCTCTTCCAGAACCTTGTTGATGTTCGGGAGGAGCTTCCAGGCGAGGAAGCCGAAGACGATGACGAAGGCGATCAGGCCGATGACGAGCTCGGGGATCGGCGGGACGAGGGGATTCTCCATCTCCTCGGCCGCGATCTGGAGCATCGGGCTCATGGGTTTGCCTTTCGTCTAGTCGGCGGGAAGTTGATCCGCGATTACTTGCCGTAGACGAACGGCATGACCAGACCGATCAGGGCGAGCGCCTCACAGAAAGCGAAGCCGAGGATCTGGTTGGCGCGGATCAGGCCGGCCGCCTCGGGCTGACGGGCGAGGGCCTGGGTGCCGTTACCGAAGATGATGCCGACGCCGACGCCGGGGCCGATGGCAGCGAGGCCGTAACCGATGGAGCCGAGCGAGCCGGAAACAGCGGCAAGGGTCTGGGACATGCCAGTTCTTCCTTTTCTTTACGGACCGGTGGGGGTTGGCCACCGGACGATCAGGGGGTGTGGTGCGGGGCGCTCAGTGGTGCTCGGCGAGCGCGCCCTGGATGTACGTGCACGTGAGGAGCACGAAGACGTACGCCTGAAGTGCCTGGATGAAGAGCTCGAAGGCCGTCATCACGATCGTCATGATGAAGCTGACGCCCGCGTAGGCGAAGCCGATGCCGTTCAGCAGGTACCAGCTGGCGATCGTGAAAAGCAGCAGCAGCGTGTGACCGGCGAACATGTTCGCGAAGAGCCGTACGGCGTGCGTGAAGGGCCGCACCAACAGGTTCGAGAAGAACTCGATGAGCATAGCCAGCGGCAGAACGGCGCCCAGGGACTTGTCGTAGCCGGTGACGTTCTTGAAGAACCCGACGAACCCCTGACGCTTGAAGGTCAGCGAGATCCAGGTGATGTAGACGATCGCGGCAAGCACCGCCGGGTAGGCGATGATCGCGGTGACCGGGAACTGGGCGACCGGGATGATCGACCAGAGATTCATCATCCAGACGAAGAAGAAGAGCGAGACGACGAGCGGGACGTACTTCTCGCCTTCCTTCTTGCCGATGGTCTCGTAGACGACGCCGCGTCGGATGAAGTCGTAGCCGGCCTCGGCGACCATCTGCAGCTTGCCGGGGACGACCTTCGGCTTGCGGAAGGCCGCCCAGAAGAACCCGACGATGACGATCGAGCCGAGCAGCGCCAGCAGCATCGGCTTGTTGAAGTACAGGTTGCTGTCCGCATCGCCCCAGAGGGGCTCGAACAGGAACGAGTGCAGGCCGGGAGCCGGGAAGCCACAGCCGTCGAAGATGTGGCAGTCGGTCTCGAAGGCGAGCACCTGCGTCGGGTCAGCACTCACCGCGGGCTCCTTCAGCGTGGCGCATGGATACGGCAACCTCGTTGTGTCGGCGCGGCGCGGGGCCGCTGTTCGGCACGGGACTGGTGTTTCGGGTGTGGGGGCGGCTGTGGGGCATCTCGCCTCGCGATTCAGCAGGCGTCAGCTCGGATGCCCGCGCCCGCGATGCCGCAGTTGGCACCGGACGATAGCAGGACTTCACATGCCTCTTTATCCCGGCCCTACCCCTCACGACGGGTGGCCCGTCTTCTCGGGCTTCTGACTCGACGACTCGGGTTCGACGTAGAGGGTCTTGGCCTTCATATGCGCCCGCGTCTGCGCGGCGATCCACGCGAGCGTGACGGCGACCAACGTGAGGGCGAAGGACCGGGGGTTGAACAGCGTCGTGTTCTTGAACGCGGCGAGGAAGACGAACAGCAGCAGGATCTGTGCCGCATAGAGCATCAGGCCCATCGCCTGGAAGAGGTGCGGAAGCGATTTGGCGGTGCGCTGCAGGACGTAGAGCCCGATCCCCATGAAGAGCATCGCCACCACGGTCGCGACGACGGCTCCGATCGCGCCCTGACCGCCGGCGACCACGCCGCTGACGACGGCGGCTACTGCGCCGACGGCAGCCGTGGGCACGGCAGCCTGAAGCAAGGTCCGGACGTCATTGGACGGCATGGCGGCAACTCCGCTTTCACACACAGGGGGCAGGTGTCGTCATGGACGAGCGTAGCCCCGAGCCGGACGAGGTCCTCACGCACAAGAGACCGTCGCACTACGGTCCTTGGGCTCTACCCGGGGGATACTCGTGAACCGTATCACAAACTATTTGATGAGGTCTTTACCTCTGGGTGTGCTTGCTGTCACACGTGAGAGTGACTGTGCGCGTTTGTGCAATTACTACGCCAACTTGTCTGGTAATGCGGCGTTTTGCCGTTCCTACCTCGTCCGCGAACGGGTTCCGAGGGCGGTCGCTCCGTTGACGCCCGAGGCGCCCGCGGCGACCGGAACGCGCTCCTCGTCCGCGTCCCCGCCCTCGTTCACCGCCACCGCGGCCTCGCTCTCGCTCGCGGTGACGGCGGCCGCCCTGCGGCGCCGGTAGCGCGGCGGCACGAAGCCCTCGGCCCAGCGGGGGGCACGCGGGGTGAACCGCGGCAGCAGGAGCAGGACCAGGCCGATCGCGCTGAGGAAGACGACGCTCAGCACGATCCACATCGACGCGGCGTTCACGGAGTAGGCGAGGGCGCCGAAGGCGATCAGCGCCGAGAAGAAGTACATGATCAGCACCGCGCGGCTGTGCGAGTGGCCGATCTCCAGCAGCCGGTGGTGCAGGTGCCCCCGGTCCGCGGCGAACGGCGACTGGCCCCGCCAGGTGCGGCGCACGATCGCGAGGATCAGGTCGGCGGCCGGGATGGCGATGATGGTCAGCGGCATCAGCAGCGGGATGTACACGGGCACCATCTGGTGCACGGCGTTGCGTTCGGAACCGGAGAACAGCTTCATCACGTCCGGGTCGACCTGCCCGGTGACCGAGATCGCGCCGGCCGCCAGCACCAGCCCGATCAGCATGGAGCCGGAGTCGCCCATGAAGATCCGGGCGGGGTGCATGTTGTGCGGCAGGAATCCGAGGCACATGCCCATGAGGATGGCCGCGAAGAGCGACGCGGGCGCCGCGGCCTCGATGCCGTACGAGTACCAGATCCGGTAGGCGTACATGAAGAACGCCGCCGCCGCGATGCAGACCATGCCCGCCGCGAGACCGTCCAGTCCGTCCACGAAGTTGACGGCGTTGATGGTGATGACGACGAGGGCCACCGTCAGCAGGGTGCCCTGCCACTGGGTGAGCGCGACCGTGCCGACACCCGGCAACGGGATCCACAGGATGGTCAGGCCCTGGACCACCATGACGCCGGCGGCGATCATCTGGCCGCCGAGCTTGATCAGGGCGTCGATCTCGAACTTGTCGTCCAGGACGCCGATCAGCCAGATCAGGGCGGCTCCGGAGAGCAGGGCGCGCGGCTCGTTGGACTTCTCGAAGACCTCGCTGAGGTTGGTGAGGTGGTCGGCGACCAGCAGGCCGGCGCACAGCCCGAAGAACATCGCGATACCGCCGAGCCGCGGAGTGGGTTCCCGGTGCACGTCACGTGCCCGGATCTCCGGCATCGCTCCCGCCACGATCGCGAACTTGCGTACCGGCCCTGTCAGCAGATACGTCACCGCGGCCGTGATGCAGAGCGTCAGCAGGTATTCACGCACGGGCTTCCCCACAGGTCTCGCTGGCCATCCTCAACCTCACACCCTAGCGATGTGCACGGCGATGCAACGCATACGGTTGAGGACTTACGGGTAGCGACGATGGTTGCACGTGTGGCTGTGCGGGGGGCTGTGTACGCCTGTACGTCTACCCTTCCTCAGTCCGGATACGGGGGGAAATCCGCGGTCAGGTCCCGTACGTCGGCCCGTGCCGCGGCCGGGTCCGTGGTGCCGCGCAGCACCCCGGCGAGCAGCGTGGCCACTGCCCGCATCTCCCGCTCCCCCATGCCCTGCGTGGTCACCGCCGCCGTGCCCAGACGCAGGCCGCGGGCGTCGTCGTGCGGGAGTGCGCAGCAGTCCAGGACGATCCCGGCCGCCGCGAGCCGTCCCCGCGCGGTCTTGCCGTCGACGCCGAGCGGGGCGGGGTCGGCGGTGAGCAGGTGGGTGTCGGTGCCGCCGGTGGTGACGACCAGGCCCTCGGCCGCGAGGTGGGCGGCGAGCGCGCGGGCGTTGGCGACCACCTGGTGGGCGTAGGCGGCGTAGGCGGGGGTGGCCGCCTCGCCGAAGGCGACCGCCTTGGCGGCGATGGTGTGCATCTGCGCGCCGCCCTGTGTGAACGGGAAGACGGCCCGGTCCACCCGCTCGGCCAGTTCGCTTCCGCACAGGATCATGCCGCCACGGGGTCCGCGCAGCACCTTGTGCGTGGTGGCGCAGACGATGTCGGCGTACGGCACCGGGCTGGGCGCCGCTCCCCCGGCGACCAGTCCGATCGGGTGCGCGGCGTCCGCGACGAGGTGGGCACCCACCTCGTCTGCGATGTCACGGAAGGCGGCGTAGTCGAGGTGGCGGGGGTAGGCGATGGAGCCGCAGACGATCGCCTTGGGCCGGCGGGCGCGGGCCAGGGTGCGGACCTGGTCGTAGTCGATGAGCCCGGTCTCCGCGTCCACGCCGTAGCCGACGAAGTCGAACCAGCGGCCGGAGAAGTTCGCCGGTGAGCCGTGGGTGAGGTGGCCGCCGTACGGCAAGCCGAGGGCGAGGACGGTGTCGCCGGGGCGCAGCAGGGCGGCGTAGGCGGCCAGGACGGCGGAGGAGCCGGAGTGGGGCTGCACGTTGGCGTGCTCGGCGCCGAAGAGGGCCCGGGCGCGGTCGGCGGCCAGCCGCTCGGCGACGTCGACGATCTCGCAGCCGCCGTGGTGGCGGGCGCCCGGGTAGCCCTCGGCGTACTTGTTGGCCAGCGGGGAGCCGAGTGCGGCCAGCACGGCGGGGGACGTGAAGTTCTCGGCGGCGATCAGCTGCAGGGTCGTCGACTGCCGGCGGTCTTCGGCGTACAGGATCTCGGCCAGCTCGGGATCCTGGCGCGACAGGACTCCGAGTGAGCTGTCATCGGCCTCGAGGATGTCGTGGGTGACCGACATGGTGCGCTCCGGGCGTGCGTCGACGGTGACGTACGACCAATGTAGGCCCGGCACGGCGAAGCCGCCCGGCGTGCGCACAGGGATCCGCGCGGCCCTGCGACGGCGCGGGCGCGCTCGTCCCGACCGGGGACCCGTCGCGTGCCGGTTTGGCCCTACGCTCGCGCCGGAACGCCCGTCAGTGCCGTCACCACCGGGTCCAGCGCCTGGTGTATCTCGTCGCCGATGGAGCGGAAGAAGGTCAGCGGGGCGCCGTAGGGATCGTACACCTCGTCCGCCTCCGCCGTCGGGGCCAGCAGCCACCCGCGTAGAGCGGCGGCGGCGCGGACCAGGGCGCGTGCGCGGGTGACCACGCCGTCCTCCAGGGGCGGCAGCGTCGCCGGGTCGATGGCGTTCACCAGGCGGGTGAACTCCTTCAGCGTGAAGGTGCGCAGGCCCGCCGAGTGGCCCATGGAGATGACCTGGGCCCGGTGGTCCCGGGTCGCGGTGAGGACGAGGTCCGCGCGGATCACGTGCTCGTCGAGCAGCTCGCGGCCGGTGAACCCGGCCGGGTCGGCGCCGAAGTCCGTGAGGACGGTCTCGGCGTTCGCTTCCATGGGGGCGCCCTCGTGGCCCCAGGTCCCGGCGCTCTCCACGATCAGGCCGCCGCCGAGGACGCCGAGCCGCTCCTGCACCGCGTGCCGGGTCAGCCGCTCGGTGATGGGCGAGCGGCAGACGTTTCCGGTGCTGACGTGGAGGATGCGGAAGCTGTCGCGCGGAAGTCCGACGAACGTGGTCGTGATCTCCGCGGCGCGTTCCCCGTTGCCTATGCCACGCCCCGTCTCAGGGGCCGTCAATTCGCCACCTCGAGGTCGGGTACTACCTTCCGCAGCTCCTCCGCCGACAGCGCGCCCGCACGCAGCAGGACCGGCACCTCGCGGGTGACGTCGACGATGGACGACGGGACGTTGCCGGGGGTGGGGCCGCCGTCGAGGTAGACGGAGACGGAGTCGCCGAGCATCTGCTGGGCGGCGTCGCAGTCCTCGGGGGCCGGGTGGCCGGTCAGGTTGGCGGAGGAGACGGCCATGGGGCCGACCTCGGTGAGCAGCTCGATGGCGACGGGGTGCAGCGGCATCCGCACGGCGACCGTGCCGTGGGTCTCGCCGAGGTCCCACTGCAGGGACGGCTGGTGCTTGGCGACCAGGGTCAGCGCGCCGGGCCAGAAGGCGTCGACGAGTTCCCAGGCCATCTCGGAGAAGTCCGTGACCAGGCCGTGCAGGGTGTTGGGCGAGCCGATGAGGACCGGGGAGGGCATGTTGCGGCCGCGGCCCTTGGCCTCCAGCAGGTCGCCGACGGCCTCCGCGGTGAAGGCGTCGGCGCCGATGCCGTACACGGTGTCCGTCGGCAGCACCACGAGCTCGCCACGGCGGACGGCGGAGGCGGCCTCGCGCAGACCGGTCACCCGGTCGGTCGCGTCGTTGGTGTCGTAACGCCGTGCCATTTAGCTGGCCTCCTCGTACACGTACTGCGGGTTGGGAGTCGTCGGGGTGCTCACGGCAGCGCCTTGCGGGCCGTCGCGAACCTGGGCCGGTTGTTGAGGTCCGGGTGGTCGGCCGCGTCGGCCCAGCCCCGCTCCTCGGTGAAGATCCAGGGCACCTGGCCGCCCTGGGTGTCGGCGTGTTCGACGACGACCACGCCGCCGGGGCGCAGCAGGCGGTGCGCGGTGCGTTCCAGGCCGCGGATCAGGTCCAGTCCGTCCTCGCCGGAGAACAGGGCCAGCTCGGGGTCGTGGTCGCGGGCCTCGGGGGCGACGTACTCCCACTCGGTGAGCGGGATGTACGGCGGGTTGGAGACCACCAGGTCGACCTGGCCGTCGAGGTCCGGGAAGGCGGTCAGGGCGTCGCCCTGGCGCAGTTCGACCCTGGACCCCTCCATGTTCTTGCGCGTCCACTTCAGGGCGTCCTCGGACAGCTCCACGGCGTACACGCGCGAGCGCGGCACCTCCTGGGCGAGCGCGAGCGCGATGGCGCCCGAGCCGGTGCACAGGTCGACGATGCAGGGCTCGACGACGTCCATCGCGCGCACCGCGTCTATGGCCCAGCCGACGACCGACTCGGTCTCGGGGCGGGGCACGAAGACGCCGGGGCCGACCTGGAGCTCCAGGTAGCGGAAGTAAGCGCGGCCGGTGATGTGCTGCAGCGGCTCGCGCGCCTCCCGGCGGGCGACGACCTCCCAGTACCGGGCGTCGAAGTCGGCGTCCGGCACGGTGTGCAGCTCGCTCCGCTTGACGCCGTGGAGATGCGCGGCGAGCTCCTCCGCGTCGGTGCGCGGCGAGGGCACGCCGGCGTCGGCCAGCCGCTGGGTGGCCTGGGCCACCTCCGCGAGCAGCACACTGCGGGGGCTCGGGGGTCGCCCCCCGTGATGTAGCGGCACGCTGGTCCTCCGAGCTGTCGTACGGGGCGGTTACGCGGCGGCGAGCTTGGCCGCCGAGTCCGCGTCGACGCAGGCCTGGATCACCGAGTCGAGGTCGCCGTCCAGGACCTGGTCCAGGTTGTACGCCTTGAAGCCGACGCGGTGGTCCGAGATGCGGTTCTCCGGGAAGTTGTACGTGCGGATCTTCTCGGAGCGGTCGACGGTGCGGACCTGGCTGCGCCGGGCGTCCGCGGCCTCCTTCTCCGCCTCCTCCTGCGCCGCCGCGAGCAGCCTGGAGCGCAGGATACGCATCGCCTGCTCCTTGTTCTGCAGCTGGCTCTTCTCGTTCTGGCAGGAGGCGACGACTCCGGTCGGGATGTGCGTGATGCGCACGGCGGAGTCGGTGGTGTTGACGGACTGGCCGCCGGGTCCGGAGGAGCGGTAGACGTCGATGCGGAGGTCGTTGGGGTTGATCTCGACGTCGATCTCCTCGGCCTCGGGGGTCACGAGGACGCCCGCCGCGGAGGTGTGGATCCGGCCCTGGGACTCGGTGGCGGGCACGCGCTGCACGCGGTGCACGCCGCCCTCGTACTTCAGGCGCGCCCAGACGCCCTGGCCGGGCTCGGTGGCACCCTGGCCGCCCTTGGTCTTCACGGCGACCTGGACGTCCTTGTAGCCGCCCAGCTCGGACTCGGTGGAGTCGATGATCTCGGTCTTCCAGCCGACCCGCTCGGCGTAGCGCAGGTACATCCGCAGCAGGTCGCCGGCGAAGAGCGCCGACTCGTCGCCGCCGGCGCCGGCCTTGATCTCGAGGATGACGTCCTTGTCGTCGCTGGGGTCGCGCGGGACGAGCAGCAGACGCAGCTTCTCGGTGAGCTCGTCGCGCTGCTTGTCCAGCTCCTTGACCTCGTCGGCGAAGTCGGGGTCGTCGGCCGCGAACTCGCGCGCGGTCTCGATGTCGTCGCCGGTCTGCTTCCAGGAGCGGAACGTGGCGACGATCGGGGTCAGCTCGGCGTACCGCTTGTTCAGCTTGCGCGCGTTCGCCTGGTCGGAGTGGACCGACGGGTCGGCGAGCTTCTTCTCCAGGTCGGCGTGCTCGGCGACGAGTTCCTCGACGGCCTCGAACATCTTGGGCTCCTGCTACTGCGTGGGAAGGGAAGACGGGCGACCAAAAACGCCGGTCCCGGCGCTCCCCGGGCGGGGGATGCGGCCGTGGACCGGCGGTTGGAGGCTCGCTACTTCTTGGAGCCGGCGGCCTTGCCGAAGCGGGCCTCGAAGCGGGCCACGCGGCCACCGGTGTCGAGGATCTTCTGCTTGCCCGTGTAGAACGGGTGGCACTCGGAGCAGACCTCGGCGCGGATGGTGCCGCTCTCGATGGTGCTGCGGGTGGTGAACGACGCGCCACAGGTGCAGCTGACCTGCGTCTCGACGTACTCGGGGTGGATGTCGCGCTTCAAGGTGTCTCCTACTGTTCCGGGAGGGCGCCGGGTCGCAGCCGCGGGATGCGGGAGCGTGAACCGGAGCCGACGTACCAGTCTGCCAGGACTGGCGCCATCCCCCAAAACCGGGGGGCGCCGGGAACTATTCCCCGGTGTTGACGACGCCCTTGGCCTCGCCGGTGGCCGTTCCCTCGGTGGCCGACTTCGGGATCGGGCGGTCGTGCTTCAGGGCCGTCCAGACCTGGTCGGCCTTGGTCTTCTCCAGGAGCACCCGGTTCGGGTCCGCTGGATCGTAGACCACCGGCATGGTGACCATGTGCATCTTGTCCGGGCCGATGCCCTTCAGCCCGGTCGCGAAGGACATCAGCGAGTTCACCGAGCCGAGGTCGGAGTCGGTGGTCACGGTCTTGGTGGCGGTGTCGGCGATGTCGTACAGCTTCTTGGGGTTGCCGAGCAGGCCGATGTCCTTGACCTGGTCGACCAGGGCCTTGACGAAGGCCTGCTGGAGCTGGATGCGGCCGAGGTCGGAGCCGTCGCCGACGCCGTGCCGGGTGCGGACCAGGCCGAGGGCCTGCTCGCCGTCGAGCCGGTGGGTGCCGGCCCGGAGGTCGAGGTGGCTGTCGGGGTCCTTGATGTCCTCGGTGGTGGTGACCTCGACGCCGCCGAGGTCGTCGATGAGGTTCTGGAAGCCGCTGAAGTCGACCTCCAGGTAGTGGTCCATGCGCAGGCCGCTGATCGACTCGACGGTCTTCACGGCGCAGGCGGCGCCGCCGGTGGAGTAGGCGGAGTTGAACATCACGCCCTCGGCGGCGGGGTGGTCGGTGCCGTCGGTGTCGGTGCAGTCGGGGCGGTCGATGAGGGTGTCGCGCGGGATGGAGACCACGCTGGCCTTCTTGTGGCCCTTGTAGACGTGCACGATCATCGCCGTGTCCGAGCGGGCGGTGCCGTCGTCGGTGCCGCCGCCGAGCTTCTTGTTGCCGCCGGAGCGGGTGTCGGAGCCCAGGACCAGGATGTTCTCGGAGCCGTTGTCGGCCTTCTCGGGCCGGTCGGCACCGAGTGCCGCGTCGATGTCGACACTCGTGAGGTTGCCGTTGAGCTTGAAGTACAGGAATCCGGCTCCGGTGCCGCCCAGGACCACGATGCCGGCGGCGCTCCAGGCCGCGACGAGCAGGGCCTTGCGGCGGCCCGTTCTGGGCCTGCGGCGGCGGCCCTTGCCCCGGTGGCCGGGTTCGGGGGTGCGGGACTGGCCCGGGCCGGGTATCGCGGGATCCGGCGTGCTCTCGGCGGACATGGGCTCCTCGGTGTTCGTCCGGTCGGTTACCCCCTGCGTTCAGGGTCGGGGCGGCGGTCGGTTCCGGCGGGTTGGTGCAGGTACCTCACCATGGTCCCTCCGTAGCTCGGACGGCGGAACTCGGGACAGGGTTGCACAACGGACTGTGGCGAACCGGTGCAAAAACGGTGACGGAGCGTGTTCGCGGTGCGCGGGTCCGCGCCGCTGACCTGGGCGTCCGCGAGCACCGGCGCCGTCCCGGCGGGACGCCGACCGGGGCGTCCCGTGTGGCGAAGGTCGCAGCCGCGGTCCCGGTGAACGGCGAAGGGGCCGCCCCCGAGGCGGAGGCGGCCCCGGCGGGGAGCTCTGGCTCAGCCGAAGAGGTTGAACGCGTTCCAGCCGCCCCCGACCCGGGTGCGGGTCTTGAACGTCGCCGTGCCGGACTTCCCGGTGCCCTTGTACAGCCACATCACACCGGAGGTGTCGCGGGCGAGCAGGTCGGGCCGGCCGTCGCCGGTGAGGTCGCCGGCGGTGGCGAAGGCGCTGTAGACGGACCAGCCGCCGCCGACCCTGACCCGGCTGCCGAGGGCCGGCGCGGCCTTCCCGGTGCCCGGGTACAGCCACAGGACGCCGGAGCCGTCGCGCGCCAGCAGGTCGGGCCTGCCGTCGCGGTTGTAGTCGCCCTTGCCGGTGATCGTGTACGTGGCCCAGCCGCCGCCGATGCGGACCCGGCTGCCGAAGGTGCCGTCGCCCTTGCCGGGGTAGAGCCACAGGACGCCGTACTTGTCCTTGGCGACCAGGTCGGGCAGGGCGTCGCCGGAGAGGTCGCCCGGGACGCGGAGGTCCTTCATCACGTTCCAGCCGCCGCCGACGCGGATCGAGTCGTAGGCGTCGACCCCGTTGAAGGCGAGGGTGTACAGCACGCCGTCCGGGGCGCGGTACACGTAGTCCTGGTAGAAGTCGCGGTCCAGGTCGCCCTGGCGCACCAGGCTCACCCCGCCCCAGTCGCCGAGCGAGACGCGGTTGTCCAGGTACGGCCAGCTGTCGCCGAGGGAGTAGTACTCGTACGCCTCGCCACCGGGGGTGCGGGCGAAGAGGTCCGCGAGGCCGTCGAAGTCCAGGTCGGTGTCGTCGACGCGGGAGTTGACCTCACCGACGTAGGAGCTGACCTTGGCGTAGACGGCGTAGGCGCCCGAGGCGACGCAGTCCTCGACGCCCCAGGACACGACCCCGGCGATCCGGCCGTTGACCACGAGCGGGCCGCCGGAGTCGCCGTTGCACGGGGAGACCGTACCGGCGTCCTGGCCGGAGGCCGCGTCGCCGGCGCAGGCCATCTGCCCGGGCACGAAGTCGGAGCCCCAGTACGAGGTGCAGGAGGCGTCCGAGCGCATCGGCACGGTCGCCTTCTTCAGCGTCGGCGAGATGTCCTGGCTGGTGGAGCTGGTGCGCCCCCAGCCGTAGACCGTCGCCGGGGTCCCGTTGGCGTAGGAGGCGGTGTCGCCGCTCGTCGTCGGCCGCAGCGTCTTGTACGGCAGCGCCTCGGTCAGCGTGAGCACCGCCAGGTCGCCGCCCGAGGTGGTGCTCGGCCGGTAGGTGGGGTTGACCCACTGGCGCCATACGCCGGCCACCCGGCCGCCGTGCAGGTCGTCGCCGTCGGGCAGCTGGGCGGTGCCCGCGAGGACGGCTCCGTTCGCCGACCAGTCCAGGCCGTACACGCAGTGGGCGGCGGTGAGGACCTTCGCCGGGGCGACCAGGGTTCCGCCGCAGAAGTAGCCCTCGTCGTCGGCGGGGTCGTCGGTGCCCTTGTCGTCGTAGTAGTGCAGCTGCACCATCCACGGCGCCTCGGAGATCGACGCGTCCTTGCCGCCGATGATCTTCGGGTCGATCCTGCCGGAGGGGGCCTCGGCGCTCTCGGTGGCCTTCGGCTGCGCGCCGGGAGCGGTGTCGCCGTCCTGGAGGGCGGCCCCGGAGTCCTCGACCCGCTGCGCCAGCTCGGCCGGGGACGCGGTGGCGGGCCGTTCCGTGACGGCCGGCCGGGGCGGGACGGGGGTCCCGCCGGACGCATGGGCGGGGGCGGCCGCGAGGACCGCGCCCGACAGGGCGAGTGCGGCGGTGGCCGCGGGAAGAGCCAGCCGGGCTCTGCGAGGGGTAGATGTCACTCAGGTCTCCTGTCGCTGTAGGCGCAGGCAGGAGAGAAGCGCCCGGCGGGCGGCAGGGTCCGTGAAGGCAGCACGGACCGCCGGTTGCCCCGTGGGCGTATCCGAAAATACGTTCCCCCCCACTGCGGTGTGCTGATCCTACAAGCCGAAGGTCCCGCCCCGTCACCGGTGTGACGAAGCGGGACCTCGGGCTGCGATCCGGAGGACCGGCGGTGGCTCAGTCGCCGTTGCCGGGCGTCGGGGTCGTCTTCTGGATCTGCATCAGGAACTCGGCGTTCGACTTGGTCTGCTTCATCTTGTCGAGGAGCAGTTCGATCGCCTGCTGCTGGTCGAGCGCGTGCAGCACGCGGCGCAGCTTCCAGGTGATGGCGAGCTCGTCGCTGCCGAGCAGGATCTCCTCCTTGCGGGTGCCGGACGCGTCGACGTCCACCGCAGGGAAGATGCGCTTGTCGGCGAGCTTCCGGTCGAGCTTGAGCTCGGCGTTGCCGGTGCCCTTGAACTCCTCGAAGATGACCTCGTCCATGCGGGAGCCGGTGTCCACCAGGGCGGTGGCGAGGATGGTCAGCGAGCCGCCGTCCTCGATGTTGCGGGCCGCACCGAAGAAGCGCTTCGGCGGGTACAGGGCGGTCGAGTCGACACCACCGGACAGGATGCGGCCGGAGGCCGGGGCGGCGAGGTTGTACGCACGGCCCAGACGCGTGATCGAGTCGAGCAGCACGACGACGTCGTGACCCAGCTCCACCAGACGCTTGGCGCGCTCGATGGCCAGCTCGGCGACCGTGGTGTGGTCCTCGGCCGGGCGGTCGAAGGTCGAGGAGATGACCTCGCCCTTCACCGACCGCTGCATGTCGGTGACCTCTTCCGGACGCTCGTCGACCAGGACGACCATCAGGTGGCACTCGGGGTTGTTGTGCGTGATCGCGTTGGCGATCGCCTGCATGATCATGGTCTTGCCGGTCTTCGGCGGGGCCACGATCAGACCGCGCTGGCCCTTACCGATCGGCGCGACGAGGTCGATGATGCGGGTGGTGAGGACGCCGGGGTCCGTCTCCAGACGGAGGCGGTCCTGCGGGTACAGGGGGGTGAGCTTGTTGAACTCCGGGCGGCCGCGGCCGTGTTCGGGGGCCATGCCGTTGACCGAGTCCAGGCGCACCAGCGCGTTGAACTTCTCGCGGCGCTCGCCCTCCTTGGGCTGGCGCACGGCACCGGTGAGGTGGTCGCCCTTGCGCAGGCCGTTCTTGCGGACCTGGGCGAGGGAGACGTACACGTCGTTGGGGCCGGGCAGGTAGCCGGAGGTCCGGATGAACGCGTAGTTGTCGAGGATGTCGAGGATGCCGGCGACCGGGATGAGGACGTCGTCCTCGTTGATCTGCGGCTCCTGGATCTCGTCGCGGCCGCGACGGCCCCGGCGGTCCCGGTAACGGCCCCGGCGCCCGCGGCGGCCGCCGCCGTCGTCGTCGTAGCCGTCGTCGTGCTGCTGACGGTCCTGGCGCCCGCCACCCTGCTGCTGGCGGTCCTGACGGCCGCCGCCCTGGTTCTGGTCATCGCCCTTGTTGCGCCGGTCGCGGCCGCCGCGGTCACCGCGGTCACCGCGGTCGCCCCGGTCACGGCGGTCGCGACGGCGGCCCTCGCCGCCCTCGCCGTCGGAACGGGCGTCGCCCTGGCCCTGCTGCTGCGACTGCTGCTGGCCCGAGGCGTCGGTCTTCTGCTCGGCGCGGGCCTCGACGGCCACCGTGTCGGTGCCGCCGGACGGGCTGCCCGCGTCGGCGGTGGCCCGGCGACGACGGCGCTCGGAGGGGGCGTCGTCGGCGGGGGCGGCCTGCTCGGCGGCGTTGACCTTGGGGGACGGCTGACCGGGGATCTCGATCTGCTGCTGGGCGGCGGCCTTGTCGGCGTCCGCCTTGTCAGCCTTCTTGTCGGCCTTGCCGGCCTTCTCCGCCCGCTCCGCCTTCTCGGCGGGGGCCGCGTCGCCCGTACGGGCCCGGGAGGTGCTGCGGCGCTTCGGCTTGGTCTCGCCGGCGGTGTCCGCGGCGGCGGGCGCGGCCTTGGCGGGGGCTCCCCCCGCGGCCTGCGCCTCCTTGATGACCTCGATCAGCTGGCTCTTGCGCATCCGCGCGGTGCCCCTGATGCCGAGGCCGGATGCGACCTGCTGCAGCTCGGCCAGCACCATGCCCTCGAGGCCGGTACCGCGGCGCCGCCGGGAGCCGGCACCGGTGGCAGGCGCGGAGGCGTCCGTGGCGGGCGCGGCAGCGGTCTCCTCGACACGTGCGCCCATCAGATCGGTGGTGTCGCTCACGAAGGGTCCTTCCCTGGAGCGGACGTCGGCCTGTCTGGCTCGGCGACCGGTTGTGCTGTCCGGCTTCGGTCCTTGCTGTGCGAACCGTGCCGGGGCGGTGGTCCGCCTGAACGGCGGAAGAGATATCTGGTGATGGCGCTTCCCCTAGCCGTGGCACCCGGTGTCTGTGTCCTGCGGCGTGGTCGCACCGGTTCCGAAACTCCCCCAGAGGGGGTGACCCCCACTGGTGGGCCGCTCAATGCCCGTGTCGGCCGTACTGATCACGTACGACATCCACTGCACGATGCGGCTTGGGGGGCTCCCGGAAGAATGTCTGTCCCGGACGGGGACACGAGGCACCTCGCCATGGTGGGGTCGGGTGCAGACTTGAGGTTAACACTACCGGATCCAACAAACATTCCCCCTCTCGAAATCCGGCAACCGCTTGCGCGTCTAAATGTCGCCGGATGTCGCCAGCGGCAGGACACTCGCGCCCTGCCCGTCCAGGCTGAGCCGGTTGGCCGCCCAGTCCGTTCCGGCCAGCGCCTCGACCTTGTCGGCCGTGTCGGCGTCGGCCAGGGCCATCACCGTGGGTCCCGCGCCCGAGATCACCGCGGGGATGCCGTCGCCGCGCAGCCGCTCCACCAGCGCCGCGCTCTCCGGCATGGCCGGTGCGCGGTACTCCTGGTGCAGGCGGTCCTCGGTGGCCGGCAGCAGCAGCTCGGGGCGCCTGGTGAGGGCCTCGACGAGCAGCGCGGCGCGGCCGGCGTTGGCGGCGGCGTCGACGTGCGGGACGCTGCGCGGGAGCAGTCCGCGCGCCGTCTGGGTCAGTACCGGCTTTCCGGGCACGAAAACCACCGGAACGATGGAATCGGCCGGCTCCATCCTGATCGCCCGGGCGGCGCCGGACTCCATCCAGGACAGGGTGAAACCGCCGAGCAGACAGGCCGCCACGTTGTCCGGGTGGCCCTCGATCTCGGTGGCGAGGTCGAGCAGCGCGGCGTCGTCGAGGCGGGCCTCGCCGCCTATGGTCACCGCGCGCGCGGCGACGATGCCGGCGCAGATGGCGGCGGAGGAGGAGCCGAGGCCGCGGCCGTGCGGGATGCGGTTGGCGCAGACGATCTCCAGGCCGCGCGGCTGTCCGCCGAGCAGGTCGAAGGCGGTGCGCAGGGAGCGGACGAGGAGGTGCTTCTCGTCGCGCGGGAGGGTCTCGCTGCCCTCACCCGCGATGTCGATGTGCAGCCCGGAGTCGGCCACCCGGACGACCACGTCGTCGTACAGACCCAGCGCGAGGCCCAGGGCGTCGAAGCCCGGACCGAGATTGGCGCTGGTGGCGGGGACGCGCACCCTGACGGCGGCGGCGCGGAACGCTGGACCGGCCATCGCTAGATGACTCTCCTTGAGCTGCGGGACTGTCGAATGACATTCGATGACGTACGGGACCCTGGGCTCGCCGCTCCTTGTCGAACGGCCGGCCCGTACCGACCGCGGAGACAGCGCGGCACCGCGGCATATGCGGCAGGCGGGTTAGGTACAGCCTATCGAAGGAAGGTTCTGTGGCGACATAGGGCGCACAGGAGGCGCACGATGCGTGTCGTAAGCCCCTTGTGCACCCCCCGTATGTGGCTTTCCCGGCTGAGCGTCGCTTACGCCCTCATACGCCGGTCGCGTGTCACACGAGGCCGAGCCGCTCGGCCGCCGTCGCCGCGTCGACCGGGACGGTGACCGGCTGCGGGGCGCCCGCGACGGCCCAGTCCGGGTCCTTGAGCCCGTTGCCGGTGACGGTGCACACGATGCGCTGCCCCGGGTCGACCTTGCCCTGCTCGGCGGCCTTCAGCAGACCGGCCACCGACGCGGCGGACGCGGGCTCCACGAAGACGCCCTCCTGGGAGGCCAACAGCCGGTAGGCGCGCAGGATCTCACGGTCCGTCACCTCGTCGATGGCGCCGCCCGACTCGTCCCGCGCGGCAAGCGCGAAGTCCCAGGAGGCGGGGTTGCCGATCCGGATGGCGGTGGCGATGGTCGAGGGGTCCTTGACGACCTCGCCGCGCACGATCGGGGCGGAGCCGGAGGCCTGGAACCCCCACATGCGGGGCCGCTTCGTGCTGACCCCGTCGGCGGCGTACTCCTGGTACCCCTTCCAGTACGCGGTGATGTTGCCCGCGTTGCCCACCGGGAGGACGTGGATGTCGGGCGCGTCGCCGAGCATGTCGACGATCTCGAAGGCGGCCGTCTTCTGCCCCTCGATACGCACCGGGTTGACCGAATTGACCAGGGCCACGGGGTAGTTGTCGCTGAGCGCGCGGGCCAGCGTGAGGCAGTCGTCGAAGTTGCCGTCGACCTGGAGGATCTTGGCGCCGTGTACGAGGGCCTGGCCCATCTTGCCGAGCGCGATCTTGCCCTGCGGCACGAGCACCGCGGAGACCATGCCGGCGCGCACACCGTAGGCGGCGGCGGAGGCGGAGGTGTTCCCGGTGGACGCGCAGATGACGGCCTGCGCGCCCTCCTCCTTCGCCCTGCTGATGGCCATGGTCATGCCGCGGTCCTTGAAGGACCCGGTGGGGTTCGCCCCTTCGACCTTGAGGTGGACCTCGCAGCCCGTGCGCTCGGAGAGCACCTGCGCGGGCACGAGCGGGGTGCCGCCCTCGCGGAGCGTCACGACGGGCGTGCTGTCGGAGACGGGCAGCCGGTCCCGGTACTCCTCGATGATTCCGCGCCACTGGTGGGTCATTGCTGGTTACTCTCCTTCAACCCGCATGATGCTGGCGACACCCCGCACGGTGTCGAGCTTGCGCAGCGCCTCGACCGTACCGCCGAGGGCGGCGTCGGACGCGCGGTGGGTGACGACGACGAGGGAGGCCTCGCCGTCCTTGCCGGACTGCCGCACGGTGTCGATGGAGACACCGTGCTCCGCGAACACGGTCGCCACCTGGGCGAGAACGCCCGGTTTGTCGGCCACGTCGAGGCTGATGTGGTAGCGCGTGACGACGTCGCCCATCGGGGAGACGGGCAGCGCGGCGTACGCGGACTCACCGGGTCCGGTGGCGCCGCCGATCCGGTTGCGGCACACGGCCACCAGGTCACCGAGGACGGCGGACGCGGTCGGTGAACCGCCGGCCCCGGGCCCGTAGAACATGAGCTGGCCGGCGGCCTCGGACTCCACGAACACGGCGTTGTACGCCTCGCGCACGTTGGCCAGCGGATGACTGAGCGGGATCATCGCGGGGTGCACGCGCGCTGTGACCGATCCCCCGTCCGCCGCCCGCTCGCAGATGGCGAGCAGCTTGATGGTGCAGCCCATCTCCTTGGCGGAGGCGAAGTCGGCGGCGGTGACCTCGGTCATGCCCTCGCGGTAGACGTCGTCGAGGCGCACGCGCGTGTGGAAGGCGATCCCGGCGAGGATGGCGGCCTTGGCGGCGGCGTCGAAGGCCTCCACGTCGGCGGTCGGGTCGGCCTCGGCGTACCCGAGGGCGGTGGCCTCGTCGAGCGCCTCCTGATAGCCGGCCCCGGTCGAGTCCATGGCATCGAGGATGAAGTTGGTCGTCCCGTTGACGATGCCGAGCACCCGGTTGACCTTGTCGCCGGCGAGGGACTCGCGCAGCGGCCGGATCAGCGGGATGGCACCGGCGACGGCGGCCTCGTAGTAGAGGTCCTTGCCGTGCTCGTCGGCGGCGGCGTGCAGGGCGGCGCCGTCCTGGGCGATGAGCGCCTTGTTGGCGGAGACGACGGAGGCGCCGTGCGCGAAGGCGGTGGTGATGAGCGTACGGGCGGGCTCGATCCCGCCGATCACCTCGACGACGACGTCGATGTCCCCGCGCTTGACGAGCGCGGTGGCGTCCGTGGTCACCAGGGCCGGGTCGATCCCTTCCCGCACCTTGTCAGGCCGCCGTACGGCCACGCCCGCGAGCTCCACGGGGGCCCCGATCCGGGCGGCGAGGTCGGCGGCGTGCGTCGTCATGATGCGCGCCACCTCTGAGCCGACCACTCCACAGCCCAGCAGCGCCACCTTCAGCGGACGCGTACGCATCATCCGACCTCGTTTCCTCTTACCGTCTACGGTTGGACCAGTCTCACGCACCGGACGGGATTTTCTGCCTTTCGTCCGGATCGTGAGACGTTTATTTCATTTTCGGACGGGGTACGGGCCGAAGGATCTTCACGAAGGATCTCCGCCCGCCCCCCTTCCTCCCCCGGGGTGCGTCACCCGACGTCGAGACGGAGCAGATCCTCCTCGGTCTCCCGCCGCACGATCACCCGCGCCTCGCCGTCCCGCACGGCGACGACCGGCGGACGCAGCACGTGGTTGTAGTTGCTGGCCATGGAACGGCAGTACGCCCCCGTCGCCGGTACGGCGATGAGGTCCCCGGGTGCCAGGTCCCCCGGCAGGAAGGCGTCCTTGACCACGATGTCCCCGCTCTCGCAGTGCTTGCCCACGACGCGCACGAGCATCGGCTCGGCGTCGGAGGTGCGGGAGGCGAGGGCGACGCTGTACTCGGCGTCGTACAGCGCGGTCCGGATGTTGTCCGACATCCCGCCGTCGACGGAGACGTAGGTCCGCAGCCCGTCGAGCGGCTTGACGGTGCCGACCTCGTACAGGGTGAAGGCGGTCGGCCCCACGATGGCCCGCCCGGGCTCGACGGAGATGCGCGGGGTGGCGAGGCGGGCGGCCTCGCACTCCCGCGTCACGATCTCGGTCAGCGCCTTGGCGATCTCGTGCGGCTCGCGGGGGTCGTCGTCACTGGTGTACGCGATTCCGAGCCCGCCGCCGAGGTCGATCTCGGGCAGCTCGACCCCGTGCTCGTCCCGGATGTCCTTGAGCAGCCCCACCACGCGGTGCGCGGCGACCTCGAAGCCCGACATGTCGAAGATCTGCGAGCCGATGTGGGAGTGGATCCCGATGACCTCGAGCCCGTCGAGCTGCAGCGCCCGCCGCACGGCCTCGGCGGCCTGCCCGCCGGCCAGCGGAATGCCGAACTTCTGGTCCTCGTGCGCGGTGGCGATGAACTCGTGCGTGTGGGCCTCGACGCCGACGGTGATCCGGATCTGCACCCGCTGCCGCTTGCCGAGGGTCTGGGCGATGTGGGCGACCCGCACGATCTCCTGGAAGGAGTCGAGCACGATCCGCCCCACCCCGGCCCGGACGGCGCGCTCGATCTCCTCCGGCGACTTGTTGTTCCCGTGGAAGGCGATCCGCTCGGCGGGCATCCCGGCGGAGAGCGCGGTGGCCAGCTCGCCCCCGGAACACACGTCGAGGTTGAGCCCCTCCTCGTGCAGCCACCGCACGACGGCGCGCGACAGGAAGGCCTTCCCGGCGTAGAACACGTCGGCGTCGTTGCCGAAGGCGGTGCGCCAGGCGCGCGCCCGGTCCCGGAAGTCGGCCTCGTCGAGGACGTAGGCGGGGGTGCCGTACTCCTCGGCGAGCTGCGTGACGGCGATCCCGCCGACGGTGACGACACCGTCCGCGTCCCGTCCGACGGTGTGGGCCCAGACCTTGGGGTCGAGGGCGTTCAGGTCCTCGGCCGGGGCGGCGTAGTGCCCCTCGGGCAGGACATCGGCGTGACGGGGCCCGGCGGGGTGTGCGGAACGGCTCATGGCGTCTTCTGCGCTCTCTCAGAGGTGGTCGGGTGCGTCGATGCCGAGGAGGTCCAGGCCGCCGGCCAGCACCGCCCCGACGGCTTCGGCAAGCGCCAGCCGGGCTCGGTGGGCGGCCGAGGGTTTCTCCCCACCGCGCGGCAGCACGGTGAGCAGGAAGGGCAGCGCGGCGTCGGCGACGGCCACGAGATGCCGGGCGAGCCGGTCGGGTGCGCGGTGCTCCGCGGCGGCGGCGAGGACGCGGGGGTGGTCGGCGAGGGCGGCGAGGAGTACCGGCGCGGCGTCTGCGAGGGGGGTGGTGCCGGTGGGGGTGCCGGGGGCGCTGCCGGTGAGGGGTCCGGTGACCGGGCCGGTCGGGGTGCCGGTGTCGCCGCCGGTGACGGGGCCGGTCTGGTTGCCTGAGCCGCCGCTGCCGGTGACAGAGCCGGCCAGGGTGCCGGAGCCGGCGCTACCGGCGACGGGGCCGGTGGGGGTGCCAGAGCCGCTGCCGGTGCCGGTCGGGATGCCGGAGCCGTCGCTACCAGTGCAGGTGACGGGGCCGGGGTCGGCGGTGAAGCCGAGGTCGGCGGCGTTGCGCGTGGCGGCGCGGGCGCGGGCGTGGGCGTACCGCACGCGGAAGAGGGGGTTGCTCTCCCGCTGGACGAGGTGCTCGTCGCCGGTACGGGGGCGGTCGTGGGCCGCGGGATGGAGGAGGGCCCAGCGTCCGGCGTCGCGGCCGAGGGACATCAGGTCGGCGGTCTCGGAGGCGGGGACGGGCACGGGCCGGACATCGACGGGCAGCTCGGCGGGGGCGCGCCCGACGGCGTCGACCGTCACCTCGAGGACGGAGGCCCAGACGTCCTCGAACCCCTCGGCGGTCACGCGGACGAGGGCGCCCTGGGAGCGGAGCAACCGCGCCGACACCTCGGCGACGACGACGGCACGCAGGTCGTGGGGGCAGTGAAGCTGCAGGACACGTCCGTCCGACTGGTCGGCATACCCGTACCGGACCCCACGGCGCAGGATCTCGCCGACGAGCCCGACGCCTGCGGCGGCCCGGTCGAGACTGATGTTGAGGAATCCCGGCCCGGTGAGGACGACGTCGGTGATCCCGTCCGTGCCGACCAGGTAGGGGCGCAGCACCTCGGCGACCCGGAACGGCGTCTGCCCGGCCGGCCGGGCCAGCTGGAGGGCGATGCTGGTGGCGTAGTCCCCGCACCCTCCGGGCCCCGGCGGCGCGACCACGGCCCGCGTCGGCACGGCCACGCTCAGCTCCCCCGCGTCAACGGCGCGACGCACGGCGTGCAGCACGGTGCGGGAGAGCTCGACGGGGGTCACGGGACAAGCGTATGGGAGGAGGGGGGTGGCCAGGCGAACCGTTTCCCGGGAGTCCCGGGATATGGACGGAACCGGGGAACGGCTGTGCACTCACGCCTGAGCGGGCGTCTCACTCTCCCCGGCGAGCCCACGCACCCGCGGCAAGGAGTCGGCGGCGGCCCCGGCCCCGGACGCACCACGAGTTTCCCGCTCGGCCAACTGCCGTACGAGCCCGATGAGCTCGGCAGGCTCGAACGGCTTGGACAGGAAGGCGTCGACCCCCACGGCGAACCCGGCGTCGACCTCGTACTGCGTCGAGGCACTGACGATCGCGATCGGAAGGTCCCGGGTACGCGGATCGGCACGCAGGCGAGCAGCGGTCCTCAGCCCGTCCAACCGAGGCATGACCACGTCCAGCGTGACGACGTCGGGCCGCACCTGATGGACGACTTCCAGACACTCGGCACCATCGCCCGCGGTCACGACCTCGAAGCCCTCCAGCTCGAGGTTGACCCTGATCAGCTGCCGGATGACCTTGTTGTCGTCCACAACAAGAATCCGGCCGGACGCCCTAGGCACAACTCGAGAGTAGGTCGCCCCCGGCCACCGCGTCCGGGTTTTCCCCACTTCCACCCCGCCCGAGGGGCAACGCCCCGCGGGAGCCGCCCCCACGGCCCGCCAAAACCCGTTCATGACCACCCCGGGCGAGCTGGTAGTGTTCTACCCGTCGCCGCGAGCAACACCGACCGCGACGGACACGCCCCCGTAGCTCAGGGGATAGAGCAACGGCCTCCGGAGCCGTGTGCGCAGGTTCGAATCCTGCCGGGGGCACCCTTTATGAGGTGCCCAAAGACCCCGTCACCAGCGGAAACGCTGAGGCCGGGGTCTTCGCGTATGTGCAGCCGTGTGCCGCTCGAAGCGGGCGTATGTCGACCTCTGTGGGCTGGTCGTGGACAGGATCTTGGACTGTCTCCCCGGGGCAGCCCCCAGAGTCTCCGGACGAGCCATCAGCCGGCGTCCGGCCACTGCTCATGGGGCGAAGGCGGCTCCGGATCGTTCTGCCGCTCCACTCGCCGCGCGTTCTCCCCTCGCAGGGACGTCAACCACGGCCACAGATCCGGCAGAGGTTGTGCCGAGCAGGCGAGGCGGTGCTCGACGCGGCACCGCTGGAACTGATCCGGCGGGCACACCCCGTAGACCGTCACCCGCCCGTCGGACAGTTCGATCCACCGGTGCTCCGCCGGCACCGCATGGGCCAGGGGATGCATGTCCGGCTCCAGCAGCACCCACTCTTGCTCAAGCGTCGGCACTCGGTCCTGCAACAGACCGCAGTCAGGACAAGGGGACTGCCCACCACTCAGCCGCCGCGGTTCCCTCTCCAAAAGCCCCATACCGTGAGGGTCGCCAGTCCGTCAGCCTCCGCGTAGAGCGCGAACCGGACGGGACCCCTGGGGCAGTAGTCCACCAGCGGAGCCAAAATCGACGCGGCAGGTGCAGCCGGCAACCAACGACCGACGGCTCACGGCCGAGAGACGGCGAAGCCTTCACTCCTCTCGATCGGAGCATGCGAGGTAGGATGAGTAGCATGAGTGAGCCTACCGGCAAGTACTCGATCACTATGCCGCGCGACATCGCTGAAGCCGCCAAGGCCCGCAGCGGGCCGTCCGGCCTGTCCGCCTACGTGGCCGCGGCCGTTGCCCGCCAGGTCGAACGAGACAACCTCAACGAAGTGATCCAGGTGGCCGAGGCCGAGCACGGTCCGATCTCGGACGAAGAGATCCAGGCGCTGCGGGACCAGCTTCACCAGGCGCGTGACCAGCAGGCACAGGGTGGGGCGAGCGCTGCGTGAACCGTTCCCCCGCCGTACCCGGCGGCACCCTGGTCCTTGACAGCGAGGGGCTGGCCAAGGCCGTCGCGCGGGACCGTACAGTGACCGCCTGGCTCGCCTTGGCCCGCGCCGACGATCTGCGTGTGGTCACCTCGGCAGCCGCCCTCGTGGAGGTGGTCCATCCCCGGATCAACCGTCCGGCGTTGGAGTGGACCCTCTCCCGCATCATCGTCGAACCGGTCACCGAGTCGATCGCCCGGCACGCCGCCGCTCTCCTCGCCGACGCCGGCCTTCACGGTCACAAGTACGCCATCGACGCCATGCTCAGCGCCACCGCCCTCGTCGCGCCCGGCCCGGTCACGATCCTCACCTCCGATCCCGAGGACCTCGCGGCTCTGAGCGGTGGGCGATTCACCGTTGTCAAGGTCTGACGGCGTGGGTCGAGCGCCCCAGGGCGTTGCGGGGTGCGTGCCGTCCGGAGGAACACACCGCAAGAGCGGGTAGCGGCCCGTCCAGTCGGCGGTGACGCCCCAGTAGCCGATCCGTGCGGGCTTGCCGTCGTGGTAGAGCACCGTGCGGTCGCCCTGGGCGTGGGCCGTCCCGTTGCTCGGAATGGAGAGCGGCGTCCCGCTTCTCGTGGGCGGGGCGGCCGTGAGGGCCCGGCGCTCCGGCCGGGGCCGGGTCAGCTCGGGGGCGGCACGGTCGTGCTTGCCTCCGTCAGGGGTTTCCGGGTCAGGTCCGGGACCTCGCAGTCGGGGGATGCGTAGCCGACGGGGAAGAGGATGTACGGGCGTTCGTTGGTGGGGCGTTCGCAGATTCTGGTGAGGAAGGCCATGGGATTCGGGGTGTGGGTGAGGGTGCTCAGGCCCATCGCGTGCAGGGCCGTGATGAAGAGGCCGCAGGCGATGCCGACGCTTTCGTTCACGTAGTAGTTCTTGCGCAGCGAGCCGTCCGGCATCGCGGTGCTCTTCTCGGCGAAGCAGACCACGATCCACGGCACGACGTCGAGGAAGCTCTTGTCGGAGTCGGTTTCCAGGCGGGCGAGTGCGGCACGCCACTCGGGCGGGATCCGGCCGCCCTCGTAGTTCACCCGTTCCTCCGCCTCCGCGGCGACCCGGATGCGGTGCTTGGTCTCGGCGTCGCCGATCACGGCGAACCTCCAGGGCTGGAAGTGGGCGCCGGAGGGTGCGGTGTTCGCCGCGGCGATCGCCAGGTCGACGCACTCGCGCGGGACCGGTTCGTCGCTGAAGAAACGCACGCTGCGTCGGCGGTCGACGAAGGAGACGAAGTCCCTGCCGCGGCGGAGCATCTCGGCTTCGTCGTAGCGCTTCGGCCGGTACGGGATGAACGGGTGCGTGTGCTGCCTCACGGGTCTCACCGATTTCATGGGTCTCACGGGTCTCCTCGTGGACTGGAGCACTTAGGGTGAGGCAGCGTGTGCCGGATAGGCAACAGGGGCCTCGGTCAGATGCTTATGTGGCAGGAGAAGACGCGTTCGAGTGCCTCTTGGGTGGCAGATCGGCAGGTTCTACGGTGGTGGCACGGCGCGGGCTCGACCTGCTCGACGGGCGGATGCTGCGGCTGCTGCGGGAGCGTCCGCGGGACGGGCTGCTGGAGATCGCGCGGCAACTCGGCGTCGCCCGCGGTACGTTGCAGGCGCGGCTCGATCGGCTGGCCGGTGCCGGTGTGGTGACCGGGTACGGGCCGGACGTGGACGTCGCCGCGCTCGGGCACGGGGTGCAGGCGTTCACGACGTTCGAGGTGGACCAGCCGGCCCGTGCGGCCATCACGGCGCGGCTGCGGGCGGTTCCGCAGATTCTCGAGGCCCATGTCGTGACGGGGCCCGGTGACATCTGGTGCCGTATCGCCGGGACCATCAACCAGCACGTCCAGCAAGTGATCGACCATGTGCTCGCGGTGCCTGGTGTGCGGCGCAGTACGACGGTCGTCGCGCTGAGTGCGGTCGTTCCGTATCGGGTGCAGCCTCTCGTCGACGAGGTGTCCGGTCTGTCGGAGTCCCAAGGATGACTCACGGCCCCGCTGTCGGTGGCCGGTGGCAGCATGCGGGTATGAGCGGTATTTCTTCCAACGGGTCCTTCGACTGGCGTGTTTTTCTCGGGCGTTGGCAGGAGGAGTGGATGCCCCGGCCCGACCAGGAGGATGACGGCGGGCCCGGGTCCGTCGTCTTGGGTCGGGAGACGGCCGGTGAGGCGGCGGTCGTCGCGGCGGAGAAGCGGCTGGGGCGGCGGTTGCCGCCGTCGTACCGGGAGTTCCTGGCCGTGAGCGACGGGTGGTACGTGGATCAGATGGCCGGCGTGTACCGGCTCGGCGGCGTCGCGGAGATCGACTGGTTCGGGGATCCGCACGACATGACGTCCGTGTACGAGGGGTTCCTCGACGACGACCCGTCGCGGGAGGCGGTCCTGCTGGCCGGGATGTGGCGGCGGGCGCTGCGGCTGGAGACGGACTCCGACGCGTCGTACGCGCTGCTCGACCCGGGGGACCGGGACGACGACGGTGAGTGGGCGCTCTCCGTGTACAAGGGATGGAGCGGTGAGTCCCCGGACCGGTACTCGTCGTTCCGGGCGTACATGGAGGCCATGTACCGCCACTTCCACGCCACCCGCGCCGAGCGGTCCGACTTCGTCAACGCGACCACGCGTGAGCAGGATGCCCGGGTGGAGCGGGCGCGGGTGCTGGCCCTGCGCGGGCGGTACGAGGAGGCCGTGCCGCTGCTGGAGGAGGCGGCCGAGTTCGGGCGGCCGCACGGTGCCGACCTGTTGAGCCAGATACGGCACTTCCTGGCTCCGGGCCACTCCCGGAGCTACGGCGGTCTGGTGGCCGACCGGCGCTACCTGCCGGAGGTGCTGCCCGTGGAGGCCATAGGACCGGCTCAGGAGCAGCGGCGGGTGGGCGGTGACGCCCACTGGCTGGGGACGATGGCCGCCCGTGGCGCCGGACGGGAGGCGTCCGAGGCGGTGCTGGGCGCGGTGCGGGACGGGACCTACCGCTACGCGCCCGCCGGTGCCTGGGGACGGGCCGTCGGCGAGGCTCGGGAGGCCGCCCGGTGGGGTGCGTGCGACGCGGCCTGGCGGGTACTGCGGGACGCGCTGCCGCGGTGGGAACAGCCCGGGCCGCTGCTGGTCGTGCCGCTCGGACTGCTCGCCGATCCGGTGCTGGGGCCGCTGGTCACTCCGGAGCGGGGGCGGGAGCTGCTGGCGACGCCTCGGGACGGGCAGCCGGGGCCGGCCCCGGAACCGGTGGCGGATCTCGATCCGCCGGGGCTCGCGTGGCTGGCGGAGCCCGGGGGGTTCCGTGGGTCGTTCGGCGGTGCGTATCGCTGTGTCTGGGTCGAGGGCGTCGGACCCGGGCGGCTGCCCGAGCTGATCGGGGAGGAGGGTGCGCTGCTGAGCGGTCCCGTACGGCCGTCCGACGTGGCCCGGTCGGCGCGCAGGCCGCACGAGCGGGAGGACGAGGGCGTCGAACTGTGGGAGGACCGGGCCGTGGTCGCCGTCGGGCGGGCCGACGGGGCGTGGTCCTTCGCCTTCGACGGATACAGCCCGCACCACATGAGTCAGCTGTTCCGGTCGCCGGTCGCGGACGCCTCCGCCGGCGGGCGCGCCGTGGTGGTGTGGTACGAGCCGGGGCAGGCGTCCGCCGGGGGCCGGCCGGACGCGTTTCATCTGTCGGTGGCCGACGGGGGCGAGGAGCTGTACGGGTTCACCCTGTGGGGCGCGAAGGTCGAGCGATCCGGGACGATACCCGAGGCCCTGGATCCGGACCGGCTGTTCCGCCCGGAGGACGCCGGGCAGGAGGGCCATCTGCGGGCGCTGAAGGCCCTGCACGGCGAACTCGGGCTCTCCCTGCCCCGCTTCGCGCTCGCCCACGGCCGACTCCCCACCTTCACCACCCGGTCCTGGACGCGGGCGCCCCGGGAGGGCGAGGGGTTCGCGTACCTCGCCTTCCACCGGACGCGGGGGTGACGGTGGGGGATGTCGTGGTCAGGCCGGCCGACTGAGGTGTCGGCCGGCCGAGGCGTCGCCCGATCCGCGACCGTGCGGACCTCAGGTGCGCGCCAGTACCGTCGCCACCACCTGGCGCAGCATCGCCTCCGGGTCGGGGGCGGGGCCCGGGGAGCGCCAGGCCACGAAGCCGTCGGGGCGGATCAGGACCGCGCCGCCCCGGGTCACTCCGTGGGCCCGGGCCCAGTCGGTCTCCTCGTCGTCCGGGACCAGGTCGGCTCCGGGGGTGCCGCCCACGCGGTACGGCTTCAGCGGGACGCGCAGCGCCGCGGCCACCTCGGTCGCCGCCTCGTGCCAGCCGGTGGGCTGGGCCGCGTCGCTGAGCAGGACGAGGGAGTCCTCGTACAGGTCCAGGGTGGACAGGCGCTCCTCGCCCCGGCGGAGCCAGAGGTGGGGTGCCCTGCTGCCGGGGGCGCCGGTGAGGTCGAGGCCCTCGGGGACCACCGGGGTCGCCGGGTCGGCGCCGACCACCGCGCCCTGGGGGTAGCGGTAGCCGAGGGCGACGTTGAGGATGCCGCGCTGCGGGCCGCCGGGAGGACCGGCCGGGGCGCCACCGGGGGCACCGCCGGGACCGCCACCCCCGGGTGCGCCACCAGGCATACCGGCGGCACCGCCACCCCCGGGAGCACCGCCCGGACCACCCCGAGAGGCACCGCCGGGACCGCCACCCCCGGGTGCGCCACCAGGCATACCGGCGCCGGGCGCGCCGCCGGGCCCGCCCGGCCCTCCGCCCCCCATCCCCGGCGGCGGTGCGAAGCCCGGGTGGCTGTGCTCGACCGAGCGGTGGGCGGCGCGGGCGCTGGTGGCCTCCGCGACCGGGCGGCGTTCCGTGTCGTAGGTGTCCAGGAGGGGTTCGCCCGCCCAGCCCTCCAGTACCGCCGCCAGCTTCCAGGCGAGGTTGTGGGCGTCCTGGATGCCGGTGTTGGAGCCGAAGGCGCCGGTGGGGGACATCTCGTGGGCCGAGTCGCCGGCGAGCAGGACGCGGCCGGATCGGTAGCTGCGGGCGACGCGCTGGGCGGCGTGCCAGGGGGCTTTGCCGGTGATCTCGACGTCGAGGTCGGGGTCGCCGATGGCGCGGCGGATGTGTGCGGCGCAGCGCTCGTCGGTGAAGTCCTCCACCGTTTCGCCCTGTTCGGGGTGCCAGGGGGCGTGGAAGACCCAGTTCTCGCGGTTGTCGACGGGCAGGAGGGCGCCGTCGGCGTTCTCGTCGGTCAGGTAGCAGACGATGAAGCGGCGGTCGCCCACGACGTCGGCGAGGCGGCGGGAGCGGAAGGTGATGCTGACGTTGTGGAAGAGGTCGCCGGGGCCGCTCTGGCCGATGCCGAGCTGTTCGCGGACCGGGCTGCGGGGGCCGTCGGCGGCGACCAGGTAGTCGGCGCGGATGGTGGTGTGCTCGCCGGTCTCCCGGCTCTTCACGATCGCCGTCACGCCGTCGGCGTCCGTCTCGAAGGAGAGCAGCTCCGTGCCGAAGCGGAGGTCGCCGCCCAGGTTGACGGCGTGGGTGAGGAGTTCGGGTTCCAGGTCGTTCTGACTGCACAGGCACCAGGAGCTGGGGCTGAAGCGGGCCAGTCCGTTGCCGGGGTCGATCTGCTTGAACAGCCACTCGCCCGCGTCGCCGACCAGGGTGGGCGTCTGCAGGATGCCGTGGTTGTCGGCCAGGGTGGCGGCGGCCCGACGGATGTCGGGCTCGGTGCCGGCCACCCGGAAGATCTCCATCGTGCGGACGTTGTTGCCGCGCCCCCGGGGGTGGATGGAGGTGCCGGCGTGACGTTCGACCAGGGTGTGCCGGACGCCCAGCCGCCCCAGGAACACCGACATCGACAGGCCCACCAGGGACCCGCCGACGACGAGGACCGGGACGCGGTGGGTTTGGCCGGCCCCGGGGGCGGCGGCTTCGGGAGCGGTTCCGCCGGAGCGGTCGGCTCTTTCGTTCATGGTTGCTCGTCCTCCGTTGCGACAGACGTGAGTGACATACGTGGATGAGGGACGTGGGTGACGGACGCGCCCCTGACGGCCGCGCCCCGCGACGGACACGCCCCGCGACGGACACGCCCCGCGACGGGCACGGCCCGCGACAGGTGTGCGCCGGGGCCTTCATGCATGCCCCGTACGCCGCGTCGGGGCCCGCCGCGGCGCAGGCTTCACCCGCTTAACCCTCCTGGTTCGCGGACCCCGCGGGCACGGCTCACGATCGTGCTTACGCGGCCGTCGCGCCCCGCCTGCCCGGTGGGCGCCGCCGACGTTCGCCCCAGTCCAGGAGGAAGACCCCGAGAAGAGGTGGGCCGGATGACGGTCTCTCCCGTCGTTGCGACGGATGCCCCGACCGCGGATGCCACGAACGCGACGGACGCCATACGCACCAGCACCGTGGCGGCGGACGCGGGCGGCGTGTCGATATCCGCGTTCGACGGTTCCCGCGTACGGGTCGTCCTGATGCTGGACGTCCACGACGGCATGCAGCAGGAGTTCCTGGACGCCTACGAGCGCATCCGCGACCGGGTCGCCGCCGTTCCGGGACACGTCAGCGACCAGCTGTGCCAGTCCCTGGAGAACCCGACCCAGTGGCTGCTGACCAGCGAGTGGGAGAGCGCCGCGCCCTTCCTGGCCTGGGTCAACAGCGACGAGCACCTGGACACCGTCGAGCCGCTGGCGACCTGCGTCCGGGACACCCACTCGCTGCGCTACAGCGTCCTGCGGGAGACCGAGGGCGGGCAGCCGGCACCCGGCGAGCCGCGTTCGGCGCCCCGGATCGGCGGCAACGTCGTACGGCACGCGCTGACCTTCACCGTGCGGCCCGGCAGCGAGGCGGAGACCGCCCGGCTGCTGTCCGAGTACGTGTCGCCCGACGCCCACGTGGACGGTTCCACGCGGCTGCTGCGCACCTCGCTGTTCATGCAGGGCAACCGGATCGTGCGCGCGGTGGAGGTGCGGGGCGACCTGCAGACCGCGCTGCGCCATGTCGCCCGGCAGCCCGGGGTGCGGGCGGTCGAGGAGGCCCTCAACCCGTATCTGGAGCAGGACCGGGACCTCGCCGACCCGCAGTCCGCCCGGCGGTTCTTCACCCGGGCCGCCATGCCGGCCGTCCACCACGCGACGTCCGCCCACCACGCCGCGTCCGGCGACCGGGCCGCGTCCGGCGACCGGGCCGATACGCGCACCGAGCGGCTCGCGCTGCTCTACCCGGTGCACGCCGGTGCCGGCGGGGAGCTGGCCCGGCTGCTGGCCCGCCAGGACGCGTCCGCCGCGCAGGACCCGGACGGCCCGGTGCTGGCGTCCACCGTCTTCCACCGCGACGACCTCGTCGTACGGCTCGTCGACGTGGCCGGTGACCCGCAGGCCGCGCCCGCCGCCGTCCTGGGCCTGCACGGGCCCGAGGGCGCCGCGGCGGCCGATCGGCTGCTGGACACCGCCGCGGTCGGCGTCGACGGGTCGCCGGGCGAGGCGGCCACGTTGTCCCGGCTGCTGACCCGGGTCCGTATGACGCCGCTGACCGACCGGCGTTCCGCCGGTTCCTGAACCACTCCCCCGACCGCGCGGCCGGCGGGCCCGACGCCGTGCCCGCCGGTGCGCGGATCCACCCGACCCGGCTCCTTCCGGCCCCGCCCGGCTTCTCCTCCCCACTTCCTCCCGTCACCCCGGAGTGAACGACATGACAGACCAGCAGGTACGCATCGTCTCCCTCGGCGACATCGCGCCGAACCGCCGCCGCGGCGGAGACCTCCGCGCCCTTCTCACGCCCACCACCGCCGGGTCGACCAGCGGCTTCATGGGCGTGGCCATCGTGCAGCCCGGCGACCGCATCGCCGAGCACTACCACCCGTACTCCGAGGAGTTCGTGTACGTCACGGAGGGCGCCCTCGAAGTGGACCTGAACGGGGTGCCGCACTCACTCGCCACCGGGCAGGGGCTGCTGATCCCGCAGGACATGCGCCACCGCTTCCGCAACGCGGGGGACGTCGAGGCGCGGCTCGTGTTCCACCTGGGCCCGCTGGCCCCGCGTCCGGAGCTGGGCCACGTCGACACGGAGGACGCGGAGGGCAACGCGCTCCCGTGCGACGGGGCGCACGCGCACGCGGGCGGCGCCGGGCACGAGCGGCCCGCCCCGGCGGCCGAGGTGGTGTCGTGACCCGGCGCCGGGTCGCCGTCACGGGCATAGGCGTCGTCGCCCCGGGCGGAATCGGCGTCCCCCAGTTCTGGGGGCTGCTGTCCGAAGGCCGTACGGCGACGCGCCGCATCTCCCTCTTCGACCCGGCCGGGCTGCGCTCGCAGATCGCCGCCGAGTGCGACTTCGAGCCGTCCGACCACGGGCTCGGCCTCGCCACCGTCCAACGGTGCGACCGGTACGTGCAGTTCGCGCTCGTCGCCGCCTCCGAGGCGGTCCGGGACGCGAACCTGGACATGAACCGCGAGGACCCCTGGCGGGCCGGTGCCACCCTCGGCACGGCGGTCGGCGGTACCACCCGGCTCGAACACGACTACGTCCTGGTCAGCGAGCGCGGCTCGCGCTGGGACGTCGACGACCGGCGGGCCGAGCCGCACCTGGAGCGCGCGTTCACGCCCGCCACCCTCTCCTCCGCGGTGGCGGAGGAGTTCGGGGTGCGCGGGCCGGTGCAGACCGTGTCCACCGGGTGCACGTCCGGTCTCGACGCGGTCGGGTACGCCTATCACGCGGTCGCCGAGGGGCGGGTCGACGTGTGCCTGGCGGGCGCGGCGGACTCGCCGATATCGCCGATCACCATGGCCTGCTTCGACGCCATCAAGGCGACCTCGCCGAACAACGACGACCCCGCGCACGCCTCCCGGCCCTTCGACGCCGACCGCAACGGCTTCGTGATGGGCGAGGGCGCGGCGGTGCTGGTCCTGGAGGACCTGGAACACGCCCGGGCCCGGGGTGCGGACGTGTACTGCGAGATATCCGGCTACGCCACGTTCGGCAACGCGTATCACATGACCGGGCTCACCAAGGAGGGCCTGGAGATGGCGCGGGCCATCGACACGGCGCTGGACATGGCCGGACTCGACGGCTCGTCGATCGACTACGTCAACGCGCACGGCTCCGGCACCCAGCAGAACGACCGGCACGAGACCGCGGCCGTCAAGCGCTCGCTGGGCGCGCACGCCTACCAGACGCCCATGAGCTCGATCAAGTCGATGGTGGGCCACTCGCTCGGCGCGATCGGCTCCATCGAACTGGCCGCGTGCGTCCTGGCGATGGCCCACCAGGTGGTGCCGCCCACGGCCAACTACACGACCCCCGACCCCGAGTGCGACCTGGACTACGTGCCGCGCGAGGCACGGGAGCGGAGGCTGCGGCACGTGCTGTCGGTGGGCAGCGGCTTCGGCGGCTTCCAGTCCGCGGTCGTACTGAGCGGAAGTGAAGGAGGGCTGCGATGAGCGGAGCAGGACGGACCAAGGGCGGACCCAGGCGCGCGGTGGTCACCGGTCTCGGCGTGGTGTCGCCGCACGGCACCGGTGTCGAGGCGCACTGGAAGGCGGTCGCCGACGGCACCAACAGCCTCGGGCCCGTCACCCGGGAGGGCTGCGACCACCTTCCGCTGCGGGTCGCGGGCGAGGTGCACGGCTTCGACGCGGCCGACACGGTCGAGGACCGCTTCCTCGTCCAGACCGACCGGTTCACGCACTTCGCGCTGGCCGCCACCCAGCACGCGCTGGCCGACGCCCGGTTCGGCCGGGCCGACGTCGACTCGCCGTTCTCGGTCGGCGTGGTCACCGCGGCCGGTTCGGGCGGCGGTGAGTTCGGGCAGCGGGAGCTGCAGAACCTGTGGGGCCGGGGCTCGCGCCACGTCGGCCCGTACCAGTCGATCGCCTGGTTCTACGCGGCCAGCACCGGCCAGGTCTCCATCCGCAACGACTTCAAGGGTCCCTGCGGGGTCGTGGCCGCCGACGAGGCGGGCGGCCTGGACGCCCTGGCGCACGCGGCGCTGGCGGTGCGGGGCGGCACCGACACGGTGGTCTGCGGCGCGACGGAGGCGCCGCTGGCCCCGTACTCGATCGTCTGCCAGCTGGGGTACCCCGAGCTGAGCGCGGCCGCCGAACCCGACCGTGCCTACCGCCCGTTCACCGACGCCGCCTGCGGGTTCGCGCCGGCCGAGGGCGGGGCCGTACTCCTCGTGGAGGAGGAGGGCGCGGCCCGGGAGCGGGGCGCGGACGTGCGGGCGACGGTGGCCGGGCACGCGGCGACCTTCACCGGCCCCGGCCGCTGGGAGCGGTCCCGGGAGGGGCTGGCCCGCGCGATCGAGGGCGCCCTGGCCGAGGCGGGCTGCCGGCCCGAGGACGTGGACGTGGTCTTCGCGGACGCCCTCGGGGTCCCGGAGGCCGACCGGGCCGAGGCGCTGGCCCTGGCCGACGCGCTGGGCCCGCACCTCGCGCGAGTGCCGGTCACCGCGCCCAAGACCGGGACCGGGCGGGCGTACTGCGCCGCGCCGGTGCTGGACGTGGCGACGGCGGTGCTCGCGATGGAGCACGGGCTGATCCCGCCCACCCCGCACGTGGTCGACGTCTGCCACGACCTGGACGTGGTGACCGGCCGGGCCCGCCCCGCCGAGCCGCGCACGGCCCTGGTGCTGGCGCGCGGGCTCATGGGGTCCAACTCGGCGCTCGTCCTGCGCCTGGGCGCCGTGCCCCCCACCGGCGGCTGACCGACGGACCGGCCGACGGACCGCCCCCGGACCACCGGCAGCCCGCACCGGCACCCCACCACCGACCACCGACCACCGACGGTCACGGAGAACACCGTGACCGTGCCAACCCGAGTCAAGGAGGACACCATGACCGACCAGCCGGACTACCAGGTGACCGTCGAGGAACTGTCGGCGCTGATGAAGCGCACCGCCGGCGTGCACGTCGACCCGGTCACCCTCCAGCAGCAGGCCGACGACGGTTTCGACACCTTCGGCCTGGACTCCCTCGGCCTGCTGGGCATCGTGGCCGAGCTGGAGAAGCGGTACGGCCTGGGCCTGCCCGAGCAGGCCGAGCGCTGCAAGACGCCCGCCGATTTCCTCGCGCTGGTCAACGGCGCCCTGAAGACGGGAGTGTGACATGGCAGGGCACACCAACAACGAGATCACCATCGCCGCCCCGATGGAGCTGGTCTGGAAGATGACCAACGACATCGAGAACTGGCCCCGGCTGTTCAGCGAGTACGCCTCCGTGGAGGTCCTGGACCGCGACGACGACAAGGTCACCTTCCGGCTCACCATGCACCCGGACGCCGACGGCAAGGTGTGGAGCTGGGTCTCCGAGCGGGTCGCAGACCCGGTCACCCGCACCGTCCGCGCCCAGCGGGTCGAGACCGGCCCCTTCCAGTACATGAACATCGTCTGGGAGTACGCGGAGACCGCCGAGGGCACCGTCATGCGCTGGACGCAGGACTTCGCGATGAAGCCGGACGCGCCCGTGGACGACGCCTGGATGACGGACAACATCAACCGCAACTCCCGTACGCAGATGGCGCTGATCCGGGACCGGATCGAGCAGGCGGCGGGTGAGCGGCGCACCGCGTCGGTGCTCGCCGACTGACCCGTACGAACCCGGCGAAGGGCAGCACCCTCATGCACCACACACTGATCGTCGCCCGGATGGCGCCGGGCGCGGCACCGGACATCGCGAAGGTGTTCGCGGAGTCCGACAGCGGCGAACTCCCGCACCTGGTGGGCGTCAACCGGCGCAGCCTCTTCGAGTTCGGTGACGGCGTGTACCTGCACCTCATCGAGAGCGACGAGGACCCGGCACCCACCATCGGCAGGCTGACCGGGCACCCGGAGTTCCGCCAGGTCAGCGAGCGGCTGGAGCCGTACGTCTCGGCGTACGACCCGGCGACCTGGCGCGGTCCGAAGGACGCGATGGCGCGCTGCTTCTACCGCTGGGAGCGAACGCCCGCCGGCTGACGGCGCCGCCGGCCGACGGCGCTCCTCCCGCACATGTCGGGGTCACCGGGCGGAAACCGGGTGACCCCGACGAAGACGTTCCGGAAGGCCGATCGGTTGCCCTCAGCAATCGCATCCCGGCGTGAGAAGGGACACGGCGGAAACCGTGACGTTTTCGCACGTGCGTCCGCTTGGATCTTGGGGGTACAACAGCACACCGGAGTCCGCCGTGCGTGCCCCGACGACCAGAAGAGAGGACGCACACCGTGGGCCGATCCACCGCCCGCCGAGCCGGCCGAAGATCCGGGCAGGACGGTGCCGGGCACAGCTCCCCCGCCGGCAGACGCAGACGCCGCGGCCCCGCCCGCGCGGTCCTTGCCTTCGTCGCCCTGGGGGCCGTTCTGCTCACGGCGGGAGCCGCCGTCGCGTACTGGCGGGACACCCGGCCACCGGTGACGGACGACCAGGTGGCCGACGTCACGGACGCCCTGGACGCGTCGACGGGAAGGCCGTCCGCTTCCTCCTCGCCCTCTGCGTCCGCCTCTCCGGAGGCCTCCGCGTCGCCCTCGGCCTCGCCCTCCGCCTCCCCTTCCCCCTCCACCATCGCCATTCCGGCGACCGGGCCCGGCACCTTCGTGACCGCCCAGGCCGACGGCACGACCGTGGGCACCGGCAGTCGCGTGCGCCGCTACAAGGTCCTGGTCGAGGAAGGCATCGACGTCCGGCCGAGCGCCGCCGCCGCCGAGATATCCGACGTGCTCGCCGACAACCGCGGCTGGACCCGGGACGGGACCAACTCCTTCCGGCTGGTCAGCAGCGGTTCGTACGACTTCGTGGTGAAGATCGCCACGCCGGGCACCGTGGACCGGATCTGCGGCGCGGCGGGCCTGCTCACCCGGGGCGAGGTCAACTGCAGCGTCGGTACGGACGTGGTGGTGAACCTCAAGCGCTGGGTGCTGGGTTCGCCGGAGTTCGACGGCCCGATCCACGAGTACCGGGCACTGATCGTCAACCACGAGGTCGGTCACCGCATCGGCCACGGCCACGAGACGTGCCCCGGCGCCGGCCGGCCCGCGCCGGCGATGATGCAGCAGATCAAGGGCCTCAAGGGGTGTGTGGCCAACGCCTGGCCGTACGACGAGGACGGCGACTACCTGGGCGGCCCGTCGGTGCCCTGAGCCGTCGGCGGGGGCCCCTCGGTGCCCTGAGCCGTCGGCGGGGGCCCCTCGGTGCCCTGAGCCGTCGACGGTGGGCCTGTTCGGCGGACGGTTCGCGGGACAGGCCGCGGGGCCCGGGGTGATGATCGCTCCATGACCACCACACCGCGCTTCGATCCCCGTACCCTGCTGGCCGAGAGCCGGCTCGGCGTCCTGGCGACGATCAAGTCGGACGGCCGCCCGCAGCTCTCCCCCGTGATGCCCGCCTACGACCCGGAGGCCGGCGTCATCCGGGTGTCGACGCGCGAGGGGCTCGCCAAGACGGCGAACCTGCGCCGGGACCCGCGGGCCACGCTGGAGGTGACCGCCCCGGACGGCAGGTCCTGGGCCACCGCCGAGGGCGTCGCCACCCTCACCGGGCCGGGCACCGACCCGCACGGACCGGAGGTCGAGGCGCTGGTGGAGTACTACCGCGCCGCCTCCGGGGAGCACCCGGACTGGAACGAGTACCGGGCGACGATGGTGTCCGACCGCCGGGTGCTGCTCACCATCACGGTCGAGCGCGTGTACGGCGCCGACATCGGCTGACCGGAGGCGCGCCGGGGCCGGGACGGGGACGGGCGTGACGGCGGGGCCCCTCTCGCGTTCCGCAAGATTTGTGCCGGAGCGGTGATAGATCCGCCCGCCGCTTCCGTACCTCCTGGCGTACCGCCACGCGCGCGAGCACGAACACGAGCACGCGCGCGTCCCCGTGTTCCTCGCGTCGCCCCTGGAGGCACCATGCGCCTGTCCCGCAGCAGGATCGGAGTCGTCGTCCTGTTCGGTGCGATGACCCTGACCCTCACCGCGCTGGCCTTCCCGGCCGTGCTCGGCCTGGACAAGCCCGACGGCAACCAGAACCGGGTGGTGGCCAGTACGAAGTTCGGTCCGCTCACCGAGGCGGACCGCGACTTCGTGGTCAAGGTCCGCGCCGCCGGGCTGTGGGAGTACCCGCTGGGCGAGATGGTGAGGGAGCGCGGTACGACGAAGGCGATGAAGACGGCCGGTGAGCACCTGGTCGTCGGGCACGCCGGTCTCGACGCGATGTGCCGCGAGATCTCCCCCGAGTTGGGCATCACCCTGCCCAACCGGGCCTCCCCGCAGCAGGAGGGGTTCGTGACGACGGTGGACGCCAAGAGCGGCAAGGAGTTCGACTCGGCGGCGGTGAACATCATGCGGGTGACGCACGGCCAGATCTTCCCGGCGATCGCCAAGATCCGGGCGTCCACCAAGAACACCCTCGTGCGTCAGCTGGCGGACCTCGCCAACGACACCGTGCTGGACCACATCACGGTGCTGGAGAAGACCGGGCTGGTCGAGTACGACCAGGTCACCTTCAACCAGACCGGTCCGGCGAAGCTGCCCCGGGAGAAGGTCACCCCGCCCCCGCCGCAGCCGGGCGAGCAGGTGCTGGTGCTCAAGCCGCGCCCCGACCTGAACGTGAACACCGCCTCCCCGACGCCCACGCCGTCCCCGGCTGCCTCCTGAAGCCGGGGCCCCGCGCGCACGATCGGCCTCCCGAGTCCGGCGTCCCGCACCGGCACCATCACGACCGCGTCACGACCGGCGGCGCGGGGAACGGGCCCCGGGCCCCGCGCGTTCTTAGGGGTTGGCGGCCGACGGAGTCCGCCGGGCCATGACCATCCGGCGCCGGGACCGGTGGTGGGCGGGCCGTCCCTCCTCCTGCCCCCGCCCGCCCGGGGGCCGACGACAGGAAGAGCGGGACCATGACCGCTTCCGGACCGGGCGGCGGCGACACCCCGGACCAGCCGGACGGTACGCCGTCCGTGCCCGAGTACGTCTGGCGGCTGTTCCTGGAGGACGACGAACGCGCCATCCGTGCCTCCGCCCCCAGGGAGCCCGCCGCACGGGACCGGTTCCCCGGCCGGCAGCCGGAGCCCCCCGCCGACCGGCCGGCCCGCCCGGTCCGCTCCCCCTCCCTCCACACGTCCGACACGGTCGGCGAGGCGTGGCGTCCGGAGGACCGGTGGGCGGGTCCTGCCTGGCGCGAGCTGGACGGCCGGGCCCGGGTGCGGCGGGTCGGCCGGGTGCTCGGCACGGCCGCCGCGGTCGCCCTCGCCCTGACCGCGTGGTCGCAGCTGTCCACCGGCCCGGTCACCCCGGGCAGCGACCCCGCCGAAACGATCGGGCAGCGGCTGGAGGAAAGTCCCGCCCTGCCCTCGGTGAACGCGGGGACGGACTCGGGCACGGGCCCCGGCGCCGGCTCCCCCGCCGACTCCTCCCTCGCGGAGTCCCTCGCTCCGACCGAGTCCGCCGCCGCGAGCCCCGCCGTCTTCGACCCCGCACCCTCCGCGATACCCCGGGCCTCCGCGTCCTCCTGGACGAACGACTCCTGGACAACCGGCTGAACCACTGCTTGACCTGCTGTACATGCGTCCAATCCGGGAGGACGGAACCGCCGCACGGGAAGGCCCGGGCGACCGCGCATGGACCGACCCCGCCCCCGTACCGACGCCGCGCTGTTAGGGCGCCTCGGGCCGGGACTGATCCGGGCGGCCGGGTAAGCGCGGTGGGGCTGGCCATCTTCCGGTTCCGGACGCACGACCGCACCCGGTGTGCGTGCCCGCGGGCGTCAGGCGCTGCGCCTGCGGGACGCCGTCTTCTTGGCGGTGCTCCTACCGGTGCTCTTGGCGGTCTCCTTGGCCGCACTGCGGCCCGCGGCCTTCTTGGCGGTGCCCTTGGCCGCAGTCTTCTTCGCGGAGGCGGACCCGGACGTGGACGTGGACCTGGACGTGGACGTGCCGGACTTGGCCGTCGACTTCTTCGGCTCCGCCTTCTTCGCCGCCGTCTTCTTGGCCGCCGTGGAGGTCGACTTCTTGCCGCCGGTCTCCTTGGGGGCCCGGCGGGACGAGGTCTTGCGCTGCGGCAGCGATCTGACCTCGGCCTCCTCGGCCGGCCCGGCCTCCTCGCCGTCCCGCGACTCGCGGGCCGCCCGCACGCTGTTCTCCAGCGCGGCCATCAGGTCCAGCACCTTTCCGGGGGCCGCCTCCTCGCGGGCCTCCGGGGGGCGCTCGCCGGCGGCCTTGGCGGCGACGACCTCCTCGACGGCCTCGCGGTACTCGTCGTGCAGGTCGTCCAGGTCGATCTCGCCGAGGGTGTCCATGAGGGCGTCCGCGAGGTCCAGTTCCTGGTCGCGGACGGTGACGCCGCCCTCCGGGGCGACGCCCTCGGGGGCCCGTACCTCGTCCGGCCACAGCAGGCCGTGCATCGCGATGGCGTCGCCGACGACCCGGAGCATGCCGAGGCGCTCCCGGCCGCGCAGCGCGAACTTGGCGATCGCGACCCGGTTGCTGCGCTTGAGCGCCTCGCGCAACAGCGTGTACGGCTTGGCGGCGGGGGCGCCGCTCGCCGCGAGGTAGTAGGCCGAGCCCATCTGGAGCGGGTCGATGCGGTCCTCGGGCACGAAGGCCACGATCTCGATCGTGCGGGCCGTCGGGATCGGCAGCTGGGACAGGTCCTCGTCGGTGATCGGGATCATCGAGCCGTCGGCGTCCTCGTAGGCCTTGCCGATCTCGGCCTGGGTGACCTCGCGGTCCTCCAGTTCGCACACCTTGCGGTAGCGGATCCGGCCGCCGTCCTCCGTGTGGATCTGGCGGAAGGAGACCGCGTGGCTCTCGGTCGCGTTCACGAGTTTGATCGGGATGCTGACCAGGCCGAAGGAGATGGCGCCGTTCCAGATGGATCGCACGTGCAGCACCGTTCCTTTCAGGCGCTTCCAGGCGTTTTGTCCATGTTCTATGAGATTCTCATGGTATGGCGCCGATGACGGAAGTGGAGGGGCGGCGGGTGGCCCTCAGCAACCTGGACAAGGTGCTGTATCCCGCGGCCGGCCTCACCAAGGGCGAGCTGCTGCACTACTACGCGACGACCGCCCCGGTGCTGCTGCCGCACCTGCGGGACCGTCCGGTCTCCTTCCTGCGGTACCCGGACGGACCGGACGGCCAGGTGTTCTTCACCAAGAACGTGCCGCCGGGTACGCCCGACTGGGTCACCACGGCCGAGGTGCCCCGCTCGGAGGGCCCGGCGCGGATGGTGCTGGTGCAGGACCTCGCGAGCCTGATGTGGGCGGCGAACCTGGTGACCGAGTTCCACACCCACCAGTGGACCGCGGACGACCCCGGGGAGGCCGACCGGCTGGTGTTCGACCTGGACCCCGGAGCTCCCGCGACCGTGGTGCAGTGCTGCGAGGTGGCGCTGTGGCTGCGGGAGCGGCTGGCGGCGGACGGCGTCGAGGCGTACGCCAAGACCTCGGGGGCCAAGGGGCTGCACCTGCTGGCGGGGGTGCGGGGGTCGTCCTCGGAGCGGGTGTCCGAGTACGCGAAGGCGCTGGCGGTGGAGGCCGAGCGGGCGCTGCCGAAGCTGGTGGTGCACCGGATGACGCGCAGCCTGCGGCCGGGGAAGGTGTTCGTGGACTGGAGCCAGAACGCCGCCCGCAAGACCACGGCCGCCCCCTACACCGTGCGGGCCCGCGACGTGCCGGCCGTCTCCACCCCGGTGACGTGGGACGAGGTCGCCGGGTGCGGGCGCGCGGAGCAGTTCGTCTTCCGGCCCGGCGACGTCGGGCCACGGGTGGCGGACTACGGGGACCTGCTGGCGCCGCTGTTCGACCGGCGGCGGGCGGCTGCCCTGCCCTGACGCCCGGCGTCGGTCACAGGCGGGCCCAGGTGGCACGGTCCCGGGCCACGGCGTGCAGGGCCTCCACGTCGGCCGGTTTCCAGCATCCCGCCCGTCCGGGCCGGCTCCGGCAGCTCCCGCTCGGGGAGGACGCGCACGGAGCGGGGCGGAACGCCGACGCTCACGTTGGCCGGCTCGACGAGGACGGGACGGGGGCCGCGGCGCCGAGGACGCGATCCGGCTGATCCGTTCCCGGCGCTCGCCGTGGGCGCTGCCCAACGACCTGTTCGTGGCGTATCCGCTGGCGGGTCTGCTCACCGTGCGGCAGCTGGAGGAACCGGCCGAGTAGCCCCGCGGGCCCGTGCGCACGCAAAATGGCCTTCCGTACGAGAACGCGTACGGCGACGCCCGCGGCCGCGCGGTCGAGCCGACGCCGATCGCCGTTCACCGATCGCCGGTCCCTGACCCCAGGAGTGCAGTGCTCCCGAGCCGCCGCGGGCACCCCGCCCGCGTCCCCGCCGCCCTCGCGCTGCTCCTGGCGACCGCGGCCGCCGCCGGTGCGCTGGCCGCCTGCGGGGACACCGGCGGTCTGCGCGCCGCCGGGGCCACGCCCGCCGCGCGGAATCCGGCCCGGCTCTGGCCCGGGCTGACACCGGCGTCCAGTCCGGCGTACGACATCGGCGAGGTGGAGCACGCGGTGGTCGAGGGCGTCGCCGTGCCCGGCGGCGACATCCGCAGGGCGGACCCGGTGGCCGCGGTGCGGGCCGAGATCACCGCGCACCCGGACGACTACGCGGGCGCGAAGGCGCCGTACCACGAGACGTCCGTGCGGATGGCGGACTGCGGCACGGACGGGGCCGGGGAGGGCCGCTGCCCGGTGCTGCGGCCGTACTACCGCGACCTGACGGGCGACGGGCGCCCCGAGATGACGCTGGGGTTCCGGCTGCTGCCGGAGAAGCTGACCGCCGTACGCGTCTACACCGTCGAGAAGGACCGGCTCATGCGGGTCATGTCCTACGAGGACGCCGTGAGCGCGGTCGAGCTGGCCGGGCGGACGGTGATCGTGCGTTCGCCCTCGGAGGTGGCCGGCTACGAGTACCGCCTGCAGTGGACCTGGGACGCCGATCAGCGGGCCATGCTGCTGACGAGCGACGAGATGCTGCGCACCGACGACGACGGACGGCACACGAAGCGTCCGTCCACGTCGCCGTCCCCCTCACCCTCCACCTCGCCCTCACCCCCCACCTCGTCGGCCTCCGTCTCTGCGCCCTCCGGTTCGTCGTCCCCGGCGGGCGCCCGGTGAGGATCGCCCTTCCCCGGTGGGCCGGGCCGCTCGCAGTGCGGGCGGCCGTGTTCATCACCGTGATGTGCTGCGCGCTCGCCGCGCTGCTCGGCGTCCTGGTGCACGTCTCGGTGGCCGACCGGACCGTCGGGCAGGCGCGTGACGTGGCCCTGTCCCGGCTGCGGGACGCCACGGAGGCCTACGAGGCGGGCGACCCGCTGGGGCGCGGGGCCGGCATCGATCCGCCGGGGCTGCCGCGCCGACTGCGCGAGCTGGCCGTGTCGGGCCGGCGCGGCACGATGGTCGCCGAGTACAAGGGGCGTCCCACGATGTGGGCGGCGGGCCCCGCCGACGGCGGCCGGGCGCTGGCGGTGCGGGTCGACCACTCCCAGGGCCAGGCCACCGTCGACGGCCTGGACGGCACGCTGGTGTGGGCGTCGGCGCTGGCGATCGGGGCGACGCTGCTGGTCGGCGCGTTCGCGGTGACGCGGGTGACGCGCCGGCTGCACACGACCGCGCGGGTGGCGCGGCGGATCAGCGCCGGGGACCTCGACGCCCGGGTCGGCGATCCGCGCGCGCAGGATCCGACGCGCCCGCAGGACGAGGTGGCGTCGGTCGCCGCCGCGCTGGACTCCATGGCGGCGTCGCTGCAGGGCAAGCTGCTGGCCGAGCAGCGCTTCACCGCCGACGTGGCGCACGAGCTGCGCACCCCGCTCACCGGCCTGCACGCGGCGGCCGAGCTGCTGCCGCCGTCCCGCCCCACCGAGCTGGTGCGGGACCGGGTGGCGGCGCTGCGCACGCTGACCGAGGACCTGCTGGAGATCTCCCGGCTGGAGAGCGGGCGGGAACGGCCGGCGACGGAGCCGGAGGAGCTGGGCGCGCTGGCCCGGCGGGTGGTGCGGGGCTCGGGCACGGACACCCGGGTGGACGTCGTACGGGACGCGCGGGTGGAGACCGACCGGCGCCGCCTGGAGCGGGTGCTGGGCAACCTGGTCGCGAACGCGCACCGGCACGGGCGGACGCCGGTGGTGCTGACCGTGGACGGTGCGGTGATCACCGTGCGGGACCAAGGGGACGGCTATCCCGAGTACCTCCTCGCACACGGGCCGCAGCGCTTTCGCACCGAGGGCGGGACCAAGGGGCACGGTCTGGGGCTGACCATCGCCCTGGGGCAGGCCGAGGTGCTGGGGGCGCGGCTGGAGTTCACCAACCCGCCGGACGGCGGGGCGCTGGCCCGGCTGACGCTGCCTCAGTAGCCCTGACCACGGCACCTTCCCCGATGGCTCAGTGCGGCGGGCGATGCGTCCGGGGCGCTCCTAATGTGGCGGTTAGTCATCTGAAGACGCCAGAAGACGCCTGAAATCGACTCAAGGCGAACCAAGACGACTCAAGACATCTGAAAACCCGTTCGCTTCCGGGAGGTACTCCCATGTCGCTCCTGTCCGCACCGGCCTCGCGCTCTCCCCTGGTCCGGGGCCTCGCCACCGCCCTCGCGGCCGGCGCGCTCGCCACCGCCGTCGCCGTCACACCCGCCGTCGCGAACGACGACTGGGGCGGCGGCGACACGAACTCCACGTCCGGCGTCACCGGCGGCGGGAACGGCGGCGACGCGTGGGGCGGGGGCGACGGCCGCCAGGAGCAGGGCCGCTACCGGGGCGTCGTGACGGCGAACCGGCTCGCGCTGCACACCTCGCCGGCCCGCGGTTCGGACGTCATCCGCTACGCCCGCCGGGGCGAGGTCGTCTCCATCTACTGCAAGACGCCCGGCAGCAAGGTGCAGGGCAACCCCCTCTGGTACCTCCTCACGGACGGCACCTGGGCCTGGGGCGCGGCCCGCTACATCGACAACATCGGCCCCGCGCCGCGCTGGTGCTGACCAAGACGGCGCGCAGACCACACCGTTTGGGTAAGTTCCGGACATGACCAAGGCCGGAACCGGAACCGGACTCACCGTGGCACAGGCGGACACCCCCGCTCCCGTCGCCCGACTCCCCCGGCGCCGGGGCGTCGAACTCGCGCTGATCCTGATGGCCGTCCTGCTGTCGGTGTTCGGCTACTGCAACGTCGGTCTCGCGCAGCACGACGCCCTCCCGCCCGGTGCCGCCGGTTACGGCGCCGGGCTCGGGGTGCTCGCGCTCCTCGCCCATCTGGCGGTACGGCTGCGCGCCCCGTACGCGGACCCGCTGCTGCTGCCCATCGGCGTCCTGCTCAACGGCCTCGGCCTGGTGCTGATCTACCGGCTCGACCTGGAGACGCCGGGCGACCGGGCGGCCCCGACCCAGCTGGTGTGGTCGACGCTGGGCGTCGCCCTGTTCATCGTGGTCGTCCTGCTCCTGCGCGACCACCGCGTCCTGCAGCGCTACGCCTACGTGTGCGTCGCCGCCGCGCTCGCCCTGCTCACCGTGCCGATCTTCTTCCCGGCGGTGAACGGCGCCCGCATCTGGATCCGGATCGAGGGCTTCTCCATCCAGCCGGGCGAGTTCGCCAAGGTGCTGCTCGCGGTGTTCTTCGCCGCGTACCTGGCCGCCAACCGCAGCGCGCTGGCGTACGCGGGCCGCCGGGTGTGGCGGCTGCAGCTGCCCACCGGCCGGGTCCTCGGCCCCATCGTGGCGGTGTGGCTGGTCAGCGTCGGCGTTCTGGTCCTGGAACGGGATCTGGGCACCTCGCTCCTCTTCTTCGGCCTGTTCGTGGTCCTGCTCTACGTCGCCACCGGCCGCACCGGCTGGATCGCCGTCGGCCTGGTGCTGGCCTCGCTGGGCGCGGTGGCCGTGGGCTGGCTGGAGCCGCACGTGCACAGCCGGGTGGAGGACTGGCTGCACCCTTTCGCGTCCATCGAGGCGGGCGATGGCCCGAACCAACTGGCCCAGTCCCTCTTCGCCTTCGCGGCGGGCGGGGTGACCGGCACGGGTCTCGGCCTCGGGCACTCCGTGCTGATCGGCTTCGCCGTCAAGTCGGACTTCATCCTGGCGACGGCCGGGGAGGAGCTGGGCTTCCTCGGGCTGACCGCCGTGTTCCTGCTGTACGGGCTGCTGGTGGAGCGCGGCTACCGGGCCGGGCTCGGCGCCCGCGACCCCTTCGGGCGGCTGCTGGCGGTCGGGCTCTCCTCGATCGTGGCCCTCCAGGTGTTCGTCATCGCGGGCGGGGTGACCGGGCTGATCCCGCTGACCGGGATGGCGATGCCGTTCCTGGCGCAGGGCGGGTCCTCGGTCGTCACCAACTGGGCGATCGTGGCACTGCTGATCCGGGTGAGCCACGCGGCCCGGCGCGGGACGCCCTCGTGACCCGCAACATCCGGCACGCGGCCGCCTTCTGCGCGCTGCTGCTGGTCGCGCTGGTGGTCAACGCGGCCCGGGTGCAGATCGTGCAGAAGCCGGAGTACGACGACAACCCGGCCAACCGCCGCCCCGACATCGCCCGCTACCAGCAGCCGCGCGGCGACATCCTGGTCGGCGCCAAGGCCGTCACCGGCTCCCGGGACACCGGCGAGCACCTGCGCTTCGAGCGGACCTACGCGAACGGGCCGATGTACGCGCCGATCACCGGCTTCGCCTCGCAGGCGTACGGGACGACGTTCCTCGAGCACGCCGAGGACGGTCTGCTGTCCGGCGCCGACCCGATGCTCGCGCCGCTGCCCCTGTGGAACGACGTCACGGGCGCCCACAACCCGGGCGGCGACGTCGTGACGACGATCGACGGGGCCGCGCAGCGGGCGGCCTACGAGGGGCTCGGCGGGCGCAAGGGGGCGGTGGCCGCGATCGAGCCGGCCACGGGCCGCGTCCTGGCCCTGGTCTCCACGCCCTCCTACGACCCGCAGTTGCTGTCCGGCAACAGCGCGGCCGCCACCCGCGCCTGGAACCGGCTGAACGCCGACCCGGACAAGCCGATGCTCAACCGGGCGGTGAGCCGGACCTATCCGCCGGGTTCCACGTTCAAGGTGGTCACCGCGGCGGCGGCGCTGGACACGGGGGTGATCCGCGACTTGGACGCGCCGACCCGCTCCCCCGACCCGTACACCCTGCCCGGGACGCGGACGAAGCTCACCAACGAGGCCGACGGGTGCCTCGACGCCTCGCTGCGGGAGGCGTTCGAGTGGTCCTGCAACACGGTGTTCGCCAAGCTCGGCGTGGACGTGGGCGTGCGCGGCATGACGGCGATGGCCGAGGCCTTCGGCTTCAACGACGACGGGCTGCGGGTCCCGTTCCCGGTGGCGCGGAGCACCTTCGACACGACGGTGGACCGGGCGCAGCTGGGCCTGTCGTCGATCGGCCAGTACAACACCCGGGCGACGCCGCTGCAGATGGCGATGGTGGCTGCGGCGGTGGCGGACGGCGGCCAGGTGCGCTCGCCGTATCTCGTGGAGCGGACGCTGCGGGCGGGCGGCAGCCTGGTGGCGGCGGCCGGGTCGCGTCCCTCCCGGGAGGTGATGCGGCCCTCGACGGCGGCCCTGCTCAAGGAGCTGATGACGGGCGTCGTGGCCAACGGCACCGGCGCGAAGGCCGCGATCCCGGGGGCCACCGTGGGCGGCAAGACCGGCACCGCCCAGCACGGCGTCGGCAACTCGGGCACGCCGTACGCGTGGTTCATCTCCTGGGCGCGGGGCGACGGGGACGTGGAGCCGAAGGTCGCGGTGGCGGTGGTGGTCGAGGGCTCGGCGGCGGACCGGGAGGGCATCAGCGGGGGCGGGCTGGCGGCGCCGATCGCCCGGGGGGTGATGGAGGCGGTGCTCGCTGGATGAGACGGGGGTACCGCCTCCCGAGCGGCCCGACCTAACGTTCGGTCCATGACTGACAACGCCGCCTACGAACTCGCCCAGGTCAACATCGCCCGCCTCAAGGCCCCGCTGGAATCACCGCAGTTGAAGGACTTCGTGGACGCGCTCGACCCGGTGAACGCGTCCGCCGACGCCGCGGACGGTTTCGTCTGGCGCCTGCAGAGCGAGGGCGGGGACGCGACCGACATCCCCGTCTTCGGCGACTCCCGGCTGATCGTCAACCTGACGGTCTGGCGGGACGCGAGCGCGCTGACGGCATTCATGTACCAGGGGCGGCACCGGGAGATGCTGACACGACGGCGGGACTGGTTCGAGCGGCCGGCGGAGGCCGTCACCACCCTGTGGTGGGTGCCGGCGGGCCACCGCCCGACGGTCGCGGAGGCCGAGTCCCGGCTGCTCCACCTGCGCACCCACGGACCGACGCCGTACGCCTTCACGCTGCGGACGTCCTATCCGGCGGGGGCGTCGGAGCCCGTGCTCGGCGAGGTGCCGGAGGGGCTGGGCTGCTCGCTCTGAGAACCTGAACACGTCTCACTTCTTTACTCGCGGTCAACAAGTTCCGCGCAGGGGATTGACGAGCTTACTGACACGCAGTCTCATAAGACGCAGCACGCTGGAGTGACCGCGGGTAACACGATCCGTTCGACGAGGTGGGACACAGCCATGACGACCCTGACGGAAGCCGACGCGCTCGAGGGCCTGCGCGACGCGCTCGGCCTGCTCAAGGACCGGGAGCAGGTGGCCGAAAGGCTGCTCGACTCGTCCGCCAAGCACTCCTTCGACCCGGACAAGGAGCTGGACTGGGACGCACCGTTCGAGGACGGCAAGTGGTTCTGGCCGCCGGAGCTGGTGTCGCTGTACGACACCCCGATGTGGCAGCGGATGAGCGAGGAGCAGCGCATCCTGCTCTCCCAGCACGAGGCCGCCGCGCTCGCCTCGCTCGGCATCTGGTTCGAGCTGATCCTGATGCAGCTCCTGGTCCGGCACGTCTACGACAAGGCGGCGACGAGCGCACACGTGCGCTACGCGCTGACCGAGATCGAGGACGAGTGCCGGCACTCGAAGATGTTCGCCCGGCTGATATCGCGCGGTGAGACCCCGTGGTACCCGGTGAGCCCGGTCCACCAGCACCTCGGCCGCCTCTTCAAGACGATCTCCACCACGCCCGGCTCCTTCACCGCCACGCTGCTCGGCGAGGAGGTCCTGGACTGGATGCAGCGGCTGACCTTCCCGGACGAGCGGGTCCAGCCGCTGATCCGGGGCGTCACGCGCATCCACGTCGTGGAGGAGGCCCGGCACGTGCGCTACGCCCGTGAGGAGCTGCGCCGGCAGATGGTGACGGCCCCGAAGTGGTCGCAGGAGTTCACCCGGGTCACCTCCGGCGAGTTCGCCCGTGTCTTCTCCAAGGCCTTCGTCAACCCCGAGGTCTACACGAACGTCGGCCTGGACAAGCGGGAGGCCCTGGCTCAGGTCCAGGCCAGCGGCCACCGCAAGGAGATCATGCAGACCGGCGCGAAGCGCCTGACCGACTTCCTGGACGACATCGGCGTCCTGCGCGGCGCCGGCCGGAAGCTGTGGCGGTCGTCGGGGCTGCTGGCGTAAGTGCTGCCGCTGAGCGGACCGGCCTTCTCCTTGACACGCAGAATGCGCGGCACCGACGCGTCGAGGTCGTCCTCGGTGATCCCTCCGCTGCGGACGGTGGCCAGGAAACCGCCGTAGGCCACGCCGATGTTCGAGGGGAAGGGCAGTTGACGGAGAGGCCGACAGTTCATGATCAGCAGCTTTTGTCAGAGCCAGTCAGCGGTGCACGACTGAAGTCGTACGTCTACCGCAGGCCCAGCTTGCCCGCTGCTGGGCCTGCCTCCGCGGTTTCGGCCAACCGGGGGCCAGGCTCCGATCCCGGCGCCGGCCGAGGGCCGGCGCCGGGAGACGGCCGGTGCGCGCAGCCCACGTTCCGGACCATGAACACCTGGCGGACACCGGCCCCCGCGGGAAGACCGGCCGCCGCCTGCCACTGCCCGTGCCCGGCCAGCGGCTCGGTAACCCGCCCTCGGGGCGGGTAGACGCTTCCCAGCCCACAAGAGGGCACCAGAAGCGCAAACCACACGACTGAGAGTGACGATCTTCATGTCTCAACCGCTTATGAAGCAGGCGGAGGGGCAGGGACCGCACGACAGTCTGCGTCGGCACCTGGTCTGGAGCGGCCCCCCGCCCACGGCCGCCCGGGCACGGGCCGAAGCCGACGCACTGCTGTCCGCCCTGCAGCACGTCTACCAGGTGCCGGTGACGCCCCATGTCGCCGACGACGTCCGGCTCGTGGTCAGCGAACTGATCACCAACGCCGCACGGCACGCCCCCGGACCCGGCCGCTTGGACATCCAGGAGGCCGACAGCGGTCGTGCAGTGCGGATCACCGTCTGGGACACCTCTCCCGCCACGCCACAGCCCCGGCCGGCCGACCCCCGCCGCGCAGAAGGCCACGGTCTGGAGATCGTCAAGGCGCTGAGCAGCCGCCTCACCGTCCAGCGCACCCGCGAAGGCAAACACGTCACAGCCGTGCTGGCCCTCCACGAACACCGCCCCGCCGCCGAGCCCGCCCGATACCACATGGACGGGTCGCCCGGCAGCACCCTGGGTTAGGGCAGGCAACCGGGACACCGGCAGGACACGGCCGCCCCAGCGCACCTCCACGTCGGTCAGGGGCGGTCGTGTTCGGCGCGGAACTTCTGCGCGACCTCCCGCAGCTTGATGTTGTGATTCTGGGAGAGGCGGCGCAGCACGCTGAAGGCGTCGTCTTCGCTCATGCGGTGGCGTTCCATGAGGATGCCCATGGCTTCGCCGATGGCGTGACGGGTTTCCATGGCGTGTTCGAGCTGGTCGATGGTGCGGGCGCTGGCCAGGGCGACGGCGGCGTGGGAGGCGAGCATCCAGCCGGCGGTCTCGATGTCCTTGGTGAAGGTGCCGGGACGGCGGGCGTAGAGGTTGAGGGCGCCGAAGTCTTCCTTGTCCGTGTAGAGAAGGATGCCGGTCATGCTGCCGATCCCCAGGTCGCGGGCCGCGTCCGCGTACGCGGGCCAGTGCGGCTGAGGCAGGGTCATATCCTCGATGCGGTAGGTGCGCTCACCGTCCCTACGGCGGGCCAGGTCGTAGCACGGGCCCTCGCCCAGCTCGCCCTGGAAGCGGTCGGAGGCTTCGACCATGTCCCCGCACGAGGACAGCGTGATCGCCCGGCCCTTGCGCACCGCCAGGATCCCGGCCGCGTCACACCCCTCCACCAGATCCACCGCCGCCGCCGAAATCGCGTCCAGTGTCTCTTCGACCGACTCCTTGGCCAACAGATCCCGCGCCAGCACAGCCATCTGCTCAGCGAATCTCTGCCACTGCATTGCGCCACCACCCGCCCCTGCACACCCGTCGAGCCATACACAAACCCTATCTGGCTCTCACGCAAGCCGCTGATGCTCCGACCGTGCGGCATACCCATCTTGACGAGGTTGGTGTCGCGCGAGTCGGAGACCCTTGTCCGCGGGACTGCAAATCGTTCGGTGCAGCTCCCGATCATGGAAGATGCATCGCTGACCCGTGAGAACGTGGCTGAGCAGAACGCTGTCGAGTGGGCAGCGGCTGTGTCGGCGAAGGCCGTGGACGACCGGCTGATCAACAAGCTGGTGAGCCGCGCCCAGCCCGAGGGCCTGCAGTTGACCGGCGAGGGAGGACTGTTGCAGCAGCGGACCAAGCGGCTGCCGGAGTCCGCCCCGGAGGGCGAGATCACCGACCACCCCGGCTGTGACACGCACGATCCGGCGGGGAACCTGACAAGCCTCCAGCCGTTCGACAAGACCGTCATAGGGTGCGTCTGGTGGCGTCGTATCCGGGCTCACGGCCGGCTTGCCGAAGCCCGCAGAGGCACCTTTCGGAGTGGGTGGGCGCGCTTCACTGCGGCTGTGGAGGGACACCTCGGGTGGTCAGACCGGCGCTGGTCAGCCAGATGTGTGCGCATGTCGCCGACGCATCGCGGAGCTTGTCGCGGGATTCCTGTGAGGCGTGGTAGAAGGTCCGCTCGATCATCCAGCACAGGGCGCGTGCCATTGCGGGGGCCTGGTCCGGTGCGGTGCCGGCTTGTACGCCGGCGCGTTCCAGGACGGCGGTGATGGCCGCGATGAAGAGGTCGGCCGTGTGGTTCCACAGCTCGCCGATCTCCGGCACCGTGAGCGACAGGTCGATCGCCGTGCGCATGACCAGGCCGTGCTCGTTCCACAGCTCGACCGTGCGCTGCATGGCCGCCGCGATGGCCTGGCGCGGCTCGTCGGCCTCCGCGGTGGCCCTCGACCGTTCCCACAGGTGCTCGACGGTCCGGGCGACGAGTGCCGTGACCACTTCTTGCTTGGAGCCGAAGTAGAAGTAGAGTGCGCCGCGGGTGATGCCGGCGCCCTGGGCGATGTCGCCGACGGTCATGGCGTCGTATCCCTTGTCCGCCAGCAGGGCCTCGCAGGTGTCGAGGATGGCCCGCTCCCGGACGTCGCCCTTGCGTTCGGCGGCGCGACGGCTCCGTGCGGGGTGGTGGCCGGGCGTCACAGCTGCGCGCCGTCGGCGAAGTCGGTCGTACGCGAGAGCGTCTCCCAGGCGCGGATGTCCTCGTCCACGGCCGTGCGGGCGGCGGTGACCAGTCGCAGCGCGTCGGAGCCCAGGACGAGGTGGGCCGGCGGGCGCTCGAGCGAGGCGATGTGCACGAGGGCGTTCCCCGCCTTGGCCGGATTGCCGAGCTGGTTGCCGCTGGCCTTCTGCCGTGCTTCGCGGATGGGGGCGAAGAGCTCGTCGTAGTCGTCGATGGTCCGCGCGGCGCGTGTCATGGACCGTCCGGCCCAGTCGGTGCGGAAGGAGCCGGGCTCGATCGCGGTCACGTGGATGCCGAACTGCGCGACTTCCTTGCCCAGCGCCTCGAGGATGCCTTCCAGGGCGAACTTGCTGCCGCAGTAGGCGGACATGCCGGGCACGGCCATGAGTCCGCCCATGGAGGTGACGGCCATCAGGTGTCCGCGACGGCGTCGGCGCAGGTGGGGCAGCGCCGCCTGCAGGGTGGCCACCGCGCCGAACACGTTGACCTCGAACTGCCGCCGCACCTCGGCCAGCGGGGTTTCCTCGAAGGTTCCCTCCAGGCCGTAGCCGGCGTTGGCGACGACGACGTCCAGCGGGCCGACGTTCTGCTCCACCTCCGCGACCACACCGCGGACGGCGTCGTCGTCCGTCACGTCCAGCAGCCGACCGTGAGCGCTACCGGGCCCGAGTTCCTCGAAGGCCCGCAGGTCCGCCTCGGAGCGGACGGTGCCGACGACGGTATGACCTGCGGCCAGGGCGGCTTCGGCGAAGGCACGTCCGAGGCCCGTACTGACGCCGGTGATGAGCCAGTTCTGCTTCTGCACTGTTCCTCCAGAGGTCTTGCCAGGAGCCGGACCGCTCCCTCCAGCAAGAAGTCTACACAGTGTCGATTTTTATCGTTACCGCGTCGATTAAGAGGTGGGGCGCGGTCCCCGAGTTCAGCCACCTGCCGCGCACCGCCCGGTGCGGTGCCGTCAAGGTCAGCGCTCGGGCTGCCAACCGGCTTTGGCGCCGGACAGGGGCCGATCCCCCGCACGGGAGGTGACGCGAAGTGGCTCTTTGGAGTGACGAAGGCCGGTGTGCGAGGTCGTAGTGTCGGACGGATGAGAGTGAGGGACGGCAGGTGGCCCGGGTGGGGTGCCGATGCCGGGCTGGTCGTGCTGACGTTTGTGCCGGCGCTGCTGTCGCAGCCGTATGTGGACAGTTCCGGGCCGGCGTGGGTGTCGCTCATGGCGTACGAGGCGGTGGGTGCGGTGGTCCTGCTGTCGCGGCGGCGGATGCCGGCCACCGCCTTCGTCGTGGTTTTCGCGGCCCTTCTGGCGGCGCTGGTGGGCAGTGCGGGCGAGGGGGCCAAGCTCTCGCCCCTGGTCTTCCTGCCACTGGCGGTGCTGCTCTACAACCTGGGCCACCACGGCGTGAGCCGGCGGCGGACCGTGTCGGCAGTTCTCGGCGTCGGCGTGCTGAGCGTGGCCGGTCTGTGGCTGAACCGGATGACGACCGACTCCGGCGACTTCCAGGGCGGCCTGGACGTCCTCGCCGCGCTGGCCCCGATGCCGCTGGCCTGGGTGATGGGGTTCGCCGCGCGCACCCGGCAGGAACTGCTGGCCGCGGCCGAGGGGCGGGCGGCCGACGCGCGCCGGGCACAGACCCTGGAGGCGGCACAGGCCACGCAACGCGAGCGGACAAGGATCGCGGGTGAGATGCACGACGTGGTCGCCCACTCGCTGACGCTGCTCGTCGTGCACGCGGAGACGCTGCGGGCCCGCGGCGGCGAGCTGCCCGACTGGGCCCGTGCCCAGATCGACGGCCTTGCGGCGGCGGGCCGGCAGAGCAGCGGCGAGCTGCGTGACCTGCTGCGGATGCTGCGCGACCCCGCGGACGCCGTCCCGCTGCAGCCCGTGCCGGACCTCGGTGAGCTGGACACGTTGCTGGACAGCCACCGTGGCGCAGGCGGATCGGTCGAGCTGACGATGGTTCTCGCACCGGAGGCGGTTCCGGCGCCGGTCCAGCTGGCGGTGTACCGCGTCGTGCAGGAGGCACTGGTCAACGCCCGTCGGCACGCGCCCGGAGCGCCCGTCCAGGTGACGGTCCACGGCGAAGATGACGGAGGGCTGCGGTGTGAGGTCGTGAACGGTCGCGGGGTGCGGCGGGCCGCGGCCGGCGCGGGCATCGGGCTCGGCCTGGTCAGCATGGAGGAGCGGATGAGCGCGCTGGGCGGAAAACTCACTGCGGGCCCGACCGGTGACGGCGGCTTCCGCGTCACGGCCACGATGCCGTGGGAGCATGCGGATGCCTGAGCAGATCAGCGTGCTCGTCGTGGACGACGAGCCGGTCATCCGCGCCGGACTGAGCGCGATCCTGGACAGCCAGGCGGACATCACCGTGGCGGGCACCGCGAACGACGGTGAGCAAGCCGTCGAGGCGTGCGCGTGGCTGCGCCCCGACGTGCTGCTGATGGACATCCGGATGCCGCGCCGCGACGGCCTGTGGGCGCTGGCCGAGCTGGGTCGCCGGAGACTGCTCGGGCCGGAGCGCAGCCGGGTGCTCATGCTGACCACGTTCGACCTGGACGCCTACGTCGACGACGCGCTGGCGGCCGGGGCATCCGGCTTCCTGCTGAAGAACAGCTCGTACGAAGAGCTGGGTGCGGCCGTGCGTGCCGCGGCAGCCGGGCACAGCGCCCTCAGCCCCGCGGTGACCCGGCGCATCATCGAGGGCCATCTCAGCGGCCGGCGCCGGCCCAGCGACCTGGATCTGGCCCGGCTGCGGGACCTCACCCAGCGGGAGATCGACGTGCTGCGTCTGATCCGGGACGGGCTGAGCAACGCCGAGATCGCAGAACGGCTCGTGGTGAGCCTGCACACGGTCAAGACGCACGTCAGCCGCGTGCTCACGAAAACCGGCTCTCAGAGCCGCGCACAGGCGGCGGTGCTGGCCAGGAACACCCTGACCTGACCCGACCTCGGCGGGCGGGCCGGCGGGGCGCCGTACCCCGCGGGGTCATTCCTTGGAGTGACCCCGCGGGGTCGGGAAGCCCGCCATCGAGCGATGTATCAGGGGAGCGCCACTGACTGAATGGACGGTGTGCGCGGGACCCGCCGAACGGCCGCCGGTCAGGCGATTCTCCGGTCCCTCGACGCACGCAGCACATCGTCACGCGCCGAAGGGAACCGCCATGTCCGCACCCACACCGTCCCGCCGCCACCGAATCCGCCGCGGAGCGCTGACCGTCGCCTTGACGACCTGCCTGGGCGCGGCGCTCGTGAGCTGCTCGGACGAGGCCGAACCGGCGGCCGGGCAGAGCGCGGCGAGCCCGGCGGCCGACGCGCGGCTGGCCCGCCTCGCGCAGCAGGCGGCGGACACCGGCTCCCTGGGCGTCATCGTCCGGGTCGACTCCGGCGACGGGAAGCCCGTCGAGATCGCCAGGCAGGCCGCCTGGACCGAGGACGACCACCGCCTCGCCGCCGGCGACCGGTTCCGGGTCGGGTCCAACACCAAGACGGTCACCGCGACCCTCGTCCTGCAGCAGGTCGCGCAGCAGAGGATCAGCCTCGACGACACGGTCGAGACGTGGCTGCCCGGCCTGGTCGAGGGCGGTGAGCACATCACCGTACGCATGCTGCTCAACCACACCAGCGGCCTGGGCGACTTCCTGCTGACCCCGCAATTCCTGCCTACCCTCACCGGCCAGGAGAAGCGCACCTGGACGCCGCGGGAACTGCTCGCCATCACCCACGAGCAGGACCCGCCGACCGAGCCCGGCACGACGTACTCCTACAGCAACGCCAACTACGAGGCGCTGGGGCTGATCCTCGAGAAGGCCACCGGGAGCAGTCTGGCCGAGCTGATCGAGCAGAAGATCACCAAGCCGCTCGGCATGAAGGACTCGTTCCTGGCCACGGACGCGGCCTGGCCCGCCGGGAAACGCCACGCGACCGGCTACGAGCCGGATGCCGCGCGACTGAAGAAGATCCTCTCCGCAACCGTGGACCTGCCCGACGGCGTCGGGTTCGCCGGGCCCGGCCGTCCCGACGACAACGTCGACACCGCCGCCATCGACCCGAGCTGGTCGTGGGGGGCGGGCGGTATGGTCTCCACCGCTGAGGACTGGCAGCGTTTCCTCACCGCGCTCATGTCCGGCCGGTTGCTGCCCGAGGCCCAGATGAAGCAGATGCGCACCACCGTGGACGCCCCCGAGGAAGGCGGAGCCTACGGTCTGGGCCTGATGAAGGCGGACACGCCCTGCGGCACGGTCTGGGGTCACACCGGCGGCCTGCCCGGCTACTCCAGCGAGATCTACACCGACGCCACCGGCACCCGCAGCGTCGCGGTCTTCACCAGCACGAACTTCGGAATCAAGGAGAGGAAGGCCGCCAGCACGAACAAGGCCCTCGTCGACGCCGCCACCTGCCACATGCTCGGCAAGCCCCAGCCCTCGGACAGCCCGGCCGGTTGACGGCCGCGGGCATCGGCCACCTCCGCCGGCGGCGACCGCCGCGCCGCCGACCTGTACCCTCACTCGGCGGCCACCGTCGCCTGCCACGCGCCCGGGCGCATGCCTGTGGCCTTGCGGAAGAACACCGAGAAGTTGGATGCGTCGGGGAAGCCGAGTATGTCGGCGCAGCGGGCGGCGGTGAGGCGGTCGTGTGCGAGGAGCCGTTTGGCCTCCAGGACGATCCGTTCGACGATGTACGCCTTCGCGGTGCGGCCGGTGGCCTGCTGCACCGCTCGTGAAAGGGTGCGGGGCGCGTATCCCAGCGCACGGGCGTAGTAGCCGGCGTCGTGGTGCTGCCGGAAGTGCGCTTCGACGCTGGAGCGGAACAATCGGAACACCTGAGGGGTGAGTCGTGCTTCGGCGTGCGGCGGGTGCAGCCGGGTGATGAGCGCGGAGAGCAGGATCTCGGGCAGCTCCGTCCGGGAGTCACAGGGCGGGGCGGATGCCTCGAGGAGGAGGTGGCTGCGCGCCGTGTCGACGAAGGGCCAGTCGGCGTCGGGGACGCTCCAGTGCGCGGCCGGGTCGGGGGAGGCGGCCAGTTCTCGGGTGGCGTGGGTGACCGGCGCGGTCGGCACGAACAGTACGAGGTGCCCTGCCACGTCGGCGATGTCGTCCCACCGGTGCACCGCGCCGGGCGGAATCCACACCGCGGACCGGTCTCGGAGCGGGTGGCGGCGGAAGTCGACGGTGACCGAGCCGGGTCCGGCGTCGACGACGGCAAGGACGTGGAAGTCGGCGCGCTGCGTGCCGCCGTCGTTCAGCTCGCGAAGGCGGCCGAACGTCATCGTCTCGACCGAGGCGGCGGGGCGTCCCGCGGGCTGGTAGGTCATCTGCCGGATCACGCTCACGTCTCCAGTTTTCACCATCGGGCGACCAGTCAGGCCGATGCCCCGTCCGGGTGCTGAAGCTTCAATGGATGCACGGGTCAATCGCCCGGAGCATCGACCGGAAGAGCCATCATGGACACGACGCAGCAGACGCTACTGCCCACTTACGACCATCGACCGGGTACCGGACCGACTCTGGTGTTCCTGCACTACTGGGGTGGCTCCGCCCGCACCTGGGACCTCGTCGTCGACCGCCTGGCGGGCCGTGACGTGCTCACGGTCGACTTCCGCGGGTGGAGCCGGTCGAGCGCTCTGCCCGGCCCCTACACGCTCGGCCGGCTCGCCGACGACACACTCGCCGTGCTCGCGGACGCGGGGGTCACCGACTACGTCCTCGTAGGACATTCGATGGGCGGCAAGGTCGCCCAGCTGGTCGCGGCCACCCGGCCCGCCGGCCTCCGCAGCATGGTCCTCGTCGGCTCCGGCCCGGCGAAGCCTGCCGCACAGGTCACTCCCGAGTACCAGCAGGCCCTGTCGCACGCCTACGACTCCGCCGAGTCCGTGGCCGGGGCACTAGATCACGTCCTCACCGCGACCGAGCTGCCCGAGCCGGTCAAGGCGCAGATCGTGACCGACTCGCGGGCCGTCGCCGACGCAGCCCGCACCGAGTGGCCGCTGCACGGCATCGCGCAGGACATCACCGAGCACACGCGCATGGTCAGCGTGCCCGTTCTCGTCGTCGCCGGAGAACACGACCAGGTGGAGCCCGTCGGCGTACTCCGCGACAACCTGGTGCCCTACCTCTCCGACCCCGACTTCGTGGTGATCCCCCACACCGGTCACCTGATCCCGCTGGAATCCCCCGCCGACCTCGTCGACGCCATCACCGCATTCGCACCCGCAGCCTGACCGTCCCCACGGTTGCCGGGCAGGCCGCGCCTGTGGGAAGCCTGCTGCAACAGCGGAGCCCGCGCCGCGCCACTACCGCTGCCGGGCGATCCCGGAGGCGGCCGGACGCAGCCCCTCATCGCCCTGGTCCTGATCGCCCGCCCGCACGATCGCGAGCAGCCCGGGCGGGACCGGCTGGACCTGGTCCTGCTCCACAACCTGGACCTCGTCCTGCTCCACAACCCCGAGCCCTCCCACCTTGGCGTCGGTCTTGATCAGGTTCATCGTCAGGTGGGAGTCGACCCGCAGGACGCCGGGGAGGCCGGTGGGTTTGCTGGTGAGGAAGGCGTTGTAGGCGCGTGATCGGCGACGGCCATACGGACGAAGTAGTCGGGGCGGCCGACCATGCGGCGGAACTCGATGACCTCCTCATGTGCGGGGGTCGGCGGATGTGGACGGCTGGCCCCTGCCCTCCGGCCGCTGCTGCTGGGCGCGGATCTGCCCGCGCCCCGGCCCTGTGCGCAACCGCCTCACCCACCCCCGCGGCCACGCCCTGCTGCCCCTCGGCCGCACCGGGCTCTGGAACGCCTACGAGTCGGAGCCCGGTCGGGAGGACTGGTGGCCGCGCGGCGCCCCCCGCCCTCGACCCCGTGGGAGCCCTCACCGGGCTCGGCGCGTCCGGCGACCTCTGAAGCGGCCGCGGGCGCTCACACCTCGGCGTCCCGGACCAGGAGGGCGATCTGCACCCGGTTCTCAACCGCCAGCTTGGCGAACAGGCTGCCCGTGTGCGCCTTCACGGTCGCCACGCTGATGTGCAGCCGCCGGGCGATCTCCGGGTTGCCCAGGCCGTCCGCGATGGCGCGGGCGGTGTCGAGTTCCCGTTCGGTCAGCATGGCGAGCTGCTTGCGGGCGACGTCACGCGAGGAGTCGCGGGCGTGCGAGGACCGCGGACCGGTGGCCGCGGCGATCACCCGGGTGGTGGCCGCCGGGGACAGCACCGGGTTGCCGTCCGCCACGGACCTCACCGCCTCCAGGAGTTGCGGGGGCTGGGTGTCCTTGAGGACGAACCCGAGCGCTCCCGTGCGCAGGGCGTCGAGCACGAGGTCGTCGGAGTCGAACGTGGTGAGGATGAGCACCCGCGGCGGTGACGGCCTGCTCAGCAGCTCGCGCGTCGCGCTGAGCCCGTCGCGGCCCGGCATCCGCACGTCCATCAGCACCACGTCGGGACGGTGTTCGTCCACCACGGAGATCGCCGCGTCCCCGTCGGCCGCCTCGGCGACCACGGACAGGTCCGGTTCGCCGTCGATGACCAGCCGCAGCGCCATGCGCACCAGTTGTTCGTCGTCGACGATGACGACGCGCACCGGCTCCCGCTCGCTGTCCACTCATGCTCTCTTTTCGTGCGTCGGATTGGGCCAGGGCAGTCGAGCGGTGAGGAGGTAGCCGCCGTCCGGTGTGCGGTGGTGGCACAGTTCTCCACCGGCGAGGCCGACCCGCTCGCCAAGGCCCAGCAGGCCGAACCCCGAAGACGGCGGCTTCGGGGCCCGCGCGACCGTCGGGGAGTTGCGGATGCTCACCTGGAGCCCGCCGCCCGCAGCTCCTTCGAGGCCGACGCGGATGCGGGCGTCCGGGGCGTGCTTGGCGGCATTGGTCAGCCCCTCCTGGACGACCCGGTAGCAGGTGCGGCCGACCACGTCCGGCGGCACTCCCGTGACGGCGCTGCTGAGCGACACGTCCAGACCGGAGGCGCGGACGTCGGCCACCAGCTCGGGCACGCCGTCCAGGGAGGGCTGCGGCGGTTCAGGGAGACCGGGGTCGGCCCGGAGCACGCCGAGGACGTCCCGCAGTTCCTCCAGGGCCAGGTGGGACCCCTCCGCGATGCCGCGGACCAGGACGCGCTTCTCCTCGGCCTTGAGATCCTTGCGATGGTCCAGCACCCCGGCCTGCATGGCGACCAGGGAGATCCGGTGCGCGAGGACGTCGTGCATCTCGCGGGCGATGCGGTTGCGTTCCAGCGCCCGTGCCTGCGCCGCCCGCGCGGACTGCTCCCGTTCAGCGCTCTCCGCGCGCTCCCGCAGCGACCGGACCTCCACACGCCGCGCCCCCACGGCCATGCCCACGGCGACCGCGATGCCCCCGGTCAGAAACGGCGTGGCGAGCTGGTACCAGAAGGCGCCCGGAGGACTGTCGACCGCGTAGAGCTCCGCGCCGAACTGCGAGGCGGCGACGTGGCCCACCACGACGATCCCGATCTCGACCGGACGGCGACGGGTGGCCACCGACGCCAATGCCAGCAGCACGGCCCCGGTGGACATGACCGACACGGTCGCGACCACCGTGACGCCCAGCGCGACGGGGAGCGGAAAACGTCGTCGCCACACGAGCGCGGTCAGGCACCCGAGGGCCACCAGCGGATCGCCGATGAAGAACCAGGGACCGGGCCCGCCCGCGGGTCCGTTCGACACCGCCACGCCGGTGGTTCCCCAGAGCACCAGGCCGATGGCCGCGGCGGCCGCGAGCCGCCAGGTCTGTTGCCACCACCCGAGCCGTGGCGCGATGTCCGTGTTCACCTGCTCATTATCGCGAGCCCGCGCGGCCGGCGGGTCGGTCGAAGGACCGAGATGCCTTAGACCCAAGTCGAATCCCGGCCTCTCCCACGGACCAGTGCGAGCCGGTCCGCCTGGCCGATGTGCCGGGCGCGGCGCGCCGGGAGACTGCTTCTCGTACCGGACGAACGCGAAGCGAGAAGGCAGAGCGAGCCGAGGGGCAGAGGGAGTGGGAGGCATGTTCGACGACGCGCGCCGCCGGCGGGCCGTGCGGCGGGTCAAGCCCGGGGACGGTCGGGAACTGAAGCGCTTCCGGTGGTGGCAGATGCCATTCCGGGCCCTGCTCTACCTCAGGCTGCCCGACGACGACGGCGGCTCGAGCGTCTACGCCGTCGACGTCAGGCACGGCAAGAGCGACGACAACGGCAGGGTCTGGGCCCAGTTGTACCTCGACGGCAGGCAGCACGCCACGTCGAGGCTTCCCGCCGCCTTCCCCGTCCCCGGCGGTGTCGTGGAGGTACGCAGGAGCGAGTTCGGGCTCAAGCGCTGCCACTACGTCTCCGACGCCGGAGCCGAGTACCAGCTCGTCCCGGACCGCGACTCCGCCGAGGGGCGCCGGGCCCACTTCGACCGCAAGCACCCGGCGGTCAGCCGCCTCGTGGGCGTCCTGACGGCGGCGGTGCTCGTGGCCGGGCTGTTCCTCGTCGTCACACAACTCGCCGAACAGGTCACCCGGCCCCAGGAGGTCGCCCGGTACGTCGGCGGGACCTTCACCGCGCCCGTCGACCTGCCCGCCTGGGCCAACACCGCGGTCGGCCTCGTCACGGTGGCCGCCAGCACGGAGCGCGCCCTGCGGCTGCGCTACAACCGGCTCCTCGACGGCGCGGCGGGCTGAGCGCCCCTTCCCGGAGAGCGACGCCACCGCCCACCGCCCCCGAGGGGCACCCGGCCCCCAGGGGAGCACCGGGCTCGTTCGCCCCGGCGCGCCGGGCGTCGGTGGTCGTACGACAGGCCGTGCCCGATGCGGAAGAGGACCTCGTTCCCCCGTCGCGCGCAGCCGGGACACCAGGGTGCGCGGTTACCCTGCGGACATGAATCCGCAGGCCTCCACCCCCGCCTACCGCCGCCTCAGCGTCGAAGAGCGCCGCCTCCAGTTGCTGGACGCGGCGCTCGCCCTCTTCGCGCACCGGCCCCCGGAGGAGGTCTCCCTGGACGACGTGGCCGAGCAGGCCGGGGTCTCCCGGCCGCTGGTGTACCGGTACTTCCCCGGCGGCAAGCAGCAGCTGTACGAGGCCGCGCTCGGCTCCGCCGCCGACGAGCTGCGCCTGTGCTTCGACGAGCCCCGCGTGGGCCCGCTGCTGGCCCGTCTCTCCCGCGCCCTGGACCGCTACCTGGCCTTCGTCGACGAGCACGACACCGGCTTCAGCGCCCTGCTGCGCGGCGGCAGCGTGGTCGAGACCTCGCAGACCTCGGGCATCGTCGACGGCGTACGCCGGGCCGCCGCCGACCACATCATGAGCCACCTGGACGTCGCCGAGCCCGGCCCCCGGCTGCGGATGACGGTCCGGATGTGGATCACGGCGGTGGAGGCGGCCTCGCTGATCTGGCTGGACGAGGGCAAGCAGCCGCCCCTCGACGAGCTGCGGGAGTGGCTGGTGGAGCAGTTCCTGGCCGTGCTGACGGTCACCGCCCGCCGCGACCCGCAGACCGCGACCCTGGTCGAGGCACTGTCGGCGGACCTCTGACACCGGGCGCCGATCACCGACACTGGTCCCGTGAAGAGCGAAGACACCCCCTTCGAGGGCGGCCCCATGGACGGACGCGTGCTGCCCGTCCTGGTCGGGATGACCGGGCACCCGCCGAAGACGTACCGCATCCCCGTACCGGACCCGGACGGCGGCCCGCCCACCGTGCTCGTGTACCGCAGGGAGCCCCGGGACCCCCGCGGCGGGCTGCGGTTCGCCCGGTGGAAGTACACGTACGACCCCTCGGGCCGGAAGGGCTCCGACCGGAAGTGGCCCTGGTCGAAACCGGACCGCCCGGCGGCAGCCGATCCAGACGCCACGCCGCACGGCAAGCCGGACGACGCGGACGGGTGACCCCGTTGCGCCGATCCGCGCACACTCGGCGCGCGAAGCCCGCGCACCCGCCACATGCTCGCCGTGCGAGGCGGACCCACCGCCTCGCACGGGAGGTGATGATGTGTCAGGACGGCTTACGCGTCTGGCGTGTACGGCTGCGCTCGCGGCCGGGATCGTCCTCGCGCCCGTGCCCGCCGCCGCCGATCCGGCGCCCACAACGACCGACGACCACACCGTGGCGGGTCTGCTGACGGACCTTCAGCGGCTGTACCGGGAGGCGGAGCGGGCCACCGAGACCTACAACGGCACCGAGGAACGCCTGCGCAAGCAACGCGCCGAGGTGCGGCGGCTGGACGCCGAGCTGGCGCGGGCCCGCACGTCCCTGCACGACAGCCGCGGCGCGGCCGGACGGCTGGCCCGGCAGCAGTACCAGAACCGCAGCGACCTCTCCCCCTACCTGCGGCTGCTGCTGGCCCGCGACCCGCAGCACGCGATCGACCAGGGTCATGTGATCGGCCGGCTGGCCCGGGAACGGGTCGAGACGGTGGGCCGCCTGGCGGGCGACGAGAAGAAGGCCGAGGAGCTGGCCCGGCGCTCGCGCGAGGCGCTGGCCCGGCAGGCCACCCTCGCCGAACGCCAGGAGAGGGAACGGGACGACGTGCGCGAACGGCTGCGCGCCGTCGAGGAGCTGCTCGCCTCGCTCACCCCCGAGCAACTGGCCGCGCTGGCGGAGCTGGAGCAGAGCGGGATCGCCGAGCAGCAGGAGCGTTTCCTGGCCTCCGGCGCGCTCGGCGACGACGCCAAACCGTCCGCCGAGGGCGACCGGGCGGTGCGCTTCGCCGTGGAGCAGCTCGGCAAGCCGTACGAGTGGGGCGCCGAGGGCCCGGCGTCGTACGACTGCTCCGGGCTGACCTCGGTGGCCTGGGAGCGGGCGGGGACGCCGATCCCCCGGACCAGCCAGGAGCAGTGGGCGCGGCTGGAGCACGTGCCGCTGGACCGGCTGCGCCCCGGCGACCTGGTCGTGTACTTCCCGGAGGCCACCCACGTGGCGCTGTACCTCGGCGACGGCATGGTCGTCCAGGCACCCCGCCCGGGCGCCGACGTCAAGGTGTCGCCGATCGCCGCCAACCCGGTGCTGGGCGCCGTACGCCCCGACCCCGGCGGGGAGCCCGTACGGCGCTACACGCCACCGAGGCTCCCCACGGGGGCGACGGACGGGTCGGACCGGGGGTACGCGGCCACGGGGCCCGCCCGGTGACTTCGGGCCCCGCGCACGGCGGACGCCGAAACGGCAGCCGTGCCCATTGCGCTCCGCGGGCGTGTCCGCGTCCGCGAGAGACGGCGGACCCGTGCGCCGGTGTCGCCGCGCCGCACGTCGTCCGCCCGGCCCGGCGGGAGCGGAGTCAGCGACGAACGCGGCGCGTGTCCGCCGGGTGACTGCCGGGTGGCCCCCGCCCGGCCGCCGGAGGCCTACGCGCCCGCGGCGCCCGAGACCTCGGCCAGGTAGCTCTCGGTCTTCGCCGGGTCGTAGAAGAAGTTCTCGAAGTCCGACGGGTCGTTGAAGCCGTTGGCGAAGCGGTCGGCGACGGGCTGGAGCTGCGTCGCCGCGCCGAACAGGTTGAGGATGTGCTCCGGCGGCGGGGCCAGCATGGTGTTGGTCCACTTGGTGACGTGCTGGGCGGTCTCCCAGTAGCGGTCGAAGGTCTGCTGCATCCAGGCCTCGTCGAACTCCTTGTCCCCGTGCTCGATGATCGACGCGAGGTAGGAGGCGGCGCACTTGGACGCAGAGTTGGAGCCCTGGCCGGTGATCGGGTCGTTGGCGACGACCACGTCGGCGACGCCGAGGACCGCGCCGCCGCCGGGCAGGCGGCCGACCGGGTTGCGGACGGTGGGGGCGTAGCGGCCGGCGAGGGTGCCGCCGGCGTCGGTCAGTTCGACCTTGGTGGCCCGCGCGTACTCCCAGGGGAGGAACTTCTCCATGAGTTCCAGGGTCAGGGAGAGGTGCTCCGAGGGGTCCTTGACGTCCTTGAAGGCGTCCAGCGGGCCGCCGGGTATGCCCTCCCAGAACAGGATGTCGGCGCGGCCCGAGGTGGTGAACGTCGGCATGATGAACATCTCGCCGACGCCGGGCACCAGGTTGCAGCGCACGGCCTCCGTCTCCGGGTGCTCCGGGCGCGGGCCCATCCCGTGGACGTAGGCGACGGCGAGGGCGCGCTGGGGCTCGCTGTAGGGCGACCGCTCCGCGTCGCGGCCGAACATCTGGACCAGTTCGCCCTTGCCCGCCGAGACCAGGACGAGGTCGTAGGCGCGGGAGAAGTAGTCCAGGTCGCCGACGGCCGCGCCGTGGATGACCAGCTGGCCGCCGCGCTGCGCGAAGGTCTCCATCCAGCCGGCCATCTTCACCCGCTGGTCGACCGACTGCGCGAAGCCGTCCAGACGGCCCAGCCAGTCGATCGCGCGCTGCGAGGGGCCCGGGTCGAAGGAGCCGGGGGCCGCCACCGAGACGCCGAGTCCCTCGATCTTCGGAGCCTGGGACTCCCAGAAGTTCAGCTGGAGGTCGCGCTCGTGCTGGAGCGCCGTGTGGAACATGCACTGCGTCGACATGACCCGGCCGGTGCGGATCTCGTCCGCGGTCCGGTTGGACATCAGGGTGACCTCGTAGCCGTGCGACTGCAGGCCGAGGGCGAGCTGGAGACCGGACTGGCCGGCTCCGACGACGAGTATCTTCCGCATGCGGTTTCCGTCTCCTGGTCGAGGGCGTCTGGACGAGCGTCCGTCTACTCGGGTGTTTCGTCGAGCGCGTGGCCCACGAGGGACAAGAGGGTCTCGATGGCCGAGATCCGACGGCGCGCATCCATGATCATTACAGGTATGTGCGCCGGGATCGTCAACGCCTCCCGCACGTCCTCCGCCTCGAACAGCTCGCTGCCGTCGAAGTGGTTGACCGCGACGACGTACGGCAGTCCGCAGCTCTCGAAGTAGTCGAGGGCCGGCCAGCAGTCCTTCAGACGCCGGGTGTCGGCCAGCACGACGGCGCCGATCGCGCCGCGCACCAGGTCGTCCCACATGAACCAGAACCGCTGCTGGCCCGGGGTGCCGAACAGGTAGAGCACCAGGTCGTCGTCGAGCGTGATGCGGCCGAAGTCCATGGCCACGGTGGTGGTGAGCTTGCCCGGGGTGGCGGTGAGGTCGTCGGTCTCCTCGCTCGCCTCGGTCATCAGCGCCTCGGTCTGCAGGGGCGTGATCTCCGAGACGGCGCTGACCAGCGTGGTCTTGCCGACGCCGAACCCTCCCGCGACGACGATCTTCGTGGCGACCGGAGCGCGGGCGGGATCCGTCTGCCAGGGCTGCACGGGCCCGTCGGTGTCGACGAGCGGGGGGACGCCGAACGCGGCGGCGTCAGAGACGACGGAGTCCACTGAGCACCCTTTCGAGCAGTGCGCGGTCCGGGCGGCCCGTGCCGTGGCCGGTCCCGGTGCCGTACACACGGATCTTTCCCTGGTCCGCCAGGTCGCTGATGAGCACGCGGACCACGCCGAGCGGCATCTTCAGCAGCGCGGCGATCTCGGCCACCGTACGCATCCGGCGGCACAGTTCGACGATGGCCCGCATCTCCGGCATCACGCGGGAGGTGAGGCCGCCGTTGGTCAGTTCCTTGCGCTCCTCGGCGGCTTCGAGCGCGGCGGTGCCGGCCGTGGCGCCGACGAACGTCTCGACGAGCAGAACGTGACCGAAGCGGGTGCGGCCGCCGGTGAGCGAGTAGGGGCGCACCCGGGCGGGCTTGCGGTCGGCGCCGCGCACGGGGAGGTGGCCCCGGCCGTTCCTGCCGGGTTTTCCGGGACTGCTGCTCATCGGGCGCTCCCCGTCGGCTGGGACGACTCGGACGACTCCGACTCCAGGGAGTTGCGCAGTTCGGTGCGGAGTTCGGGGGTCAGGACGTGGCCGGCGCGGCCGACGAAGAGCGCCATGTGGTACGCGACGACGCTCATGTCGCACTCCGCGGAGCCGTGCACGCCGAGCAGCGAGCCGTCGCTGATCGACATGACGAACAGGCTGCCCTCGTCCATGGCGACCATCGTGTGCTTCACCGTGCCGAAGTCCATCAGCCGGGCGGCGCCGACGGTCAGGCTGCCGACGCCGGAGACGACGGTGGCGAGGTCGGCGGCGGAGCCGCGCGGGCCCGCCCGGGGGGTCTCGCGGACCTGCCGGGCCTCCTCGTTGCGGCCGGGGTCGGAGGACAGGAGCAGGAGCCCGTCGGAGGAGACCACGGCGACCGACCGGATGCCGGGCACCTCCTCGACGAGGTTGGTCAGCAGCCAGTGGAGATTGCGGGCTTCACTGCTCAGTCCGAAGGTACTGGGCGCGGTCAACTGCTTGCCTCCTCGACAGTGCCCCCCGTGGCTTCTTCGGTTGTGTCCGCCGCGGCGTCCGGCGCCCGGTTCTGTCCGGTGCCGTCGGCGATCTCCGCCTCGACGTCCCGGCGGCCGGCCTCCGCCCCCCGGCGGAACCCGCCCAGGCGCCGGCGGAGCGCGTCGGCGTCGACGGAACCCGACGTGCGGGGGCGCGGCACCGCGGCGGGGGTGGTGAGTTTCGGGGTCCGCTTGGGCAGGCCCTTGTCGGTGACGGGGTCGGCGTGCGGTTCGGACCGGCCGGGCTCTGGTTCGGGGTCGGCCGCGTCCGGGGTGGCTGATCCGTGCGGGGTGACCGCTCCGTCCGGGGCGTCCGCCGCGTCCGGCGTTCGAGCCGCGGCTTCGTCCGGTGTGCGGTCGTGGGCGTCGGGTCCGATGGCATACGGGTCGGCGGCGGACTCCGGCCGTGCCTCCGGCTCCGCGAGGGCCGGGAGGAAGAGCGCCATCGTGGCGTCGTCGGGGAGGTCGCTGCCGGGGGCGGCCCCGTCCCCGGGGATGGCCGCTTCCCGCCGGGGCTGCTCGGGGGCAGACCCTTCCGCCGGTACCTCGTGCCGGTCCGGGGCGGGCTCGTCGGGGCGGCCGGGGGCCGTCGGGCGGGCGACGTCCTGGCCCTGGGCCTCGGCACGCGCGGGTCCGGGGGCCGAGGTCTCGCGGCCGTGGTGCTCCCGGCTCGCGGTGTCCGGACCGGCGGCGGACTGACTCGCGGTGCCCGGGCCGGTCGTCTCGCGGCTCGGGGCGGCCGAGTCGGTCGTCTCGCGGCTCGGGGTCTCCTGGGGCCCGGGCTCCGGGCTCGGGGCCGCCTGCCCCGGGGCCTGCCGGCTCGTCGTTGCCGAGTCCCCGGCCTCCCGGCTCCGGGGCTCGGGGCGCACCGGCACCGGTCCGGTGGCGCCGGGCACCTGCGGGTCCGAGCCCGGGTCCGTGGGCGACACGGGCGACGTGTCCGGGCCCGGTGCACCGAGCGACGCGTCCGTGTCCACCCCGGCGCGGCGTACG
>NZ_JBFBJX010000010.1:0-166059 GCF_040686295.1 Streptomyces sp. NPDC085944 | reverse complement strand
CGTACGGCTTCCTCCGCCGACGCCACCAACGGGTCGGCGCCGGGCACCTGCGGGTCCGAGCCCGGGTCCGTGGGCGACACGGGCGACGTGTCCGGGCCCGGTGCGCCAAGTGACGCGTCCGTGTCCACCCCGGCGCGGCGTACGGCTTCCTCCGCCGACGCCACCAACGGGTCGGCGCCGGGCACCTGCGGGTCCGAGCCCGGGTCCGTGGGCGACACGGGCGACGTGTCCGGGCCCGATGCGCCAAGTGACGCGTCCGTGTCCACCCCGGCGCGGCGTACGGCTTCCTCCGCCGACGCCACCAACGGGTCGGTGTCGGGCTCCGGGCCGGGGCCGGCGTCCTTCGGGGCGTCCGGGTCCGCCTGTTCCGACTTCTCCGCCCGCCCGTGCAGGACGTTGGAGTTGGCCTCCGCGTCGGCGCCGGGCAGGGTGAAGGAGCCGGTGCCCTCGGAGACCGGCACGGTCGGGGCCAGCGCGGCCGGCGGGGCCGCCGCGAGCAGGGGGGCCGGGAGCACGACGACGGCGGCGACGCCGCCCTGCTTCTGCTCCCGCAGCCGCACCCGCGCCCCGTGCCGGTGAGCGAGCCGGGCGACGACGTAGAGGCCGAGGCCGAGACCGCCCTCGCCCTCCTCGCCCTCCCGCTCGTACGGCGCCTCCGGGTCGAAGTCGGTGAGGCGGGCATTGAGCCGCTGGAGGCGTTCGGTGGCCATGCCGATGCCCTCGTCCTGGACGGAGAGCATCACCTCGCCGTTCTCCAGCAGCCAGCCGGAGACCTCGACGGGCAGGTCCGGCGGCGAGAAGGAGGTGGCGTTCTCCAGAAGTTCGGCGAGCAGGTGGGAGAGGTCGTCGGCGGCGAACCCGGCCACGTGGGCGTGCGGCGGCAGTGCGGCGATGCGTACCCGCTCGTACCGCTCGATCTCGCTGACCGCGGCCCGGACCACGTCGACCAGCGGCACCGGCGAGGCGCTGTGCTGGACGTGCTCGGTACCGGCCAGGACGAGGAGGTTCTCGCTGTGCCGGCGCATGACGGTGGCGAAGTGGTCGAGCTTGAACAGGGTGGCGAGCCGGTCCGGGTCCTGCTCGCGCTCCTCCAGGCTCTCGATGACGGCGAGTTGCCGCTCGACCAGGCCGAGGGTGCGCAGCGCGAGGCTGACGAAGGTGGAGCCGATGCTCTTGCGCACCACCTCCAGCTGGGCGGCGGATTCGGCGAGTTCGGCGCGCAGTTCCTCGCGGGCGTCGGCCATCTTCTGCCGCTGGCCGACGAGGTGCTTGCGGTCGGACTCCAGCGTGGCGACGCGCCCGGCGAGCGTGGCGGCGTGCGTGTGCAGGGCGTTGACCGACCGGACGACCTGGGCGAACTCGTCGTTGCGGCCGGTGAAGGCGACCGGCTCCTCGGCCGTCGGGTCCTCCGCTCCGGCGAGCCGGGCCGAGCCGCGGCGCAGGACCGACAGCGGGCGGGTGAGGGTACGGGCCAGTGCGGTGGCGATGCCGACGGCGAGCAGAATCAGGGCGCCGAGGACGGCGATCCGGATCTCCAGCGCGGTGACGTCGTCGTCGCGCAGCTGCTCCAGGGCCTTGACGCGCTTCTCGTACAGGGCGGCCTCGGCGCCGCGCATGGCGTCGACGCGGGCGGAGAGCGCGGCGTCGAGGCGCTTGGTGCTGGTGCGCAGGTCGCCGTCGGAGAGCGTCGGCTCGTCGGTGAGGCCGGCGAGGTACTTCTCGGCGGAGTTGACGTCGGGTCCGGCGACGGTGGCGTCGAAGCTGCTCCGCGCCTCCTTGGGGGCGCCCTCGCGGAAGTCGGCGAGGGCGGCGTCGGAGCGGACCCGGGCCTGCTGGGCGGCCGCGGAGAGCGCGTCGCGCTGCTCGGCGTCGGCGTCCGAGGTGGTCGACGTCTCGGTGGGCAGGCCGGTGATCGGGTCGATGACGGTCTGGGTGGTGCTGGGCACGTTCAGGGCCGCGAGCAGCAGTCCCCGGGTGGCGGCGGCCTGCTGGACGGCGGTGTCCAGCTCGGCGAGGGCGTAGGCACCGGAGCCCGCGCGGGGCGGCATCTGTTCGCCCAGCTTCTCGGCCAGGGCGTGGAGTTCGGTGATCGCCTCCGAGTACGCCTCGTGGGCTTCCAGCGCCGTGCTCTTGCCGGTGAGTGCGGCCCGGCGCAGCGCGGCGACGGCGTCGAGGTCCTCGCGCAGGGAGGCGGGCGTGTCGGGGTCGGCGCGCAGTTCCTCGACCTGGCGGTCGACGCGGGCGCTGCGCTGCTCGGAGGGCGCCTTGGACTCGGGACGGCCGGCCGCGATGTACGGGGTGACCTCGTCGCGTTCGTCGGCGAGGGAGTGGGCGAGGGTGAGCGCGCCCTGGGTCTGCTCGGCGAGCGTCACCAGTTCCTGGGAGTCGTGCAGTTGGCCGGAGGCGGCCACGACCGACGGCGCTCCTGCCCCGGCGACGGCGGCTGCCACGACCGCCACGGCGACGATCAGGCGGTTGCGTACGTGGGTGGGGCGGCCCTTGCCGACGGGGGCCTGCGGCGGCGGAGGAGGGGTGGAGCTTCCGGCGGTGCCGGAGGTGTGCTCCGCGCTCCCCGCGGGGGCCGTCTGCTTGCCTGTGCGACGAGGCCGCGTCTTCTGCACCGGTGCTCGCATTCCTGACTCGTGTACCCGTGGGCCCGGGTGGCGCTCCGTCAACTGGCCGGTCGGGGGCGCGGGCACCCTCCGCCGGACGTCGGCACGTTCCCCGGCCGGCAGCGCGTCGGGCGGGGAGACCGTGTGAGCGGGGCAGGCCCCCCACCGATTCCCGACCCTCCCAGTGCCGGTGGGCGGTGAGCGCGCATCATCCGACCCGCCACCCGAAGGAGTGAACCCCGGAGGGGAGTTGAGGGGCAAGTTCTCCTGGCTCGTGCCGCACGGTCGCGCGGCAAGCCGGTTGGACGTCTGCGACGGGCGGTGGCACTATGTGCCGCCGCGCGCCGCCGCAGGATGGAATTCCCTCCCAAATCCGGCGCCTGACCTGCGTCGCCTCGCCGATTCCGGGAGAAGTCGCGGAAGGTGCCAGCCTTTTGCGAACGCTGTGAAGGGGTCGTGCAGACTGGCCGGATGCGTACGGAACTCGTCTCGGAACCAGGCCTGGCCGACCGGCCCAACGAGGACTTCGCGAGCGTCGGACTACCGGCCTCGGGGCAAGGCGGTTCACTCGTCGTGCTGGACGGCGTGACCCCACCCCGGACCGCGACGGGGTGTCTGCATTCCGTGCCCTGGTTCACGGCGCGCCTGGGTGGAGCGCTGACCGAACTGACCGTTTCACTCCCGGATCTTCCCCTCGCCGACGCCCTGTTCCGCGCCCTCGCTCGTACCGCGGCGGCCCACGGGGAAACCTGTGACCTTTCTCACCCGCGTACACCGCAGGCAACCGTGGTTCTCGCCCGCTGGTCCCCGGCCGCGGTCGAGTACCTCGTCCTGTCCGACTCGACCCTGCTCCTGGAGGCTCCGGACGGCACGCTCACGCCCGTCCTGGACGACCGGCTGGCCCGGCTGCCCCGCTCGGCCCTGGCGACCGACGCGATGATCGACGCCCGGCTGCGCAACAAGGAGGGCGGCTTCTTCACGGCGGCGGCCGATCCCGGGGTGGCGGCGCGGGCCGTGACGGGGACGCTGCCGCGCGAGGGGGTGCGGTCGCTGACGGCGCTGACGGACGGGGCCGCGCGGTGGGTGGAGACGTTCGGGGAGGGCGACTGGGCGGACTGCCTGGCGCTGGTCCGCAAGCAGGGCGCGCAGGCCCTGGTGGACCGGGTACGGGAGCTGGAGCGCGCGGACGCGGCGGGCGGCCGGGCGTTCCTCGGGCGCGGCAAGGCGCACGACGACGCGACGGTGGTCTACGCCGAGCTGTGAGAGGGGCGGAGCGCGCCGGTGCTACTTCTCCATTCCCCGGTTGAGTTCGTGCAGCAGCCGGGCCAGTTCGGTCACCTCGCGCGGGTCCCAGTCGGCGAGCCGGCGGGCGTACCGGGCGCGGCGGGCCTCCCGGACCCGGCCGACGCGTTCCTGGCCCTCGGGGGTGAGCTTGACCAGCCAGGCCCGTCCGTCGGCGGGGTCGGGCTCGCGGGCGACGAGGCCGAGTTCCTCCAGGGCGCGCAGCTGGCGGGACATCGTGGCCTTGCCGACGCCGATGAAGGCCGCGAGGTCGGTGGCGCGCTGGCCGCCGCACTCACCGAGCCGGACCAGCAGGCCGTACGCCGACGACTCCAGGTCGGGGTGGACCTCCCGGGCCATCTCGCCCTGGTTGGCCCGGGCCCGCCGCAGCAGGACCGTCATCTCCCGCTCCAGGGCCAGGAACTCCGGTTGGTTCACACCACTGCCGGACAGGTGGGATTCAGCTCCGCGACCGCCGCCGTTCCCGTCTTCGTGCACGTCAGCCCCTGCCTCGATTTTCCGGTCCTGAAAGTTTCCGCCACCGGGCGCCATCGCCGCAGCTCGCCAAGTATTTCGCAGGCTTAGACCAACGGCGGCTCCCGGCCCCTCTTCCCACCCCCGGTTCTACGTGCGTAGCGTCTTCACCGGACCCTCGAATGGCATGTGCACGCCATCCCGGTTTCCTCCCTGTCATCCATGGGTCCTCCCCACTCGCGCATCCCCCACCGAGCACCACCGAGCCATCGGAGGGCACGTCATGCTCGTGCACAGATCCGGACCGGCCCGCGGACGGCGTTTCGCCGTCACCGGGATCCTGCTCGCCGCGTTCTCCCTCGTGTTCACCCTTCCCGCCGACGCGTCGTCGTCCGCCGACGTCCCGCCGCGTGGCTCCGCCCACATGGGCATGGGCGTCGCGGCCCACGACGGCGAACACGGCACCCCGGTACCGGGCCGCGCCGTCCAGACCGAGGGCGTCGACGTCTCCAGCCACCAGGGCAACGTGGCCTGGTCGACCCTGTGGAACAGCGGCGTCAAGTGGGCCTACGCCAAGGCCACCGAGGGGACGTACTACACCAACCCCTACTTCGCCCAGCAGTACAACGGCTCCTACAACGTCGGCATGATCCGCGGCGCGTACCACTTCGCCACCCCGGACACGACGAGCGGCGCCACCCAGGCCAACTACTTCGTCGACCACGGCGGCGGCTGGTCCCGGGACGGCAAGACGCTGCCGGGCGCGCTCGACATCGAGTGGAACCCGTACGGCGCCGCCTGCTACGGCAAGTCGCAGAGCGGGATGGTGTCCTGGATCCGCGACTTCCTGAACACGTACAAGGCCCGTACCGGCCGGGACGCCGTGATCTACACGGCGACCAGCTGGTGGACCCAGTGCACCGGCAACTACGGCGGCTTCGCCTCGAACAACCCGCTGTGGATCGCCCGGTACGCCTCGACGGTGGGCACGCTGCCGGCCGGCTGGGGCTACTACACGATGTGGCAGTACACGTCGTCAGGACCGACGGTCGGCGACCACAACAAGTTCAACGGCGCGCTGGACCGCGTCCAGGCGCTCGCCACCGGCTGACGGGCCCGCAGGCACAGACGAAGGCCCGGACTCGGCGGAGTCCGGGCCTTCCCCTTTTCTCATCCGGCCGCGCCCTCCCCCAGTGCCGAAAGCCTGCGAGGTACCCCCGTCGCCGCGACCGGAACCTCACGCTCCGCACCGTTGGTCGCCGGTGCGAGCGCCAGTTCCAGCACCTGGCGGACGTCGGTGACGGCGTGGACGTCGAGCTTGTCCAGCACCTGGGCCGGGACGTCGTCCAGGTCGGGCTCGTTGCGCTTGGGGATGATCACCGTGGTGATCCCCGCCCGGTGCGCGGCGAGCAGCTTCTGCTTGACCCCGCCGATCGGCAGCACCCGCCCGGTCAGCGAGACCTCGCCGGTCATCGCCACGTCGGTGCGCACCAGCCGGCCGGACAGCAGCGAGGCGAGGGCCGTGGTCATGGTGACGCCGGCGCTCGGGCCGTCCTTGGGGACCGCGCCCGCCGGGAAGTGGATGTGCGCTCCCCGGTCCTTGAGATCCCCCACCGGCAGTTCCAGCTCGGCGCCGTGGCTGCGCAGGAAGCTCAGCGCGATCTGCGCCGACTCCTTCATCACGTCGCCCAGCTGACCGGTCAGGGTCAGCCCCGCGGCGCCGGTCTCCGGGTCGGCCAGCGACGCCTCGACGTACAGGACGTCGCCGCCCGCGCCGGTGACCGCGAGGCCGGTGGCCACGCCGGGCACCGCGGTACGCCGCTCGGCCGGGTCCTGGGCGGACTCGGGCACGTGGTGCGGCCGCCCGATCAAGGCCCGCAGGTCGGCGTCGGTGACGGTGAACGGCAGCTCCCGCTCGCCCAGCTCGTGCTGGGCCGCCACCTTGCGCAGCAGCCGCGCGATGGACCGCTCCAGGGTGCGCACGCCCGCCTCGCGGGTGTACTCGCCGGCCAGCTTGCGCAGCGCGCCCTCGTCGACGGTGACCTCGTCGGCGTCGAGGCCGGCCCGCTCCAGCTGGCGCGGGAGCAGGTGGTCACGGGCGATGACGACCTTCTCGTCCTCGGTGTAGCCGTCCAGGCGGACCAGTTCCATGCGGTCGAGCAGGGCCTCCGGAATGGCCTCCAGAACGTTGGCGGTGGCGAGGAAGACCACGTCGGACAGGTCCAGCTCGACCTCCAGGTAGTGGTCCCGGAAGGTGTGGTTCTGGGCCGGGTCCAGGACCTCCAGCAGGGCCGCGGCCGGGTCGCCCCGGAAGTCGGAGCCCACCTTGTCGATCTCGTCGAGCAGGACGACCGGGTTCATGGACCCCGCCTCCTTGATCGCCCGCACGATCCGGCCGGGCAGCGCGCCGACGTACGTACGCCGGTGGCCGCGGATCTCGGCCTCGTCGCGGACGCCGCCGAGGGCGACGCGGACGAACGTGCGGCCCATCGCGTGGGCGACGGACTCGCCGAGCGAGGTCTTGCCGACGCCGGGCGGGCCCACCAGGGCCAGGACGGCGCCGCCGCGCCGGCCGCCGACCACGCCGAGGCCCCGGTCGCCGCGCCGCTTGCGCACGGCCAGGTACTCGGTGATGCGCTCCTTCACGTCCTCCAGGCCCGCGTGCTCGGCGTCGAGCACGGACTGGGCGCCGCGGATGTCGTAGGCGTCCTCGGTGCGCTCGTTCCAGGGCATCTCCAGGACCGTGTCGAGCCAGGTGCGGATCCAGGAGCCCTCGGGCGACTGGTCGGAGGACCGCTCCAGCTTGTCGACCTCCTTGAGCGCGGCCTCGCGGACCTTCTCGGGCAGGTCGGCGGCCTCGACGCGGGCGCGGTAGTCGTCGGACTCCTCTCCCTCCTGCTCGCCGTTGATCTCGCGCAGCTCCTTGCGGACGGCCTCGAGCTGACGGCGCAGCAGGAACTCCCGCTGCTGCTTGTCGACGCCCTCCTGGACGTCCTTGGCGATGGTCTCGGCGACGTCCTGCTCGGCGAGGTGGTCGCGCAGCTGCTGGGTGGCGAGCTTGAGTCGGGCGACCGGGTCGGTGGTCTCCAGCAGCTCGACCTTCTGCTCGGTGCTGAGGAAGGGCGAGTAGCCGGAGTTGTCGGCGAGCGCGGACACGTCGTCGATGGCCTGGACGCGGTCGACGACCTGCCAGGCGCCGCGCTTGCGCAGCCAGGCGGTGGCGAGCGCCTTGTACTCCTTCATCAGCTCGGCCACCTGGCCGGGCAGCGGGTCGGGGACGGTCTCGTCGACGCGGGTGCCCTCGACCCAGAGCGCGGCGCCGGGGCCGGTGGTGCCGGCGCCGATGCGCACCCGGCCCCGGCCGCGGATCAGGGCGCCGGGGTCGCCGTCGGCCAGGCGGCCGACCTGCTCGACCGTGCCGAGGACGCCGGTGGCGGCGTGGGTGCCGTCGATGCGCGGGACGAGGAGGACGCGGGGCTTGCCGGGTTCGGACCTGGCGGCGGCCTGGGCGGCCTCCACCGCGGCCCGTACCTCGGCGTCGCTCAGGTCCAGGGGGACGACCATTCCGGGCAGGACCACTTCGTCGTCGAGCGGCAGCACGGGCAGGGTGAGCGGTGTGAAGGCGGCGGACTCAGCAGCCATGATCTCCCCTTCGGCAGTCAAGTTGAGTTACATCGACTCAATGAAAGGGGGTCCGTGATTGTTCCCCACGGGGTGTTCGCTCTCAGCGATCAAGGCTCCGGGCCTGTGCAGGCCGGTCACCCGTCGGGTCAGCACCCGCGGACCGTCCGGCATTCCGCCGCCCGGCGGGTGCCAGGATGGGCCGATGCCCCTCACTACCCACGACTTCCCCGAGGCCCCCGAGGTGCTGGACCGGCGCGACGGTCCGTACGGCGAGGTGGTCCTGCGCCGGCACGGGACGCTGTTGCAGATCATCGCGAACGGCTGCTTCCTGATGGACACCTCCGACGGACGTTCGGAGCGGCGTCTGATCGACGCGGCGGCCGACGCGCTGGCCGCCGACGGCGGGCGGACGGGGCCGCATCTGCTGGTCGGCGGACTCGGCGTCGGTTTCTCCCTGGTCCACGCGGCCGCCGATCCCCGCTGGGGCCGGACCGCGGTCGTCGAACGCGAGGGCGCCATCATCGACTGGCACCGCACCGGACCACTGGCCGCGCTCTCCGCCGACGCACTGGCCGATCCCCGCACGGAGATCGTCGAGGCGGACCTGGTCGCGTACGTCAATGAGACTTCCGACACGTACGACGCCCTGTGCCTGGACATCGACAACGGCCCCGGCTGGACCGTCACCGAGGGCAACGACGGCCTGTACGCGCCGTCCGGACTGGCGGGCTGCGCACGGCTGTTGAGGCCCGGCGGGGTGCTCGCCGTATGGTCCGCGCAGCCCTCTTCGGAATTCGAAGAAACCTTGCGTAATGCCGGTTTCCAGCAGGTGCGTACCGAAGAGATCCCCGTTGCCCGGGGCGTTCCGGACGTCGTGCACATCGGCGTCGGGCCTGGATAGCAAAGGCGCGGTGACTCCCCGTACGCTGCTGCCCTGACGCGGATCATTCAAGCGTCAAGCGCAGTCATGGGATCACCCCACGGATTCCGGAAAGCACACCTCAGGGGCGGGCGATGGAGCAGACACAGACCTCCCACAACGGCACGGCCACCCAGGGCGCCCAGCGCCGGGTCCTGGTGGTCGAGGACGATCAGACGATCGTGGACGCCATCGCGACCCGCCTGCGCGCCGAGGGGTTCCTGGTGCAGACGGCGGGCGACGGTCCGTCCGCCGTCGACACGGCCGAGGCGTGGCAGCCCGACCTCCTCATCCTCGACATCATGCTGCCCGGCTTCGACGGCCTGGAGGTCTGCCGCCGCGTGCAGGCCCAGCGGCCGGTGCCGGTGCTGATGCTCACCGCGCGCGACGACGAGACGGACATGCTGGTCGGCCTCGGCGTCGGCGCCGACGACTACATGACCAAGCCGTTCTCCATGCGCGAGCTGGCCGCCCGCGTGCACGTGCTGCTGCGGCGGGTGGAGCGGGCCGTGGTGGCCGCCTCCACCCCGCGCAGCGGCATCCTGCGCCTGGGCGAGCTGGAGATCGACCACGCGCAGCGCCGGGTGCGGGTGCGCAGCGAGGACGTCCACCTCACGCCGACCGAGTTCGACCTGCTGGTCTGCCTGGCGAACACCCCGCGCGCGGTGCTCTCCCGCGAGCAGCTGCTCGCCGAGGTGTGGGACTGGGCGGACGCCTCCGGCACCCGGACCGTGGACAGCCACATCAAGGCGCTGCGCCGGAAGATCGGCGCCGAGCGCATCCGCACCGTGCACGGCGTGGGCTACGCGTTGGAGACGCCGACGTCATGAGCCGGGGACGGGAAGCCGCGCGGAGGAGCCCCGGCCCCCGCAGAACCGGGGATCCCTGGGGTGGCGTACGCCCGTTCTCGATCAAGACCAAGCTGGGCGCGCTGGTCGTCACGTCGGTGCTGATCACCACCGGCCTGTCGGTGATAGCGGTGCACACCAAGACCGAGCTGCGCTTCATCACGGTGTTCTCGATGATCGCCACGCTGCTGATCACGCAGTTCGTGGCGCACTCGCTGACCGCGCCGCTGGACGAGATGAACGCGGTCGCCCGCTCCATCTCGCACGGCGACTACACCCGGCGGGTGAGTGAGAACCGCCGCGACGAGCTGGGCGCCCTGGCCGTCACCATCAACCGCATGGCCGACGACCTGGAGGCCCAGGACCTCCAGCGCAAGGAGCTGGTGGCGAACGTCTCGCACGAGCTGCGCACCCCCATCGCGGGCCTGCGCGCGGTGCTGGAGAACATCGTCGACGGGGTCACCGAGGCCGACCCGGAGACCATGCGCACGGCGCTCGGGCAGACCGAGCGGCTCGGCCGGCTGGTGGAGACGCTCCTCGACCTCTCCCGCCTGGACAACGGCGTCATACCGCTGCGCAAGCGGCGCTTCGAGGTGTGGCCGTACCTCGCGGGCGTGCTGAAGGAGGCCAACATGGTGGCGTCGGCCCGCGCGGGCATCGCCTCCGGCTCCGGCAGCCACACCCGCACCGACGTCCATCTGGCCCTCGACGTCTTCCCCGCGGACCTGACCGCGCACGCCGACCCCGAGCGCATCCACCAGGTGGTCGCCAATCTCATCGACAACGCCGTCAAGCACAGCCCGCCGCACGGCCGCGTCACCGTCCGGGCCCGGCGCGGCGAGCTGCCCGAGTCGCTGGAGCTGGAGGTGCTCGACGAGGGGCCGGGCATCCCGCGCTCGGAGTGGCGCCGGGTGTTCGAGCGGTTCAACCGGGGTTCGGTGTCGCGGCCGCACGGTCCGGGCAGCGACGGAGGCACCGGTCTGGGGCTCGCGATCGCGCGCTGGGCGGTGGATCTGCACGGTGGCCGGATCGGAGTGGCCGAATCCGAGCGGGGCTGCCGGATTCTCATCACTCTTCCGGGCCTGCCGTCGCGGTCCGGTTGACGTAGGGTTCGAAGCGGAGCATCAAGATCCACCGCATCCGCGCTGGCGGACACGTGTGATCAGGCGCAGGCCCGCGTTTTCGAGGCGCCGGGCCGCGGTCTCCCCATCCCTCACGCAGCGGAACCTCGCTTGTTTCCCGCCATTTCCAGCGCCGAAACGCGGTCTGCGATGTGACTTACGCGACGATGAACGGGCCCGGTCTGACCTTCGGGGTCGTCAAGGCGTAGCCTTGATTCCCGCTGTCCACCATCTTGTGAAGCGGAAGAGGGCGGTTCTCGCCGTGTCGCCACAGTCCCCCAGTAACTCGAGCATCTCGACCGACACCGACCAAGCGGGCACCGCGGGAAAGAACCCCGCGGCCGCGTTCGGTGCCAATGAGTGGCTCGTCGACGAGATCTATCAGCAGTACCTCCAGGACCCGAACTCCGTGGACCGAGCCTGGTGGGACTTCTTCGCCGACTACAAGCCCGGAGCGGCGGCCCAGCCGACCTCCGGCGCGGTGACCACGGACTCCGGCAGCACGCCGCAGGCCGCGCCCGCCCCGCAGGCGCAGGCGTCCGCCCCCGCCCAGCCGAAGGCGGCCGCGCAGCCCGCCGCCGCGCCCGCCGCTCCGGCGGCGAAGCCCGCCGCCGCCCCGGCCAAGCCCGCCGCCAAGCCGCAGGCGAAGGCCGCCGCGCCCGCCAAGGACGCCGGCGCCGCCCCCGAGGGCCCCGAGCTGGTGACCCTGCGCGGCCCGGCCGCCGCGGTCGCGAAGAACATGAACGCCTCGCTGGAGCTGCCCACGGCCACGTCCGTGCGCGCGGTCCCGGTGAAGCTGCTGTTCGACAACCGCATCGTCATCAACAACCACCTCAAGCGCGCCCGGGGCGGGAAGATCTCCTTCACGCACCTGATCGGCTACGCGATGGTGCAGGCCATCAAGGCCATGCCGTCGATGAACCACTCGTTCGGCGAGAAGGACGGCAAGCCGACCCTGGTCAAGCCGGCCCACATCAACCTCGGCCTCGCCATCGACCTGGTCAAGCCCAACGGCGACCGCCAGCTGGTCGTCGCGGCGATCAAGAAGGCCGAGACGCTGAACTTCTTCGAGTTCTGGCAGGCCTACGAGGACATCGTCCGTCGCGCCCGCGACAACAAGCTGACGATGGACGACTTCACCGGCGTCACGGTCTCCCTGACCAACCCCGGCGGCCTCGGCACCGTCCACTCGGTGCCGCGCCTGATGCCCGGCCAGTCGGTCATCCTGGGCGTCGGCTCCATGGACTACCCGGCGGAGTTCCAGGGCACCAGCCAGGACACCCTGAACAAGCTCGGCATCTCGAAGGTCATGACGCTCACGTCGACCTACGACCACCGGGTCATCCAGGGCGCCGCCTCCGGCGAGTTCCTGCGCCAGGTCGCCAACCTGCTCCTCGGCGAGAACGGCTTCTACGACGAGATCTTCAAGGCGCTGCGCATCCCCTACGAGCCGGTCCGCTGGCTCAAGGACATCGACGCCTCGCACGACGACGACGTCACCAAGGCCGCCCGCGTCTTCGAGCTGATCCACTCCTACCGGGTGCGCGGCCACGTCATGGCCGACACCGACCCGCTGGAGTACCAGCAGCGCAAGCACCCCGACCTGGACATCACCGAGCACGGGCTCACCCTGTGGGACCTGGAGCGCGAGTTCGCGGTCGGCGGCTTCGCCGGCAAGTCCCTGATGAAGCTGCGCGACATCCTCGGCGTGCTGCGCGACTCGTACTGCCGCACCACCGGCATCGAGTTCATGCACATCCAGGACCCGAAGCAGCGCAAGTGGATCCAGGACCGCATCGAGCGCTCGCACACCAAGCCGGAGCGCGAGGAGCAGCTGCGCATTCTGCGCCGCCTGAACGCCGCCGAGGCGTTCGAGACGTTCCTGCAGACCAAGTACGTCGGCCAGAAGCGGTTCTCCCTGGAGGGCGGCGAGTCCGTCATCCCGCTGCTGGACGCGGTCATCGACTCGGCGGCCGAGTCCCGCCTGGACGAGGTCGTCATCGGCATGGCCCACCGCGGCCGGCTGAACGTGCTGGCCAACGTGGTCGGCAAGTCGTACGCGCAGATCTTCCGCGAGTTCGAGGGCAACCTCGACCCGAAGTCGATGCACGGCTCCGGCGACGTGAAGTACCACCTGGGCGCCGAGGGCACCTTCACCGGCCTGGACGGCGAGCAGATCGCGGTCTCGCTGGTCGCCAACCCCTCGCACCTGGAGGCGGTGGACCCGGTCCTGGAGGGCGTCTCGCGCGCCAAGCAGGACATCATCAACAAGGGCGGCACGGACTTCACCGTCCTGCCGGTGGCGATCCACGGCGACGCGGCCTTCGCGGGCCAGGGCGTGGTGGCCGAGACCCTGAACATGTCGCAGCTGCGGGGCTACCGCACCGGCGGCACGGTCCACGTCGTCATCAACAACCAGGTCGGCTTCACCGCCGCCCCGGAGTCCTCCCGCTCGTCCATGTACGCCACCGACGTGGCCCGCATGATCGAGGCCCCTATCTTCCACGTGAACGGCGACGACCCGGAGGCCTGCGTCCGCGTGGCGCGGCTCGCCTTCGAGTTCCGCCAGGCGTTCAACAAGGACGTCGTGATCGACCTCATCTGCTACCGCCGCCGCGGTCACAACGAGACCGACAACCCGGCCTTCACCCAGCCGCTGATGTACGACCTGATCGACAAGAAGCGCTCGGTGCGCAAGCTGTACACCGAGTCCCTCATCGGTCGCGGCGACATCACCCTGGAAGAGGCCGAGCAGGCGCTGCAGGACTACCAGGGCCAGCTGGAGAAGGTCTTCACCGAGGTCCGCGAGGCCGTCTCGCAGCCGGCGTCCGCGGAGCCCGCGGAGCCGCAGGCGGAGTTCCCGGTCGCCGTGAACACCGCGATCACCGCCGAGACCGTCAAGCGGATCGCCGAGTCCCAGGTCAACATCCCCGACCACATCACCGTGCACCCGCGGCTGCTGCCGCAGTTGCAGCGCCGCGCGGCGATGGTCGAGGACGGCACGATCGACTGGGGCATGGGCGAGACGCTCGCCGTCGGCTCCCTCCTGCTGGACGGCGTGCCGGTCCGGCTGACCGGCCAGGACTCGCAGCGCGGCACCTTCGGCCAGCGCCACGCGGTCGTCATCGACCGTGAGACGGGCGACGAGTTCACCCCGCTGCTGTACCTGTCCGAGGACCAGGCCCGGTACAACGTCTACAACTCCCTGCTCTCCGAGTACGCGGTGATGGGCTTCGAGTACGGCTACTCGCTGGCCCGCCCGGACGCGCTGGTGATGTGGGAGGCGCAGTTCGGCGACTTCGTCAACGGCGCGCAGACGGTCGTGGACGAGTTCATCTCCTCGGCCGAGCAGAAGTGGAACCAGACCTCTGGCGTCACCCTCCTGCTCCCGCACGGCTACGAGGGCCAGGGCCCGGACCACTCCTCGGCCCGCCCCGAGCGGTTCCTGCAGCTGTGCGCGCAGAACAACATGACGGTCGCGATGCCGACCCTGCCGTCGAACTACTTCCACCTCCTGCGGTGGCAGGTGCACAACCCGCACCACAAGCCGCTGGTGGTCTTCACCCCGAAGTCGATGCTGCGCCTGAAGGCGGCGGCCTCGAAGGCGGAGGAGTTCACGACGGGTCAGTTCCGCCCGGTCATCGGCGACGACTCGGTCGACCCGGCCGCCGTCAAGAAGGTCGTCTTCACCGCCGGCAAGGTCTACTACGACCTGGACGCCGAGCGGAAGAAGCGCGGCCTGACGGACACGGCGATCATCCGCATCGAGCGCCTGTACCCGCTGCCGGGCGCCGAGCTCCAGGCGGAGATCGCCAAGTACCCGAACGCCGAGAAGTACCTGTGGGCCCAGGAGGAGCCGGCGAACCAGGGTGCCTGGCCGTTCATCGCGCTCAACCTGATCGACCACCTGGACCTGGCGGTCGGCGCCGACGTCCCGCACGGCGAGCGTCTGCGCCGCATCTCGCGCCCGCACAGCTCGTCCCCGGCCGTCGGTTCCGCCAAGCGGCACCAGGCCGAGCAGGAGCAGCTGGTCCGCGAGGTGTTCGAGGCGTGAGCCTCTGACGCCGCCCACGGCCGCGACGCCGAAGGGCCCGGCCCCGGAGAGTTCCGGGGCCGGGCCCTTCGGCGTTCCCCGGCGCACGCGGGTGCCCGGTCAGGTGCGCTGGGGTTCGAAGTCCCAGAACGGAGCACGCCGGGCACGGGCGGACAGGGTGCGCGGGTGCTGGGGGCCGAGGACGGCGACCAGTCCCTCCAGGGCCTGGCTCTGCACGGCGTCGGCCTGCCCGCGCCGACCACGCACGCGCAGTTCGGCCGCGAGGGCCACCTCTGCGAAGCGCGTGAATGGATGGGTGGATCCGAGGACTCGCGCCGCCGTGCCGGCCGTGTCCCGGCTCAGGGCGAGGGCACGGTCCGCGTCTCCGGCGTCCCCGTGCAGGATCGCCGCGTTGAGCGCGCAGCCCAGCGTCCAGGGGTGGTCGCGGCCCACGGCGGCGTCCATGTCGGCCAGCGCGGCGTCGGCGAGGGCAGGTGCCCGGTCGTGCTCGCCCGCCCGGTGCAGCAGCAGGGCGTGGTTGGCGCGGGCGCCCGCGGCGTAGGGGTGGCCGGCGGTGAGCGTCTCCTCGTAGCGGCCGACGACGCGCTCGCTCAGCGCCCGGGCCAGGTCCAGGTCGCCGTGCTCCCGGGCGAGGCAGCTCCGGCCGGCGAGGAGCATCAGCACCAGCGGGTCGCTGTCGCCGAGCACCCGCTCACCCAGTTCCAGCGCCTGGCCGACGTGGTGGGCCGCCTCGCCGGTGTCGCCCACGGCGTAGTGGCACAGCGCAAGGTTGTGCGCGGCGAGCAGCGTCTGCCGGTTGTGGGCGCCCAGCGTCTCGCGCGCCAGCCCCCAGTTGGCGTCCTGCCTCGACAGGGCCTCCTCGTGGCGGCCGAGCAGTCGGAGGTCGACGGCGCACGCGGTCTCCGAACTCAGCGTCCACGGGTGCCGGTCCCCGAGCAGCCGACGGCGATCCCGGAGGGTGGGCAGGTCGACACTCAGGGCGTCTTCGTAGCGGCCCAGCAGCCGCAGTGAGACGGCCACGTTGTTCCGTGCGTTCAGGGTGCGGGTGTCCTGGTCGCCGAGGAGTTCGCGGTACGTGCCGTGCACCCGCTGTGAGATCTCCAGCGCCTCCGCGTAGTGCCCGAGGCCGCGCAGGTCGGCGGCCAGTCCGCCGAGGGCCCGCAGCAGGTCGGGGTCGCGTTCCCCGCGCTGCTCGCTCAGGTGCCGGACGGCCGCCCGCTCGATCTCCATCGTGCGGTGGAAGTCCCCGGCCGCGCGCAGCAGGTTGGCGTAGTGATAGGTCAGTTCCCAGACGAGGGGGTGCTGGTCGCCGAGGAGCGAACGCCAGATCCGGGTGGCGTGGCCGCCGAGCCGCACGCCCGCTCCGTACTCGCCCGACAGGTACAGGTAGCGCAGGCAGTCGAGGACCAGTGTCTGCACGGCCTCGTCGGTGGTCGCGAGGACGTCGGCGTACTTCAGGTGCGGCACGATCTCGGCATACCTGGGCCACTGTTCGGGGGCCGCGGGCCGGCCGCGGCCGGCCGCGGCCAGTGCCCGCCGTACGACGCCGACGAGTTCGCACCGGATCTCTTCCGGCATGGCCTGGTGCGCCATCTGGTGGACGACCCGGTGCACGTACAGGTTCTCGCGCTCCGCTTCCGCCGGGTCCGGTTCCACCCGGACGAGGGAGTGCCTGTGCAGGTGACCGAGGGCCCGGTCCCAGCGCCGCGGGTCGCTCAGCAGTCCGGCCACAGAGTCGGGCAGCCCGTCGTGCGGCATGCTCCGCAGCAGGTGGACGGGGACGAGGCCCGGGGCGAAGAAGGTGCACAGCCGGAGCAGGACGACGGACTCCGGGGCGGTCTCGCGCAGTTCGGCCAACAGGATCGACCAGGCCGTCCGGAAGGCCGGCGGGAAGTCCTCCGACACGTTCCGCGCCTCGCCGTCGGTACCGTCGCCGTCCGCCAGCAGGGCCAGGTACTCGTCCACCGAACGGTCCGAGTCGTTCAGCCAGCCCACCGTCTGGGCGAGCAACAGCGGCAGGTCGCCCAGGGCGTCGGCGAGCCGGTCGGCCTCGGCCGGTGTCGGACCGGGCGCGCGGCGGCGGATGAAGGCGATCGACTCGTCACGGGTGTACACGGGGACTTCGAGCAGTCCGCTGCCGTAGCGGCCCCACTCCGGGTTCCGCGAGGAGACCAGGACGTGTCCCGGGCCCGTCGGCACCAGGTCCTCGATCTCCTCGGGCTCGTCGGCGCCGTCCAGGACCAGCAGCCACCGGGAGCAGGGCTCGCCGCGGCGCAGCGCGTCCCGCACCGCGCGCAGCCGCTCCCCGTACTCCTGGCCAGTCCGCAGGCCCAGTCTGGGGGCGAGTTCGGCCAGCTGGCGGCGGCAGTCGGCCCGGTCCTGCGCGTTGACCCACCAGACCACGTCGTACTCGGGGCCGAGCCGGTGCGCGTACTCGGCGGCGAGCTGCGTCTTGCCCACTCCCGACATGCCGTGCAGCGTCAGCATCCCCGTGCCCGGCCGCGCACCGCCCAGCAGGTCGTGGATCTCGTCCAGCAGGGTCTCACGACCGGTGAAGCGGGTGTTGCGACGCGGCACGGCGCCCCACACCCCCGGCGCGTCCGCCGGAAACCGGGGCCCGGTCCTGGCCTCGGCTTCCTCGGTGACCGGCTCGGTCGGCAGGCCGAGCCGGTCCAGCAGGCTCCGCTCGGCCTCCTCGGCGCTCAGGCCGTGGAGGGCGACGGGCGCCAGCAGGGAGACCTCCGAGGGGAGCGTGGCCCCGGTGACCGACACGGCCGCGAACCGGGCCGGGTTGGGGGCGACGACCTCACGCAGAACCGCGTTCCACTCCTCGTGCTGGTGCGTGCCGTCGCCGAAGTAGGGGGCGTTCAGGATGAGCAGGGCCCGCCCGGGCGCGAGGGTCAGGTCGCGCAGCAGGGCCGCCGGGGGGACATCTGCCGGTGAACCACGGCGCAGCGGCACCACCCGCACCCCACGCCGCTCCAGCCGGTCCCCGATCCAGGCCGCCCAGGCCCGGTCGAGACCGGCGAAGCTGATCGTGACCGTCTGCCGGTCCGGGTCGGGACGCACGGTGGCCAGGGACGGGCGGGGCAGGGGCCTCCGGGGGAGGTTCGGCGCCGTCGGTCCGCCCCGGGCCAGTGCGGCCGCGGCGCCGGTGGCCGCGTGGATCTCGCAGCGCAGCTCCGCCTTGCGGACCGGCACGCCCCACTGGTTGCTGACGGTCAGCCAGAGCGAAGCGGGTCCGAGGTCCGTGCCCGCGGAGACCCGGAACCGCGCGGGTCCGTAGGTGCCGCCGAAGCGGTGCAGGACGACGTTCGGTTCGCCCAGGGCGGAGCAGTCCAGGTGCGGGGCACCGTCCAGGGTGACGGTGAAGGTGAACTCCTCCTCGGGGTGGGGCCACTGGGCCGGCGCGCCGTCCGCGGAGGAGAGGGGGCCGCGCAGATCGACGGTGACGAGGTAGTCGGCCCCCGCCTCCGCCTGCCGGGGCCACGCGACGACGGGCTCGATCAGCAGCGGTTGCCCGGCCGACCGTCCGGCGGCGCTCACCGGCCACCTCCCCCCTCGGTGCCGAGCGCGTCCACCGCGGTGAGCCGCAGCGCCGTCCCCGGATGCCCGTAGTAGTGGAACATGAACGCGTACAGGAGCCGCAGTACCCGTTTCTGGCCGACGACGTCGACCTGTCCGTCATCGTTGCGGACCCGGGGCAGCTCCGCCAGGGACCCGAACTCCTCCAGTGCCCGCACCCGGAAGTCCCGCAGCGTCCGCACCACCGGACGGCGCGGGTGCTCGGCCACCTCGCGCACCAGGCGCCGCGCCATCGCCCGGGCCTCCAGGTCACCGACCTTCCCGGAACTGACGATGCAGCCGCCCGCGCCCTTGCGCAGGAACAGCTCCGCGAATCCGCGCAGCGCCTCCTCCCCCTGGGCCCTGTTGTCCACGAACCGGCCGGAGTCGCAGGCGTTGAGGCAGACCAGCGAGCCGTCCCGGCGCAGCACCGACATCGACTCGCCGTTCAGCTCGGCCCAGGTGCGATCACCGAGTGTGAGGCCCGGCACGGCCTCGCCGTAGGTGCCGTGACAGCCCAGGTAGACCAGTCCGGTGCGGTCGTTCTGGCTGTCGAGGTCTCTGAGGAAGGGCGTCATGCGCGGGTGCAGCCGGTGCGCGTACGAGGTGAAGACACGGCCGTCCTCCGCCATGTCCTGGTGGAGGTAGCCGAGCACCCGGCCATGGCAGTCCCCGGTCTCGGCGGGCAGGCCGCCTTGGCTGAGGTCGCGCACGGTGGTCCAGCGGGCCACGGCGACCAGCGCCCCCAACGGGCCACCCGCCAGGCCGACCGCGGCGTCCCCGGGCAGCAGGAGCAGCTCCCAGGGCAGGTCGTATCCGGTGTCGTCCCACACGACCAGCCGCAGGCCGTCGCCGTGCCGGGCGCGGATCCGATTGATCCAGCCTGCGAGTTCGTACTGGTTGTCCGACCACAGGCGGATACCCCGCAGCACCTCCGAGGGGTAGTGCCCCTCGCCGTCCTGCCGCAGCCGGGCGAGGCTGACGGCGGGAGCGGGTCGGCGGGTGGGCCCGGCCGCGCAGCTCACCGACAGGTCGCCGCACCAGCCCTGCAGCCGGTATCCCGGCAGTCCGTCGGCCCCGTCGGCGCGAAGGACGCGCAGCACGGCGAAGCCGTCCTCCAGGCGCGCGCCGGTCCGTGCGTCGGTGCCGCCGAGTCCGGCGGGCGGCTCCTGGGCGCGGCGCAGGTTCAGCACCGAAGTGGCGGGGCGGCGGGCCACGGCCTTCAGTCCCGGCAGGGCCGCCCGGAGTCCGGCGGTGCCGTTGCCCGGGAGTCTGCGGGTCCCACGGCGCGGATCACTCACCGGCGGCCTCCGCGCCGGGCGCGTGGCGCCCGTCGACGACGATCGCCCCGAGCCTGTCGGCGAGGACGTACGGCAGGTCGCCGTACGGTTCCCGGCCCGGGTCGACGACCGCCACGTGCAGCCGCGTCCGGTCCATGGCGCCGATCCGGGCGGCGGCCTCCACCGCGTCCTCGACCCCTGCGGCGGCGACGGGGCCGGCGAGCCGTCCGGTGTGACTGCCCCGCAGCGGAACGTTGCCGCGGCCGTCGGTCACGACCACCAGCCACGCCTCCGCCGGCCCGGTGCCCTGCCTGCGCAGCAGCCGGCGCAGCGTGTGCGCCGCGAGTTCGACTCCGTGGGCGAGCGGCGTCGCCCGCCCTGCCCGCCGGTTCAGCGCGCCCGGCACCCGGGGGTCCAGGACACCGCGGGCCGTGAAGGACCCCGCGCGCAGTTCGTCGGCCGCGTCCGCCGCGCCGACCTCGATCACCTGCACCCCGGCCCGGCTCGTGTACGCCCACTGCAGGAAGGGGGCGAGGACCTCAGGCCAGTTTCCGTCCCCGGTGCCGCCCCGGCAGGTGTGGTCCAGGAGCAGTACCAGGACTCGCTCGGGGGCGGCGGCGCGCACGTTGCTGTGCAGATCGACGGGCAAGACGGTGAACCGTTCGGCGCCCCGGGCCCGTTGGTGCACGGCGGCCTCGCGCACCGTGCGGACGTGGGCGATGTCCCGCAGACCCGTGGCGCGACGGGTGCCGATCACGGTGCCTCGGGTGGAGACCGGCCCGGTGGTGCGCCGCCGGGGACCGCTCAGCGGCACGGCGTCCCGCGCCGCAGCCGGCTCGTCCTCCGGGTAGGGGCTCCCCTCGGCCGGGGAGAGCCCGGCTCCGGCTGCGGTGCCGATTCCCTCGGCGGGTCCGGTGTCCAGCAGCCCCCGGTCGCCCTCGTGCGTCCGGAGTCGCCCGTCCCCGTCGGCGGCGCGACGTTCCGGGAGGGTGCCGGGCGGCCCCGACGGTTCCGACGCCGGGCCGGACGGCTCCGGGCCGCTCTCCGGGCGGCCCGGCGCGCTCCGAGGCACGGCCACCCCGATGAGCCGGGCCGCGGCGTCGCTGTCGTCGGCCGAGGCCGACGGGCGGCCGCGCAGCGCCGCCAGTGTGCGGGCGAGCCGCAGGAGGGCCAGCTCCCGGCGGACCCCGGCGTCGGGCCCGAGCAGCTCCCGTGCCCGGACGATCGCCGTGTCGCCGACGGGCACGGGCCGGATGCCTCCTTCGGCCGCCGAACGCCAGGCGGCCGGGAGCCCCGCGAACAGTTCCTCGCGCGTCTCCCCCTCGCTCGCCACCCCCGCCTGCGGTCCCGGTCCTGGATCCAAGAGCGCCTCGCGCAGGCCGGGCAGCCGCAGCCCCGCCACCGACAGTCGCACGGCGAACCGGTCCAGCAGGTGCCGGCTGACCCGTCCCACGTCGGCGCTGCGGCATACGCCCAGCCAGCGGGCCCGGGGCCGGACCGTCCGGCGCGGTCCGCCGCGTTCGACGGCCACGACGTCGGCGCCGAGCAGCTGCACCGCGGCGCGCATCCCGGCGACGCTCAGCCGCGCGAGGTCGGGCACCACGACCAACGGCGGCGCTCCGTCGGCGTCGTCCCCCTCGGTCAAGGGGCCGGGTTCGGTGCGGACGGTGATGCCGTGCTCGCCGCCGCGGATCCTGGTGCGGGTCCACAGGTCCTCGTCCCGGTCCGAGGCACCCAGTACGAGCGGTGGGCGCGCCGGTTCGGCGGCTCCGGCGAGGACGGCGCCGAACAGCCGGGCGACCGGGTCGACGAGCCGGGGATCCAGGTCCAGGAGCAGGATCCCGGAGAGAGCCGGATCGGCCGTCGCGCAGACCAGTGCGAGACCGAGCCGCTGCGCCGGGTCGTCGAGCGGGACCGCTCCGGTGCGGGCGGTGCCGCTCTCCGGCGGTGGGTCGGGCGACGTGGGCGGGAGGGGCGGGACGGATGCCATCTTGGTCAGACCTCGAAGAGGTCCTGGAGACGGGCCTCGTCGTCCGGCTCCCAGTCGAAGGTGTCGCCGTGCACCGCTTCCGGCCGCCGGTGCCGCAGGGCCATCGGCAGGATCCGCCGCAGATGCCCGGGGGTCACCCGGTCCGCGTCCTCCAGGGCCGCGAGTGCCCGGGCCGCCAGCACGGCCACGATCTCCCCCCGCTGCCCCACCGCCTCGGTCCGTTCCGCGGCCCGGGCGCACAGCTCCAGGACCTGGTCGGGGACATCGACGTCACGCACCCGGCGCCGGGCAGCCGTCAGCCGGTCCCGGGTCCGCGCGTCGTCCCGCCGGGCGGCGGAGAGCCACGCGGAGTCCTCGCGCCCGAGTTCCTGCTCGAAGTCGAGCACCGTGCGCAGCAGCCGGTGTCGCGCTGTCGCGTCCAGGGTCTCGGCGGTGACCATCAGTCCGAAGCGGTCCAGCAGTTGGGGCCGCAGCCCGCCCTCTTCCGGGTTCATGGTGCCGACCAGCCCGAACGACAGGTACTTGGCCGTGTCCAGCCCCTCGCGCTGCACGGACAGGACGCCGGTGGCGGCGACGTCCAGGATGATGTCCACGAGGTGGTCGTCGAGGAGGTTGACCTCGTCGACGTAGAGCAGGCCCTTGTCCGCCGCGTCCTCCAACAGCCCGGGTTGCGGCCGGGGGTCGCCCCGGATGAGCGCGTCCAGGTCCCAGCCGCCGACGACGCGGTCGTCAGTGGCGTTGATGGGCAGGGTGACCGGCAGCTCGCCGTGGGCCATCAGCGCGAAGGCCCGTACGAGGGTCGACTTGGCAGTGCCGCGCGGTCCGGCCATCAGCACGCCGCCGATGCGAGGGGCGACGTGGTGGAGCTCCAGTGCCAGCTTGAGCTCGTCCTGGGCGACGACACGGGAGTACGGCAGGATGCGCGGCTCCGGCACCGCGCCGCTCACGAACCGGCCCCGTCCGCCGCGCCGGTCCCGTGGCCGTCGGGAGCGGCGGCGGGGGAGGGAGCGGGAGCGGTCTGCCAGCGGAGCGTGATCTGGAGCTGGGCCTCGGCCCCGCTCTTGACGAGGGTCGCCACCCCGGCGTCGATCTTGATGGCGAGCTGCATCTCGATCTCGTCCGGCCGCAGCCCCTCCTGCAGCTCGCCGAAGCGCCGTACGGCCTGGGCGGCGCATCTGCGGGCGAGGTCCAGCCCGTCGGTGTAGACGTCCCGGGCCACCCGGACGACTCGCTGTCCGGCGCCGGCCCGGGTCTCCTCGTCGCCGTAGACGAGGTCGAGCGCTCCGGCGGCGGACGGGTCCGGGTGCGCGTCCACCTCGACCGGTATGGGCCCGTCCCCGCCTTCCGGCACGGGTCCCAATAAGATCACCACACGCTCCCCCTGGCCCAACTCATTTGTGTTACAGGTGTGTTGAGTGGACCCGTGTTCTTCCCCGGTGCGCGGGGGGTTATGCGCCCCGGGGCAACGAACGTCACCGACCGGTCCCGCCCTTCGCGCCGTCAGGTGGTCTGGGGCTCGAAGTCCCAGTACGGACGGTTGCGGGAACGGGCGGAGACGGTGTGCGTGTGCTTGCTGCCCAGTGTCGCGTCGAGGTCGGACAGTGCCTCCTGCTCGACCTTCTCCGCCTGGCGGCGGTCCCGCAGGCCGCGCAGGTCCGCCGCGTACGCGACACGGCTCGAGAGCGTGAGCGGATGCGTCCGCCCCAGTGACTCGATGGCGCGCGCTGCCGTGTCCCGGCTGAGTTCGGCGGCCCCCTCGGTGTCGCCCACCAGATTCCGTAGCGCGGAGGCGTTCAGGGCGCAGCCGAGTGTCCAGGGGTGGTTCTCCCCGACGGCCTGCGTCATCTCGGCCAGCGCCTGCTCCACGAGGACGTGTCCGTGCTCGCGTTCGCCGACGTTGCGCAGGATCAGTGCCTGGTTGGCTCGGGACCCGGCGATGAACGGGTGCCCGGCGGGAAGCATCATCTCGTAGCGGGCGACGACGGCCTCGCTGAGTTCGCGCGCCTGGTCGATGTCGCCGTGTTCGCGGGCGTAGCAGCTCTGGCCCGTCGCGAAGATCAGTGTCAGCGGATGGGTCTCGCCCAGTACCCGCTCACCGCGCTCCAGAACGCTGCTGAGCATCGTCCCCGGTTCCTCGCCGCGAGGGGCCCGCTCGCCGAGGCGGTACCGGCACAGCGCCAGGTTGTACTCGGCCTTGAGGGTCTGTGGGTTGTCCGGACCCATGACGAGACGGTTCTCACGTACGTTCTTCGCCTGGAGGGACTCGGCGTCGGCGTAACGGCCCAGCAGGCGGAGATCGATGGCGTACGTGATCTCGGAGCTGAGCGCCCACGGATGGCGGGCGCGCAGCAGCTGGCGACGCGCCTCCATGGTGCTCCGGTCGGTTTCCAGCGTCTCCTCGTAGCGACCGAGGAGACGGAGGGAGACACCCAGGTTGTTCTGCGCGTTCAGGGTCCTGGAGTCCTGGTCGCCGAGGAGTTCGCGGTAGGCCGCCAGGACCCATTGGGACAGTTCCAGTGCCTCGTCGTAGCGGGCCAGGCCGCGCAGGTCGCCGCCCAGGCCCGCGGCGGCGCGCAGGTGGTCCAGGTCCTGCGGCCCGCGTTCCTCCCTGAGGTGCTCGACCGCGTCGCGGCTGAGGGACTCGGTGCGGGCGTAGTCGCCCATGGCACGCAGCAGGTTGGTGTAGTGGTAGGTCAGCTCCCAGATGCGCGCGTGGGTCGGACCGAGAAGGCGGCGCCAGGCGGTGAGGGCGCGCTCGCCCAGTTTGATGCCGGCCCGGTACTCGCCGGAGAAGTACATGTAGCGCAGGCAGTTCAGGACCAGGCGCTGGACCTTCGCGTCCTTGCTCTTGAGGACGTCCGCGTACTTGAGGTGCGGCACGATCTCCGCGTAACCGGGCCACAGCCTGGTCTCGGTGGGCCGGCCCGGGTCGGCAGCGGCGAGGGCGCGCCGTACGACGTCGATGAACTCGCTCCGGTCGGCGTCCGGCATGTCCTTGTGCACGATCTGGTGGACCATGCGGTGCAGGTAGAGCGACTCCCCGGCGGAGACCGGCTCGTCGAGGGAGGCCTCGTGGGACTCCAGCCGGACCACCGAGTAGGTGCGCAGCTGGTTGATCGCCTTGTTCCACAGCAGCGGGTCGTTGAGCAGTCCGGCGAGTTGCTCGGGAAGCTCGTCGACGGGCATCTCCTTCAGCAGGCGCACGGGGATGAACCCCGGTGCGAAGAAGGTGCACAGGCGCAGGAGGTCGACGGACTCCGGGACGGTCTCCCGGAGCTTGTTCAGCAGTATCGACCAGGCGGTCTGGAAGGCCAGCGGGAAGTCCGCCGACACCTTGACCACATCGCTGTCGATACCGCCCTCCAGCAGGGCGATGTACGCGTCGACCGACAGGTCGGAGTCGTTGAGCCAGCCGGCCGTCTGGTCGAGCAGCAGCGGCAGGTCGCCCAGCGCCTCCGCCAGTTGGTCGGCCTCGGCCTCCGACAGGCGGGGGGCGCGGCGACGGATGAACGCGACCGACTCGTCGCGGGGATAGACCCGGACTTCCAGCAGCTTGCTGTTGTGCTCGCTCCACTCGGGGTTGCGCGACGTGACGATGACGTGGCCGGGGCCGGTCGGCAGCAGGTCCCAGATCTGCTCCGGCTCGTCCGCCCCGTCGAGGATCAGCAGCCACCGCGAGTACGGCTCCCCGCGGCGCAGGGCGTCGCGTACGGCGCGCAGCCGCTCGCCGTACTCCTGACCGGTGCGCAGGCCCAGTTTCGGTGCCAGCTCGGCCAGTTGCCGCCGGTAGGTGACGCGCTTCTCCGCGTTCACCCACCAGACCACGTCGTACTCCGAACCGAACCGGTGCGCGTACTCGGCGGCGAACTGGGTCTTGCCCACCCCCGACATGCCGTGCAGGGTCAGCACTCCGGCGCCGGGCTCGGCGCTCTGCAGGAGGTGGTAGGCCTCGTTGAACAGCGGCTCGCGGCCGGTGAAGCGGGTGTTGCGCCGTGGCACCACGCCCCACACGTCCGGCATCGCGGCCGGGAACCGCGGCCCGCGGCGTGAATCCGCCACGCTCTCGGCGGGCGCGTCGGGCGACAGGTCGAGCCGGTCGAGCAGGCGGCGCTCCGCCTCCTCGGCGCCCATGTTGGTCAGGGCGACCGGAGCCAGGACGGCCGCGGCGGCCGGGACCGCCGCCGTGGTGACCGACACGGCGGCGAAACGGGACGGGTCCGGGGCGACGATCTCGCGCAGGGCCGCGTTCCACTCCTCGTGGGTGCGCGGTCCGAGCTGGAAGTACCACTCGCTGACGATGATGAGGACCCGGCCCTCGGCGAGCGTCAGGTCGCGCAGCAGGTCCACCAGCGGGACATCGGCCGGGGAGTCCCAGCGCAGCGGCACCACCCGTACGCCGCGCCGCTCCAGCCGGTCCCCGATCCAGGCCGCCCAGGCCCGGTTGAAGCCTGCGAAGTGGATCGTGACCGTCTGCCTGGCGGTCCCCCTCTCGGCCGTCTCGACCGGCTTGCGAGCTCCAGACATGCAGTGGCCTCCAGCACGTAGTACCACAAAATCCTAGGACTCCGGAGCGTCGCGCGTAAGTCCGTCGACCGACGGCAACACCCCCTGTACGGACGATCTTTCCGTACCCGGCACGCGGTGTGTGGGCATTCATCCGTTAGAGGGCGGGAGCGCGGAGGCGTGACGCTGGGCCCACAGTGCGCGCGCGGAGGCCACGTACGCCTGTGCGCGGGCGACATGGCCCCGGGGCGCGGGGTGTTCGGCCATCCGTTCGTGGGCTGCGGCCATTTCGTCGACGAACCGGCGCCCGCGCACCGTGAGGTCGGGCGAGCCGACCAGGGCGGGCAGGGCGGCCCCTACCTGGGCGCGGTAGCGCGCGTGCTGGGCCCAGGCCCAGTCCCGGTCCGGCAGCCCGCCGACGAGCGCCCGGCGCTGGTAGAACGCGGCCATCGCGAGGTGGGAGTACGCGCCCTGGAGCAGGCCGTCATAGGGCCGGGGGTCGGTGCGCCAGGGGGCGAAGTACCGTGCCGCGGGACCGGCCCGGTGCAGTGTCACCAGGTCGCTGAGGGCGGCGAGTTTCGCGTGCTGCAGTTCGTGGACGAGGGTGGCGGCGAGGGTCACGGCGTCGGGCGGGGTACTGCTGAGGAGGCCGCCGAACGCCTCGCGGCGGGTGGCGCTGCAACTGCCGCGGCCGGTGCCGACGTCGGGCGGCGTCTCCAGCGGGACGAGGCAGCGCAGCAGCGCACCGGCCTCGGCGAGGCGTTGAGCGCCGCCCGAGCGGAGCGCGAGGGCCGTGCCGGACCAGGCCTGGAGCCACCTCTTGCGCTCCGCGTCGTCGAGGGCGAGCGGGGTGCGCAGATTGCCGTGGCCGGGGCCGTCGGGCAGCTCGCGGTACGGGTCGAGGTCGTCGAGCGGCAGGGGCGGGGCGGTCCGGGTGAGGCCGGGGAGGGCGTGTGCGGGCGTCCAGGCGAGGGCGCCGGACCAGGCGCCGACGCCGCTCTCCAGGTGGACGGTCACGTCGGGGGCGTCGGCCTGGCGCAGGACCAGGCGGCCCTCGGCGCAGGTGACGTCGACGGGTACGTCCCCGGACCGTGCCGTGTGCAGCGCGCCGAGCGACGGGAGGGCGAGGACTCCGGCGCGGGCCGTGAGCCGGGTACGGAAGGGGATGCCCGCCCCGGCCGCGACGACCGCGGCGATCGCGCTGAAGTGCGCGAGGTCGCGCCGCAGCCGCCGCGCCCGCTCGCCGTCCGCCGGCCCCGGGGCGGCGTCGAGGCCACGCAGACAGGAGCGCGCCCAAGGGCCGGTGAGGGGATGGAACAGGCGGGCACGCGCCGGGTTCGCGGACCGAGCGTCGCCACCGGCCGGGACCGCGCCGGCTCCCGCCCGGCTACGCCGCACACCCGGCGGGGTTTTGTCGGCGGCCCCGGTGCTCCACCCGCCGGGCGGGCCGTCGGCCGCGGCGCTCGTGCCCCGCGCACCGGGCGGGTCGTCGCGGTCGTTTCGCGTTGCCGCGCGGCCGGGTCGCTGCCCCGAGGTCGGCGCACCCGGCGCCGGGAGTCGGTCCGCCTCGGTCAGCAGCGCCCAGTCCTCGCGCAGTCTCGCCTTCTGCGCGGCGGTGCAGACGGACCGCTCGGCCGCCTCGGCCGCGTCGAGCACGGCTCGCAGCAGCAGCAACCGCCGCGTGTCCTGGTCCCGTACGAGGAGGGTCAGGGTGTCGGGTCCGCCTTCGGTCCGGGCGAGTTCGAGCAGGGCCCGCTCGGGAACCACCGGAAACATCACGAAGCACCCCCTCCGGTCGAGACCGTCCCGGCGCAGGACGAACCGCTCGCGACCGGCCGTGCGGAAGCCCCACCGACCGAACCGTGACCGGCCGACGCCCCACCGACCGAACCCTGACCGGCCGACGCCCCACCGACCGAACCGTGACCGGTCGATGCCCCACCGACCGACGCCGGAGCGACCGAAGTCGGAACGACCGGACTCGAAACGGCCGACGCCGGAGCGACCGGAGCCGCACCCGTCCCGGTCGAAGCGGCATCCACCACCGGCGTGCCGCCCATACCACCTGAGCCGGCCGAGCCTACGGACCCGCCTGAACCATCGGAACCATCCGACCCGACCGATCCGACCGATCCGGCCGACCCGGCTGACCCGGCCGCTCCGGCCGACGTGGCTGGTCCGACCGAACCAACCGACCCGGCCAATCCGGCCGACCTGGCTGATCCGACCGAACCAACCGACCCGGCCGACCCAGCTGACCCGGCTGGCCCTTCCGAGGCCGGGCCGATGGCGATCCGACCGGCCGCCGCCGCAGCGGTCGCGACCGGGTCGGTCCCGGCCGGGTCGGTCCCGGCCGGGTCGGTCCCGGCCGGGCCGGTCCCGGCCGGGCCGGTCCGGGACTGGTCCATCGCGGACTGCCCCGCCCGGGATGCACCGGCCGGCCCCCTCACGGACGAGCCACCCGCACTCCCCGCACTCGCGGCCGCGGCGAGTCGCGAGGACACGTGGCGGATGAAGCGCTGGAGGTCCGCGCAGTACACCGACGGGTTCCTGAAGCCGTGCCCGGCACGGTAGCGGTGCGCGTAGTGCCCGCCTCCGCAGACCCGCAGCAGCGGGCAGGCCAGGCACTGCTCCGCGAGCGACGCGGGACCCGCCTGCCGGGCGGCCACGCCCGGGTGCCGCAGCGCATCGTCGAACGTGTGGCGGAACACGTCGAGGCCGGTCCGCGCGGCGCCGGGATAGGCCGACTTGAGCGAGTCGACCTGCTCGATCGACCCGTCGGTCTCCACCACGACCGCGTCGAACGGCGCGAGCCCCAGCGCCTCGGTGGCCGCGGGCAGCCCCAGCAGAAGCGCCACGCACTCCTCGAAGAGCCGTACCCGGACCTCGCGCCGCCCGGCGGCCCACCAGCGGTCGAAGACGGCGCACAGCCAGTCGCCGTACCGTACGCCGGTCCGACCGGGCGGCGGCGCGGACCAGTTGCCGTGCGGCAGCAACAGGTCCAGCGCGGGCGGGCGCAGGCCAAGCAGCGACTCGTACGTCTCGACCGGGTCCAGCGTCGGGTCGACGACGGTCAGCAGGCCCGCGTACGCCTTCGGGAAGCGCTCGGCGGCCAGACGGGCTCCCCGTGCCGCGGCGGGCCAGGACGGGCGGCCCGCGTGGTCCACCCGCCGTCGGTTGTGGGCGGCGGTGCCTCCGTCGAGGCTGATGCCGACGCGGACGCCGGCGTCGGCCAGCACGGCAAGGCGTTCCTCGGTGAGCAGGGTGGCGTTGGTCTGGACGGTGGCGTGGACCTGACAGCCAGGCGGGACCAGTTCCCGCACCCGTCCGGCGAGCGCGGCGAGCGGTCCGGCCCCCGCGAGCAGCGGTTCGCCTCCGTGCAGCACCACGGCCAGGTCGCGCAGCGCGTGCCGGGCGGCGTGCTCGGCGATGCGGGTGGCGGTGCGGTCCAGGACGGCGGCGGAGGCGGCGGCGGGACGGTCGCGCCAGCCGCTGTCGGGGCCTTCGTAGAGGTAGCAGTAGGTGCAGGCGAGGTTGCAGCGGCCGTGCATCTTGACGATGAACTGGCGGAAGGGAAAGGGGCCTTCGGGACCGGTCCGCAGGCCGGGAACAGCGGGAGCCGGATCGGTCATGGCTTGTTCCGACACTCCAGCACCCCCCATGCCGTATCGGTCCGGCCGTGCCGCCGTGAGTCGGCGCCACGGCCCCGTGCCGCACGGAGCCGCATTCCCGGCGCGGCGGGTGCCCGAAACTCGACGCCGCGGAAGTTGTCCTATTCACATGTCCTCAGGCACCAAGATGACCGCGGCCGCGGGCTGAACGAAGCAGACGGATCAAAGGGAATCGGAGGCAGTCAGAAGGAGTTGTCGAAGCCCCACAGCATCTCGCTCGGCTCCGCGGCGCGTGCCCTCAATTCCCCCAGCACCTCGCGCAGCACCGGATGCTCGATGGTGCCCAGCTGTGCCAGGTCCAGTTCCAGCAGGTCCGGCAGGGGCTCCCCCGCCGGCTCCCCGGCGCCCGTGAGCGCCTGCTCCGCCCCGGCCTCGTCCCGTGTGTCCATCCCCGTTCCTTCCTTCCGCCGCCATGCAGCTGCGCTGCCCCTTCAGATCGGGTCTGCGGCCCCCTCGTCCGGCTTCCGGGCGTCCGCCCTCACTCCAGGTCGGCGAGCCGCTGCGCCGTCTGCCGTGCGGTCGGTTCCCCCGTGGCCAGCCGGTCGTCCGGCAACCGGTCCCACTGCGCCCGCGCCGCCGCGTAGGCGTCCCGGGCCGCGCGGGGCCGGCCGGCCGCCTCGAAGGACATACCCCGCCAGTGGTGCGCCTGTGCGGCCAGCTCCACGGCTTCTTGGCGCCGACGCTCGGTTTCGGCCTCCTCCTCGGCCCGGCCGGACGACTCGGCGGCCGCCCGGAAGGCGTCGACCGCCACGTCCAGGCGTGCCGCGCGGCCGAGGCTCTGGAACGCCTCGAACTGGGCCTGTCCCAGCTCCAGTCGGCAGCGCGCCGCCAGCAGCGGGTCCTCCGCGTCGGCTGCGGCGAGTCCGAAGAGATGCTCCGCCTCCCTGAGGTCGACCCGGTCGCCGCGCGCCTGGTACCGGAGCATGAGCGCCTGTCCGAGGAGCAGCAGCCGGTGGGCGACGCGCGGGCTGCCCGCCGGGGTCTCCATCCGGCAGTCCCGCAACACCCGTATCGCGCGGGACAGCCGGTCCTGGCGCCGGTGGGCCGGCTCCAGCGTGGCCAGCCGGAGCAGTACGCTGCCCCACTCGGCGAGGACGTCGGCGTGCGCGGGCGCGTCCCGTGACATCCAGTGCGCCGCCTGCGCGAAACGATCGGCGGCCCCGTGCAGTTCGGGCGGCTCCCCCGACTCGGCGTAGCGTGCGAGGGCCACCCGCCCGGCGCGGACCAGCAACGCCGCGCGCTGCGCCTGCTCGCGTACGCGGCCGAGAGCCTCGTCGGTCCGGGCCTCGGCCTCGGCCAGCGGGCCGCCCGCCGACAGCAGCGCGTCGACCAGGTCGATCAGCACTCGTACCCGGTCGCGGACGGACTCGGCGGTGTCCTGTTCCGGGCCGGAGTCCAGCCCCCGGCGCAGCGACCGCGCCGACTGCTCCGCGTACAGCCGGGCCTGGGCCGGGTCCGCCGTCACCTGCGACAGACGCAGCAGGGTGCGGCCGTGTGCCAGCAGCAGCTCGGCGGGGCACTCGCTCCGGTCGGGCCAGGCGTCGGCGAACGCCTCCAGCATGCCGACGGCACTCTGCAGGAGCGCGCTGTCGCCGCCCAGGCGCCACTGCGTCTCCAGGGAGGCGACCCGTTCCAGGGTGAGCCGCAGCGCCTCCCCCTCGTCCAGGCCGGGTGCCGCGCACGCGACCGCGTACTCCCGGTCGGCGCGGCGCAGCAGGTCGAGCGCGCCGGACCGGTCTCCGCGCCGTCGCGCGTCGGTGGCGGCGGCGTGCAGCACGCGCGCGAGGACGGCGCGTTCGCGCAGGGCGTGCGGGGGCGCGGCGGCCCGTTCGGCGGCCCGGGTGGCCTCCTGCAGCAGTGCGGCACCGCCCTGCACCTCCCACAGTCGCAGGGTGCAGCGTGCGTACTCGCCCCACAGCTCGGGGTCGGCGCCGGCCGGCCGTTCCTGCTCGGTGGCGCCGCGCAGCAGCTGCACGGCGTCGATGACGTCCTGGACCATGCCCTCGCCGTCGAACCGGGCGAGCAGGGCGCGCGCCCGGACGACCGCGCGGTGCGTGGGCCGCTCCGCGTTGATCTGCACGCCGGTCCGGCCGTCGTAGGTCGCGAACTGCTCGGGCAGCGGCATGAACCGCTCCAGGATCCGGGCCGCGACCTCCGCGAAGGGCTGCGGCACCGGGGCGGCCCCGCCGTCGCCGCCGTTGTCGCCCGCGTACCCGGGCTCGGCGCCGGAGGCGTGCGGGTGCGGGCGTGCGGGGCCGTCGTCGCCGAGCTGGGCGAGCGCGAGCGCCGGGAAGTTGGGTCCGCCCTTGCCGAAGTGCTGCTCGATGTACTCCGAGCAGTGCTTGAGGACCAGCATGGCCTCGTCCCGGCCGAGTCGGGACAGCAGGGCCTCGCGCACCTCGGGGTCGATGTCGTACCACTGGGAGCCGTCCTCGTCGTGGTCCGCACGGGCCCGGGTGACCAGGCCGCCGACCAGCACCTCGGCGAGTTCGGACGGGCCGGACCCGGGCAGCATCGTCCGCTGGACCAGTTGCATCACCGGGAGGCAGAGCGGGGTAGCCGCGAGATAGACGGCCAGGCGCGCGGCGGCCGGAGACGCTCCGGCGCTGAACCTGCTGACCCGTTCCAGCGGCGAGCGGCGGCGGTCCGGGCGGGCCGCAGGTGCGGCCGGCTGATCGGCACGCACCCAGCCCACGGCGCCCGGGACCGGCCCGGCACCGGACAGCAGACGCGCCCAAGCCCCGAGGGCCACCGGCTCCGGCGGCAGTACGGGGACGGCCAACGCGCCCCGGCGGGCCTCGGCGGAGGTGCCGGACGCGGTGCGCACCCGCAGCACGGCGCCGCCGCCCAGGGTGTCCCCGCGCGACAGGCCGCCGAAGGTGACGGGCAGCCGGGTACGGTTCCACATCCGTTGCGGCAGTGGCTGGAGTACGGCGACGGGGCCCTGCCGGGAGAGGTGGTGGAGCAGCCGGTGGGCGTGGCCGCTGTGCCACAGCGGGCCGGCGCAGTCGCTGACCAGGACGACGATCCGGCGTCCGGTCGGATCGCTGAGCCGGTCGGCGGCGTGCAGCGGCGCACCGTGCGGGTCGGCACTGCGGCTGACGGCCGGACCCCCGTCCGGCCCCTGGTGCAGGTGGCTGACCTGGACGTCCGAGAAGGCTCCCAGCCGGCTGAAGATCTGGGCGAGTTCGGCGAACAGCCGGCCCCACACGCGCATCGAGGAGGAGGCGTCCAGCACCAGTTGCAGCCGGGCGTCGCGGCGGGACAGATACCGGCGGACGGGCAGGATCAGTCCGCCGGCGCGGGCGCTCACCTCCGCGGTCGCGACCTCGTCCAGTTCGGACCGCAGCGGTGTGGCCGGGCTCCGGTAGCCCTGCAAGGGGCGCAGGGAGCGCTGGAGTTCGAGCGGCGCGGGCAGCACCGGCGCGACGGGCACGCCCACCGGCAGCGCGCGGGCCCGGCCGGCTCCGTGCACCCCGGGTCCTTGGCCGGAGGGCAGCGGATAGAGGGCCACCCGCCGGGCGGCCGGCGCCTCGGGCACGGGCATCCGGGTCGCGCCCGGTGGCAGCGGGAGGGGCCGGACGGGCGGCCCGACCACCGGGGGCGCGAGGCGGGGGCCCGGGTCGGGCGGAGCGTCCGCGGCGTCGGCGGACCGGGTCCACCGGGCCAGCCAGAGCGCGTCGCAGAGCTGCTCGGCGTCGGGTTCCATGCCGATCTCCCGCAGCCGCAGGACGAGTCGGGCGAGCGGGTCGTCGGCGGGGTGCGCTCCCCCGGAGCCCTCCTCCGCGGGCACGGCGGCGCGCCTTCCCCCGGCCCCTTCGTCCGCGGGCACGGCGGGGCGCCCTGCGCCGGAACCCTCGCCGCCGGGGGTGCCGCGATGGCCGGGACCGTGCCGCGCCGTCTCGTCGGGCATCGCGTCACCTCGGGCGATCGAGCCGCTGGATGAGCAGGTCGGCCAGGCGGTCGCGGCTGGGCGTGGCGGCGGCATCGGTGAGGTAGATGGCGTTGAGCAACTGGTCCGTGGCCAGCAGCTCGCTGCGGGACCGCTCCAGGAACCGGGTGACGAGGTCGTCGCCCGCGCGGGCCGCCTCGTCGCCCAGGTGGGCCCGTACGAAGGTGGCGAGCCGGTTGTGGTCCGGGCGGCCGAGCTCCAGGTGGATGCAGCGCCGCATCAGCGGGGCCGGGAAGTCGCGTTCGCCGTTGCTGGTGAGTACCACGAACGGGAAGGCGCGGCAGCGCACGCGGCCGTCGCGCACCGGCACCTTCACGCCGTCCGCGGTGAGCACCTCGGCCGTGCGGTCCGGCAGCCGGTCCGCGATGCGTTCCAGCTCGGGGATGGCGAACTCGCCCTCCTCCAGCACGTTCAGGAGGTCGTTGGGCAGGTCGATGTCGCTCTTGTCCAGCTCGTCGATGAGCAGGACGCGCGGCTTGTCGGAGGGCAGCAGGGCGGTGCCGAGGGGGCCGAGCCGGATGTAACCGCCGATCCCGTCGACGGCGCCCGGCGCCCCGGATCCGGGGCCGTGGTCCGCCTGCGCGGCGATCTGCACGTCCTGCAGGCGCGCGATGGCGTCGTAGTGGTAGAGGCCGTCCTGGAGTTCGGAGCGGCTGACGATGGACCAGCGCAGTACGTTGCCCAGGCCCAGTTCGTAGGCCACCGAGTGGGCCAGGGTGCTCTTGCCGGCGCCGGGGCTGCCGGTGACGAGGAGTGGCCGGCGCAGGTACAACGCGGCGTTGATCATCTCCAGTTCCTCGGCGCCCGGCCGGTGCAGTTCGGCCAGGTGCCGGTGGGCGCCGAGCCTGCGGTCCTGCGACCCGTCGCCGGACCCCGCCGCGTCCCGGCTGGTGAAGTCCCGCCACGGGGGCGGGTCGGGAAGCCGGTCCAGGCCGTCGTGGGGTTCGCCGGCGCCCCGGTAGATGAGCCACTCGCTGGATTCGGTCATGATCCAATCCTCGTCGTCACTCGTCCGGGGGCGCGGTCGTCGTGGGGGCGTCCATCACGGTATCGATCCTGAACGGGACTGGTAAGAGGCACATCACCCAACGGGTCCCTCGGCAAAGGGACTTGAAACACCGGGGCGGGCCGCCGACGGAGGCACGCGCGGGCCGCGGTCACGGTGCCTCCAGCAGGTCACCGGTGCCGGGCAGGGGCTGGTGCGGATCGTCGTACAACAGCGCTATGCCGTGCGCCCAGAAGGTCTCGGGCCGTCCCGATCGCAGTTTGCGGCGCAGGTCGCGCACGGCCTCGGGCAGTCGGTGGGCGCCGAGGGGGCCCGCGATCTGGTCCAGGGTGCCGCGGTGGAACTCGCCGCAGACCGCCTCCGGCAGCCCGTGCCGACGGCGCCACAGCGCCACGCCGAAGCCGCCGCGCACGAGCCGCGCGAGCCCCTCCGCGTCGCCCTCGCGGCCGTGGGTGTCCAAGCGGCACAGCACCGGGACCGTGCCGTGCGACAGGCCCCGCAACTCCTCGACCGGCGGCACCGGTTTGCGCAGGCCGTCGTCGCAGTCGAGGACCGCGGCGGTCACGGGGTGTGCGTGCAGCCAGCGCCAGCGGGCTCTGCGTTCCTCGTCGATGTCCAACCGGTGGTCGCCGTCGAAGGCGGCCGCCGGCTGCGCGCCGCCTGCGCCGGTTTCACGCCTCCCGCCGATTCCGCCGCTCTCCCCGTGGCCGCCTTGGCCCACTTGGCCCACTTGGCCCACTTGGCCGCCGTACTCGCCGTACTCGCCGTTCTCCGTCAGCCGGTCGCGGTCGGAGCAGCGCAGGACGACCGGGCGCTGGGTGCCGATTCGCTCCTCCTCCGGGCCCAGCCGCCATTCGTCCACGTCGAGTGCCAGCAGCGAGTGTTCCGTCGCCACCTGCAGGACCGCCGGCCGGCCCGGCGTGTCGCACTGCCGGAACGCTTCCTTGAGGGGCGCGGACAGATGGGTGGCGAGGTCGGCCAACGGGACGCGTTGGACCTCCTCGAGGCGCTTCGCCTCTCCGTCGGCGCTCACGACGAAGACCGACCAGTCGCAGTGGTCCGGCTCCCAGCCCCTCCGCACGATCTCGACCAGCACGGACGACTGCCCGGTCGCCGCCCGTCCCGGACCACCGGCTAACGCTCCGGTCCCCCGGCGGTCCCCCACCCGGGTCGGCCGGCGCGCCTCCAACCTGGCCTTCCACCGCTCGACGAGGGCCGTCCGGCGGCCGGGGCCGAGCCGCTGGGCGGCCTGCCGCACCCCGGCCCACAGAGCCTCCTCCGCGGCCGGCGTGCTGGACGCGAGGTACGGGCGGTCGGCGGTCATGGCGTGCACCGCGTAGTCGAGCACCAGGTAGAGGGCGCCGTCGTCGCGCGCGTGCTCGTACAGGGCACCGAGCCCGTCGCGCCAGCCGCGCGGGGCGGGCAGCGGGGCCGGGGCTTCGAAGTCCGACAGCGAGTCGAGGATGTCCAGCAGGGAACGGGTGCTGGCCGGGGGCGGCAGGTCCGCGAGGCGCCCGAGCAACTGGACGCGCTCGTCGGGGCTCAGCGTCCGACCGGGCCGGGCACCGAGCTGGCCCTGCACGTCGGCCCAGGTGTGCCGGCGCGCGTCCGGATGACGCTGCCGGTCACGGTGGTAGCGGTCGTGGGCGTGCACCACCGCCTGGTACAGATCGTCGGCTTCCGTCTTCAGCTCCCCGGACGGCGGGGGCAGCGTCCGCAGTTGTTCGAGCCCGGTGGAGGTGCCCCCGCGCGCGTGGTCGGAGCGCGACTTCAGTACGCCGATGACCTCGCCGCGCTCCGGATCGATCACGGGGCCGCCGGAGACGCCGTCCGGCAGGTCGTTGTCCCCGAGCCGCATCTGGACGTCCGTGGTCCAGCCGCCGATGGTGCCCTGCACGGTGAGGGTGCCGTCGAGCATGCTCAGCCGCCCGTCGACCACCGTCCAGCCCGCGTACAGGACCTTGCCCTCGCCGAAGTAGGCCGCCGGGCGCTCGGAGAGGTACACGCACTCGTGGTCGACGGGCTCGCTCAGCCGCACCAGCGCGAGGTCGGGGGCGGGCCAATTGCCGGGCACGGGTCCGGCGACCTCGGGCAGCGCCGCCGCGACGTGGCCCGAGACCGCGGACATGCCGCGGCCCGGTGCGGGCTCGTACACCACCACGACCTCGTCCCCCTCGCCGCCGCATGCCACGTGTGCGCAGGTCAGAACCCAGCTCGGCGCCACGAAGTAGCCGCTGCCGAGGAACGTCCCGGGTTCGTCGAGGGCATACCCGGCGTCCGGCCGATGAATGCGGACGGTCGCGGCCATGACGAGGCCACGCAGCGCACGGCGGGCCGCGTCGTGGGGCCCGGGTGCGCCGGGGGCGCGTCCGTGCATCACGCCCCGCTCCCGGAAGCGGTGTCACCGGCCCCGCCGTGCCCCGGAGCGCGGGCGGACGCGTCGGCCGTGGCATCGGGGGGCTCACCACCCGGAGCGCCGGAGCCGGGCGCGGGCGGGTCCGGCGGGCCGCCGTTCCAGGTGAGGGTGACCGAGATGCCCGTCTTGGCCTCACCGTCGGCGAGGAGGCCCACGACCTTGCCGGCCTTGGCCGTCAGCTCGATGCCGAACTGGACGCTCACCTCGTCCGGCCGCACCGCGCGCAACGGTTCCGCCAGCGAGCGCGCGACACCGGTGACGAGCGCGTTCAGACTCTCGACACTCGCCTCGACCCGCTCGGTGAAGCCGGTGTCGCTGAACGACAGCTGCCCGGACGGTGCCGGCAGCTCCGCCGCGCCCGAGATCCGGGCCCAGACCGGTGTCCCGTCCGGCAGCACGATGCGCGTGACGCGCGTCGCTTCCTGTCCCATGCGTTTCCCCCGTCCCCGCGCCCCCTCGACGGTCCCGGAAGGCCCGACCCCGTGGACGCCTATCCTTGTGCTGTCTTTTCACAACCGACGGAAAGACCCCACCTCTCCACCCCGCAGGCACAGGTTTCTTCCCGCGCGGGAGACTCTCAACCCTGCGAAGACCCGACGGAGCACGATCCATGTACTTCACCGACCGCGGCATCGAGGAGCTGGAGAAGCGGCGCGGCGAGGAGGAGATCACCTTCGAGTGGCTCGCCGAGCAGCTGCGTACGTTCGTCGACCTGAACCCGGACTTCGAAGTTCCGGTGGAGCGCCTGGCCACGTGGCTGGCACGGCTGGACGACGAGGACGAGGACGAGTAGCACGCCGGGAGGCGAGGAGAGCGGGGGCGCACAGGCGCCGGGCTTCGGGAAGCAGCGCGTAGGCGCGGGCAGGCGCTCGGGGTCGCCCGGACTCCACGGCGGGGCCGGCTCGGCTGCCCGGCGGGGCCCGCGCAGGCGTCGGGGCGCAGACGTCAGGTGCGCCCGGGGAGCCCGTGGGCCACGCCGAGCGCGCCGTGTCCGACCAGCAGCGCCCCCGCCACGGTCCAGCCTCCGCTGTGGCGCCGCAGACCCCAGACGGTGAGCGGCAGGCCCACCGCCATCTGGGCCAGGGCCGGCGCGCGGGTCCCCGGGCCGCCCGTCCAGGGCATCCAGCCGGCCAGGCGGCCCCCGGCGGCGGTCGGGCGGGGCCCCTCGGCGGCCGGGCGAGTCCAGTCGGCAGCCAGGCGGCCCCCGGGGGCGGTCGAGCGGATCCCCTCGGCGGTCGGGCGGGTCCCGTCGGCGGGGCGGCGTCCGGCGGTGCCGGTCCGGCGCACGCCGGGCAGGGCGCGGGCGGCCGCGCCGAGACGCTCGGCGCCCTCACCGGGGTCGAGTCCGGCGGGGAGGGCGATCCCCGCGCGCGTGAGCACCGCCAGCAGTCCGCGCAGCCTGGCCCTGGCACCGGCACCGGCCGGCCCGGACGCGCGATCGCCGTCCGGCTCGGCCCGGGTCAGCCGGTTCAGCGACTGCACGTCCAGGACCGGGTCCAGACCGAGCCGGGCGGCGAAGGTGCGCATCGCCTCGTCCTCGCCGGCCGGCGTGCCGTTCGCGAGCCACACGTAACCCACCGGGCGGCGGAAGCCGGACGCGAGGGTGTACCCGGCCCGGTCGGCGTCCCACCACAGGGCGAGTACGGGCCAGGAGGTGCCGACGGCGAGTGCCGCGGCCCAGCCGGTGACGACACGGTCGACCGGTTCGCCCCCGTCCCGCCAGGGCCCGCCCTCCGGCACGATCACGCTCCATCCCTCGCCGGCCCGGAGCAACGGCATCCGTTCGCCCAGCAGCGGGGCGACCGCGGCGACGGCGTCCGGCTCGGCGCGGCAGAGCAGCAGGGCACCGGGGGCGAGACCACGCTCGGACTTTTCCGTCGACACGACATCAAACTAGGGCGGGTCGACCCGCCCAGCCCACCTTTGATCACCAGAACGGGTGTCTTGACTTTTCCCTACCGCGATATATCGTGAATTTCGGAGGACGCGATATGGCGCGTTCGGTCGAGGAGGTCGTCACCATGTCCGAGTGGTCCGTCGCGGAGCCCAGGAAGCTCACCTTCGACGAGTCCGTGGACCGGCTCCACGTACGCATCGTCGGTGGAACGGTGAACGTGGTGGGCACGGACGAAGGTTCCGCCCGTCTGCAGGTCTCCGAGATCGAGGGACCGCCTCTGGTCGTGACCCACCGGGACGGCGTGCTCACGGTGGCGTACGAGGACCTGCCCTGGAAGGGCTTCCTCAAGTGGCTGGACCGCAAGGGCTGGCGCCGCAGCGCGGTGGTCTCCCTGGCGGTGCCGACCGGCACCCGCGTGGAGGTGGGCGCAGTCAGCGCCGCGGCCGTGGTCTCCGGCCTGGACGGCCCCGCCGAGGTGAAGGGCGTCTCCGGCGACACCACGCTGGTGAGCCTCGCGGGCCCGGTCCGCGCCGACACCGTCTCGGGGAACGTGGAGGCCCAGGCCCTCACCGGCGACCTCCGCTTCAACTCGGTCTCCGGCGACCTGACGGTGGTGGAGGCGGGCTCCTCCGTGCGGGCCGACTCGGTGAGCGGGTCGATGATCGTCGACCTGGACCCGGCCGGCGGGCCCACGGACATCAGCCTGAACAGCGTCTCGGGCGAGATCGCCATCCGGCTGCCCCAGCCGGCCGACGCCCGGGTCGAGGCGAACACGGCCAGCGGCACGGTCAGCAGCGCCTTCGAGGATCTCCGGGTGGGCGGCCAGTGGGGGGCCAAGCGCATCACCGGCAGGCTCGGCGCGGGCAACGGCCGGCTGAAGGCCACCACGGTCTCCGGCTCGATCGCCCTGCTCCGCCGTCCGGCGACGGAGGACACACCGTGGGAGCGGGAGCCACAGGACACCGGCCCGATGGACCACGCACAGAGCGACTCGGGGGACAATTCCGCTTCCGTCCGGGACCAGGGCGCCACCGGTACCCCTTCCGACGGCACGACCGACAAGAAGGTGCTCTGACATGCCCCCCGTCTTCGCCCACGGCCGACTCCGCCTCTACCTCCTCAAGCTCCTGGACGAGGCCCCGCGCCACGGTTACGAGGTGATCCGGCTCCTCGAAGAGCGCTTCCAGGGCCTCTACGCCCCCTCCGCGGGCACGGTGTACCCGCGCCTGGCCAAGCTGGAGGCGGAGGGCCTGGTCACCCACACCACCGAGGGCGGCCGCAAGGTGTACGCCATCACGGACGCGGGCCGCGCCGAGCTGGCCGACCGCAGCGGGGAGCTGGCCGACCTGGAGCTGGAGATCCGGGAGTCGGTCGCCGAGCTGGCCGCCGAGATCCGGGCCGACGTGCGGGGCGCGGCCGGCGATCTGCGGCGGGAGATGCGGGCCGCGGCCACCGCCGCCCGCCGGGGCACCGGCTCCGGGGCGCACGAGGAGTGGAGCGGCTCCGCGGGTGGTGCCGGGGACACCGACGAGAAGGAGGCGTGGCGGGCGGCCAAGGAGGAGATGCGGCGGGTCAAACAGGAGTGGAAGGATCAGGCCCGTCGCGCCAAGGACGAGAGCCGCCGCGCCCGTGACGAGGCACAGCGGGCCCGGCGCCAGGCCAAGGAGGCCCAGGAGCGGGCCCGGGCCCAGGCACAGGAGGAGGTCCAGCGCATCGCCCAGCGCGTACAGGAGCAGGTGCAGGATCACTTCTCGCGGGGCGACTGGCCGACGGGGCTGCGCGAGGGCCTGAGCGAACTGGCCAAGGAGGTCGGCGACTTCGGGAAGGACTTCGGCAAGGACTGGGGCTTCGGCCGCACCGACACCGGGAGCGCCGGCCCGCGGACCGACCGCTCCCCCGGCGCCGAGTACTCCGTCACGCCGGAGGACTTCCCCGCCGGATACGCCCCGAGCTGGGCCCACGAGGACGCCGCGGAATCCACCGGCGACCCTGCGCGCGACCTGGACCGGCTGCTCGACCGCTTCCGGGACGACATCCGCGACGCCGCCCGGGACCACGGTGTGACGGCCGACCAGTTGCGCGAGAGCCGCCGCCGACTGTCGGAGGCCGCGGCACACATCGGCGCGATCCTGCGGACTCCGAAGGCCTGAGCCCGGCACGGCACTGCGCCCCCTGATTCTCCCGGGGGGCGCCCTACGCCGGTGGACGCCCGTGGACGACCGGTCGCGCGCAGGCGGAGCGCCGGTCAGGCGCAGGCCTGCCCGCCTCCGTCGCCCAGCACCCTGGTCAGCGACTCGTGGGTCACCCCGTGGCCGGCGAGCACCTCGGCCGGCACACCGGGGCGCAGGATCAGGGCGAGGAGGAGGTGCTCGTCCCCGATGCGCCGGTCCCGCCGGGCGACGGCGACGCGGAGGGCCTTCTCCAGGACCTCCTTGGCACCCCGGCTGAGGCTGCCGTGTCCGGACCAACGGCGCCCGCCCTTCCGGTCGTCGGCGGACAGCGCACCGACGCCATGTGCCTCCTCCACCCGGGCGACGATCTCCGCGACGTCGACCCCCAGCCCGGCGAGGGCCTCCGTCTCGGCCTGGGACAGACCGGCCCGGCGCCGCGCGTCCCGCAGCTCCTGCCGTACCGCGTCCCGGTGCTCGCCGGCGCCGAGCGCCGCCAGCGCGAAGGAGGCGCGACTTCCCTCCCGGTCCAACAGGGCGAGCAGCAGGTGCTCGGGCTCGACGGTCCCCGCCCCCGCCGCTTCGGCGTGTTCGACGGCCCCCTGCACGACCACCCGGGCGTCCTTCGTGAATCGCTCGAACATCAATGCCTCCCGTACTTCTTGTGCACGGCCTGCCTGCTGACTCCCAGCTCCGTGGCGATCTCCTGCCACGACCACCCCTGATGGCGCGCACTGCGCACCTGCACGGCCTCCAACTGCTCCACCAGCTTCCGAAGGGCGGCGACGGCCCGCAGCCCGATCCGGGGATCGCGGTCACCCGCACGCGTGGCGAGATCCGTTGCTTCACTCATGCTGTCAACTTAGGTTGACAATGGGCATCCGTCAACCACGGTTGACAGATGAGGGGACGGAACGGGAACGAGTACGGCACACGCGAACGGCGGGCCCGGAGAACCGGACCCGCCGCAGGCGGAGGAAGGCGTCGCAGGACAGGGCTCAGGAGTTGCGGAGCACGATCTTGCCGAACTGCCCACCGGAGGCCATCCGCTCGAACCCCTCGCGGGCCCGGTCCATCGGCAGCACCTCGTCGATCACGGGCCGCACACCGGTGGCCGCGCAGAACGACAGCAGGTCCTCCAGCTCGTCCTTGGAGCCCATCGTGGAGCCGACGACCTTCAGCTCCAGGAAGAAGATCCGGGTCAGCTCGGCGTGGGAGGGCCGGTCTCCACTGGTGGCACCGGAGATGACCAGCGTGCCGCCGGGCCGCAGCGACTTGATGGAGTGCGACCAGGTGGCGGCGCCCACGGTCTCGATCACGGCGTCGACCCGCTGCGGCAGCCGAGCCCCGGTCTCGACGGCCTCCACGGCACCCAGCTCCAGGGCCCGCTTGCGCTTGCCCTCGTCCCGGCTGGTCGCGAAGACCCGCAGCCCCGCCGCCTTGCCGAGGACGATCGCGGCCGTGGCGACCCCGCCGCCGGCGCCCTGCACCAGGACGGAGTCACCGGGACGCACTCCGGCGTTGGTGAACAGCATCCGGTACGCCGTCAGCCAGGCGGTCGGCAGACAGGCGGCCTCTTCGAAGGAGAGCTCCTTGGGCTTGGGCAGGATGTTCCAGGTCGGCACGGCGACCTGCTCGGCGAACGTCCCCGGGTAGCGCTCGGTCAGGATGGAGCGGGGCTCCTTGGGGCCGACCCCGTGGCCGGTCTGGCCGATCACGGAGTGCAGGACGACCTCGTTGCCGTCCGCGTCGACCCCGGCGGCGTCGCAGCCGAGGATCATCGGCAGCCGGTCCTCGGGGAGGCCGACGCCGCGCAGGGACCACAGGTCGTGGTGGTTGAGGGAGGCGGCCCTGACATCGACGACACTCCAGCCGGGCCGGGCCTCGGGAGCCGGAAGCTCTCCCAACTCCAGGCCGGCCAAGGGCTGGTCGCGGTCGATTCGGGCGGCGTAGACAGCGAACATGACCTTGACGATAGGTTCCCCACCGCCCAACGGGAACCACAGCCCCGTGTGACACACCCCCTCTTGCACTCAGCCGCACACCCTCGCGGCCGCGGACAGTCACTGTGCCGCCATAGCTGCATGCCCGCATCCGCGGACAGCCGCTGCGCCGCACAACCGCGGGCAGTCGTGCCTCCCCCAGTGCCTGAACGGCCTGGCAGGCACCCCCAGGGCGGCACGGGTGGGCGCAGCGGCACCCGTCCAGCGCCGGCCGGCGCCCCCACCCCCGCCCAAGCGCACCCGCACCGCCCCGACACCAGCACCCCCAGCGGCACCGCACCGGCACCGCCCCCACACCGCCCCCAAAGCCAAGCGGCCCCGCCCACCAAGGACGAGGCCGCTCACCACACCCGCGGGGAATCACACCGCAGGGATCCCACCGAAGGCGTCACACCGTCACCGGCGCGCAACCCCTTCCGCCCGAGCCGCCGCGGCCACCGCCGCCGTCACGGCCGGCGCCACCCGCTCGTCGAACGGTGACGGAATGACATAGTCCGCGGCGAGGTCGTCCCCCACCACGGAGGCCAGCGCCTCCGCCGCCGCGAGCTTCATGCCCTCGGTGATCCGCGACGCCCGCACCTGCAGCGCGCCCGCGAAGATGCCCGGGAACGCCAGCACGTTGTTGATCTGGTTTGGGAAGTCCGAGCGCCCCGTCGCCACGACCGCCGCGTACTTGTGGGCGACCTCCGGATGCACCTCCGGGTTCGGGTTGGCCATCGCGAAGACGAACGCACCCTTCGCCATCGAGGCCACCGCCGGCTCGGGCACCGTACCGCCGGAGACGCCGATGAAGACGTCGGCGCCCGCGAGGGCCGCCTCCAGCGAGCCGGACACCCCGGCCTTGTTGGTGAAGGAGGCCAGCTCCTGCTTGACCGGCGTCAGGTCGTCCCGGTCGGCCGAGACGACGCCCTTGCGGTCGGCGACCGCGACGTCCCCGATGCCGGCCTCCACGAGCATCTTGGCGATGGCGACGCCGGCCGCGCCCGCGCCCGAGATCACCGCCCGCAGCTCGCCCAGCGTCCGCCCGCTCAGCCGCGCCGCGTTGCGCAGCGCCGCCAGCGTCACGACCGCCGTACCGTGCTGGTCGTCGTGGAAGACCGGGATGTCGAGGCGCTCCTGGAGCTTGCGCTCGATCTCGAAGCACCGCGGTGCCGAGATGTCCTCGAGGTTGACGCCGCCGAAGGAGGGCGCGAGCCGGACCACGGTCTCGACGATCTCGTCGGCGTCCGTGCAGTTCAGGGCGATCGGGACCGCGTCCACACCGCCGAACTGCTTGAAGAGGATGGCCTTGCCCTCCATCACGGGGAGGGAGGCCTCGGGCCCGATGTCCCCGAGCCCCAGCACCGCCGTACCGTCCGTCACGACGGCGACGACCGACGACTTCCACGTGTAGTCGTGGACGAGGTCGGGCTGCTCGGCGATCGCGCTGCACACTTTCGCGACGCCGGGCGTGTACGCCAGGGACAGGTCTTCCTTGTCGCGGACCGGCACGGTGGCCTGCACGGCCATCTTGCCGCCGCGGTGCAGCGCGAACGCGGGGTCGAAGGAGTCGAGCGGCTCGGCGCCCTCCCCCTGGTCCGCACCGGCGTCGCTGTCGCTGCGAGGATTGACGATCTCCGCTGCCACTTTGTCTTACCCCTTAAGAGTTCATGGATTGAGGGTTTGTCCACTCCTGGTGAGGAATGGGCGGGCACCGCACAGGGAGATGGCTGTCCGGGCCACGAGGCCCCTGCACGACGGGCGCGCCGCACACGCGCCCTGAGCCCCTGATGAGGGGTGTAAAGAACCTTCTTACCCGACGGACGGCCCTCGCGACGAGTCCGATAAGCGCAAGCTCACATGCCGGACCGCGAACGCCGCATGTCGGTGACATGGCTCATAGCCGCGGTTCCGGACAACCTCCCGGAACCCCTTGACAGACCCGCAAGCGTCACCTTCAACGACCTTGATCACTCGCCATCCATGTTCGGATAACAAGAAATTCCGTAGATCTTCCGGCCGGAAGGGCAGATTCCCGCAAAGGTTCGGTCGTGATGTACCGACCTGGTGCGGTTCGGGGGGTGACCCGTTATCCGATTTTGACATGACGGCCCCCCTGAATGGCCGAGTCCGAATGGCAAGATGCCGTAATCGCACGAGGTCGCGGCGCTCGAAGGTGTGTGCTCTCGTCGCCTCACGATGCCGGTCGCCACCCGGCCGGCGTTCCGTCCCACCGGAACTCACCCGTCCCCATCGGCCACTCCCTCATCCGCCGGAGGAACCACCATGACCGCACGCTCCACCCGTCGTACGACCGCCGCGCACTCCCGGCTAGCAGCGGTCGGTGCGATCGCGGTCGCAGGCGCCCTGCTGCTCACCGGATGCGGCGACCAGACGGAGAGCAGTGGCTCGGGCAGCAGCGACAACCAGTCCTCGGGCGGCGCCCCGCTGGCCGACAAGCTGCCGCAGTCGATCCGCGACAAGGGCGTCGTCAAGGTCGGCTCCGACATCGCGTACGCGCCGGTCGAGTTCAAGGACGACTCCGGCAAGACCGTCGGTATCGATCCCGACCTCGCGGACGCCCTGGGCAAGCAGCTCGGCGTGAAGTTCGAGTTCGAGAACGGCACCTTCGACACGCTGATCACCGGTCTGCGCTCCAAGCGGTACGACATCGCCATGTCCGCGATGACCGACACCAAGGACCGCCAGGAGGGCATCGACGCCGACACCGGCAAGAAGGTCGGCCAGGGCGTCGACTTCGTCGACTACTTCACCGCCGGTGTCTCGATCTACACCAAGAAGGGCGACGACCAGGGCATCAAGACCTGGTCCGACCTGTGCGGCAAGAAGCTGGTGGTCCAGCGCGGCACCGTCTCCGAGGACCTCGCCAAGGCCGAGAACGAGAAGTGCCCGGCCGGCAAGAAGATCTCCATGGAGGCCTTCGACAACGACCAGCAGGCCCAGACCCGCCTGCGCGCGGGCGGCGCGGACGCCGGTTCCTCCGACTTCCCGGTCGCGGCGTACGCCGTGAAGACCTCCGGCGGCGGCAAGGACTTCGAAATCGTCGGCGAGCAGGTCGAGGCCGCCCCGTACGGCATCGCGGTCGCCAAGGACAACACGCAGCTGCGCGACGCCCTGAAGGCGGCGCTGGACGCGGTGATCGCCAACGGCGAGTACAAGAAGGTCATCGACAAGTGGGGCGTCGCGGAAGGCGCCGTCACGGAGGCCACCATCAACGGCGGCAAGTGACCGCGCGGCGGGCACTGAAAGGCAACATCCGTGACTGTTGACATCGACAAGACGGCGGGCGGCCCCTCCGGCACCCCGCCGACCCGCCCGGAGGCCATCAAGGCGATCCCGGTCCGGCACTACGGGCGGTACGTCTCCGCGGTGGTCGCGATCGCGCTGCTGGCCGCGGTCGTGTACGCGTTCTCCCAGGGCAAGATCAACTGGGGTGCGATCCCGGACTACTTCTTCGACGACCGTGTCCTGACCGGCATGGGCAAGACGCTGCTGATCACCGTCCTCGCGATGCTGATCGGCGTCGTCGGCGGCATCCTGCTCGCCGTGATGCGGTTGTCGAAGAACCCGGTGACCTCGTCCATCGCGTGGTTCTACATCTGGTTCTTCCGCGGCACGCCGGTCCTGGTGCAGCTGGTCGTCTGGTTCAACCTCGGCCTGGTCTTCGAGTACATCAACCTCGGCCCGTTCTACCGCGACGAGTGGTCCGACTTCATGACGCCGTTCCTGACGGCGCTGCTCGGCCTCGGCCTCAACGAGGCGGCGTACATGGCGGAGATCTGCCGCGCCGGTCTGCTCGCGGTGGACGAGGGCCAGACCGAGGCGGCGCACGCGCTCGGCATGAGCCACACCAAGACGCTGCGCCGGATCGTGGTCCCGCAGGCGATGCGCGTGATCGTGCCGCCGACGGGCAACGAGGTCATCAACATGCTGAAGACGACCTCACTGGTGTCGGTCGTCCAGTACGCCGAGTTGTTCCGGGTCGCCCAGGACATCGGCCAGACCTCCGGCGCCCCGGCCGAGATGCTGTTCCTGGCGGCGGCCTGGTACCTGCTGCTCACCTCGGTCTTCAGCGTCGGCCAGTACTACCTGGAGCGGCACTACGCCCGCGGCTCCAGCCGGAGTCTGCCGCCGACCCCGCTGCAGAAGATCAGGGCGAACCTGTTCTCCCTGTCGAACCGCTCCAGCACGACGGGAGGTGCGGCATGACCGCCATGGTCAAGGCCGAGGGCGTCCACAAGTCCTTCGGCGCCGTCGAGGTCCTCAAGGGCATCGACCTGGAGGTGAAGCAGGGCGAGGTGTTCTGCCTCATCGGCCCCTCCGGCTCCGGCAAGTCGACGTTCCTGCGCTGCATCAACCACCTGGAGAAGATCAACGCCGGGCGGCTGTACGTCGACGGCGAGCTGGTCGGCTACCGCCAGAAGGGCGACAAGCTCTACGAGCTGAAGGACAGCGAGGTCGCCCTCAAGCGCCGGGACATCGGCATGGTCTTCCAGCGCTTCAACCTGTTCCCGCACATGACGGCCGTGGAGAACGTCATGGAGGCGCCGGTCCAGGTGAAGGGCATGAGCAGGTCCCAGGCCCGGGACCGCGCACGGGCCCTGCTGGAGCGGGTGGGCCTGGGCGACAAGGCCGGCAACTACCCCTCGCAGCTCTCCGGCGGCCAGCAGCAGCGCGTCGCCATCGCGCGGGCCCTGGCGATGGACCCGAAGCTGATGCTGTTCGACGAGCCGACCTCGGCGCTCGACCCGGAGCTGGTCGGCGACGTCCTCGACGTCATGCGCGACCTCGCCGAGTCCGGCATGACGATGGTCGTCGTCACCCACGAGATGGGCTTCGCCCGCGAGGTCGGCGACAGCCTGGTCTTCATGGACAACGGCGTGGTGGTCGAGTCGGGCAACCCGCGCGACGTCCTGACCGACCCGCAGCACGACCGGACGAAGGCGTTCCTGTCCAAGGTCCTCTGAGGCCACGTACGCGGCAGGGGCGGTACGGATCTCCCGTACCGCCCCGGCCGGCTTTCAGCGGCTCACTTCACGGCCAGCAGCAGGGTGTCCGACGGCGAGCACCACACCGGCCGCGCCTCGCCGAAGCCCTTGTCGCGCAGTACGCGCGCGTGCCACTCCGCCGAGGGCATCTCGCCGTCGGCGTGCTCGCCGTAGAGCTCGAAGCGGCGGGCGGTGGGCCCGGCGAGCACCGGGTCCTCGGCGGCGAGCTGCCACCACTGCGACCAGTCCAGCGCGCCACCGTCCTTGGCGGCGTCCATCCGCGCGTGCCGCTGCGCGCGCTCGGCCGCGTTGATCCGGGGCGTCGTGTCGTCGATCATGTGGTCCGCGTTCATGAAGACACCACCGTCACGGACCAGCTCCGCGACCCGACCGTAGAGATCCGCGAGGGGCTCGGCGTGGAACCAGTGCAGGGCCGTGGCGGTCAGCACGGCGTCGTACGTGTCGTACGGCAGCTTCGCCGCCCAGTCGGGGGCCTTGAGATCGGCGGTGACGAAGGAGACCCGGTCGTCCTCCGCGAAGGTGCCCTCGGCGATGGCGAGGAGCGCCGGGTCGAGGTCCACGCCGGTGCTGGTGGCCCGCGGGAACCGGGCGAGCAGCCGGGCCGTGATGGTGCCGGTGCCGCAGGCCAGGTCGAGGACGCGCGGCGCGGGTCCGACGAGCGCCTCGACCATGTCGAGCATGATCCGGAACCGCTCCTCGCGGTCCGGCATGTACCACTCCTGCTGCCGGTCCCAGCTCTCCTGCCAGGCCTGCCAGTCGGTACCCGTCGCGGCGGCCGTCGTTGTCGTCACCGTGCTCACCGTGGTCTTCGTAGTCGTCGTGGCGTCCGCGTCCGTCATCGAGCCCCTCCATGCCTGCGTCACGTAATACCCTGGAACCACGATCAGCCATTACTGACCGCAGGCACGACCCTAGAGCCCCTTCGTAAGGACTACAAGTGGAACTGGCCTATTACTCGGACTACGCCGTACGTCTCGTCAACACCGAGGAACCCTCGCGGGGCCAGGACTCCCTGACCTCGGTGGAGGCCGTCCGTGAACTCTTCGGCGCCAACCAGTCGGCGGCCCGCCGCGCGTCCGACGCCGACGTGACGCGGTTCCGCTCGGTACGGGGACGGCTGCGCGCCGTCTTCGAGGCGGCCGACGGCGGCGACGAGACCCTCGCCGTGGACCTGCTGAACTCACTGCTCCTGGAGTTCCCGGTGAGCCCGCAGATCTCCGGGCACGACCAGCGCGCCGACGACGGCAGCCCGCTGTGGCACATGCACCTCGCGGACCACCCCTCCAACGCGACCGCGGGTTTCGCGGCCATCGCGGCGATGGGCCTGGCCTTCCACCTCACCGAGTACGGCGTCGACCGGCTGGGCCTGTGCGAGGCGGCCCCGTGCCGCAACGCCTACCTGGACACCTCGACCAACCGCTCCCGGCGCTACTGCTCCGACCGCTGCGCCACCCGCGCCAACGTGGCGGCCTACCGCGCCCGCAAGCGCCTGGAGGCGGACCGGTCGGCCAGCACCGGCCTGACCGCCGACAGCGCCCAGCGGACCACGGCGAACGGCGAGCGCTGACCCGCCCGCGGCCGGTACCGGAACCGGACCCTGCCCAGGACGAGGTCCTGCGGGACGATCCCGTAGTCGGTGCTGTCCCCGCCCGCGAAGGCGTTGTCCCCGAGCACCCACCAGCCGGCCCCGCGCCGTTCGGCCGCCCGCTTGACCACGAGCAGGTCCTGCTGGAAGGGATGCCGCAGCACCACCACGTCACCCGGCCGGACCCGCGCCCCCCAGTGCACGAGCAGCACGTCACCGTGGTGCAGCGTGGGCACCATCGACGGCCCGGTCACCTCGGCCGGCCCGAAGGGCAGCGCCCCTCTGGCGCGCTCGGTCTCCTGCGACAGTTGCTCCGGCATCACCCGGCACCTCCCCGGTCTTTCCTCCACCAGTCTCAGTCTCACCCCGGACTTTTGTCCTAAGCCCACGGGGGCACTCGCGAAATCGGGCCTCCCAGGGAGTAATGTCCCCCCTGAGAAGACGATCACGAGGAAGGAACGCTTCATGCTTTCCCGCCTGTTTGCCCCCAAGGTCACGGTCAGCGCCCACTGCGACCTGCCCTGCGGCGTGTACGACCCGGCCCAGGCCCGCATCGAGGCGGAGTCGGTGAAGGCCGTCCAGGAGAAGATGGCCGGCAACGACGACCCGCACTTCCAGACGCGTGCCACGGTCATCAAGGAGCAGCGCGCCGAGCTCGCGAAGCACCACGTCTCCGTGCTGTGGAGCGACTACTTCAAGCCGCCGCACTTCGAGAAGTACCCGGAGCTGCACCAGCTGGTCAACGACACCCTGAAGGCCCTGTCGGCCGCCAAGGGCTCGAAGGACCCGGCGACCGGCCAGAAGGCCCTGGACTACATCGCCCAGATCGACAAGATCTTCTGGGAGACCAAGAAGGCCTGACCCGGGTCAGCACCCCGGGGCCGGCGATCGGTGCACCATCGCAGGCCGCGGGCGACCCCGAAGGGGCCCGGCCGCGATGCGGCCGGGCCCCTTCGGCGTCGCCCCGGGGCAGGCGTTCTCTCCGGCCCGTTCCCTCCGGCCGGACTTCCGTGCGCTCAGGGCGTCTCCGTGGTCGCCCCGCGACGGTGTCGCACCGGCTCAGGCCGCGCCCCGGCCTCGGCGATCCCGGCGTCCGGCTCGGAGCGTGCCGTGCACTTCGGGTTGCGGCACGGACCGGGGGCCCACTTCGGGACCCACGCGCCCAGCGTCTTGTGGCGCCGGACGACTGCTTCGACTGGCTGTCCGCACTGGGGACAGACATACGTGTCGCTGTCCATACCCCCAGGCTAGGCCGGACGGCGGCTCAGCGCTTGCGGTGGTACGTGCGCACCACGACGCCGTTGCCGAAGGTGCGCACCGAGTCGGGCCCGAACTCGGACACCTCGAAGCCGGAGGCGAACATCGGCATGCCGGAGCCGAGGAGTACCGGGTAGGTCTTGATGACCAGTTCGTCGATCTCGTCGACCAGTTCGCCGGCGACGGCCGACCCGCCGCACAGGTAGATGCCGAAGGCACTGTCCTCGGCCTTCAACTCCCGGACCCTGCCGACCAGGTCCGTCGCGATGATCTCGACGTTCGGGTCGGGCGACTCGGTGAGCGTGCGCGAGGCTACGTACTCGCGCAGATGTGCGTACGGGCTGGTGATGCCCTCCTTGAGGGCCAGGTCGTAGCTGGCCCTTCCCTGGACGATCGTGTCGAACCGATTGTTGGGCAGGTCGTCGATGCCGAGTGCCCGGCGGCCGTGGGTGGCCACCGTCTCCGGATACTCCGCCTTCAGGAACTCGAGGAACTCCCCGTCGACGAACGGGAGCATGAACGACGCGTCGCCGTCCGGGCCGCCGATGAAGCCGTCGATCGAGCAGGCGACGAAGTACGTGAGCTTGCGCAAACCGGTCTCCCTTTCACATGGACCCCAATGACCACTACGCTCACAGTACTCCGTCTGTAGTTATTTGACAGGGATGGGGCGCGCTCGAGCGATCAACCGGTACGGGGCTCACGCCACATGGGCCACATCCGGGGGCCGTCCGGCAGATCGAGGGCCCGACCGGTGAACTCGAAGCCGAGGCGTTCGTACAGCACCTTTCCGCGGGCGCTGCTCGCCTCCAGGTAGGCGGGCAGGCCCTCGCGGTCGCAGCGCTCCAGGACGCTCTCTATCAGCGCGGTACCCAGCCCCTCGCCCTGCCGTTCGGGGACGACGCCGATCATCCACAGGTACTCGTGGGCTCGGCCGGAGGGGTGGATGCCGTCCGTCAGCCGGGCTATCGACTCCACGCGCTCGTTCTCCGGGTCGACGGCCTCACGGATCCGCGCGGGCATGCCCTCGACGTCCTCGCCGGACCCGTCGTCCGGCTCGGCGCCCGCACGCTCGTCGGCCGGTACGGACAACCACAGCGCGCAGGCGGCACCGTCCTCGGTGAGGTCGATGCGCCCGTCGGCGAGGACGGCGTCGGTGAACGCGGCCATGAGCCGGTGGTGCGTCCGGCGGCGGTACTCCTCGCCGGGGAACACCCAACTGCTCACCGGATCGTTCTGGAAGGCCTCGTCCAGCAGCCGGACGACCAGCTCCCGGTCGCCCTCGCCCGCCGTCCGGATCACCACACCCATGCCTCGCCCCTTCGACTCAACATCGCCAGCAAGTACGGCGGTTGAGCCTATCCGGTGAGTCCGCTCACCCGGCGGGAGAGACAGGGAGGCGGGCCCCGCACACCGTGGGGAAGTGCGGGACCCGCCGGACCGGAGCCGCCGGCGGTGCGGCCGTACGTCGGTCAGGTGCCGTACGGCCCTGCACGGGCTCCGGGGTCTTGCGCGGCCGGGTGGCCGTCAGGTGCTGCGCCGCGTCACGAACTCGGCCAGCGCGAGCAGGCCCCCCGCCCCCTCCGGGTCGGGTACGGCACGGGCCAGCTCCTGCATGGCCCTCGCCATCCGGTCGGCCGCCTGGGCCTGCGCCCAGTCCCGGCCGCCGGCCCGCTCCACGGCCAGGGCGGTGCGCTCCAGGTCCTCCTTGTCCTTGTCGTACGGCGCGGCGTAGAGCTCGGCGAGTTCGGCGGCGGCCGGGGTGCCGGAGGTGAGGGCGGCGACCACCGGCAGCGACTTCTTGCGGGCGGCCAGGTCCGCACCGGCCGGCTTGCCGGTGCGGTGCGGGTCGCCCCATATGCCGATGACGTCGTCGATGAGCTGGAAGGCCAGCCCGGCCTCGCGGCCGAAGGCGTCCAGGGCCTCGACGTCCTCCGTGGCGGCGCCCGCGTACAGCGCACCGAGGGCACAGGCGCAGCCCAGCAGGGCCCCTGTCTTCGCCTCGGCCATGGCGAGCGTCTCGTCGAGGGTGACCTGGCCGGGCGGGCGCCCTTCCATGGCCGTGTCCGCGTGCTGGCCCTCGCACAGCTCCATGACGCAGTCCGCGAGCCGGGTGGCCGCCGCCGCGGACGCCGGGTGCGGGTCCGCGGCGAGCAGCCGCAGGGCGAGCGCCTGCAGGGCGTCCCCGGCCAGAATCGCGTCGGCGTCGCCGAACACGGTCCACGCGGTGGGCCGATGCCGCCGGGTGGCGTCCCGGTCCATCACGTCGTCGTGCAGCAGGGTGAAGTTGTGGACCAGCTCCACCGCTGCCGCGGCCCGGCCGGCCGCCGCACGGGCCGCCGGCCCGCCGAGCGCGGTCGCCGCGGTGAGGACGAGAGCCGGGCGAATCGCCTTTCCCGCGTTGCCCGTCGCCGGCGTGCCGTCCGCGTGCTGCCAGCCGAAGTGGTAGAGCGCGATCCGGCGCATCGAGTCGGGCAGCGAAGCGATGGCGGAGCGCAGTTCCGGGTCGACCGACGCACGTGACTCCCTCAGGAGCACGGCCGCCTCGTGCCCTTCGGCCACCTGCCCCTGCCCTTGGCCCTGCCCCCGTCCCTGCCCCCCGGACGACTCCCCCGGCTCGTTGTCCCGCTGTGTGCCGATGGGTCCGTGCCTTTCCGGCGTTCCGGTGGAACGGCGCGTCACGGTGGCGCCGTGCCGGATCTCCGTCATGGACTCACCTTCCCCCTGGGCCCGTCCGTACCCCGGGGGTGTACCCGCCCCGAGGGGCGGGAACACGGCGCCGCGGACAGTGGCGTCACCGCCAGCGGCCGATCTCGACGTTCTCCAGGACGCCGAGCGCGTCCGGCACGAGGACCGCGGCCGAGTAGTAGGCCGTGACCAGGTACTTGATGACGGCCTGTTCGTTGATGCCCATGAAGCGCACCGACAGACTCGGCTCGATCTCGTCGGGGATGCCGGTGGCCCGCAGACCGATGACGCCCTGGTCCTGCTCGCCGGTACGCATCGCGATGATCGAGGACGTGCGGGCCTCGGTGACCGGGATCTTGTTGCACGGGTAGATCGGCACACCGCGCCAGGTCGGGATGCGGTTCCCGCCGACGTCGATCGTCTCGGGGACGAGTCCGCGCTTGTTGAGCTCGCGGCCGATGGCGGCGATGGCACGCGGGTGGGCGAGGAGCAGCTTGGTGCCGCGCCGACGGCTGAGCAGTTCGTCGAGGTCGTCCGGACCGGGCACACCGTCGTGCGGCTGGATGCGCTGGTCGTACTCGCAGTTGTGCAGCAGACCGAACTCACGGTTGTTGATGAGTTCGTGCTCCTGGCGTTCCTTCAGCGCCTCGACCGTCAGCCGGATCTGCTGCTCGGTCTGGTTCATCGGCTGGTTGTACAGGTCGGCCACGCGCGAGTGGATGCGCAGCACCGTCTGGGCGACGCTCAATTCGTACTCGCGGGGCCGGGCCTCGTAGTCGACGAAGGTGTGCGGGATGTCCGGCTCGCCACTGTGACCGGCGGAGAGGTCGATCTCCTTCTCACCGTGCCGGTTGGTGCGCTGCTCCGGGATCGCACGGCGCTGTTCCAGGTGTGCGCGCAGGGAGTCGGCGCGCTCCGCCACCTGCTCCACCTCCTGGCGGGGCAGCACGAGCACCGTGCAGGCGGTCACCGTGCGGGCGGTGTACTCCCAGATGGCGTCCCCGTCGAGCAGCGCCTGGTCGCCGAAGTAGGCGCCGTCGGCGAGGACGCCGAGCACCGCGTCGTCGCCGTAGGGGCCGGTGCCGACCTTCTCGATCTTGCCGTGCGCCAGCAGGTAGACCTCGTCGGCACGGCCGCCGAAGGAGGCGATCACCTCACCGGGGCCGAACTCCCGCTGCACGCAGCGCTGCGCGAGCTCCGAAAGGACCTCGTCGTCCTCGTACGAGCGCAGCGCCGGCAGCTCGCCCAGCTCGGCGGGGATGACCTCGACGCGGTCTCCGGTCTTCACGAACGTCAGGCGTCCGTCGCCGACGGCGTAGGTCAGACGCCGGTTGACCCGGTACGTGCCGCCTTGAATGTCCACCCAGGGGAGCGTGCGCAGCAGCCAGCGCGAGCTGATCTCCTGCATCTGGGGTGCGGACTTGGTGGTGGTGGCCAGGTTCCGCGCGGCCGCCGTGCCGAGGCTCTGCTGCGGCCTGGTCTGCTCGGTGCGGACCTCTTCGCCTACCGACATAAGGAATTGCCCTCCCGGTCGTGCCGGACGACTGCGCCCGGCATCGATGTGCGTGGACCAGCCTTCCTCACGGAGCGTGCCGGTGCTATTACACGAAAGAGCGGGAATGGATCACGTGCGGCCGGGGCAGACATGGGGGCTTGTTCGGCATCTCCGGGACAAGTCCGGCGCGACAAGTTGGGGCGGAGCTGCCCGGTTCGGCGGCGTCGCCCGGGCGGGAGTGTCCGAAACGGCTCGCACACGGACCGAACAGGGAACGCCCGGACCGGAACAAGCAATAGGAGGCACTCCGTTTCGGTACAAGCTCCGTAGGAGGCGGTCGCGTCGGGCGGTCGTCACCGAGCGCGAAGGAGCCGGCCGTGGCCTCACCCATGTCCGCGAGCAGTTTCCTCAAGGCACTGAAGGCGGAGGGCCTCACCGTCGTCGAGGTCGGTGACTGGCGGGACCACAACCGCAACCACAAGGGGCCCTGGGGCCCCGTGCACGGCGTGATGATCCACCACACGGCCACCGGGGGCAGCGCGCGGACGGTGGACGTCTGCCGCGAGGGCCACGAGGCTCTGCCGGGCCCGCTGTGCCACGGCGTCGTCACCAAGGACGGCCGGGTCCATCTGGTCGGGTACGGCCGCGCAAACCACGCCGGCCCGGGCGACGACGACGTCCTGCGCGCGGTGATCGCCCAGAAGGCCCTGCCCCGGGACAACGAGGCCGGCACCGACGGCAACCGGCACTTCTACGGCTTCGAGTGCGAGAACCTCGGCGACGGCGACGATCCGTGGCCGGCGGAGCAACTGGAGGCGATCGAGCGGGCCGCCGCGGCCGTGTGCCGCCACCACGGCTGGAACGAGCGGTCCGTCATCGGCCACCTGGAGTGGCAGCCGGGGAAGGTGGATCCGCGCGGGTTCACGATGGCCTCGCTGCGGGAGCGGGTCCGCGACCGGCTGAAGTGACCGAGGACCGCCCGCAGTGGTCCGGGAGCGGCCGCGCCCCCGGGACCGGCCGACGCGAGGTGTCCGCCGCGCACGGCGGCGCGACAATGGCGGGGTGACCGGCACCGACACCGACATCCGCGGCCTCGCCGCCCTGCGGCCCCGTCTGCCCTCTCCCCTGCGGGAGGTGGCCGACGGACGCTTCGAGCGGCACGGCGTCCGGTTGCTGCTCAAGCGGGACGATCTGATCCACCCCGAGCTGGTCGGCAACAAATGGCGCAAACTTGCGCCGAATCTCGACGTGTCGGACGGCCGTACGGTCGTCACGTTCGGCGGCGCCTACTCCAACCACCTGCGGGCCACCGCCGCCGCCGGGCGCCTGCTGGGGCTGCCCACGGTGGGTGTCGTCCGCGGTCAGGAGCTGGCGGACCTGCCGCTCAACCCGTCGCTGGCCCGGTGCGCCGCCGACGGCATGCGGCTGCACTTCGTCGACCGCTCGACGTACCGCCGCAAGACCCTGCAGGAGACCCTGGCCGCCCTGCTGCGTGCGGTGGAGGCCGAGGACGCCGTAGTCGTCCCCGAGGGCGGCAGCAACGCCCGGGCCGTCCGCGGCTGCCGCGCCCTGGGCGAGGAACTGGGCGAGCACGCCGACGTGGCCGCTCTCGCCTGCGGCACCGGTGGCACGCTGGCCGGGCTGGCCGCCGGGCTCCCTCGGGGACGGCGGGCCCTCGGCATACCCGTTCTCAAGGGCGGTTTCCTGGCGGACGACATACGGCGGCTCCAGGAGCGCGCGTTCGGCGGGCAGCGCGGCACCTGGAGCGTGGACGACCGCTTCCACCACGGTGGCTACGCCCGCACGACGCCCGGCCTCGACGCCTTCGCCGACGATTTCGAGCAGCGCCACGGTCTGGCCGTCGAGCGCGTCTACGTCGCCAAGCTGCTGTACGCCCTGCTCGCGCTCACCGAGGAGGGCGCCTTCCCGCGCGGGACGACCCTCGCGGCGGTCGTCACCGGCCGGCCCTTCCCCTGAGCGGCCCACCACCGCGTCGGCGCACCGGTTCAGGTGGTCTCGCGGTAGGCCGCCGCCTCCTCCAGGTCCAGCCGGCGCAGCAGCGTCCGGAGCATCTCGTCGTCGATGTAGCGGCCGTCCCGCAGGCGGACGAAGACCTCGCGCTCGGCGCTGATCATCTCCCGGGAGAGCCGCCGGTAGGTGTCGTCGACGGTCTCGCCCGTGACCGGATTGACCTGGCCCAGCCGTTCCCAGACGGCGTTGCGACGGCGCTCCAGGACCGTGCGGAGGCGGTCGGCGAGGGGGGCCGGCAGCGTGTTGCGCTCGTCGGCGAGCAGGTCGTCCAGGCGCTGCTCGGCGACCCGCGAGGCCTGGGCCTGTGCGTTGGCCTCCGCCAGCGTCTCGGCCTGCACGTCGTGCGCGGGGAACTTCAGCAGGCGGATCAGCGGCGGCAGGCTGACGCCCTGGACGACCAGCGTGCCGATGACCGTCGTGAAGGTCAGGAACAGGATGAGGTTGCGCTCGGGAAAGGGTTCGCCGCCGTGCACGGTCATCGGAACGGAGAAGGCGATGGCCAGGGAGACCACGCCCCGCATTCCGGCCCAGCCGATGACGAACGGCCCCTTCCAGGAGAGGTCGCCCTCACGCGCGCGTACGCGTGCCGACAGCCGGGGCAGGAAGGTCGCCGGGTACACCCACACGAACCGCGCCACCGCGACCACCAGGAAGAGGACGAGGGCGTACCAGGCGGCGTCGGCGCCCTCGTACTCGCCCAGGCCCCTGAGGACGACCGGCAGCTGGAGTCCGATGAGGGCGAACACGGCCGACTCCAGGACGAACGCCACCATCTTCCACACCGCCTCCTCCTGGAGCCGGGTGGCGAAATCGACCTCCCACGCGCGGTGGCCCAGATAGAGCGCGACGACGACCACCGCGAGCACCCCCGAGGCGTGCACCTGTTCGGCGACCGCGTAGGCGACGAACGGGATCAGCAGGGAGAGCGTGTTCTGCAGCAGCGCCTCCGCGAGGTGGGTGCGCAGCCAGTGCAGCGGCACCATCAGGACCAGCCCGACACCCACGCCGCCCACCGCGGCGATCAGGAACTCGCTGATGCCGCCGGCCCAGGTGGCGCCCTCCCCGACGGCCGCCGCGAGCGCCACCTTGAAGGCGGTGATCGCGGTCGCGTCGTTCACCAGGGACTCGCCCTGCAGGATCGTGGTGATGCGGGAGGGCAGCCCCACGCGGCGGGCGACCGCCGTGGCCGCGACGGCGTCCGGCGGTGCCACGACCGCGCCGAGCACCAGGGCCGCGGTCAGCGGCAGGCCCGGCACGACGAGGTAGGCCGCGCCGCCGACGACGAAGGTGGCGAACAGGACGTAGCCCACGGACAGCAGCGCCACGGGCCGGGCCTGCGCCCGCAGGTCGAGGTAGGAGCTGTCGGTGGCCGCCGTGTAGAGCAGCGGGGGCAGCAGCAGGGGCAGCACGATGTGCGGGTCGAGGGCGTAGTCGGGCACACCGGGGACGTAGCTCACCGCCAGGCCCGCCGCGACCAGCAGCAGCGGCACCGGTACCGGTACCCGCCGTCCCGCCGCGGCGACCGCGGCGCTGCCGGCCACCAGCAACAGCAGCGGCATCACGTCCATCGTCCTCGCCCGCCCTCGTTCTTCCGCGCGGTCTTCCGCGCAGCCGTCGTAACCTGGCAATCATGAAACAGTGCACGCACGCCGACGCGCTGCCGCACCCGGAACCCGAGCCGTGCGGCGAGACCTGCCCGGAGTGTCTGGCCGAGGGCACGGACCCGGTGCAGTTGAGGCTGTGTCTCAGTTGCGGCCATGTCGGCTGCTGCGACTCCTCGCCGAGGCAGCACGCGACGGCGCACCACAAGGAGACCGGACATCCGGTGATGCGGACCTTCGAGCCCGGGGAGAGCTGGCGTTGGTGCTTCGTCGATCACGTCCTCGTGTGACCTCGGCCGGGGACGGTTCGAACGTCTGACGTCTGGGTACGTCAACCCGGCGCGCGCTCTTCCGATTTGGGCCCGCCCACCCCCTAGCCACTGTGCGTGTTCGCGTGTTTACTATGAGTGACAGCACGGGGTTGGGGTCTTGGGGACAGGAAACTTCGGAGCGCGATAACGTCACCGCTGAACCATGCATCGCGTTGTCCCGAGGGGCGTCCCTCGGCCCTGTAACGCTTGTACCACCTTGGAGGTGAGGGTGTCCCAGATCGCAGGCGAGCCCGCGACCCAGGACTTCGTCGAAGTCCGGCTGCCGGCTGCGGGTGCCTACCTGTCGGTGCTGCGTACGGCGACGGCCGGCCTCGCAGCTCGTTTGGACTTCACCCTCGACGAGATCGAGGACCTGCGCATCGCAGTCGACGAGGCCTGCGCGATCCTGCTCCAGCAGGCCGTGCCCGGCTCGGTGCTCAGTTGCGTCTTCCGCCTCGTCGACGACTCGCTCGAGGTCACCGTCTCGGCGCCGACCACGGACGGCCACGCCCCCTCGCGGGACACCTTCGCCTGGACGGTGCTCTCCGCCCTCGCGGGCAAGGTCTCCTCCGCCGTGGACGAGGACAAAACCGTTTCGATCAGCCTCTACAAACAGCGCGGCGCGGGACCCGGGCCGACGTGAGGGACGGGGACGGGCCGGTGCGGGACGAAGAGCGCGGTACACGGGAGCTGCCGACCGAGGGCGCACGTGCTGAGAACGAGGCGCGACGCACGGCGGACGGCATCGACGGCATCCCTGAGCAGGCCCGGCCGCATCCGGAGGACGAGACCTCGCCCGAGGCCATCGTTCCGGGCGACGGGCCGCGGACCGGGGGCACCCCCGTCCGGCCCGTCCGAGCGGAGGCGCGGGCTCGGGAAAGGGCGACGGGCGGGACGATGAGCGAGCACGAGCGACACGCCGACGGCCACGCGCCGGGTGCACGGGGCACGCAGGGCACACGGCACGACCCGCAGGACCGCAGCGGGGCGCGTCTCCTGTTCGCCGAACTGCGCACGCTGGAGAAGGACAGCCCGGAGTACGCGGAGCTGCGCAATCGGCTGGTCCGCATGCACCTGCCGCTCGTCGAGCACCTCGCGCGCCGCTTCCGCAACCGCGGCGAGCCCCTGGACGACCTCACCCAGGTCGCCACCATCGGCCTGATCAAGTCGGTCGACCGCTTCGACCCGGACCGCGGGGTGGAGTTCTCCACGTACGCGACGCCGACGGTCGTCGGGGAGATCAAGCGGCACTTCCGGGACAAGGGCTGGGCGGTACGCGTCCCGCGCCGGCTCCAGGAGCTGCGGCTGGCCCTGACGACGGCCACGGCGGAGCTCTCCCAGCTGCACGGCCGCTCCCCCACGGTGCACGAGCTCGCCGAGAAGCTGTCGATCTCGGAGGAGGAGGTCCTGGAGGGCCTGGAGTCGGCCAACGCCTACTCCACGCTGTCCCTGGACGTCCCGGACACCGACGACGAGTCCCCGGCGGTCGCCGACACGCTCGGCGCCGAGGACGAGGCGCTCGAAGGGGTGGAGTACCGGGAGTCGCTCAAGCCGCTGCTCGAGGACCTGCCACCGCGGGAGAAGCGCATCCTGCTGCTGCGCTTCTTCGGCAACATGACCCAGTCCCAGATCGCGCAGGAGGTCGGGATCTCGCAGATGCACGTGTCCCGGTTGCTGGCCCGCACGCTGGCGCAGCTGCGGGAGAAGCTGCTGGTCGAGGAGTAGCGACCGGTCGGCGGTCGTCCTACGGCCGCTTGCCGGCGTTGCCCGGTCCCCGGATGCCGAGGGCCAGGGTGGTCTCGGGGTTGATGAGCAGATACAGCGCGGTGAGCGCCGCGACACCGAGCACGACGCCCGCCGGGACGGCGAAACTGTCGGCCCCCGCCATGTTGTAGGCGACGGGCAGCGCCATGATCTGCGTGATCACGGCCGGGCCCCGGCTCCACCCCCGCAGTCGGATCAGTCCGCGGGCGGCGAGCAGCGGCAGCAGGGCGAGGACGAGCAGGGTGACGCCGCCGGTGAGGGCCGACGTCCGGTCGTCGGGGTGGCCGGTGAGCCCCCCCACGAGCATCCAGGCGCCGCCGACTGCGAGCGCCAGGCCCTCAAGTGCGGCGATCGCGGCCGCGGCGGTCACCCGGACGGGGCGAGGCTCCGCCCCCTCGGCGGCTGCGGAGGCGGGGTCGGGGGTCTGCTCACTGCTCACCCCTGCAGGGTAGCCCTCGGCGCACCTGTGCCCGCGCCCGCCCGGATGTCGGGCGTATCACGCGCGGCGGGCCGGGGTGGCGATCTTCACTCCGGTCTGGGCCGAGTACCGCCCGGTAGGTACGCTGCACACCATGCGTGCACTTCTCGTGGTCAATCCGGCGGCAACCACTACGAGTGCGCGTACGCGCGACGTGCTGATCCACGCGCTGGCGAGCGAGATGAAGCTGGAGGCGGTCACCACCGAGTATCGCGGCCACGCACGCGACCTCGGACGGCAGGCGGCACAGAGCGACGAAGTCGACCTGGTGGTGGCCCTCGGCGGCGACGGCACGGTGAACGAGGTCGTCAACGGCCTCCTGCACGCGGGCCCCGACCCGGAGCACCTGCCCGGTCTCGCGGTGGTCCCCGGAGGTTCCACCAACGTCTTCGCCCGCGCCCTCGGGCTGCCCAACCACGCGGTGGAGGCCACCGGAGCACTGCTGGACGCGCTGCGCGAGGGCAGCGAGCGGACCGTCGGCCTCGGCCTGGCGTCGGGTACGCCGGGCACGGAGGACGAGGCGGTCCCGGCCCGCTGGTTCACCTTCAACGCCGGACTGGGCTTCGACGCCGGCGTGGTCGGCCGCGTCGAGCAGCACCGTGAGCGCGGCAGGAAGTCGACACACGCCCTCTACGTCCGTCAGGTGGTGCGCCAGCTCATCGGCGAGCCGCACCGCCGCAGCGGGACGATCACGCTGGAGCGGCCGGGCGAGGACCCGATCACCGATCTGGTGCTGTCCATAGTCTCGAACACCTGTCCCTGGACGTTCCTCGGCAACCGCCCGATCTACGCCTCCCCCCAGGCCTCGTTCGACACCGCGCTCGACGTCTTCGGCCTCAGCCGGCTGTCGACGGCCGCGGTTGCCCGGTATGGCACCCAGTTGCTCACTTCGTCCCCCGAGCGCGGGCCGCGCGGCCGGCACGCGGTCTCCCTGCACGATCTGACCGAGTTCACCTTGCATTCGAAGGTGCCCCTGCCCCTTCAGATGGACGGTGACCACCTGGGGTTGCGTACCAGCGTGACGTTCACAGGCGTACGCCGTGCACTGCGTGTGATTGTGTGAGCAGAAGGGGCGAAAGTCCTTTCACTCGAACGTTTAGACCAGGATCCACCCCATGGAAGTACGGCTGTGACCTAGTCGACACCGAAGAATCAAAAAAAACTTTCCGGAAGGGGTTGTATCCGCCGCCGAGGTTTGCGAGTCTCTTCTTGGCGATCGGGACAGCCCGCAAGACCGGCATCCACAGATCACCGGAACCCCTCTTCAAACCACAGGACCACGCCAGGGAACCTGGCGATAGGCCCTTCCCTTGTTGAGGGTTTCGTGAAAGCGTTCACATTCACAAGCATCCCAGCATGTAATACCAAGGAGAGGTAGCAGCCATGGACTGGCGTCACCGCGCCGTTTGCCGCGAGGAAGACCCCGAGCTCTTCTTCCCCATCGGCAACACCGGTCCCGCGCTGCTGCAGATCGAGGAAGCCAAGGCCGTCTGCCGTCGCTGCCCCGTCATGGAGCAGTGCCTGCAGTGGGCGCTCGAGTCCGGTCAGGACTCCGGCGTCTGGGGTGGTCTCAGCGAGGACGAGCGCCGCGCAATGAAGCGCCGTGCCGCCCGCAACCGGGCTCGTCAGGCCTCCGCCTGACAACCCACCCCTACTGACAGCCTCAGCTTGGCGGCGCGTACAGCGAGTACGCATCCCCCGCTCCCGAGCCGCAGCGCGCAGTACCCCCGATGCGCATCGGACGATGTAGCGCACGAGCACAGGCCTCGGACCTTCACCGGTCCGGGGCTTTTTGCTGTGCCCGTCGCACGGCCGTGCCCACCACCCGGCCGTGCCCCTCACCCGATGGGCGCTACTTCTCGGCGGGCACCGGAATGTCGAGGATCACCCGGGTGCCGCGCTCCGGAGCCGGGACCATGTCGAAGGTGCCGCCCAGCTCACCCTCCACCAGGGTGCGGACGATCTGCAGGCCGAGGTTGCCGGAGCGGTGCGGGTCGAAGCCCTCGGGCAGGCCCACGCCGTCGTCCTGGACGGTGACCAGCAGCCGGGCCTCCTTGGTCGTACCTCCGCGGACCGCCGAGACCTCGACCGTGCCGGTGTCGCTGTCCCGGAAGCCGTGCTCCAGGGCGTTCTGCAGCACCTCGGTCAGCACCATGGACAGTGGGGTGGCGACCTCGGCGTCGAGGATGCCGAAGCGGCCGGTGCGCCGGCCGGTGACCCTGCCCGGGGAGATCTCGGCCACCATCGCCAGCACCCGGTCGGCGATCTCGTCGAACTCCACGCGCTCGTCCAGGTTCTGGGAGAGCGTCTCGTGCACGATCGCGATCGAACCGACCCGGCGCACGGCCTCCTCCAACGCCTCGCGCCCTCGGTCGGACTCGATGCGCCGGGCCTGCAGACGCAGCAGGGCCGCCACCGTCTGGAGGTTGTTCTTCACCCGGTGGTGGATCTCCCGGATGGTGGCGTCCTTGGTGATCAACTCGCGCTCGCGACGGCGCAGTTCCGTCACGTCGCGCAGGAGGACGAGCGAACCGATGCGCGGGCCCTTGGGTTTGAGCGGGATGGCGCGGAACTGGATCACCCCGTCGTGCGCCTCGATCTCGAACTCGCGCGGCGCCCAGCCGCTGGCGACCTTGGCGAGCGCCTCGTCCACCGGGCCGCGGGAGGGGGCGAGTTCGGCGGTGGTGCGGCCCAGGTGCTGGCCCACCAGGTCGGCGGCCAGGCCCATGCGGTGGTAGGCCGACAGCGCGTTCGGGGAGGCGTACTGGACGATGCCGTCGCCGTCGACCCGGACCAGGCCGTCGCCGACACGGGGCGAGGCATCCATGTCGACCTGCTGGTTCTCGAACGGGAAGGCGCCGGCCGCGATCATCTGGGCCAGGTCCGAGGCGCTCTGCAGGTAGGTCAGCTCCAGCCGGCTCGGAGTGCGCACGGTGAGCAGGTTGGTGTTGCGGGCGATGACCCCGAGGACGCGTCCCTGGCGGCGTACGGGGATGGACTCGACGCGGACGGGGACCTCCTCGCGCCACTCCGGGTCGCCCTCGCGCACGATGCGGCCCTCGTCCAGGGCGGTGTCCAGCATCGGGCGCCGACCGCGCGGGACGAGGTGGCCGACCATGTCGTCCTGGTACGAGGTGGGGCCGGTGTTGGGTCGCATCTGGGCGACGGAGACATAGCGCGTGCCGTCGCGGGTGGGGACCCACAGGACCAGGTCGGCGAAGGAGAGGTCGGACAGCAGCTGCCACTCCGAGACCAGCAGATGGAGCCACTCGAGGTCGGAGTCGTCGAGTGCGGTGTGCTGGCGTACGAGTTCGTTCATGGAGGGCACGGGGCTGAGCGTACCTGGCGGTACGGACGCCGACGGAAACCAGCCGCGCTCCGCGGATCCCCGCCCTGGCCCACGACGCGGTCCGGACGGCCCCCGGAAACACCCGCGGGCCGCGGCGCCTGAGAGGGACCCTCAACCCTCCCGGCACCGCAGCCCGGAGCAACATCGGCCGTGGGGTGTGCGGTCCCGGTCGGCCGAAGGATGAGGAGCCGGGGCAGTCAGGGCAGAGAGCTCCGGATCCTCGGTCCGTCCTCCTGTGCGGGGAGGACGGAAGTTCGACGATCACCTTGCGTGAGTGACTCGGTCAGTGTCTCAGTGACCATTCTGGACTAGACCACTTGCCGTGTCCATGCGGTGGACGTTGTTCGTTGCCGTTCGTTGTCGGTGACTTCCGTGGGCCGCACCGACGTCCGGGCAGCCGTCAGAAGCCTAACCCTGTTGGCCCAGCCTCGGGGCCGCACCGGAGGGGCAATTTCCACGAGCATCGCCGGCCGGCCTGCCCCCGGCGTGCGCCGCCACCCGCCCGATCGTTTCGGCGCGACCGCGGGGCCACACTCTGTTAGATTGGTCTAAACCACATAGCCAGTCCCGGACCCCGGGTGAGTCCTCTCTTCGAAACGGCAGGCCAGCGTGGAAGTTGTCATCGTTCCCGATGCCAGGGCGGGCGGCGAACTCATAGCCGAAGCCATGGCGCAGCTGCTGCGGCGCAAGCCCGACGCCCTGCTCGGGGTGGCCACCGGCTCGACGCCGCTGCCCGTGTACGAGGCGCTGGCGGCCAAGGTGCGCTCGGGTGCCGTGGAGACCGCGCGGGCCCGGATCGCCCAGCTCGACGAGTACGTGGGGCTGCCCGCGGACCACCCGGAGTCCTACCGTTCGGTGCTGCGGCGCGAGGTGCTGGAACCGCTGGGCATCGGCATAGACGCGTTCATGGGCCCCGACGGGACGGCCGCGGACGTGCAGGGCGCGTGCGAGGCGTACGACCGGGCGCTGAGCGGGGCCGGCGGGGTCGACCTCCAGCTGCTGGGCATCGGCACCGACGGGCACATCGGCTTCAACGAACCGTGCTCCTCGCTGGCCTCGCGGACGCGCATCAAGACGCTGACCGAGCAGACCCGCGTCGACAACGCGCGCTTCTTCGACGGCGACATCGAGCAGGTGCCGCACCACGTGATCACCCAGGGCATCGGCACCATCCTGGAGGCGCGGCACCTGGTGCTGCTCGCCACCGGCGAGGGCAAGGCCGACGCGGTCGCCGCGAGCGTCGAGGGCCCGGTCGCGGCGGTGTGCCCGGCCTCCGCGCTGCAGCTGCACCCGCACGCCACGGTCGTCGTCGACGAGGCCGCCGCGTCCAAGCTGAAGCTCGCCGACTACTTCCGGCACACCTACGCCCACAAGCCGGACTGGCAGGGCATCTGACCCGTTCCGTCCCCGGTCCACGGGGCGGAAACCCCCCGTGCGCGGAAGGCGCCGGATCCCGTCACAGGGCCCCGGCGCCTTCGTCGTACCCGCACCGACACCGGCACGGCGCGCCCCATCCCGGCCACACCGCCCCGGGTACCGGCACCGGCACCCGTACTCCCGTCGGCCCCGGCCTGCGCCCCGCGCCCGCCGCGGCGACGGCCTGTCTCTCGCATCGTCCGGACCCGCACACCCGCCCTTCGCCGGAGGCGACACGCGGCCACGCATGCCGAAGGCGCCGGCCCCGTCGGGAACCGGCGCCTTCGGTACGACGTCGGTGCGTTGGTCAGACGCCCACGACGGCCTCGGCCGCCGCCCGGCCGCAGACGCGTGCCGCGCCGTGGGTGGCCAGGTGGAGGGCGCCACGGGCCTCCGCGCGCGGGACGCCCATCTCGACGACGATCGTGTCGGGGCGGGCCGCCAGCAGGACGTCGAGTGCCGCCGCCATCCACGGGTGCCGGTGCTCGTCGCGGACGACGGCGACGATGCGCCGGGAGCCCGCCGCCGCCAGTGCCTCGCGGCCCGCGTCGGCACCGTTGAAGCTGCCGGTCTCGGTCCCCGGGAGCAGGCGGCCCAGCTCGGCGGCCACACCCCAGGGGGTCTCGTCGCCGACCGCGATGTTCGCCACCGGGGTGAACGCGGCGACGTACGCGGGCTCGGTGAGCGGCGCGGACTCCCCCGCGACGGTGACCCGCAGCGCGCGGCGGGCCGCACGCAGGCCGACGTCGCCGTCCGCGATGTCCGAACCCTGCGCGCCGGGCCGGTTCGCCGTGGTCCAGCGGGCCAGCGCCCTGACCCGCTCCGCTGCGTCGGCCAGGCGCTCTTCGGGGAGTTCGCCCGCGCGGACCGCCTCGACCAGCGCGTCGCTCAGCCGCCGTACGGTGCCCTCGTCGGACAGGCCGCCGCCCACGCAGATGGCGTCGGCGCCGGCCGCAATGGCCATGGCGGTGCCGCGTTCGATGCCGTAGGTGCCGGCGATCGCCTTCATCTCGATGCCGTCGGTGACGATGAGCCCGTCGTAGCCCAACTCGCCCCGGAGCAGGTCGGTCAGGATGCGGCGGGACAACGTCGCCGGGAGGTCCGGGTCCAGGGCCGGGACCAGGATGTGGGCGCTCATCACGGCGCGGGTGCCGGCCGCGACGGCCGCGCGGAACGGGGCCAGGTCGCGCCCGGCGAGCACGTCCGCGTCCACGTCGATGCGCGGCATGGCGTGGTGGGAGTCGATGCCCGTGTCGCCGTGGCCCGGGAAGTGCTTGGTGCAGGTGGCCACGCCCGCGGACTGCATGCCGGTGACGTAGGCCGCGGTGTGCCGGGCGACCAGGTCGGTGTCGGCGCCGAAGGAGCGTACGCCGATGACCGGGTTGTCCGGGTTGGAGTTCACGTCGGCGGACGGGGCCCAGTTGAAGTCGACACCCGCGGCGGCGAGCCGTCGGCCCAGTTCCGCGGCCACCGCCCGGGTGAGCCCGACGTCGTCCACCGCGCCGAGGGCGTGGTTGCCGGGGAAGGAGGAGCCGGTGCGCACCTCCAGTCGGGTGACGTCACCGCCTTCCTCGTCGATCGCGACCAGCACGTCCTCGCGCTCGGCGCGCAGTTGTGCGGTCAGCGCCGCCACCTGCTCGGGCGAGGTGACGTTCCGCCCGAACAGCGCGACGGAGGCCAGCCCCTCGCCGAGTCGGCGCAGCAGCCAGTCGGGGGCGGTGGTCCCGGCGAAGCCGGGCTGGAGGACGGTGAGCGCGTCGCGCGTGAGCGTGTCGGTGGCCCTGGCGAGGGTCGTCATGGGGCGCTATCCCTTCACGGCGCCGGAGGTGAGGCCGGCGGCCATCTTCTTCTGCACGATCATGAAGAAGGCCACGACGGGGATGGCGATCATCGTCGAGGCGGCCATCAGCGCGCCGTAGTCGGTGCCGTGCGAGGTGGTGAAATTCATGAGCCAGACGTTGAGCGTGTACTTGTCGTTGTCCTGCAGCACGATGTAGGCGAGCAGGTATTCGTTCCAGGCGTTGATCAGGGAGAAGATCGACGCGGCGGCGAGACCGGGGGCGAGCAGCGGGAACACCACGCGCCAGAAGGCGCCCATGCGGGAGCAGCCGTCGACCATCGCGGCCTCCTCCAGCTCCAGCGGGATGTTCACGACGAACCCGCGAATCATCCAGGTGGCGAACGGCAGCGTGGTGACGAGGTAGATGACGATGACGCCCCAGTACTCGTTGATCGCCCCCAGGTCGTTCAGCTGGATGTAGAGGGGGATCAGCATCGCCGTGGGCGGCAGCAGCTGCACCACGAGCAGCACGATCATGAACGCCTTGCGGCCGGCGAACCGGAACCGGCCGATCGCGAAGGCGGCGATCGTGGAGAGCACCATGGCACCGAGGACGGCGGTCACACAGATGATGAGGCTGGACTGGATGGCGGTGCCGAAGTTCGGCGCGTCGATCGCCCGGCGGAAGTTGTCGAAGGTGACGGAGTTCGGCCAGAGCTTCTGGTCGTAGGAGCGGATCTCGTTGTTGGGGCGCAGCGCGCTCACCACGAGCCAGTAGACCGGGAAGGCCATCACCACGAAGGTGACGACACCCACGAGGTTGTAGACGTGCCGGCTGCGCTTCTTGCGGTCGGGCCGGTACTCGGGCGCCGTGGCGCCGGGGGCTGTCGTCTCGCTCACTCGACCTCTCCGATCTTGAGCAGCTGGCGCAGGTAGTAGACGGCGACGCCGGAGAGGAGCAGCACGGTGATCAGGGCGATGGCGGCGCCCTGGCTGAAGCTGTTCGACTCGAAGGCCTTCTCGTACGAGTAGAGGCCGAGCAGGTTGTACTCCTCCTCCGGCTTGTTGCCGCGCATCAGGAAGACCTGGCCGAAGACGTTGAAGTCCCAGATCACCGAGAGCGTGGCCACCATCTGGAAAACGGGCTTGATCACCGGCCAGGTCACGTAGCGGAACACGCCGATGCGCCCGGCGCCGTCCAGCTCCGCGGCCTCCTCCAGCTCGCTCGGCACCTGGGTGAAGGCGGCGTACAGGGTGACGGTGACGAACGGCACGGCCCCCCACACCACCACAGCACCGATCATGAGGAAGCCCTGCTTCGGGTCGAGCCACCAGTTGTGGCCCTGGAAGTCGAGGCCCAGGTACTCGGTGAGCACCATGTTGGCGACGCCGTAGTCGGAGTCGGCGAACCAGCGGAAGATCGAGGTGGCGACCAGCAGGGGCAGCGACCAGGCCGCGATCAGGGCGCCGGTGAGCAGCAGGCGCACCGCCTTGGTCATGCGCTGCATGGAGTGGGCGAGGAAGAGGCCGATGGCCAGCGTGCTGACGACGCACACCACCATGAACAGCACGGTGCGCCACACGACGTCGTAGAACTCGCCGTCGCCGAGGATGTTGGTGAACTGGTCGAAGCCGACCCAGTCGGCGGCCTGACCGGTCCACAGTTCCCGTCGGCCCACGTCCTGGAAGGACATGATCACGGTCTTGATCAGCGGCCAGACGAACACCGCGGCGAGGGCCACGACAGCCGGCGCGATCAGCAGATAGGGCAGCAACGGCCCGTTCGTCCACCGGCTCCGCCGGGGTGCGGACGGTGCCGGGCCGTCACCGCGAGGCGGCCGCGAGGCGGACACCTCCGGGCCGGCTGTCTTGATGTCGGCGGCACTCACTGTGCTGGCCTTCCGTTCGAAGGGTTCTGCATCGAGTCGGCGGCCGGCACGCCCAAGGCGGCCGGCCGTCCAACCGGCCTTGTCCGGCGGCGCGGCCGGACAAGGCACCGGAGGTCAACGAGGTTCGAGCGGGGAGGCTCAGGAGGCCTCGTTGATCAGAGAGTTGATCTCCGCGTCGGCAGCCTTGGTGGCGTCGGCGACCGACTTGCCCTTGAGGATGTCGAGGAGCATCGTCTCGAGCGTCTCCTTCTTCTCGATCGCGGACCAGCCCGGCGCGATCGGGGTGAACCAGGCGTCCGGGACCGCGTTGGCGATCGGCGCCGTCTCGGGCTTGGCCTTCAGCGGCTCGAGCTGCTTGGTGTTGTTCGGCAGGATGTTCTTCTCGGCCAGGGCGGCCTGGGACTTCTCGTTGGTGAACAACGAGATCCACTCCTGACCCAGGTCCTGCTGGTCGGACTTGGAGACGGTCGCGAGGTCGGAACCGCCGATGAAGGACGGAAGGGCCTTGCCCTCCGGACCGGGCATGCCGGCCGTGGCGATCTTGTCCTTCAGCTTGGGGTTGCCGTTCGTCTTGGAGTCGACGACGCTGCCGGCTTCCCAGGCGTTGCCGTAGAGAAGAGCGGTCTTCTCGTTGGCCATGACGTTGGCGTGGTCCTGCTCGTCCTTCGTCTGGTCACCGTGGTTGTACTTCTTGACCAGGTCGATGAAGTGCTGGATGCCCTTCTGCGCCTCGGGCGTGGACAGGGCGGCCTTCCACTCCTTGCTGCCCTCGTCGTAGGTGGCGATCTCACCGCCGTAGGCGGCCACGTAGGACATGGCGGCGTACCAGTAACGGCCCGGCAGGTACAGCGCGGAGAACGCGTTGTCCTTCTTGTACTTGTCCTGGACCTTGTCGAGCGCCTTGAGCAGCTCGTCCTCGGTCTTCGGCAGCTGGTCGGAGCCCGTGCCGGCCTTGAACATGTCCTTGTTGTAGATGGCCACGCGGGCACCCGCGTAGTACGGGACGCAGTAGAGCTTGCCCTCGTAGGAACAGGTGTCCTTGAGGCCCTCGATCCAGGTGTCCGAGTTGTCGTACTTCTTGGCGTCGATCTCGCCGAGGGCGCCGTTGAGGATGTACGTCATGGTCTCGGTGTTGCCGAGTTCGACCACGTCGGGGAAGGAGTCGCCGGAGAGGGCGGCGTCGAGCTTCTTGGTCTTGTCGCCCCACTGCTGGTACTGGACGTTGACCTTGACCCCGGGGTACTTCTTGTTGAACTCGGTGTTGGCCTGCTTGACCAGCTCGGGCCAGCTGCTCTGAGCGTCCACCATCAGCCAGACGGTGAGTTCGCCCTTGCGGTCCTTCGGGTCCTGCTTGGACGCTTCGTCGTCCGAGCCTCCGCACGCCGCGATGCTTGCCATCATGCCCGCGATACCGATCGCGGCTATCAGCTTGCGCTTCACGCCACCCTCCTCAGGGATGCCACAAACCCCCCTGCCTCCCTGCGGTTCAAGCGTGAACGCGTACCGCTCCTGGGGCCGGGACCTGGACCAATGGTGTAGACCAGTAGGGGGAGCTTGGCCCAGACCAATAGGCCTGTCAAGGGTGTTCAAACCCAGTCGGTCCGTCCGTGATGCGACCGAGATATGCAGGGACCTTTCATTGCGCAAGCGACAGAACGGGCGCACGGGGACCGGGTGTACCACCCCCCACCGAATGGCGCGCCGACTGCCCTCCGAACGCGCGTACCAGCGGCGTCCGGCCCCGCTATGGACTAGACCAAGGGTGTTCCCGCGGGTATACAGAAGGGATCACGGAGCGTGCGGGGGCCATCCCGGCACGAAGCCGTGCCACGATGTGAGCCGTGGCCGACAGGGAAGCGGTCGCTTCGGCACCCGGAGCCGGGAAGGCAGAGCATGAGCACCGACGTCAGCAGTGCGGAGAACGAGGGTGGGGCGACCGTCCGTACCGCGCGCGTGCCCAAGTACTACCGTCTGAAGAAGCATCTGCTCGACATGACCCGGACCCAGACGCCGGGTACACCGGTCCCGCCCGAGCGCACGCTGGCCGCCGAGTTCGACACCTCGCGCACGACGGTGCGCCAGGCCCTGCAGGAACTGGTCGTCGAGGGCCGCCTGGAGCGCATCCAGGGCAAGGGCACCTTCGTCGCCAAGCCCAAGGTGTCGCAGGCGCTGCAACTCACCTCCTACACCGAGGACATGCGGGCCCAGGGCCTCGAACCCACCTCGCAGCTGCTGGACATCGGCTACATCACCGCCGACGACCGGCTCGCCGGGCTGCTGGACATCACGGCCGGCGGCCGGGTGCTGCGCATCGAGCGGCTGCGCATGGCCAACGGCGAGCCGATGGCGATCGAGACCACCCACCTCAGCGCGAAGCGCTTCCCGGCACTGCGCCGCTCGCTGGTGAAGTACACGTCCCTCTACACCGCGCTCGCCGAGGTGTACGACGTCCACCTCGCCGAGGCCGAGGAGACCATCGAGACCTCCCTGGCCACCCCGCGCGAGGCCGGCCTGCTCGGCACCGACGTCGGCCTGCCCATGCTGATGCTCTCCCGGCACTCGCAGGACCGCACCGGTCAGCCGGTGGAATGGGTCCGCTCGGTGTACCGGGGCGACCGCTACAAGTTCGTGGCCCGCCTCAAGCGCCCCCAGGACTAGGAACCGCTCCCGGCGCATACCCGGTATTTCCCCCCACGCGCGGGCGCGAAGTTGCGGTTGAGGACCGATATACGGACGAGGTCTTCCGCTGTCTTGACGCCGTCACCTACATTTCGTGCGCACTGCACGAGGTGATCAGCGAGGGGACGGAGCCGCGCATGTCAGAAGACACAGAAGTGAGCAGAGAGCCGGTGGTGACGCCGGTGCGCGTCGTCATCGGGCTCTGTCTCGTCGCACCGTTCGTGGCCATGCTCTGGGTCGGTTCGTACACGAAGACGGACCCGGCCTTCATCGGCATCCCGTTCTTCTACTGGTACCAGATGGCCTGGGTGCTGATCTCCACCCTGCTCACGGTCACCGCGTACAAGCTGTGGCAGCGCGACCAGCGCGGACGCGCCGCCGCCCACTCCGCTCCCACTGCTTCGAAGGGCGGTGAGTCGCGATGAACGACGGCGTGAACGGCGTCGCACTCGCCGTCTTCATCTTCTTCTTCGTCCTCGTCACCGCCATGGGCTTCCTGGCCGCCCGCTGGCGCAAGGCCGAGAACGAGCACAGCCTCGACGAGTGGGGCCTGGGCGGCCGCTCGTTCGGCACCTGGGTCACCTGGTTCCTGCTGGGCGGCGACCTGTACACCGCGTACACCTTCGTGGCCGTTCCGGCGGCGATCTACGCGGCGGGCGCGTCCGGCTTCTTCGCGGTGCCGTACACGATCCTGGTCTACCCGCTGATCTTCACCTTCCTGCCCCGCCTGTGGTCGGTCTCCCACAAGCACGGGTACGTGACGACCTCGGACTTCGTGCGCGGCCGGTTCGGCTCCAAGGGCCTGTCGCTGGCGGTGGCCGTGACCGGCATCCTGGCGACCATGCCGTACATCGCGCTCCAGTTGGTCGGCATCCAGGCCGTCCTCGACGTGATGGGCGTCGGCGGCGGCGAGGACACCAACTGGTTCGTCAAGGACCTGCCGCTGCTGATCGCCTTCGGTGTGCTCGCGGCGTACACCTACTCGTCGGGACTGCGCGCGCCCGCGCTGATCGCGTTCGTGAAGGACACGCTGATCTACATCGTCATCGCGGTGGCGATCATCTACATCCCGATCAAGCTGGGCGGCTTCGACGACATCTTCGCGTCGGCGAGCGAGAAGTTCACCGAGTCGGGCAAGGGCGGGGTGGTACCGGCCGCGGGGGGCCAGTGGACGTACGCGACCCTGGCGCTCGGCTCGGCACTGGCGCTGTTCATGTACCCGCACTCGATCACCGCCACGCTGTCCTCGCGCAGCCGTGAGGTGATCCGCCGCAACACCACGATCCTGCCGCTGTACTCGCTGATGCTGGGCCTGCTGGCACTCCTCGGCTTCATGGCGATCGCGGCCGGGGTCAAGGTGGAGAACGGCCAGCTGGCGATTCCGCAGCTGTTCGAGAACATGTTCCCGGACTGGTTCGCGGGCGTGGCCTTCGCGGCGATCGGCATCGGCGCCCTGGTTCCGGCGGCGATCATGTCCATCGCGGCCGCGAACCTCTTCACCCGCAACATCTACAAGGACTTCATCAAGCCGGACGCCACGCCGCAGCAGGAGACCAAGGTCTCCAAGCTGGTGTCGCTCCTGGTGAAGGTGGGCGCGCTGATCTTCGTCCTGGGCATGGACAAGACCGTCGCGATCAACTTCCAGCTGCTGGGCGGCATCTGGATCCTGCAGACCTTCCCGGCCCTGGTCGGCGGCCTGTTCACCCGCTGGTTCCACCGCTGGGCGCTGCTCGGCGGCTGGGCGGTCGGCATGGTGTACGGCACGGCCGCCGCATACGGTGTTGCCTCGCCGACGCAGGCGCACTTCGGCGGCTCCTCCAAGGAGATCCCCGGCATCGGCGAGATCGGCTACATCGGCCTCACCGCCTTCGTGTTGAACGTCCTGGTCACCGTGGTCCTGACCTTCGTCCTGAGGGCGGTCAAGGCGCCGGACGGCGTCGACGAGACCCAGCCGGGCGACTACACGGCGGACGCCGGCGACCCTGGCGTCCAGGTGGAACTGCCGCCGGCCACGGCGGGCAGCTCGCACTAGCGGCGCTCTCTTCAGCGGGCCGCCGGAGAAATCCGGCGGCCCGTTGTCGTATCCGTGGGGCACACTCGGCGGCATGGACTTCGTGATCCGGCAGGCGACGGCCGAGGAGTACGACACCCTCGGCGAGATCACCGCGCAGGCCTACCTGCGCGACGGGCTCCTCGACTTCGGGGAGAGCGACTCGTACCTGGACGAGCTGCGGAACGTGGCAAAGCGCGCCGCGGCCGCGGAGGTGCTGGTCGCCGCGACGGACGGCCGGGTGCTCGGCGGCGTGACCTTCGTGCCGCCCGGCGGCCCCATGGCGGACATCGCGCGCGCCGGCGAGGCCGAGATACGCATGCTCGCCGTCGCCCGCGAGGCACGCGGCCGCGGGGCCGGCGAGGCCCTCGTACGGGCCTGCGTCGACCGCGCCCGGACGGTGGCCGGTTGCACGGGCCTCGTGCTGTCGACACAGGCCGCCATGCGCACCGCGCACCGCCTCTACGAGCGCCTGGGCTTCGTCCGCACGCCCGACCGCGACTGGAACCCCCTGCCGGAGCTGGACGACATCATGCTGCTCGCCTACGAACTGACGCTGTGAACCCGAAGCGGTGAACTGACGCGCTGGCACAACATCTGGGGGTGCTGGCGAAGCCCGGCACAAGATGTATGCTCATGCTCGCTGTCGCCGCAGGGGAATCCGGTGCGAATCCGGAACTGTCCCGCAACGGTGTACTTGCGTGCATCCGTACGTCTCCGCGCGTGCGCGCACGCCTGTCCAGTCCGAGGACCTGCCGACAGTGCGCCCGGCCGCCTTGGCCCGGGTGCCATGACGTCCGGGCCTCGTGGAGTGGGCCGGTGGACGCGACGCCGTGCGCGCTCGTGAGCTGCCCCCTGCCCTCCCTGAGGCCCCGTGCCGAGCGAGGGAGTGCTCCACGTGACCATCGCGCCAGCGGACCCGGCTTCAGCGAAAGCGGTGACGGCTCCGGCCGCCCCTGGGTCCGACGACCCCACCACCGGGGAACCCGACGGACCCGGTGCCACCCTGCTGCGGACCCTGACCGGGCTGACCGCCGACCTCCCCGGCGCCGACCCCGGCCGGGTGGCCGCCGCCGCGCTGCGCGGCCGGTCCGCCCACGCCGACGAGGCCGAGCTGCGCGAGCTGGCCACCGAGGCGGCCGCCGGCCTGATCTCCGAGGACCCGGTCTACTCCCGGCTGGCCGCCCGGCTGCTGACCATCGGCATCCGCGCCGAGGCCGCCTCCCAGGGCGTCGTGACGTTCACCGACTCGGTCGCCACCGGCCATCGCGAGGGCCTGATCGCCGACCGCACGGCCGCCTTCGTACGGCAGCACGCGGACCGCCTGGACGCGCTGATCGACCCGGACGCCGACGACCGCTTCGGCTACTTCGGACTGCGCACCCTGTACAGCCGCTACCTGCTCCGCCACCCGATCACCCGCAAGGCCGTCGAGACGCCCCAGCACTTCCTGCTCCGGGTCGCCGCCGGACTCGCCGAGGACGACACCGCGCGGTCCGTGGACGAGGTCGCCGCCCTGTACGGCCTGATGAGCCGCCTGGACTACCTGCCCTCCTCCCCCACCCTGTTCAACTCCGGCACCCGGCACGCCCAGATGTCGTCCTGCTACCTCCTGGACTCCCCCAAGGACGAGCTGGACTCCCTCTACGACCGCCTCCACCAGGTCGCCCGCCTGTCCAAGCACGCCGGCGGCATCGGCATCGCCTACTCCCGCGTCCGCGCCCGGGGTTCGCTGATCCGCGGCACCAACGGGCACTCCAACGGCATCGTCCCGTTCCTGAAGACGCTGGACGCCTCGGTGGCCGCCGTGAACCAGGGCGGCCGGCGCAAGGGCGCGGCGGCGGTCTACCTGGAGACCTGGCACGCGGACGTCGAGGAGTTCCTGGAGCTGCGGGACAACACCGGCGAGGACGCCCGCCGGACGCACAACCTGAACCTCGCGCACTGGATCCCGGACGAGTTCATGCGCCGCGTGGACGCGGACGGGACCTGGTCGCTGTTCTCCCCCGCCGACGTGCCGGAGCTGACCGACCTGTGGGGCGAGGAGTTCGACGCCGCCTACCGCAGGGCGGAGGAGGCCGGGCTCGCCCGCCGGACGCTGCCCGCCCGCGAGCTGTACGGCCGCATGATGCGCACCCTCGCGCAGACCGGCAACGGCTGGATGACCTTCAAGGACACCGCCAACCGCACCGCGAACCAGACCGCGACGCCCGGTCACGTCGTCCACTCCTCCAACCTCTGCACGGAGATCCTGGAGGTCACCGACGACGGGGAGACGGCGGTCTGCAACCTGGGCTCGGTCAACCTCGGCGCCTTCGTCGACCCCGCGGGGGGCGACATGGACTGGGAGCGCCTGGACGCCACCGTGCGCACCGCGGTCACGTTCCTGGACCGGGTCGTCGACATCAACTTCTACCCGACCGAGCAGGCGGGCCGCTCCAACGCCCACTGGCGCCCGGTCGGCCTCGGCGCGATGGGCCTCCAGGACGTCTTCTTCCGGCTGCGCCTGCCCTTCGACTCCCCCGAGGCGAAGAGCCTGTCCACCCGCATCGCCGAGCGGATCATGCTCGCCGCGTACGAGACCTCCGCCGACCTCGCCGAGCGGAACGGTCCGCTGCCGGCCTGGGAGAAGACCCGCACGGCCCGGGGTGTGCTGCACCCGGACCACTACGCCGTGGCGCCCGCCTGGCCGGAGCGCTGGGCCGCGCTGCGCGAGCGCATGGCGACGACCGGGCTGCGCAACTCCCTGCTCCTGGCCATCGCGCCGACCGCGACCATCGCCTCCATCGCCGGTGTCTACGAGTGCATCGAGCCGCAGGTCTCCAACCTGTTCAAGCGCGAGACGCTGTCCGGCGAGTTCCTTCAGGTCAACTCCTACCTGGTGGACGACCTCAAGCGGCTCGGCGTGTGGGACGCCCGCACCCGTGAGGCGCTGCGCGAGGCGAACGGCTCGGTGCAGGGCTTCTCCTGGATCCCCGAGGACGTGCGCGCGCTGTACCGCACCGCCTGGGAGATCCCGCAGCGCGGCCTGATCGACATGGCGGCCGCCCGCACCCCGTACCTCGACCAGGCCCAGTCGCTGAACCTTTTCCTGGAGACGCCGACCATCGGCAAGCTCTCCTCGATGTACGCCTACGCCTGGAAGCAGGGCCTGAAGACCACGTACTACCTGCGCTCCCGCCCGGCGACCCGGATCGCCCGCGCCGCGTCCCGAGCCACCGCCCCCGTCCCCGTGCAGGCCGCCGCGGACCCCGCTGCGGTCGCCTGCTCCCTGGAAAACCCCGAGTCCTGCGAGGCCTGCCAGTAATGAACGAGACCACGAAGAACCTGCTCGACCCGGGCTTCGAGCTGACCCTGCGTCCCATGCGCTACCCCGACTTCTACGAGCGCTACCGGGACGCCATCAAGAACACCTGGCACGTCGAGGAGGTCGACCTCCACTCGGACGTCGCCGACCTGGCGAAGCTCAGCCCCGAGGAGCAGCACCTGATCGGCCGGCTGGTGGCCTTCTTCGCCACCGGCGACTCGATCGTCGCGAACAACCTGGTGCTGACGCTGTACAAGCACATCAACTCCCCCGAGGCGCGGCTGTACCTGTCCCGCCAGCTCTTCGAGGAGGCCGTGCACGTCCAGTTCTACCTGACTCTGCTGGACACCTACCTGCCCGACCCGGACGACCGGGCCGCCGCCTTCGCGGCCGTGGAGAACATCCCGTCCATCCGGGAGAAGGCCGAGTTCTGCTTCACGTGGATGGACTCGGTCGAGTCGATCGACCGGCTGGAGAGCCAAGCCGACCGGCGCCGTTTCCTGCTGAACCTGGTCTGCTTCGCCGCGTGCATCGAGGGCCTGTTCTTCTACGGTGCCTTCGCCTACGTCTACTGGTTCCGCAGCCGCGGTCTGCTGCACGGTCTGGCCACCGGCACCAACTGGGTGTTCCGGGACGAGACCATGCACATGTCCTTCGCCTTCGACGTCGTCGACACCGTGCGCAAGGAGGAGCCGGAGCTGTTCGACGACCGGCTCCAGGAGCAGGTCACCGGCATGCTGCGGGAGGCCGTCGAGGCCGAGCTGCAGTTCGCGCGCGACCTGTGCGGCGACGGCCTCCCGGGGATGAACACCGACTCGATGCGGCAGTACCTGGAGTGCGTGGCCGATCAGCGTCTGACGCGGCTCGGCTTCGCCCCGGTGTACGGCTCCGAGAACCCCTTCTCCTTCATGGAGCTGCAGGGCGTTCAGGAGTTGACCAACTTCTTCGAGCGGCGCCCCTCGGCGTACCAGGTGGCGGTGGAGGGCACGGTCGACCTGTCCGAGGACTTCTGAGTCTTCTGGGTCTCCTTCCCGTGGCGGGTCCCGGCCTCCCCCTCCTGGGCCTCCCTGATCCGGCGATCGATGCGCCGGTCGCGCACGATGCCGATCACCGAGGGGAGGATCATCAGGACGAGGAGTCCGAAGGTCGCGAGCATTCCGACGAGGCCTTCCATCTGGTTTCCGGTCATGACACCACTGTCACGCCGAAGACTCCTTACCGTCAGTGGCAGGACTGCCGTAAGACCTCGATTTCCTGCCACCACCGAGGCACACTGGCAGCATGCTGCAGAACGTGGCGGCCGTCCTGCTGGACGGTGCGCATCCCTTCGAACTCGGCGTGATCTGCGAGGTCTTCGGCATCGACCGGAGCGACGAGGGTCTGCCGGGGTACGACTTCGCGGTGGTCTCCGCGGAGGGCCCCACACTGGGCACCCACGTCGGCGGGCTGACCGTCTCCACGCCGTACGGTCTGGAGCGGCTGGAGGAGGCCGACCTGATCGCGGTCCCGGCGGGCAGCGACTTCGTCCGCCGGGAGTACCCGCCCGAGCTGCTGGACGCCCTGCGCAGGGCGACGGACCGGGGCACACGCGTGCTGAGCGTGTGCTCCGGCGTCTTCGTGCTGGGCGCCGCCGGTCTGCTGGACGGGCGGCGGTGCGCGGTGCACTGGCACCACGCGGCCGAGCTGGCCCGGCAGTACCCGCGGGCGCGGGTACTGCCCGACGTGCTCTACGTCGACGAGGACCCGGTGATCACCTCCGCCGGGACCGCCGCCGGCATCGACGCCTGCCTGCACATCGTGCGCAAGGAGCAGGGGCCGGAGGTCGCCAACCGCATCGCCCGGCGCATGGTGGTGCCGCCGCACCGGGACGGCGGCCAGGCGCAGTACATCGAACGGCCGCTGCCACGCTCCTCCTGCGACACCGTCGGCGAGGTGCTGGCCTGGATGGAACAGCACCTCGACGAGGAGGTCACCGTCGAGCAGCTGGCGGCCCGGGCGCACATGTCCCCGCGCACCTTCGCCCGCCGCTTCCAGCAGGAGACGGGCACGACTCCCTACCGCTGGATCCTGCGCCAGCGGGTGCTGCTGGCCCAGCGGTTGCTGGAAGCGACGGACGAGACGATGGACACGATCGCCTGGCGCGCCGGTTTCGGCACCGCGGCGGCCCTGAGACACCAGTTCGTCCGGACCCTGGGCACCACCCCGCACGCCTACCGGCGCGCCTTCCGGGGCCCGGAGGCCGCCGCCTGATCCGTCCCGGTCGCGTCATCGCGCCACCGGCCTGACCAGCAGGTCGTGCGGGCGCAGCGTGATGCCGACGCGTACCGCGTCGTTGGATCCCGCCACCTGCTCGAAGCGGTACTTCGTGGCGAGTGCGGCCGTGATCAGCGTGAGCTGGGCCATCGAGAAGTGGTCACTGGGGCACTTCCGCTTGCCCGCACTGAAAGGCTTCATGGCGTATTTCGGCACATTCTTCGCTCGTTCCGGGAGCCAGCGGTCCGGGTCGAACTCCAGGTTGTCGTCGTACGACTTCGGATCGCGCTGGATTGCGTACGGACTGTAGATGATGTCCGCACCGGCCGGAATGCGATAGCCACCGAGTTCACTCTCGGCCACCGCGCGCCGCGTCAATACCCATACGGCAGGGCGCAAACGCATGGCCTCCACGATGACATTGCCGGTGTGCCTGAGCTTCCGGACGTCCTCGAATGCCACGGGACGTCCGCCGGTGACCGCTTCGACTTCGTCGCGTATGCGGTCGGCATGTTCCGGATGGTCGGCAAGTGCCTGGAGCAACCACATGATCGTGGACGCGATGGTTTCACTGCCGGGGGTGAGTATCGCGACCACCTGGTCGTGGATCTCCTGTTCCCCGATCGGATCGCCATTGTCGTCCTTCGCCTCCAGCAATGCCGTGAGCAAATCGTCCGGCTTTTGACCGGATGCACGGCGCTCGGCGATGATCTCGTCGACCACCCGATGCAGATCGGCCAACGCGTCGTTGAATCGGCGGTTGGCCGGAAGCGGCAGCCGGTACAGCGGTCCGAGCGGGACCACCATGCGCCGGTACATGCCCCGGAAGACGGTGGCGAGCGCGACGCACAGCCGCTCGGCCCGCTCGTCCATGTACTGCCCGCGCAGCAGGCAGCGCGCCGCGACGCGCACGGCGACCCGGAAGGACTCGGAGGTCGCGTCGACGGTCCGTCCGGGCTGCCAGCGCTCGGTGAGCGCGTGCGCCTCCTCCTCCATGATCGGCCCGTAGGCGGGGATGGCGTCGAGCCGGAAGGCCGGCTGGATGGTGCGCCGCTGGCGGCGGTGGAGCGGGCCGTTGGCGGTGGCCACGCCCTCCTTGCCGAGCAGCCCCTCCAGCGACTCCCACAGCGGGCCGGCGATGTGGTAGTCGGGGTTCAGGGCGAGGGCGCCGGTCAGCTCCGGGTTGGTGACCGCGTAGACGGTCTTGGGGCCGAGCTTGATGCGCACGATGTCGCCGTGGTCGCGCAGCTGGGACATGAAGGCCAGCGGGTCGCGGGCCAGCCGCCAGCCGTGGCCGAGCAGCGGCACGCCGCCGCCCGCGACGGGCGGTTCGCGCAGCTCCGTTGCTCCGGGTACCGCGGGTGCGCGGGTTTCGGGGTTGACGGACTCGACGGTCATTTCTCACCTGCCGCTTCGTTGTTGACGTACGGGGGCGTGGACCGGTCGTCCCAGCTGTCGACCATGTACCGGCCGGACTCGTGGTGGAACCAGTAGACGGAACTGAACCAGTTCCGCATATTGCCGACGTTGGCCCGCACTGCGCCGCTCAGTTCCTTTCCGCGTACGGTTCCGTCGGCGAGCGAGTCGGCGAACCGTAAGGCGTCCTGCTCCACGGCAATGAATTCGGTGATGCATTCCTCGACGCGTCGCCGGACTTCTCCGATGGCTTCTTCGAGCGTGAGTGAATGATGGGTGATGAGACTGATGCCGAGATTGTGGACCTCGTCTCCCGCTATTTCCTTCGGCAGCGAGCAGAGGTCGTTGTACCAGGCGGCGAATTCCTGACTCAGCAGCGCCGCCCGGCGATATGTCGGGTGTTTCCGTACGCAGTCGGGGAGTTCGCAGCCCGAGCTCGGCTCCAGCAGGTCGGTCCAGATCCAGTGCGCGAAGGTGAGCCGGCGCAGTTCGAGGTACTCCTCGACGCCGGGCACGATTCCGCGGGTGCGGTTGTGGAATTCCCGGTCGTACGCCTCGATCACCGCGTGGAAGTGCCGGGCGAACCGGGCGTTCCAGGTGGCCGGCAGGAAGGCGTAGAGCCGCCGCACGCTGTCGGCGAACCCGGCCACCAGGGTGTCCTCGTGGTGCAGGTGGTCACCGGGTGAGTCGAGTGCTGTGTGCAGCCGGGCGCGCAGCCGCCGCCAGGCGCCGGGACGACCGTGGACGATGTCGCGGTCGTGCCGGTCGTCCCAGACGAAGAACCACGCGCTGTAGTCCGCTATCGCCTGCATGACCTCGTCGGGGGCGCCCAGGTAGTAGCCCGCCATGAGGTCCGTGTAGCACAGGCCGTCGGCATATTCCTCGACCTTGTCCGCCGGCATGAGCCGCTTTTCGAGCAGCCAGGCGCGGGTGGCCTCCTGAAGCCTGGGCCAATACGGGTGCAGTTGCCGGGGAAATGCCGCCTCGATCACCGGAAGACGAAGCGATGACGGTACTGCGATCGCGGTCGGTGTCGCTGTGGTGCCGTGTGAGAAAGCATGCACGAACAAACCCCTCTCAGCCGCCGGTGGCGCACCCCTCTCCCTGAGCGGGGCGTGCGCCGTTGCGTATCCCCGCACTTCCCATTCAGCACCACAAGTGACCGTTCTGGGAACGGATTTGCTTCATTCACTACCCCCCGGTGCCGGAATTCTCCTGTTGTGTGGCGGCTTTCCATGCGCGTGCACAGACGAACGGCGCCCGCTCGGGGAAGACCCGAACAGGCGCCGCGCGCAAGGGAGATGTGGGGCAGGTGGGGCGGTGTCAGTCGTTCGCGACCACGGGGTAGCGGGGCTCGTTCTCGGCCATCTGCCGCAGCGCGTCCTTGCGTTCGCGCTTGGAGAGCCGGTCGATGTACAGGTACCCGTACAGGTGGTCCGTCTCGTGCTGCAAACACCGGGCGAAGTACCCGGTGCCGCGCACCTTGACCGGGTTGCCCTTCTCGTCCTGCCCGGTCACCTCGGCGTAGTCGGGGCGGGCGAGCGGTGCGTAGGCGGTCGGCACGGACAGGCAGCCCTCGTTGCTGTCGTCCAGGCGGCGGCGGTCGGCGGGCAGTTCGACCAGCTTGGGGTTGCAGACGACGCCGACGTGGCGGACGCCCTCGTCGTCGGGGCAGTCGTAGACGAAGACCTTCTTGGAGACGCCGATCTGGTTGGCGGCCAGGCCGACGCCCTCGGCGGTGCGCTGGCTGGCGAACATGTCGGCCACCAGCTGCTGGAACTCCTCGCCGAAGTCCGTGACGTCCTCGCACTCCTTGTGGAGCACCGGGTTGCCGACCACCGTGATGGGGCTCGAGGTGCCGCGCCCGCGCCACTCCGCCTCACGCTCCTCGCAGTCCTGGGTGTCGACGACGAACCCCTCGTCGTCCACGGGGAGCACGCCAGGGTGCTGCTGATCGGTGTCCTGCTGGGCCATGACCGACGTATGCCTTCCTCGTACAACCAAGGGTGATGCCGACTACTGCTGGAGTGTCCTGACAAAGACTACGGGGCCGCTCAGCAGACCTCTTCCAGGTCCCGCCAGTCCCGGGAATCAGGACTGTCCGCCACCCACCCGTCGAGCAGCCCCTTCACCAGCCCCGCCGGCGCGGCCACCCCGCACTCCCGCTCCGGCACCCACAGCTGCCCGTCGGTGCGGTGCCCGAGGGGCCCGGGGTGTCCCGGCTCACTGTGGTCGTGCGGGTCCAGGTGCTCGCCCTCGCCCTCGTCGGACGGCATCCGGGACTCCGAGCACATCCGGCACAGCAGCCGGACGGAGGAGGACCAGTCCTCGGCGGCGAACCCGGCGTCGGCGGCCAGCTGCTCCAGGGCGTCGCGGTCGGCCTCGGTGGCGGCCTCCAGGAGGACCACCCAGGTGGGCACGGGCGACGGCGCCCACAGCTCGATCTCGTCGAAGACGGGATAGGAGTGCCCGGCGCTGGTCGTCCGCTCCCCGTGCGGCACGCCGTCGTGCAGGACGACCTCGCCCCAGCGCCGGCCCGAGGACGGCAGCGGGATGGACAGCACCTCGACACGGGCGGGATCGAGCCGCCGCCCCCACACCACTTCGGCCTCGCCCTCCGGGGAGAGCCGCACGGCCGCGCTGCCGAGGTCCATGCCGAGCGGCTCACCGGCGTCCGTGGCGTCCCCCGGGGTGCGCAGCCCGTAGGCCTGCCAGGCCCGGCGGGCCAGCGGCCAGTCCTGGAGGGCGGTCGCGGCGATGCCGACGTTCCACCAGTCGGGGGCGCCGGCGTCCCGGTCGAGCAGCGCGACGGCGCGCAGACCGGCCGCCCTGGCCTGCTCCCAGTCGTGCCGGAACTTGTGCAGCAGAGCCAGGTTGAACCAGGACTCCGACAGCCAGGGCTCCAGGTCCGCCGCCCGCGTCAGCAGCGCGCCCGCGTCCTCGTAGCGACCGTCGCCGATCAGCGTGAACGCGCGGTCGGTGGCCTGCCGCCAGGAGGCGGAGGGCCGGTGCCGTGCCTTGCCGAAGATCCTCACGATTCCCGCCTGCCAGTTCCGTTCAGTGGGCTGGCTGTGCCTTTCGCGCCCCCGGACACCCTCTCCCGGGCATCAAACCACGTACGGCTGCGGAGGCGCTCATTACCCATGGGTTACCCAGCCGAGGGCTCGGTAAGGCTGCCCCGGGAAAGGACCCGGGCCAGCGCTTCCACCACTTCGGGAGCGTAGTCACCCGCGGTGGCCAGACGCAGCTCCTCCAGCGCCGTCAGCACACCGCCGGGGCCCGCACCCCGCGCCTTCTCCTCGTAGGCGTTCACGACCCGGACGATCCGCGCGGCGACCGGCTGCTCCCGGCACGGGTCGGCCTGCCGCTCCACCACCACCGCGACCGCCGCGTCGACGCCGGTCTGGCGGACGACGGCCCCGCCGAGCAGCGCGATCCGCCGCTGTTCGGTGACGGGCAGGTCCGCGGTGGCGCCCGCCGGGACCGGATCGACCAGGCTCAGCTGGCCGATGTCGTGCATGAGGGCCGCGTACTCCAGCACGGTCAGCTCGGCCCCGGAAAGCCCCAGGTCCCGCCCGACGGCCACCCCGAGTCCGGCGACGCGGCGGGCGTGCCCGGCCGGGGTGTACCCGGCGATCTCGGTGGCGCGGGCCAGGGAGGCGATGGTCTGCCGGTAGGTGGCCCGGACGGCCGCGTACCGGCGGTAGGAGAGCTGGGCGAGCAGCAGGGGCACGGAGAAGACGGGCAGCGCCCACAGTCCCGCGACGCTCACCGCGAGCGCCATCACCGCGCCGGTCGCGCACACCGCGGAGGTGATCCCGACCATGCCGCGCAGCTCTTCGCGCAGCAGGGGACCGAAGGGCCAGCCGGTGCGCGCGTGCGCGGGCGCGGCGGCGAGCACCGCGTCGCACAGCGTGGTCAGGGCGAGCAGCGCGATCAGGAGCAGCGCGTAGGCGGGACCGCTCCAGTAGTCGAGGACGCCCTGGTTGGACAGCGGCCGGAAGCACACCGCGGCGAACGCGACGGTGAGTACGCGCCGCGCCAGGTGGTCGAGGACGGGACCGCTGCCGCGGGCGACGTAGGGCACGCTGCCCAGCAGTGAGGCGGCGAGCACGACGGTGACGGTCTGCGCCACACCGTGGTGCGCGGGCTGCCCGGCGACGTCCCCGAGCAGCGCGTACGCCAGCGCGCCCGCGGCCCCGAGCGGCGCCGCCTCCCGGGCCTCGGCGCCGGTCCGCCGGGTCAGCTCGCCGAGGGCGACGAGGCCCCCGAAAGCGAGCGCCACGGGCCGCTGCACGGGCCCCGAGCCCAGCACGGCGGCCAGACACCCGAGCGCGACCAGCCCGGCGCAGCCGGGTACCAGGAGCAGCGCCGCCGGAGCCGGGGAACGGTGCTGTCCTCCGCTCCCGGGCCCCGGGAACGCGGCCGGGCGCCCCCGCCGCGGCGGTGACGGCGGGGAGGAGGAAGTGACCCGTGGCCGGAAGGACGTCACGGCACACCCCCACCCGCGCGCACCCCGCGCCCCGTCGCCGGGAACCGCCGGCCCGCGGGCCCCGTGCGCACACGGACGTCCCGCGCCGCCGCGCCCGCCGGGCCCGGCCCCCGACCGTGTGCGGCCGGCACCGTCCCCCGGTCACGCCCCGGCCGCCGAACGCACCGGAGACGGCCGACGGCACGCGTACGACGGGCGCGGCCCGGGTGACCGACCCGGCCAGGACGGCGGCCTTCGGGGCGGCGGGCCCGCCGGCGGCCGTCCGCAGGACGCCGGCCGCCCTCCGCAGGACCCGGACTCAGGACCGGGCCGAGGCACCGGACGGGCCGCGGACGCCAGACCCGGCGCGGGCGGCAGGCCCCCCGGAAGCGCTCGGCAGAGCACGGCCGAAGGACCGCACCAAGGCGCCCAACAGGTCGCACGCGGCAGACCCGGCACGGGCGGCAGGACCGGCGCAGGCCCGCCGAGGGCCCCGCCGTCCTCACGACGCCCCCCTGCCGACCCGGTCCCGCGCGCTGCCGCCCCCGCCCGGCACCGGATCGACGCGGGCCGGTGTGCCGTCCGCCGTCACCGACGGGCGCCAGCCGTGGCGGCCGAGGGCGTGGACCAGCGCCCGCACCATCCGCGGATCGAACTGCGCCCCGGCGCACCGCTGGAGCTCCTCCAGCGCCACCGCGACGGGACGGGCTCTGCTGTAGGAGCGCGTGGAGGTCATCGCGTCGAAGGCGTCGGCCACGGCCACCACCCGGGCCGACTCGGGGATCCGGTCACCGGCCAGTCCGTAGGGGTAGCCGCTGCCGTCCAGCCGTTCGTGGTGGTGGAGGACGGCGGCGCGGGCCTCTCCGAGGAAGCGGATGCCGCGCACCATCTCGTGCCCGTACTCGGGGTGCAGTTCGATCACCCGCCGCTCCTCGGGCGTCAGCGGCCCGTCCTTGCGCAACAGCCGGGTGGGGACGCCGAGCTTGCCCACGTCGTGCAGGATGCCGGCGAAGCGGAGGGTCTCGACGCGTTCGTCGTCCATGCCCAGCTCGCGGGCGATCATCATGGAGGCCTGGCCGACGCGTTCACTGTGGCCCCGGGTGTACCCGTCCTTGATGTCGACGGCCTGCACCAGCGCCCGGATGGTCGCCTGGTGCGCGGCCCGCTCGCGGTGGTACTGGGCGAAGGCCCACCACGCCACGCACATCGGCAGCAGCACGAGCAGGGCGGCCACCGGACCGTACGGGCTGCGCCACAGGACCGCCATCATCAGCCCGGCGAGCCCGTGCACGGCGATCGGCGCGAGCGACCGGGAGAACAGACCCCGCCAGGCCCGGCTCGGCGGCACGCGGTCGGCCAGGGTGAGGATCCCGCCGTCCAAGGCGGTGAGCACCAGGCAGAACGCGAGGACGGCGGCCCCGGCCGGCACGAGGGCGTAGGGGAAGGCGGGCTCCACGACCGCGTCCCGGCCGCCGAGCCGCCAGTGGACGCAGGCGGCGGCCCACACGGCGAGGGTCAGCTGCGTGGCCCGCCACACGCGCCGCAGGCCGAACGGCCGCCGGGGCACCGGGGACATCAGGGCCCCGGGCAGCGCCACGAGCGCGGCGGCGGGCGGCGGCAGCAGGAAGGCACCGGCGAGCAGGACGGGGTAGCAGGTTCCCACGAAGCGGGACCGCGCGACCAGCTCGGATCCCGCGTACAGCCCGGCCAGCAGCAGCACCGCCCACCAGGGCGCGCGCACCGACGGCAGGGGCCGCAGGCAGAGCAGGGCGACGAGGGCGACGCAAACGACGTACGCACGCGCGCGTGCGGGTACCGCGTCCATGAGCCCCTCCCCGGCCACGCCTGTAAGGCTCGGAGCCTAGGGCGGCGACGGGGAGGTCGCGGGCAGATAACCCGCGGATTAGCACGTACGAGTGAGGTACGAAGGACTCGCAACGGCTGAGGGCGGCTCAGGACTCCTGCGGTGCCGAAGGTGTGGCCGTGACGTCGTGCTCGGGCACGGACTGCCCGGACCGGATCAGGTCCAGCCGTCCCATGACCTTGGAGCGCAGGTCACCCGGCACGTCGTCCTGGCCGCAGCACCGCTTGACCAGCTTCTTCACGGCCTGCTCCAGCCCGTACTTCTCCAGGCAGGGCGAGCACTCCTCGAAGTGGTGCTCGAACTTCACGCAGTCCGAGTCCGGCATCTCTTTGTCGAGGAACTCGTAGAGATGATCGAGGATTTCGCTGCAATCCGTCTCGTGCGGCTCTCCGCAGCTCATGACCCCGAGCCTTTCGCTTCGTTCGACTCTCCGGCGCCGGCGGGGACCAGACCGCGGTCGCGGGCGTAGTCCTCCAGCATGCCGCGCAGCTGACGGCGTCCACGGTGCAGCCGGGACATCACCGTACCGATGGGTGTCCCCATGATGTCCGCGATCTCCTTGTAGGCAAAGCCCTCGACGTCCGCCAGATACACGGCGATACGGAATTCCTCGGGGATCGCCTGGAGCGCCTGCTTCACGTCCGAGTCGGGCAGGTGGTCGAGCGCCTGCGACTCCGCGGAGCGCAGACCCGTCGACATGTGCGACTCGGCACGCGCGAGCTGCCAGTCCTCGATCTCCTCGGCCGCGCTGCGCTGGGGTTCGCGCTGCTTCTTGCGGTACGAGTTGATGAAGGTGTTGGTGAGGATGCGGTACAGCCACGCCTTGAGGTTGGTGCCCTCGCGGAACTGGTGGAAGGACGCGTACGCCTTGGCGTAGGTCTCCTGCACCAGGTCCTCGGCGTCGGCCGGATTACGCGTCATGCGCAGCGCTGCCGAGTACATCTGGTCGAGGAACTCCAGCGCGTCCCGCTCGAAGCGCGCACTGCGCTCGGCGGTCGACTCCGCGCCCGTACCCCGGCCCTCGGGCTGCTCCGCCTGGCCGTGTTCGGTCCCTGCGTCGGTCCCAGTGACCGGACCCACCTCCTCCAGTGTTGTCGTGAAACCGAGAGCGGTCTCACTCGAATCGGAGGATAGACGACGATCCGGTCCGCCCGCCGCCCGAATAGGGGCGGTCTTGGCAGCATGCAGCACGGTCCAGTCCAGGTCGGCGCGGCTGCTGCGACCCGAATCCGACGCTTCCGGGCGCAGCCCGTCCACGGGGTGGTGGTGGGAGACGGGAGGGCAGAAGGCTGAACCCATGCGGCGGACTTCCTCTCCTACGGCGTCGGTGCTGATTCTCAGCAACGTATGCACCGCACAACAGCGGCCGTCCGCCGGTCATTCCCGGGTGTTCAGCCGAGTGAGCGGGTCCACTTCAGGACGCCGTCGGTGATCAGCTCCAGCGCCTGTTCCTGGCTGATCTCCGCCCGCTTGGGCACGGCGAAGCCGTGGTCCGCGTACGGCACCCCGACCAGGTCGTAGGCGCCCTCGGGTGCCGCCGGGAACTCCGCCGGCTTGCCGAAGGGGTCGTTGCCGCCCTGGACGACGAGGGTGGGCACCCCGGCCCCGAGCAGCTCGGCGGCGCGGGACTTCTCCGGCCTGCCCGGCGGATGCAGGGGGAAGCCGAGGGCGAGCACGGCCTGGGCGCCCAGTTCGGCCGCGGTGCGGCAGGCGACCCTGGCTCCTGCGCTGCGGCCGCCCGAGATCACCGGCAGGCCGGGCGCGGCGAGCGCGGGCCAGATGCCCCGCCAGCCGCTGTCCAGGGTCTTCGGTGCGGGCGCCAGCTTCTTGCCGGCCACCCGCCAGGGCTGCTCCACGAGGGCGACGCTCACTCCGTGGGCCGGCAGGGCGCCGGCCAGGGCTTGCAGGCCGCGCGCCTCGATGCCGCCGCCGGCGCCGTGGCTCACGGCGAGGACGAGCCGGGGCCGCCTCGCCGGGTGCCAGGTGATGCGGGCGGAACCGGCCTCGGTGTCGATGGTTTCGGTGGTGGCGGTGGGGTCGCTGGTCACGTCAGAAGAGTGTGCCCTCTTCCGGTGCCTCCAGCTCCTTGAGCAGCTCCGGCCCGTTGTTGCGGACGTTGCTCACGGCCGTCGAGACGGGGAAGGCACGCATCAGACCGGTGGGCGGCGGCGCCAGGAGGGAGGTCAGCTCGTCGGGGTCGGTGCGCGCCGGGTCGAGCCAGTCGTCCCAGCGGTCCGGCGTCAGCATCAGCGGCATCCGGGGGTGGATGTCGGCCAGGGCGTGCGGGCCGTCGGCCGGGGCGACGGCGAGCGGCGCGGTCTCGGCCTCGGTGGTGATCACCGAGCACGTCACCCACCAGGCCTGCGGGTGGTCGTCGGGAAGGGTCCGGTCCCGCCAGAACTCGTAGAGCCCGGCCATGGCGAACACGGAGCCGTCGGCGGGCGTGACGAAGTACGGCTGCTTGCGGGGCCGCTTCTTGCGCCCTTCGACCTCCAGGTCCCGCTCCTGCTTGCCGGTGACCCACTCGTAGTAGCCGTCGGCGGGCAGGATGCAGCGCCGGGTGCTGAAGGCACGGCGGTAGGAGGGCTTCTCGTGGACGGTCTCCGCGCGGGCGTTGATCATGCGGGCGCCGCCCTCGGGCGTCTTGGACCAGGAGGGGACGAGGCCCCACTTCAGCTTCCGAAGCTGGCGAACCGGCTTCGGGTCCTCGACGTCTTTCAGAGGACGGTCCAGGACCGCGTAGACCTCCTTGGTGGGGGCCACGTTGTAGTCGGGCTCCAAGCTCTCCTTGGGCTCCCACTTCTCGATCTCGAAGATTCCCGCGAGATCCTCGGGTCGACGACTCGCCGCATACCGTCCGCACATACGTGCCACACTGCCAGGCCCACCCGTCTCCCGACCACCACCCCTCGATGAGGCGCTGCGCGCCACACCCGCAAGTCTGCTAGTACGAGGAGCCCTCCCCGAACATGGACCACCTCGCGACGGCCTCGCTCACCTCCCTGTGGGACGAGGTCTCCGGCACCCAGCCCGATCCCGACCTGTGGGTGGTGATCGCGACCCTGGTGGCCGCGCTCGCCGTCGTCGTGACGCGCGGGTCGTGGCGGATAGCGCGCAACGCGATCACCATCGCCCACGAGGGCGGTCACGGACTGGTGGCCCTGCTGACCGGGCGCACCCTGACCGGGATCACCCTGCACTCGGACACCAGCGGCCTGACCGTGAGCCGGGGCAAGCCGCACGGCCTCGGGATGATCCTCACCGCCGTCGCGGGCTACACCGCTCCCCCGCTGCTCGGGCTCGGTGGCGCCGCGCTGCTGGCCGCGGGGCGCATCACGCTGCTGCTGTGGCTGGCGACGGCGCTGCTCGTGGCCCTGCTGGTGATGGTCCGCAACGCCTACGGGGTGCTGACGGTGGTGGTCACCGGCGGCACGTTCGTCCTGGTGTCCTGGCTGGCCGGGCCGCAGGTGCAGGCGGCGTTCGCGTACGCGGTGGTCTGGTTCCTGCTGCTCGGCGGGGTGCGCCCGGCGTTCGAGCTGCAGGCCAAGCGGGCGCGGGGCGGGGCCGGGGACTCGGACGCGGACCAGCTGGCGCGGCTGACACACGCGCCGGCGGGGGTGTGGTTCTTCCTCTTCCACGCGGTGTCGCTGTGCTCGCTGATCGGCGGCGGACGCTGGCTGCTGGAGCTGTGAGGCGTGAACCTCCGGTGGCGCCCGAGAGGAAGCCCCCCGGCGACCGCAGAGGAAACGTCCCGGCACCCGCATATATGCACGGCAAGTGCACTGTCGTGGTTTCGGTCAGGTTTCGCCGCTTTTGATCAAGATCTCCGGCCGTCCCCAGCCATTAAAGTGGGGCCCATGACCGTGAATCCCGCGCACACCGCCCTCTGGCCCGCCCCGCACGCGAGCGGAGCCGTCGACGCGACCGTCCACGTGCCCGGGTCCAAGTCGGTCACCAACCGCGCCCTGGTGCTGGCCGCCCTCGCCTCCGAGCCCGGCTGGCTGCGCCGCCCGCTGCGCTCCCGCGACACCGTGCTGATGGCCGAGGCGCTGCGCGCGATGGGCGTCGAGATCGAGGAGGGCGTCGGTCCGGACGGCACCGGCGAGTTCTGGCGGGTCATCCCGGCGGGCCTGCGCGGCCCGGCCACGGTCGACGTCGGCAACGCCGGCACGGTGATGCGCTTCCTGCCTCCGGTCGCCACGCTCGTCGACGGTCCCGTCCGCTTCGACGGCGACCCGCGTTCGTACGAGCGTCCGCTGCACGGCGTGATCGACGCGCTGCGCGTGCTGGGCGCCCGGATCGACGACGACGGGCGGGGTTGCCTGCCGCTGACCGTGCAGGGCGGCGGCGCCCTGGAGGGCGGTCCGGTCGAGATCGACGCGTCGTCCTCCTCGCAGTTCGTCAGCGCCCTTCTGCTGTCCGGGCCGCGCTTCAACCAGGGCGTCGAGGTGCGCCACACCGGCTCCGCGCTGCCGTCCATGCCGCACATCCGGATGACCGTCGACATGCTGCGCGCGGTCGGCGCCCAGGTCGACACCCCGGAGTCCGGCGGCGAGCCGAACGTGTGGCGGGTCACGTCGGGCGCCCTGCTCGGCCGGGACCTGACGATCGAGCCGGACCTGTCCAACGCCCAGCCGTTCCTGGCGGCGGCCCTGGTGACCGGCGGCAAGGTCCTGATCCCCGACTGGCCGTCCCGCACCACGCAACCCGGGGACCGGCTGCGCGAGATCTTCACCGAGATGGGCGGCTCCTGCGAACTGACGGACTTCGGGCTCGTGTTCACCGGATCGGGCGCGGTCCACGGCATCGACGTCGACCTCGGCGAGGTCGGCGAGCTGACTCCGGGCATCGCGGCCGTCGCCGCCCTCGCGGACTCCCCCTCGACCCTGCGGGGCGTGGCCCACCTGCGGCTGCACGAGACGGACCGGCTGGCCGCGCTCACCAAGGAGATCAACGAACTCGGCGGTGACGTCACCGAGACCGCCGACGGCCTGCACATCCGCCCGCGCCGACTGCACGGCGGCGTGTTCCACACCTACGAGGACCACCGCATGGCCACCGCCGGCGCCGTCATCGGCCTCGCGGTCGAGGGCGTGCAGATCGAGAACGTGGCGACCACCGCCAAGACCCTGCCCGACTTCCCCGACCTGTGGACCGGGATGCTCGGGGCGTAGGGACGGTTCGCCATGCGCCGCTACGGCAAGCACACCGACGAGGACGACATCCGCACCCGCCCGAACCGCAAGGGCAACCGGCCGCGCACCCACATCCGCCCCAAGCACGAGGACGCCGCGGCGGGCCTGGTCCTGACGGTGGACCGCGGCCGGCTGACCTGCCTGGTCGAGGACCGGGTCGTCATGGCGATGAAGGCCCGTGAGCTGGGCCGCAAGGCCGCGGTGGTCGGCGACCGGGTGGCCCTGGTCGGCGACCTGTCCGGCAAGAAGGACACCCTCGCGCGCATCGTCCGCATCGAGGAGCGCACCTCGGTACTGCGCCGTACGGCGGACGACGACGACCCGTACGAGCGCGTCGTCGTCGCCAACGCCGACCAGCTCGCCGTCGTCACCGCCCTCGCCGATCCCGAGCCGCGCCCCCGCCTCATCGACCGCTGCCTGGTCGCGGCGTTCGACGGCGGCCTCACCCCGCTGCTCGTGATGACCAAGTCGGACCTGGCACCGCCGGACGAACTCCTGGAGCTCTACGGCGCCTTGGACATCCCATACGTCGTCACCAGCCGCGAGGAGCTGGAGAACGGCGCGGCCGCGGACCTCGTGCGCGAGCACCTGGACGGGAAGATCACCGCTTTCGTCGGCCACTCCGGCGTCGGCAAGACGACCCTGGTCAACACCCTGGTGCCGGAGGACCGCCGCCGGGTGACGGGGCACGTCAACGCGGTGACGGGGCGCGGCCGGCACACCACGACCTCGGCGCTCGCCCTGCCGCTGTCCTCGGCGGAGGGCGGCTGGGTCGTCGACACCCCGGGCGTACGGTCGTTCGGGCTGGCGCACATCGACCCGTCCCGGGTGATCAACGCCTTCCCCGACCTGGTGCCGGGCACCGAGGGCTGCCCGCGCGCGTGCAGTCACGACGAGCCCGACTGCGCGCTGGACGCCTGGGTCGCCGAGGGGCACGCCGACCCGGCCCGGCTGTACTCCCTGCGCCGGCTGCTGTCCACACGGGAACGCAAGGAAGGCGACTGACCACCGCGTTGTTTGCCATGCGGTGCGGCCGGTAAGTGCATAATCGCACCAAGCCGCAACCAAGCCCGAGCAAAACCCGGCGAAGTCGTTGCCCGGCGAAGTCGTTTGCCGGGCGGGGGCTTTGCCGGACGAAGCCACTGATCGACATCTGAGCGACACCGATCGACACAGCGGTCACGGTAACGGGACTACGGGAGGACGAGACATGGCGTGGCTGCTGGTCATAGTGGCCGGAGTGCTCGAGACCGGCTTCGCCGTCTGTCTGAAGCTGTCGCACGGATTCACCCGGCTCTGGCCAACCATCGCCTTCTGCGCCTTCGCGCTGGGCAGTTTCGGCCTGCTGACCATGTCCCTCAAGAAGCTCGACGTCGGTCCCGCCTACGCGGTGTGGACCGGCATCGGCGCGGCGGGCACCGCCATCTACGGCATGGTCTTCCTCGGCGACCTGGTCTCGACCCTGAAGATCGTCTCGATCAGCCTCGTCATCATCGGTGTGATCGGGCTGCAACTGTCGGGCTCGGCCCACTGAGCCGAGCGCCGCTACGCCGTCGGCCGGGGAGGCAGGGCGGCGCGCAGCAGGTCGGTCACCCCGCCCCGGGCCGGCGGCGCCGCGACACAGGACAGGGCGAGCCGGACGGCCAGTTCGCAGGAACGGGCCAGCTCGGCGACGTCCGGCGGCGGAGGCTGGCCCGCCGCGTGGAGCACGGCCACGGCACGGTCGCGGACGAGGCTCACGAAGTCGCCGGGCGAGGGCAGCGGACCGTCGGCCCGCCGCTGGGCCGGCACGGCAGAGGAGGAGGGCACCGCCGTCAGGGCCGGCGAGGGCAGCCGCTCGCTCCAGCAACCGGTGAGCATGGCACGGACCAGGGCGTTGTCGTGAGCCGCCGCCATCATCCACTCGGCGGTCGCGGCGAGCCGCTCGCAGGGGTCACCGGCCCCGGACAGCGCCCGGTCCACTCCGGCGAGATAGCCGTCGGCCTCGCGCCTCACCAGCGCCCGGGCGAGGCCCTCCTTGCTGCCGAACTCGTTGTAGAGCGTCTGCCGGGACACCCCGGCGGAGGCGGCCACGTCCACCATCCGCACGGCGGACCACGGCCGGCGCGCCAACGCCGTACGGGCTGCGTCGAGCAGGGACTCCCGGGCTGCAGGCACCCTCGCCTCCCTCGGGCCGAGCGACTTGCCGCCAGTCATACCGAGCGACTCGTTGCCAGATTTGACGGGTATGGGGGCACTGTCAAGGGTTGTCGCACCCGCTGAGCGGGGTCCCCGCACCGCCTTCCCGCGCTCCGCCACGCCCGCCAAAGCCCTGGTGGCCCCGGCCCGCCCAGGACAGATAGCGTGACGGCATGCCCGATTACCTCGACGACCTCCGCCTCGCCCACGTACTCGCCGACGCCGCCGACGCCGCGACGATGGACCGCTTCAAGGCCCTCGACCTGAAGGTCGAGACGAAGCCGGACATGACCCCGGTGAGCGAGGCGGACAAGGCCGCCGAGGAACTCATCCGCGGTCACCTCGCCCGGGCCCGCCCCCGTGACTCGGTCCACGGCGAGGAGTTCGGCGTGGCGGGCACCGGCCCGCGCCGCTGGGTCATCGACCCGATCGACGGCACCAAGAACTACGTGCGGGGCGTCCCCGTCTGGGCCACCCTCATCGCGCTGATGGAGGCGAAGGAGGGCGGCTACCAGCCGGTCGTCGGTCTCGTCTCGGCGCCCGCCCTCGGCCGTCGCTGGTGGGCGGTGCAGGACCACGGCGCGTTCACCGGCCGCAGCCTGACCTCCGCCTCCCGGCTCCACGTCTCCCAGGTCTCCACGCTCTCCGACGCCTCCTTCGCGTACTCCTCGCTGAGCGGCTGGGAGGAGCAGGGCCGGCTCGACGGCTTCCTCGACCTGACCCGCGAGGTGTGGCGCACGCGCGCGTACGGCGACTTCTGGCCGTACATGATGGTCGCCGAGGGCTCGGTCGACATCTGCGCCGAACCCGAGCTCTCCCTCTGGGACATGGCGGCGAACGCGATCATCGTCACGGAGGCCGGCGGCACCTTCACCGGCCTCGACGGCCGCCCCGGCCCGCACAGCGGCAACGCGGCGGCGTCGAACGGCCGGCTCCACGACGAGTTGCTCGGGTATCTCAACCAGCGCTACTGAGCGTGATTACGGCTTGACCTGCGCGTTCCCCTCATTTCGCAGACTCATGGGCCGTCGTGGGGCCGTCATCAGGGTGAGAGTCGCCCTCGAACGCCCGGTTCACCGCCTCCCGCGTCCGCTTCTCACTGCTCGGCATCAGGTGCGTGTAGGTGCGCAGGGTGAAGCCTGGGTCATGGTGGCCCAGGTACTCCGACAGGGCTTTGATGCTCTCTCCCGCGTCCAGCAGAACGGACGCGTAGAAGTGCCTGAGTGCGTGCATGCCGTTCTCACGGCCGCGCGGCACACCGGCCGCGTCGAGAGCGGGCTGCCACGCCTTGGTGTTGAAGACGGTACGGATCACGGCCCGTCTCTCGGCGTTAGGGAAGAAGACGGTTGCCGTGGTGGGCGGTCCATCGACTGACCGCCACGGCAACGTCACAGCAGCAGGCGGATGCTGCACGGAGTGAGTTTCAAGGGCCCGAGCGACCGATTCCGGCAGAGGTACCGTGCGGGTTTTGCCTCCCTTAGGCAGGGCGAACACCGGCCGTCCGTTGATGAGCTTTACCTGCCGGACGACATGAATCACGCCCTCGACGAAATCCACGTCTTCAACTGACAGCCCGAGCACTTCGCCCTGCCGCATGCCACACCCGCCGGCAACGTCCACCATGGCCCGGTACCGTCCGGGCAGCGCCGAACGCACCGCCAACACGCGCTCGCGGGACCACGGAACGAGGCGCCGGAGTTCGGGCTTTGGCGCCTTCACGGATGACGATCGGCACGGATTTTCGGGGATCAGCCGATCATCGACAGCCGCTCCCAGCATCGCGTTCATGTTCGCGAAAATCACCCGCTGATAGGCGGGGGCAACTCCGCCATCCTGAAGTTTCCTCAGCCACTCACGAATGTGGACGGGCCTCAGCGAGTCGAGCGATCGGCTGCCGAGGTGCGGCAGGACGTGCAGGCGGATGCGCTGCTTGGTACCCACGAAGGTTCCAGGGTCCTGAGTGAGCGACGCCAACCAGCGATCGGCATGCTGCCGGACTGTGAGCCGCCCGGCGCGCGGGTCGATGTACTGGCCGCGTGACATATCCGCCTCAATCTGGGCCAGCCACTTCTCGGCGACGCGCTTTTGTCCATCTGGGAAGCTCTTCGACTTCTCGGTGCCGTCAGGGCTGACGTACCGGGCCCGGTAGCGCATGCCGGTCCCGTGGCGGTCGGTCTTGACGCGGGCGGTCTTGCCGTCGGAGCGGGTCTCAGTCTTGTACCAGCGGTCTTGAATGTGGCCTGCCATGCGGCGGCGGTCCTCTCTCGACAGGCAGCAGGGAGAGCCGCGGGCGGCGGCTCTCCCTGCTGTGTCCGGCGGTGACGGGTCAGGCGGCGGTGCCGATGTTCTTGCAGCTGGTGACGTACGCACGTACGTCGGCGGGGTCGTAGCGGACGTACTTGCCTATGCGGAAGCCGGGCGGGCCGATGCGCTTCTTACGCCACTGGTAGACGGTTTCCTTCGGAACCTTGAAGATCACCGCGATGTCGTCGGTGTCGAGGTACCGGTCCGGAAGGCCGCCCCGGAGAGTGGCGCGGGGGTCTAGGTCGGTCGGCTTTGCCATAAAGACTCCAAGCGGGAGGGCATGGCTGCGTGTGTCCGAGGTCTGGATTTCTGCGTCACTGCGTCAAACGCGTCATGCGGGCCTGTGACCTGTGGGTTTGCGTGACTCGGCGGTGTCGGGTGTCTGTCACGGCCGGGTGCGTGTGTCACTCGGCCGTGACGCGGGTGACGTGGTGTGACGCAGGTTTCGGGCGTCTGTGTCACGCTCGTTCGCGCAGGTCAGGGGCCGTCATGGGGGTGACGGATGACGCGGTGACGCAGGGGCTCTCTCTTAGGACAAAAGAGAGGGGGTGGTTGCTGTTGTGTGCGGCTGCGGTGTTGAAGAAGGAGCCGCTTCGCGGCGCGTTCTTGGGCGGCTGTCGCCGAACAGCAAGAGGAGCACCAGGGCGGCGGGTGCTCCTCTTGCTGTTGGTGCGGCCGAGAGCGCCCGTGTCAGTGCAGGGAGCCCTGTTGGTGCAGGGGCTCGGGCACGGGCCGGGTCATGGAGATGTAGCGGGCGGCGCTGGTGCGTCCCCAGTCGATGACCACGCCACGGGCGGCGAAGGTGGGCTGGAGGCGCTTGAGCCGGTCGGAGAGGACTTTGCCGGTGGTGGGCCACCCCTTGGGCAGGGGGCGGCAGTCCTCCCCGCTGTGGAGGCGGCTGAGGCAGTCCAGCCATTCCGAAGAGGTCATGCGCTGCTCTGCGCCCGGTTCGAGCCCGGCGGCGTGGTGCAGCACGGTCTGTGCCAACAGGTCGCCCTCGATCACGTCGTCGTTGAGGTCGTCGAGGCTGGCCCGGTAGGCGGGCAGGGAGGCGAGGCCGGTGGCCGTGTCGAACTGCGCGCACAGGTGGGCGAAGTCGGCCATGCGCAGGTCGGTGGGCGTGGGGGCGGTTGCGGCCCGGACCTTGACGGTGAGGTCGAGGAGCGAGCCGAGGATGACGGGCAGCGCGGCGGTGAAGTCGGCCCACAGCTCCGCCTCGGTGCGCCGCACCGTCGGCCGTTCCAGACGAAGCGGCAGGAGGCGTTCGGCGAGGTCGGGCCGGATGACACCGACGTCGATGCCGGTCAGCAGGAGGGGGCGGCGGTAGCGGGAGCGGTACACGTCGCCGTCGCTGAACAGGGCGCGCTTGATGGACTCGGCTCCGGTGACGATGCAGCACATGAGGTCGGACAGGTCGGGGGCCAGGTGGGAGAGGTTGTCCAGGGCGGTGATCCAGCCTGCAGCCACGGCGGTGATCAGGCTTTCCTCGTCCTTGGGGGCGCGGCGCAGGTCCCCGGTCATGCCCTCGATGATGCGCACGAGCATGCGGCCCGCGGTGGACTTGCCGGCGCCCTGGGGGCCGGTGAGGAACGGCGCGGGGACGGGAACGCCCGGCTCCAGGCAGCCGACGAGCCAGGCCAGCGCCAGGCATTCGGTGTCCGGGGTGGCGAAGTTGGTCAGCCTCAGCAGGGCGTCGATGCCCTGCCCGGCCGTGTCCGTGGCGGGCAGGGGCAGTTCGCCGGTGAGCTGGGTGCGCCGCCAGCAGACCTCTGCGGGGTCGGGGACGGCGATGGTCCAGCCGGTGGGGTGGATGCGCACGGACTGGCCGTCGTCGCGGCCGAGGTCCAGCCACGTGGCCCCGTCGGCCCCGGGGGCGACGCGGATGTGGGTGGCCTGCACGTCCTGGGAGAGGGCGAGTGCTTCGATCAAGTCCAGTGCCTCCTTCAAGGCAGTGCCGTTGAAAACGCCGACCCCGTCCCTGAACAGGCCCACCATGAGTTCCTGCCGGTGGCTTCCTGTGGTGCCCTGGGAGCGGATGGGGCGGGCCACGGGGTGGCCGTTGCGCTGGGCGTAGACGGTGCCGTCGACGGTGCGGAAGTAGCGGAAATGGGACTGCGCGTACTCGGTGATGACCTCGCGGCCCGGCGTCTTCTCGTCCTCGGACACGGTCACATCCCCAAAGCGGTCAGGGCGTTGGTCCACGCGTCCGTGCAGTGCCGGGCCGTCTCGCCCTTGGCCTGCGCGGCGGTGAACAGCCGGGCGACGTGGGTGTCGGTGAGGCAGCCGCACCGGCCGTGCCTCGACAGCACCGCGAGGAACGTCCGGTACACGGTCGCGTGAACCGCGCTGGACGCCTCCGTGATGCGCTGCTCCGCCATCGCGACGCCCCGTTCCAGGAAGACGGGCGTACGGTGCGGACACTCCCCCTGCCCGCCCCTCACGAGCCCTGGAAGCGCCTGAGGCGCCCGGAGGGCGGGGGACGGCTCCTTTACTGCCAGGGCGCGCACCGCGTCGGGGAGAGCGGCGGCGGTGCCGGTGCCGGGTCCGAGCCAACGGGCGTATGCCATGGTCGACTTGATGTCGACACCGGGCCGTACCGCGTTCAGGGACCGCATGGCGCCCCGGTAGATCCAGTGTTCGCCGCGCGTCGTGGGCACGATGCGGGTGGCGGGCAGGGCGGTACGGGCCCAGGCGATGGCGTCCGCGTCGTCGAGGTCGAGGACGGTCAGTCCGGCGCCGCCGGGGTGGTAGGCGACGCACACCGCCTGCCGCCATGCAGCAGCCCACGCCGGGGAGACGATGACGGCCGGATCGGTGGTGGCGGCGGCCCATCCGTGGCAGGGGGCCGCGCACCGGCACGGGCCGGGCACCTTCATGTTCGGGCGGCCGTCGCACGCGTTGTCCGCGCAGGCGGGGCAGTTGCCGAACGGGACCTTGCCCCGGCGCAGGGGCAGCACCGGCACGCCGGACGCGGCGAGACTCAGCGCCGCGTGCTGCGGAGAGAGCGTGGGTTGCGTCATGCTGGGGTATCTCCAGTTCCTTGATGGGTTCTGGCGAGCAAGGGCGGCCCCGTCTTCATTGGCGTGAGGGGGGCCGCCCTTGGCGTAGCTAGAAGGGCGGTTCGTCGCTGTAGCCGGTCGGTGTGCGGCGCGGCCAGCGCGGCAGGGGCAGGAGGATCACGGCCCACTGCGTCCAGCACGGGCAGGACTCCCACTCGGTGCCGGCGTACTCGCCGGTGTGGTCGCCGTAGTGCCGCGCCATGCCGCCCTCTCCCAAGCAGTCGGGGCAGTCGGGGCGGGGCGTGTCGGTCAGAGCCAGAGCCCGGCGGGGGCAGTGAGTGACCTTGATGCGGAGTCGGAACACGGGCTGGTCTCCTCGGTCGGCCGTAGAGGGCAGGGGATGCCTGCGCGGGGGCAGGTGATCAGGGCCCGCGCGATGTAGAGCCCGGCGGCCGACCAATAGCCCCACACCACATCCGTGGCCCGGTCGAGACAGCCACGGGCATAGGCGAGTTGGACGCTCGCGGGCAGGTCCCGGGGGCTGCGGGGGAAGGCGTCCAGTTCCGCCCGCAGCCACCCGTAGGCGTCCTGGCCGGTATCGGGGGCGGGGTAGGTGGCGAGCCGGAGCCGGGCGGGTTTGAGCAGCCAGTGCCCGACGTCCATGGGAGGGAGGGGAAGGGCGGGCTTGCGGCGGTCGTTGTCCGGCGGCCGTTGCCTGCCGTTCCACGCGTAGGCGTGCCAGTGGAGCCCGGACATGCGTCCTGCCCCCGGTCAGTGGTGGAAGTGGTTGCGCTTGATCACGGCCTTGCGGATGTTCACCGTGGTCCCGCCGCCCCGGTGACCGCTCGCGCTGAAGATCTGCACGGCGATCCATCCGCCGAAGATCACGGCGGCCAGGATGATGAGCTGGGTGATGAACGCGGTGAGTGCGGCGATGAATGAGGTGAGCAGGACCAGGCCGCCGCACACCGCGAGGAACCCGGCGCCGCCGAGGGCGACATTCACGGCCGTGCGGGAGACGGCCGGTTTGGCGGCGGCCGGTTCGGGCTGGGCGGGGTTGATGGCGTAGCCGGTGACGACGCGGCCGTCGGGCAGGACGATGCTCGCCACGGCCGGGACCGTGCCCGGCTGGACCGGCACGACCGGCGCCGACACCGGCGCGGCGGGCGGGTATGGGGTGGGCTGGTGGACTTCCACGGCCTGCTGTGCGGGCACGTGCGGGGTGTGCTCGGGGTACATGCGGAATCCCTTCCGGCCGTTGGCCAGGGAGGCAGAGACACCCCCTGCCGGGGGCGCTGTGGAGGGGTGCTCGGGGGGTGTGACCTGCGTGCCTCCCTGACTCCCTGGACGATCATTCGTGCAGGTCAGGGCCAGGGAGGCGGGTCAGGGAGGGGGTCAGGGAGTTCTCCCTGCCTCCCTGCCCCGCCGGTCGTTCGCTCCCTGCCGTCAGTCGGCGGAAGCGGAACCATCCGTGTCGCGGTTGGCGAGGGCGCGCACCACGCGGTCGCGGGCCACGCACATGACGCCGTCGGACTTGTACGGGCTGGCGTCGGCGTCGTCGAGGACGCGCTTGAGGTCGAGGAACGACCAGTCGCCGTAGGCGCCCGCGTTCCGCGCGGCGAGCCGCGCGAGCACGTCCTTGGTGCGCACCCGCGGGGCGTCGCCGATGACGGCGGCGATGTCGGCGAGCGGGTCGTGCTCCGCGCTGCGGTCGAGGGCGTGCAGGGTGGTGACGCCGTCGCGCAGTGCCTTGGCCCGGTCGGTGATCGCGGCGGCGGCGTCGTCGTCGATGTAGTGCGTGCGGACCGTGATGGAGGACTGGCCCGCCGGGATGCTGATGCCGTCGGAGGCGACGACCAGGGTTCCCCGGTCCAGCCCCGGACGCAGCAGGTTCGGCGCCGCCCCGCCGTCGACCGCCTTGTCTCCGAGGGCCATGCGTGCCTGGGACTCGGTGCCCAGGGCGAGGGAGGCGCGGGTGTGGGCGCCCTCCCGCACGAGCTTGGGGAGGTTCTCGTTGGTCGGGTCCTGCGTGCCCTGCCACATCAGCACGTTGACCGCGCGGCCCTGGTTGTGGATCTTGCGGACGGCCATGAAGTACCGGGAGTCGGCCTTGGCGCCGCCGTAGGGCCGCTTGTCCTTGCCCGTGCCCTTGGCGGGGCACATGAACGCGACCTGCGCTTCGTCGACCAGCACGATGAGCGGCGGGAACACCGTGCCGGGCGGCGCCTGGAGCCGACGGTTCATCTCGTCGACGGCGCCCTCGACCATCTCGGTCACCTGGATGACGTGCTCATCGGTCGGGCCCTGGATCAGCGTGGTGGCGAGGCCGTCGAACATGTTCCAGTCGCCCGCGCCCTTGAGGTCGCCCATGAGGAACTGCACGGACTTGTCCAGGGACAGCCACAGTGCGAGGGAGCGCAGGGCCACGGTCTTGCCCTGGTTCGACAGGCCCGTGATGAGCAGGTGGCGCTGATACAGGCTCAGCGCAGCTGCGTCGCCGCGCAGGTCCTGCCCCCACGGGGCCTTGCCCTTGGTGTAGTCGGCGGTCATCGTGTCGTCGGTGACCAGCGGCGACGGGCCGATCGGCTCATCGAGCGCTCCGGAGTCGGCCACCCACAGCCGCACTGTCCGGGCGGCCTGGGGGATGGTGATGAACACCTCGTGTTCGTGCCGGGTCAGGTTCTCGGCGAGCTTGCGCCGCTTGGCCTGCACCTCGTTCGTGGCCACGCCGGAGGGAAGGGTCACGTCGACCTCGACACCGCATCCGGCGATGCGGATCGGGCCGAGCATCGAGGCGCCGGCGTCGCCCATCTCCTTGATGGCCCGGGCCAGGGCCGGGACTCCGAGGTCGCGCAGGGCCTTGACCACGATGGACGGCGTGATCGGCTCGCCCTCGCCCGACCGCACGTTGGCGGGCAGGGCCCAGTTCGGGGCGGCGTGCTGCTTGCGGCCGACCGACCACAGGGCGAGCAGGGCGAGGAACGGGCCGATCGACAGGGCCGGACCCCAGACGACCTGGACGATGCGGATGAGCAGGGCGATGAAGTCGACCGTTGCCGACAGCGGGGTGATGACGTCTCCGACGTGGCCGGTGCTGATGGCCATGACGACGCCGAGGGCGACCAGGCCACCGATGCTCATGCCGGCGCCTACGGCGACGCCCTTGGCGGCGTCGACCGGGGAGTGCAGGAGGTCCATGCGGCGGTGGTGGCGGGCGGCGCGGAAGCGCTGCAACCGCTCCTCCCACTCCTCGGCCGCTTCCAGGTTCCCGGCGGCTTCCGCCGCACGGATCATCCGCTCGTACCGCGAGCCGGTACGGCCGTCCCACGCCCGGCGGGCCACGATCCGCCCGCCGTTGAAGGTGTAAAGGCCGTGCCGGGCCGTCGCCCGCACGGTGGCCCGGGTCGATTCGTGCCTGGCGGCCGACTTCACGGCGCGGCCGGAGCGCACCCACAGCGGCACCGGGCGAGCAGGCGGCGCGTCCGGCACCACGGTGAGCACGGTGGGGGCGGTGTCGGCGGTCGGGGGGTCGGTGGGCTTGTGGAGGTGAACGACGTTCTCAGACATGCTGAGAGTGCTCCTGACTGCCCTGATCAGGGCGGGAGTAAGGGAGTGAGCCGGGGTGGCCGTGTCCGTGGAAAGTCCCGGTCACCCCGGCGCGGGAAACGGGCTGGTCAAAACCAGCCGGACGACTTCTTGGCGGCCTTGCCCTTGGCGGCCTCGGTGAGGAGCCGCTGACGCTCGCCGTGCAGAGCGGTCAGTTCCGCGTTCAGCCGGATCTCGGCCGAACTGGCGGTGGTCTCCAACTGCCTCTCGGCGCGGCCGGTGCTCCGGCCGCGTACGACGCGGTAGGAGCCGCCGACGGCGGCGCGGGCCATGGCCCGGCGCTCGCTGCCGTTGAGCGGCCACCACTCGCCCCGGCGGACCGCGTCGAGCTTCTTCTGTGTCGCCTGGATCGCGCGGTCCAGGCGGCGGATGTCGGCGTTGCGCATGGTCGGCTTCTCCTCGAAGGGTTCGGGACGCCTCAGGCGGCCGTGCGGGAGGGGAGGGCGGCGGGGGCGAGGAAGCGCAGCGCGGCCGTGGCCTGTTGCGGGACCACGCCGTTGCCCAGCGCTTTGAGCTGTGCGGAGCGGGACAGGCCGGGGACGTCGGTGACGTGCCCGGCGGGCAGGCCCATGAGCCATTCGACGAAGGCGGGGCTCAGCCGTCCCACAGCGTCAACTGGCCCGGGGGCGGGGCGCTGGAGGACCGCCTCCCACCGCGCGACCGCCTCGCCGTACTCGCCCCACCCGACGCCACCGTCGGGAACGCGCTCACCGCCACCTCCGGCAGATTCGCCGTTCCGGACTGCACCCGCCGGTCCGTCGCTTCCGTGCGCGAGACCGCGCCGTTCGAGCCGTCCGTGGCCCGCGGGGTCGGCAGGAGCGAGCCCATCTCGGCGGCCAGGCTCTTGCCATGCGTGCCCGCTTCCTGCGAGGGGCTGCGTTTGGTCTGCCGGTTCTCGTTCTCCGACGCGCGCGGGGTCGGCAGCAGCGAGACGACGTGGCGCAGGTTCATCCCGCCCTGCGCCGCGTGTCCGGCTCCGGTGTTCTCCGAGGTCGACGGGGTCGGCAGGAGCGAGCCGACGGCGGTCGGAAGCTGCCCGCGCTGCCCGCCGCCCCTCCAGTCCCGTGCCGCCGGAGTCGGCAGGCCAGGCGAGGACGAAGAGCCGTTTGCGCTGGTGAGCCGCTCCCACGTCAGATGCGCGAAGAGTGCACCACCGCGCATCGAACCCGAGGGCGGCAAGATCTCCAAGCACGGTGTCGAATCCGAGAGAAAGGTGCCCTGCGACGTTCTCAAACACCGCGAGACGGGGTCGTAGAACCCCAAGGGCACGGGCGATGTCGGGCCAGATGTGCCGCTCATCAGCGACTCCCTTCCTCTTGCCGGCAGAACTGAACGGCTGGCACGGGTAGCCGCCCGTCACGACGTCGACCGGCTCCACCTCGCCCCAGGAGGCGGCGGTGACGTCGCCCAGGTTCGGCACGTGCGGGTGGTGGTGGGCGAGGATCCGGCAGGCTCCAGCGTCGTTGTCCGCGACCCACGCCAGCGAGCCCCCGAAGACCGCCTGGACGGCCATGTCCAGGCCGCCGTAACCGGAGCAGAGCGAACCGATCCGCAGCCCGCTCACGCCGCCGCCCCGGCGCGCTCCGCCCGCAAGGTGTCCCGCAGCGCCCGCGCGTTGACCGGAGACGTACGCACCGCCCGCCGGATGCCCTCGGCGGTCACCTTCGCGTCCGGCCAGTCGGCCGTCACCGCCCGCGCTTCGGCGAGCAACTGATCCGGCGTGCGCTTCGGCCGACTCGACTTCGCCACCGCCGGGACACGGCCCGTCGCACGGCGCGGCCGGGCCGACTCCGCCGCCACCGCACGCCGCTCGACCGGCGCGACCGGGGCCGGGGCGATCGAGGGGGACGGCTTGACCGGGAGAGTCGACTTGAGGAAGCCGACGGCCACCGGACGGGGCAGCGCCACCGCGTTCGGGGCGATCGGCGCGGGAGTCGATACCGGCAGGTCAGCCGTAGACCGTTTCATTGCGATCTCGGTAGATTCCTCCGCATTCGTGCTCACGGTGGGGATCGGGGCGGGGCGGTGGTGCAGCACCTTGGCCACGAGGTCGGAACCGAAGTAGATCGACCCGACCGGCAACGAGGTGGCGAGCAGGACCAGGGCCCAGTTCGCCGGGTCCCAGTTGGCCAGTCGCCCCCAGTCGACCGTGCGGCCGTGCAGCTCCGGGACCAGACCGTGCACGTAGTTGAGGACCAGCGACGCGACCGTGTACGCCCCCAGCACGCGCAGGGCGAACGTGCGGTCGCGGTCGGCCAGTACCAGGGTGGCGATCAGGGCGAGTGCCATGAGGCCGTCGACCACGAACGGGTACAGCATCGCCGCCGTGTCGTCCGCACCGACCGCGCCGGCGATGTCCCGCAGCGCGTTCCACGACACCCGGAACGCCATACCGACCACGGCGACCAGGGCCAGCACCAGGGCGGCACGCCCCTTGCGGTGAAGGTTCATGCCGCACCGCCGGGCAGGCGCGTGCTCGCCGTGCGGTTGACCAGGGCGGCGCGGGCGGCGAGCGCGCGGCGGCGGGCCCGGCGGGTGCGGCGGTCGTCCAGCTCGGTCGGCGTGCGGTCGAGGGTGACGATGTACGCGTCCAGCAGGTCGACGTCCGCGAGGATCACGGGCATCTCCTGCTCGATCGCGTCCAGCTCCGCGTTCGTCGGCTCCATGAAGTCGGCGAACGCGGTAACAGCGTCCTGAACAGTGACGATGGGATTCATGGGTCGTGGTCTCCCTAGCAGGTGAAACGGCCCGAACAGCACCCCCGGAGTTGCCTCTCCGGGGGTGCGCGCCGTTGTGGTGGGAGCCGCACGCGAGTGGTGCGGCGGGCGCCCCGGGCCGGATTCGATCCGGCGCCGTCACGGCCCCGCCAGGTGCGGCGGGACGGGGGCAGGGGGAAGGAGGTCAGAAGAGCTTGGAGGCGTCGGCGACCAGCCGTTCGCATGCCGTGATGGCCTCATCCCGCGCGCCGTTCAGCGCCTGCGGGGACGCGGCGCCGCGCATCCGGTAGGTGGCCGTCGCCGCTTCCTGTGCCGACCGGGTGAGCCCCGGAGCCAGGATCGCGAGCGTCGTCAACGGCGCGGTCAGTGCGCTGCGGGTGCCGTGACTCTCCGCACGCGCTACCTCGTAGGCGGAGGTGTCCGCGCCGGACAGGCGCAGGTCCTCACGCATCCACATCGCACGGCGGTGATCCGCCAGCGCCACTGTCAGCGCCGTTACAGCGGTCAGCCGGTCACGGCGTGCCGCCGTGCGGTCGGAACCACGCTGCTGCACCAGGTGAGTGGCCATGGACCCCAGCAGCGTCCCTATTACCGCGATCACGCTTGTCCACATGAGAGCCCCCTCCGGGTCTGAAGTAGTCGATGCGCGCCCCGGCCGGGAGTCGAACCCGGCCTTGCGACCATCGGGGCTGTGGGACGGGATCAGCGCTGGCCGCGACGCTCCAGCTCGCGGGCAATGTCGTTCTGGTCGGCGATGGCCCCGAGAGAGTTGGCGCCGCCGGCCCGCTCACGGTTGATCAGCTGGTACTCGTTCCGCAGGTCGTCAGTGCTGCGGTTCTTCATGGCGGCCACGGCGAGGGAAGGGCTGGTTCGGAAACGCATTTGAACTCCTCTTGGACTGACTGATGTGGGTCGTGCGTGCCCCGGCCGGGAGTCGAACCCGGCCTTGCGACCATCGGGGCGATAGATCAGCGGACCGCCCCCCGCAGGTACGGGTGCGGACCACGGGGGCGCTGCGGGAGCGGTTCCTTCGTCTTCTCGTGCTCGGAGTCGGCCATCACCGGCCGCCCCGGGCACGGGCGTTGTCCTCGCTGCGCTTGTTCGCCTCAGCCGCCCTACGGGCCAGTTCCGCCCGCTCCGCGTCTGTCAGACTGGTAATCACAGGTGCCTCCAACACAGGTGCCTGTACCGCGCCGCCCGGAGTTACCGCTCCGGGCGGCGCTCTCGTGTGGAACCCCTCCGGTTCCCTCATCGCTGCACGTTCGAGACGTGCAGCGGAGGCAACCGGCCGCAACAACCGTGCTGCGGAGAGGTCGATGCGCGACGTTGGCCACGCGGCCGTCTTTTCGACTCGGGGAGACGGGGCCCACCTATGCAGTTCTCAATGAACGACCAGCTCAGGGCCCCAACTGCACGAGCTATCCCGAACCGACACCAGACCAGCCCGAATGGGCCGTAGGCCTGACACACCACCCCGACCAGGCCCGTTTGTCCCGGGACTGCGAGCGGCGCAAGATGAGAGTGACACGATGTCCTGGGACTGTCAACAGTCCCGGGATAGCAGTCAATCCCGGGACTGTGATTCACTGGCTGGGTTGATAGGCGAGGCGAGAGGGGTTTCCGCATGGCACCCAAGACACCGCAGTGGCGTGGGCTGGCAGATGAGATCGCGCGGGAGATCGCAGCCGGCACCGCCGGGTACCGGCCCGGCGACCAGCTGCCGCAGATTCGTGACCTGGTGGCCCAAGGCAGGGGATCGAAAACCACAGTCCTAGCGGCGTACAAGGCGCTGGAGACCGAAGGCCTGGTCACGATGGTTCGAGGGCACGGCACCAAGGTGCGCACAGTCCCACCGCACCTCGTCCGAGAGCCGCAGGAGCGGTACGTGTGGGAGAAGAGGCTGGCGCAGCGGCCTGACGCAGTGCGCCGGGACAACGGCGTAATCGACAAAGACGCCGGAATGGACCACGACCAGATAGAGACTCACGCGACGTTCAGCGCCATCCCCGCTGACGCGGAGCTGGCTGAACGGTTCGGAGTCAAGCCGGGCTCCCTGATGCTGCATAGAAAGTACTGGCACAGCACCAACGGAGACGCGACCGCACTATCACTCATCGACTCCTACCTCGTCCACGAGGTAGCTGCCCGTAACCCCGATCTCCTGGACAGCTCTAAGGAACCTTGGCCTGGCGGTACACACCATCAACTGAGCACGATCGGGATCGAGATCGACCGAATTGACGACGCCATCAGGACCCGGGTGGCAACCCAAACGGAGGCTCGCAAGCTGGGGATTCCGATGAATAGCGCGGTCTTTTTGCTCGACAAAACCAGCATCTCCACCAACGGTGACGTCGTTGAGTACTCGCGCGTGGTGCTTCCTGGCGAGCGGACAGAGTTCCGCTACTCCGTGCCCCTGGAAAGGTGGGTTCAGTGAATCGCACCATTTCGATCGTGACGCCGGTTCACGAGGCGGCGGTCGAGTTCCTCCCAGCAGCCTTCACTTCCCTCCAGGCCCAAGAGCTGCCGCACGGGTGGGAGTGGGAGTGGCTGATCCAAGTCGACGGTGGCAACGAGACGGACGTGCCGGCCGACATCCGCGCAGACCCCTGCGTGAAAGTGGGAGGCAACAGACGCGGGGGGCCGGGCGTAGCCCGGACATTGGCATGGGGTCGCAGCCATGGCGAATTGGTAAAGGTTCTCGACGCTGACGACATCCTGCCTAAGGGAGCACTCGGCCGAGATATTGAGACGCTTGAGGAGAATCCATCCGTCGGATGGACTGTCTGCCGAGTACTCGACCTCATGCCGGACGGAACACTCCAGCACTACACGCTTGGCGATCCCGAGCCGGGCCCGCTCATACGCGGCGAGCTATACGCCTACTGGGCAAGCACACACCGTCCCATGGTCCACCCCGCATCGCTATGCATCCGCGAAACCCTCCTTGCGGAAATCGGGGGATGGATGGCCCTTCCGGCATCCGAGGACACAGCCCTCTTGATGGCCCTTGACGTGATGGCCGATGGCTGGTTCATCGGTGAGGCGGGCCTGCATTACCGCAAGCATCCAGGGCAGACGACGGCCCACCCGGATCATCGGGGCGGCGCCGAATGGGAAGCCCGGATGGGAGCGATCCGCAAGCACGCTGATGCCCTCGCTCTTCGGCACTCCTCTGCCTGACGGGGCACCGGCCGCCCCCGGGAAGACCGGAGGCGGGCCAGTGCCCACACTCGGGCCGTCTGTGGGCCGTCTAACGGGAACCAACGACGCCCCTCAACGACCAAAGACAACCGCTACGACGCAGTTGGGAAGCGGGATGCAGAGCATCCCTGCACCCCATCGACTGAGCCGATCAAAACCAGCGCTACTGAGCGCCCCCCGACTCGCCCTCCGCGCCCCCTTGTTGACCGTCGCTTTACCTGCCACTCTGAGGGTTCCCCCACTTGTGAACTTGTGAATCCATGAACTAACTCATGGATCACCGGCAGGAGGTGGCTCCACCCATGCTCGTCCGCGAAGTCATGAGCACGGTCGTCCTCACCATCGGTCCCGCCCACACGCTCCGCCAGGCCGCCGCCCTGATGTCCGCCCGCCGCGTCGGCGCGGCGGTGGTGTACGACCCCGACGCCGACGGCATCGGCATCCTCACCGAGCGCGACGTCCTGGTCTCCGTGGGCCGGGGCCAGGACCCGGACGCCGAGCGCGCCCACGGCCACACCACCACCGACGTCGTGTTCGCCGCACCGACCTGGACCGTGGAGGAGGCGGCGGCCGCGATGGCACACGGCGGCTTCCGCCACCTCATCGTCCTGGACGGCGGTGAGCCCGTCGGCATCGTCTCGGTGCGCGACATCATCCGCCGCTGGGCTCCTGCCCGCGCCCCGCACAACGCGCCGGTGGTGACCGCCTGACGGAACGGAGCAACGTACGCACGGCCGCCCGGAACGCACGGCCGACCCGGACGCCCGTTGCGGACACACGACCCGTACGACAAACGGGCCGGACCCCCTACCCGGGGATCCGGCCCGCCGCTACGGCAAGCGGTCCAGTGCAGGATGTCAGCCGCGCAGGGCCTGGACCGCGGCCTCCAGCCGCTTGCCGAAGTCACCGTCGGCCTGACGGAAGTTGCCGATCGCACGCTCGACGATGTCGTCGCGCGAGACGCCGGAGAGAGCGCCGGCCAGGTTGCCGATCAGCCGCTCCTTCTCCTCGTCCGTCATCAGCCGGTAGAGGTTGCCCGCCTGGACGAAGTCGTCGTCCTCGGCGTGGGAGGGCGCCTCGGTCTCGCCGGTGACGCCGGAGACCGGGACCGGCTGCCACAGGGCCCGGCCCGTCTGGACGGGGCCGCCGAAGCTGTTCGGCTCGTAGTTCTTCGCACCCTTGTGTCGACCGTCGTACAGGTGGCCGTCACGGGAGTTGGTACGCGCCACGGTGGCGTGCGGGCGGTTCACCGGCAGCTGGTCGGCGTTGATGCCGACGCGGTAGCGGTGGGCGTCGCCGTACGCGAAGAGGCGGCCCTGCAGCATCTTGTCCGGGGACGGGCCGATGCCGGGCACGAAGTGCGCCGGGGAGAAGATCGACTGCTCGACCTCGGCAAAGATGTTCTCCGGGTTGCGGTTGAGCTCCAGCCTGCCGAACCAGACGATCGGGTAGTCCGCGTGCGGCCACACCTTGGTCAGGTCGAACGGGTTGAAGCGGTACGTCGCCGCTTCGGCCACCGGCATGATCTGCACGCCGACGGTCCAGGACGGGAAGTCGCCGCGCTCGACGGCCTCGCGCAGGTCGCGCTGGTGGGAGTCGGGGTCCTCGCCGGCGAGCCTGTCGGCCTCGGCCTGGGTGAGGTTCTTGATGCCCTGGTCGGTCTTGAAGTGGTACTTGACCCAGAAGGCGTCGCCCGCCTCGTTGTTCCACTGGAAGGTGTGCGAGCCGAAGCCGTCCATGTGGCGGTAGGACGCCGGGATGCCGCGGTCGCCGAACAGCCACGTCACCTGATGCGTCGACTCCGGCGACAGGCTCCAGAAGTCCCAGACGTTGTCCATCTCGGTCGAGCCCGTGTAGGGGTCGCGCTTCTGGGTGTGGATGAAGTCGGGGAACTTGACGGCGTCCTTGATGAAGAACACCGGGGTGTTGTTGCCGACGAGGTCGTAGTTGCCCTCCTCGGTGTAGAACTTCAGCGAGAAGCCGCGCGGGTCGCGGACGGCGTCCGCCGCCCCCAGGTTGCCGGCGACGGTGGAGAAGCGGAGGAAGGTCTCCGTCTCCTTGCCGACCTCGGAGAGGAAGGCGGCGCGCGTGTAACGGGTGACATCGGCGGTGACCGTGAAGGTGCCGTAGGCGCCGGCGCCCCGGGCGTGCACGACGCGCTCCGGGATGCGCTCACGGTTGAAGTGGGCCAGCTTCTCCAGCAGGAGCTGGTCCTGGACGAGCACGGGGCCGCCGACGCCCGCCGTCTCACTGTTCTGGTTGTCGGCTACGGGAGCACCAGTCTCCGTAGTGAGCGGTCCCTGAGTCACGAGCTCCTCCTGTGCCGGTCCTGGCAGTACTGCACGTTCTACTCCTTGGCCAATACTGCTCCCGATCCTATAATGGACAGTGTCTAAGTCAAGCAGGACTCCAAAGTCACACCCGTTCGGGACCTGGTCCCCCTTGCTGTTAGGCTGGTCGGTATGAGTGACCTTCTGGAACGGCTGCGTGGTCGCGGATGGCGCATGACCGCGCAGCGTCGCGTAGTGGCCGAGGTCCTCGACGGCGAACACGTCCACCTGACGGCCGACGAGGTGCACTCCCGAGCCGTGCACAAGCTCCCCGAGATCTCCCGGGCGACGGTCTACAACACCCTGGGCGAGCTGGTCTCCCTCGGCGAGGTGCTGGAGGTCGCGACGGACAAGCGCGCCAAGCGCTACGACCCGAACGCCCACCGGCCGCACCACCACCTGGTCTGCGCCCAGTGCGGTGCGATCCGCGACGTCCACCCGACCGGCAACCCACTGGCCGACCTCCCCGACTCCGAGCGCTTCGGCTTCACGGTCTCGGAGGTCGAGGTCACGTACCGCGGCACCTGCCCGAACTGCGCGGCGGCGTGAGCGCGGATTTGCTTCTTGTCTTCGCCTTGACGTAGTGTTCCATTCACCGACGCGGGGTGGAGCAGCTCGGTAGCTCGCTGGGCTCATAACCCAGAGGTCGCAGGTTCAAATCCTGTCCCCGCTACTGAAGTCCTGGGGCCGGAATCCAAACGGATTCCGGCCCCAGGCGCGTTTGCAGGAACTACGGCCAGTCGCATGCCGTCGTAGCTGCGGGCAGTCGTGCCGTTGGGGCGGCACGGGTGGGCGCTGGGGGTACCTCCCAGGCCGTTCTGGGGGAGGCACCCCGCCAGCGCCGGGCCGCGCACCCACCCGCGACCCACTCCAACGCCGGGCACCTACAAAACGGCGCCCAGCTCAGCCCAGCGTGACGCGTCACGCGTCACGCGTCACGCGTCACGCCGACAGTTCCTGCCGCAACGCGTCCCGCAACCGCGCCGCCCGCTCCCCCACCTCCGCCGGCCCCAGCGACACCGCGAGGTCCGCCCACCGCTGCCCCTCCGCCAGCTCCCCGCGCCGCGCGAACACCAGCGCCAGCCGCAGCGCCGCCCGCCCGTGCCCGGCATCGGCCGCCCGGCGCCACCACACCACGGCCTCCGGCTCGCTGCCCTCACGGGCCAGCAGCAGCCCCAGGTTGAACGCCCCGTTCCGCGACCCGGCCTCCGCCGCCTGCCGGTACCACCGCGCGGCTTCCACCACGTCGCCCCGCGCCGCGGCGAGCATCCCGACCCGCACCTGGGCCCGCCGGTGCCCCTGGGACGCGGCCCGCTCGTACCACTCCTCGCACTCGGACTTCTCCTGCGCCGGCTCACCCAGTTCGTGCGCGGGCGCGGGCGGCCGGCGCGCGTCCAGCACCGTCGCCAGCCGGTACGCCGCCTCCGCGCTGCCACCCCCCGCCGCACAGCGCAGGAACCGCTCCGCCTCGCGCTCGTCCCCGCCGCGCAGCCGGGCCATCCCGACCTGGAGCGCGGCCTCGGTGTGCCCGGCCGCCGCCGCCCGCTCGTACCAGCGCAGCGCCGCCCGCTCCTCGCTCCGCCCGGCGTGCAGGATCCCGAGGTTGAAGGCGGCGTCGACGCTGCCCGCCTCGGCGGCCTTGGAGAACCAGGGCTCGGCACCGGCCTCGTCCCCGGCTCGCAGCAGCAGGATGGCCAGCGCGTTGGAGGCCTCCCGGTGTCCGGCGTACGCGGCCCGCCGGTACCACTGCTCGGCCTGCGTGGTGCGCCCCTGCTCGGCGCAGAGCAGGCCGAGGTTGTAGGCGCCGTTGTCGTCGCCGGCGTCCATCGCGGCCCGGTACCAGCGTTCCGCGGTCTGGGTCTCGCCGCGCTCGGCGTGCAGCGCGCCGAGGGCGTTGGCGGCGTTGCCGTCGCCGTCCTGGGCGGCACGCAGCCACCACACGGCGGCGCTCTCCGTGTCCCCGGCGTCGCGCAGCAGGAAGCCCAGCGCACAGGCGGCGCGGGCCTCGCCGTCCTTGGCGGACGTGAGGTACCAGCGACCGGCCTCCTTGAGCTCGCCGCGCTTCTCCAGGATCGTCCCGAGGTGCAGTGCGCCCCTCCGGTGGCCGCGTGCGGCGGCCTGCCGGTACCACTGCTCGGCCTCGTCGGCGGCCAGGGCGGCCGCCTTGTCGTCACCGCCGTCGCGCCGCCCGGCCCGCCGGTCCAGCGTCCGCGCCAGCCGGTACGCCGCTTCCCGGTGCCCATGCTCGGCGGCGACCCGCATCCAGCGCGCGGACCCGGTGCCGTCGCCGCGGTGCTCCAGCAGGTCGGCGAGCGCGTAGGCGCCGAGCACATGGCCCTGCTCGGCCGACTGGCACAGCCAGTACTCGGCGGCGGGCTCGTCCCCCCGTTCGCGGAAGTGCCGGCCCAGCGCATGCGCGGCGGCGGCGGATCCGGCGACGGCGGCGATGCGCCACCATCCGGCGGCCTCGTCGGCGTACCCCCGCTGGTGCAGCAGGACGCCCAGGTTGTTGGCGGCGGCCCGGTCACCGGCCGCGGTGGCGGCACGCAGGTGGGACTCGGCTCCGTCGAAGTCCCCGCGGCGCAGCAGCAGCGCGCCGAGCACGCTCATCGCCTCGACGTCACCGCCGTCGACGGCGAGCCGCAGACGCACTTCCTCGGCGGCCTCGTCGGCGGCTTCCTGAGCCTCGTCCGCGGCCTCCTCCCGATCCGACGGCTGACCGGACGGCTGCGCAAAACGCCCCGTCCCGAACAGATTTGCCATGTCCCCCATAACGTTCATCGTCGCACCACCCGCAACCTCGGTACATCCGGTATACCGCAGTCAGTGAGGTCACTTCAGCGTTTTGTCGACATGCCCACAGGGAGACAAGTCAAACACGGATCTGCCCAACTCCCCTTGGCGGCGCGGCCGTCGTGTCCGCCGGTACATGCGTTCGCACATCACGAAGGCCCGGACTCCTTGTGGGAATCCGGGCCTTCGTGGTCGTTCGCCATCAGCTCACGACGTCAGTAGCGGGGACAGGATTTGAACCTGCGACCTCTGGGTTATGAGCCCAGCGAGCTACCGAGCTGCTCCACCCCGCGCCGTTGTGTGCACAACCCTAGCACGGCGCGGAATGGGCTTTGACCAGCCTGAACGCCAGACGCGAACGCCAGACGCGAGGCGGGCGGTCAGCCGGTGTCCGACCCTCCGCCGGCGTCACCGGTCGGGGTCGCGTCCGGACTGGGCTTGTCGCCCCCGGTCTTGTCCCCGCCGTTCTCGTCGGCGGTGTCCTTGTCGCCGTTCTTGTCACCGGCGCTCTGGTCGGCCTTGGCCTGTGCGTCCTCGGCCCGCTGGAGCGCCTTCTCCAGGTCCTCCTGCGCCTTGGCGTACGCGGCCAGGTCCTTCTGCTCCAGGGCCTTCTGCCCGGCGTCGAAGGCCTTCTGCGCATCGCTCAGCGCTTCCCGGACCGTCGGGTTGGTGGACGACGGCGGCGGCGGCTGGGTGGTGTCGTCGTCGCCCTCGTCAGCCGGTGGCTGTTCGTTCTCGGCGGCCTGGGCTCCGAAGACCTTGTTGAGGGCTGCGTCGAGCGTGTTCTCGAAGGCGGTGTTGCCCCCGTAACTCACCAGGACCTTGCGCAACAAGGGGTACTTGAGGTCACCACCGCGCACGTAGACGGGTTCGACGTACAACAGCCCGCCGTCGAGCGGCACCGTCAGCAGGTTGCCGTACTCCACCTCCGAGTCGCCGCCTCTCAGCAGCCTGATGGTCTCGGCGATGTCCTGCTCGGAGTTCAACTGGCTCTGGACCTGTTTCGGCCCGTTGACGGTCGTACTCGTCGGCAGTTTCAGGATTCTGATCTTGCCGTAGTCGCTCGTGCCCGCCTCGGCGTCGACCGCCATGAACGCACTGAGGTTGTCACGCCCGTTGGGTGTGAACGTCGTCGTCAGCGAGAACGCCTGGGCCTTCTGGTCGGGCATCTTCATGCTCAGGTAGTACGGCGGCACGGCGTCGCCCGACTTGTTGGTCGGGTCGTCCGGCACCTGCCACACCTCGCTGCCGCTGAGGAACGTGTTGGCGTCCTTCACGTGGTAACGGGTGAGCAGCTCGCGCTGGACCTTGAAGAGATCCTGCGGATAGCGCAGGTGCGCCATCAGCTCCTTGGAGATCTCGCTCTTGTCCTTCACCGTGCCCGGGAACGCCTTCTTCCAGGTCTTCAGGACCGGGTCCTGGGTGTCCCACTCGTACAGCTTCACGTCACCGCTGTACGCGTCGACGGTCGCCTTCACGGAGTTGCGGATGTAGTTGACCTGGTTCTGCTGGGCCACCACCGCGCGCGAGTTGTTGTTCGCGGTCAGCGAGTCGGCCGTGGTGTCGCCGAGCGTCGTCCGTGAGGCGTACGGATAGCCGTTGGTCGTGGTGTAGGCGTCGACGATCCACTGGATGCGGCCGTCCACCACCGCCGGGTAGGCGTCGCCGTCGATGGTCAGCCACGGGGCCACCGCCTCGACGCGCTCCTTGGGCGTGCGGTTGTACAGGATTCGCGAACCGTCGCCGATCGCACCGGAGTAGAGGATCTGCGGCTCGCTGAACGCGGCCGCGTACGCCGCCCGGTTGACCGGGTTGGACAGGTCGATGCCGCCGTCGCCCTTGTAGCTGAACGTCTTCTCCCCGGTGTCGTCGGAGTAGTCGATCTCCTTCTGGGGACCGCCGACGATCGAGTAGGTGGTGGTCTTCTCGCCGTAGTAGATCCGCTGCTCGTACTTCCCGAGGTCGCCCTCGGAGGGCAGGTTGGACTCGGTGAAGACCGGACGCCCCTCGGAGTCGACCGCCGTTCCCTTGGCCGCGACCACACCGTAGCCGTGCGTGTAGCGGAAGTGGTTGTTGATCCAGTTCTTCTTCGGGATGCCCGCCAGGTTCAGCTCGCGCAGCCCGATGACCGTGTCCTGGTCCTTGCCGTCCTTGGAATAGCGGTCGACGTCCAGGTTGGTCGGGAACGCGTAGTAGTTACGCATCTGCTGGAGCTGCTGGAAGGTCGGCGAGATGACGTTCGGGTCCATGATGCGGATGGACGCCGCATCGTTCACGTCGTCCCGGAGCTTGGTCTTGTCCGTGGTCTGGCTCTTGCCCGGGTACTCGCTGACCTGAGTGCCCTCGATGCCGTACGCCTCGCGCGTGGCCGCGAGGTTCTTCTCGACGTACGGCGCCTCCTTGGCCTGCTCGTTGGGCTGGACCTGGAACTTCTGGACCAGCGCCGGGTACAGGCCGCCGATGAGGATCGCGGAGAGCACCATCAGGCCGAAGCCGATCACGGGCAGCTGCCAGGTGCGCCGCCACAGGGTGGCGAAGAACAGCAGCGCGCAGATGACCGCGATGCAGAACAGGATCGTCTTGGCCGGCAGGTAGGCGTTGGCGTCGACGTACCTGAGGCCCGTCCAGTTGTCGGTCGCCTTGAAGTCGCTGGACTTCACCGCGAGGCCGTACCGGTCGAGCCAGTAGGCGACCGCCTTGAGGGCGACGAAGACGCCGATGAGCACCGACAGGTGCCCGGTGGCGGCGGCCGTGGCGCGCGCGCCCGGACTCGTGACGCGGAGCCCGCCGTACAGGTAGTGGGTGAGCGCGGCGGCGATCACGGAGATGATCACGGCTGCGAAGCCGAAGCCGAGCAGGAACCGGTACCAGGGCAGGTCGAAGGCGTAGAAGGAGACGTCCAGCTTGAACTGGGGGTCCTTCTGGCCGAAGGGCACGCCGTTGACCCACATCAGCCAGGTCCGCCACTGGCCGGAGGCCGAGGCGCCGGCGATCAGGCCGACCAGGGCGGTGATGCCGAGCAGCAGCCACTTCTTGTACGGGGCGATGCCCATCCGGTACCGGTCGAGATTCTGCTGCTCCATCGACATGGCGCTCAGCGGCGGCCGCAGGCGGTGGGCCAACCAGATGTTGAACCCGACGGCGAGCGCCATCAGCAGGCCGAAGACGAGGAAGAGACCGATCTTGGTCCACAGGGTCGTGGTGAAGACCGACGAGTAGTTGACCGACCGGTACCAGAGCCAGTCCGTCCAGAATCCCGCGAACATGGTGAACGCCATGAGCAGCACGGCGAGGACACCAAGTGTCAGCAGCAGGGTTCGGACACGCCGGGACGGGCGGCCCACTCTGATCCGCGGCCCCGTCGGGGGGCCTCCGCCGCGGTCCGGCATCTGGAAAGCCAAGGTGCGCACCTCGAAGTTCGCTGTTGATCCGTCAGGCCCTCGGGTTCGCGGGCCCCCCGTGCGCCCCCGTGATCGCGGGCCCACACTTATGCAACTTACTCATCGTTTACTCGGTTCCCGATTCCGGCCATGAACGAGGCAGGATTGTGACCATGTCCAACACCCCCATGGCAGCGAGCCCCCTCACCCGGGCCGTACTCGAGATCGACGAGTACGTCTCCGGCCTCGGCTGGGACCAGCCCGCACGCCTCTTCGCACTTGTCGACACCGCACGACTGAAGGCCGACCAGCCCTCCCTCGCGGACCGGCTCGGTCTGCGGGACGAGACGGAGTCCTCCGGCCTCACCCCGATCGAGCAGGACGAAATTCCAACGGACCAGGCGCTCGACGAGTTCCTGGGCACCATCGCCTGGCCCGATGCCGTGGTCGGCTGTGCGCTCGCCGTGGAGCGCCTGATGCTGCCGCCCTCCGCCGAGGCCCAGGTGCCCCAGGGCCTGAACGACAAGAAGCTCGCCCAGTGGGTGGCGGAGCACCCGGACCGTCAGGAGGTCCGCATGACGGTCGCGGTGCTGCGGGACGGCGCCCGCGACTCGGCCCTGCGGCTGCGGGAGAAGGACACCGCGACGGAGGTCCTGACGGGCTCCGACCTGGTGCCGGGTCTGGCCGAGGCGCTGACGGCGACCTTCGCGGAGTAGGCCCCCGGACGCCGGGCTGCCGGACGCCTGTGCCGGGAGGACTACCCCTCGGTGCACTTCGGCAGGTCGGCGGTCTTCCCCGAGCGGATGTCCTTCAGCGCGCCGAGGGCGTCGTCGATGGTGTCGACCTTCACCAGGGTGAGCCCGTCGGGGGTGTCCTCGGCCGCCGCCGCGCAGTTGTCCGCGGGGGTCAGGAAGTACTGGGCGCCCTTGTCGTGCGCGCCGATGGTCTTCAGGCCGATGCCGCCGATCGGGCCCACCTTGCCGTTGTCTTCGATCGTCCCGGTGCCGGCGACGAACTTGCCGCCGGTGAGGTCGCCCGGGGTGAGCTTGTCGTAGATGCCGAGGGCGAACATGAGGCCGGCGCTCGGGCCGCCGACGTCGGCCAGCTTGATGTCGATCTCGAACGGGAAGGTGTGATCGGTCCCGGCGGAGATCCCTACGATGGCGCGCTTCTCGCCGGCGTCCTCGGAGGTCTCGGTGGTGATCGTGACCTGCTGCGTCTTCGTCGCCGTCCGGCCCTCCTTCTCCGCGGCGGCCTGCTCCTTGGCGGGCACGACCGTGAAGACGGTGTCCTCGCCCGGCTCGTGCTTGGTCACCAGCTCGGCGACGTCCGCGGGCTTGTTCACGGTCGTGCCGTCCACGGCCTTGATCACGTCCCCGGCGTGCAGCCTGCCCTGCGCCGGTGAGTCCTTGACCACGGTGGAGACGACCACCCAGGACTTCACCGGGATGTCCAGCGCCTTCAGGGCAGCGACCTTCGCGGTCTCCTGGGAGTGGCTGAACTCCTCCGCGTTCTCCTGGGTGGCCTCTTCCTCGGTCTTGCCGTCCGGGTAGAGGGTCTCGTGCGGCACCACGCTGTTGTCGTGCGCCAGCCAGCCGTAGACGGCCTCCACGAGGTTCATCTTGTACTCGGCGCTGGTGACCCGGACGGTGGTCATGTTCAGATGACCGCTCGCCTCATAGGTCTTGCGACCGGAGATCTGCAGCACCGGCTCGCCGTCGTGGTCCCCGAGCGTGTTCACCGTCGGCCCGGGGGACATCTCCGAGTAGGGCACGGGGATGAAAACACCCGCGCACAGGAGCGCGATCAGCATCAGGGTGGAGGCGAGCATCGTCGCGGTGCGGCGTGGCATGGCACGACAGTACGGGACGTGACTGTCGGAACACCGTCAGGGCTGCGGTCGTCAGGCGCTCGTCGGACGGGCGTCAGGCACCCGTGCGGGGCTTCTCCATCGCCTCACGGAAGCGGGCGTACCCGTCCAGCTCGGGGCCGTCGCTCCGTGCCTTGCGGGTCCGGTTGGCCCAACTGCCCCACAGGCCCGCACCGACAGCGGCCACCAGCGGAATCAGCAACCAGGCAAGCGCTGCCATGCCGACCTCCCAACCCCATGAGTGTCCGCGACTGACTGATCAGAAGATTAACCATTCGCAGTGACAACGCTCACGCCGGGGTGCGGGTTACGCAACCGGAGGTGACGGCGGCGAAAGCGCTACGCGCCCACCCATTCCTCGGTTCCGTCGGAGAACGTCTGGTGCTTCCAGATCGGCACCTCGTGCTTGAGGTCGTCGATCAGCTTCCGGCAGGCGTCGAAGGCCTCGCCCCGGTGCGGGCAGGACACGGCGACGACCACCGCGAGGTCGCCGATCTCCAGGTCGCCCACACGGTGCAGCGCCGCGAGCGCCCGTACGGGGTACTCCGCGACGACCTTCTCGGCGACCCGCCGCATCTCGGCCTCGGCGCTCGGGTGGCACGAGTACCCGAGCCGGTCGACGTCGGTGCCCCCGTCGTGGTTGCGCACGGTCCCCACGAACAGCGCGGTACCACCCGACGCGTCGTCCCCGACCGCGCCGAAGACCTCGTCCACGGACAGGGGCGTGTCACGGATGCCGATCAGCTTGACGGGGTCGGCTGCGGCCCGCTCGCCGGGGTGGTCGTTCGTGGTTGCCATGCGTCCATCGTGCCCCACGCCGCGTACGGCGTGGAATAGCGTGATCGCCCGGCACGCGCACGTGCGGCGTTGGAGCCTCCTACAGCGGCCGCCCGCAGGGGGCCGACGGGGCCCGCCTCAGATGCGGCGCCGGGCCTTCCGCGCGCGGCGGACCACCGCGGCGGCGCCCAGCAGTGCCACCGTCGCGCCCGCGGCACCCGCCGCCGTGGCGTCCTTGCGCCCGAGACGCCGGCCGGCGACCGTGTGCCGCCCCGAGACCTCCTCGAGCAGTTCCGCCAGGACCTCCTCGTTCGTGTGCTTCGGCCGCCATCCGGCGTCGTGGAGGCGGCTGCCGCTCACCACCCACGGGTACATCGTGTAGGCCAGGTCCCCGGCCGGGGAGGGCGTCAGTCCGATCCGGTGCAGCCGGGCCGCCGCGCCGAGCGCGACCGCCGAGGGCAGCTCCATGCGCCGGATGCCGCTGAGCTCCTCGACCTCCTCCTGCTCCAGCCAGCCGTCGCACCCGACGGCCAGCTCGCCGTCGGCCTTCTCCAGGACGGCGTACTCCAGGGCGCTGCACAGGTCGTCGACGTGGCAGAACTGCCAGGCCGGCCGGGACCCGGCCACGACCAGCAGCCGGGGCGACTCGAAGTACCTGGTCAGCGCGGTGTCCATGCCGCCGACCAGCACGGCGGGCCGGACCACCGTGACGTTGAGGCCGGGGTGCGCCCGCGGTGCGCGCCGCGCGAGCCGCTCAATCTCCAGCAGGTCCCCGACGCCCGTGGCCTCGGCCGTGGCGCGCAGTTCGGCGTCCTCGGACAGCGGCAGCTCGTTGTCCGGGAGGGCGCCGTAGACCATCGCGGAGGTGCACAGCACGACCCGGTGCACACCGGCCGCCGCGGCGGCGGTCAGCACGGTCTGGGTCCCCCGGACGTTGTAAGCCGTACGGGCGGCCGCGTCGGTCTCCAGGTCGAGGTCGAGCGCCAGGTGCACCACAACGTCCGCACCTCGGAGTTTCTCGGCGATGGCGGGGTCCCGTACGTCCAGGATCTGCCACTCGGCCGCCTCGCACCCACCACGTCGTTCGTCTATGGCCACAACCTGTCTGACCTCGTCGGACGCGGCGAGCCGCTCGGTGAGCAGCGCCCCGACCCCGGACGCGGCACCGGTGACCGCTACGACGGGTCCGCGCGCGCCGGACCGGGCGGAACTGGTTGACTGGTTTCGCGCTGCGCGAACCTGCGGGTCTGGGGAACTCACCGGGCGTCTCCAGAGGTTGTCTTCAGTACGAGCGCGAGCGACGCGTGCGTACCAGGTGGCATCCATCCTGCCGCAGGCCGTCAGTCGGCGAAGCACCGAGGCCCGATCGGCTTCGGGTGTCTACGCTGGGTGGTGAAGTCGGGCAGCCGTGCCGCCGGAAAGAACCGGCGGCCCTACCAGCCGAGGAACCCCGTGAGTGACACCCCATTCGGATTCGGCCTTCCGCCGGAGGAGCCGGACGACGGCGACGAGGGCAAGAAGAAGGACCAGCAGAGCGGCGGTGGTCAGGGACCGGCCAACCCGTTCGGTTTCGGGATGTCCGGAGCCGGAGGCCTGGGCGGCCCCGGCGCGGACAACCCGTTCGCTGCCATGTTCGGTTCCATGAACCCCAACGACCTGGGCGCCGCGTTCCAGCAGCTGGGCCAGATGCTCTCCTACGAGGGCGGCCCGGTGAACTGGGACATGGCCAAGCAGATCGCCCGCCAGACGGTCTCCCAGGGCACCCCGGACGGCCGCAAGGACGCCAGCGTCGGCCCCGCCGAGCGCAATGCCGTTCAGGAGGCCGTACGCCTGGCCGACCTGTGGCTGGACGACGCCACCGCTCTGCCCTCGGGCGCGGGCACCGCCGTGGCGTGGAGCCGCGCGGAGTGGGTCGAGGCGACCCTGCCCGCCTGGCGCGAGCTGGTCGACCCGGTCGCCGAGCGCGTCGGCAACGCCATGGGCGACGTGCTGCCGGAGGAGATGCAGGCCATGGCCGGCCCGCTCATCGGCATGATGCGGTCCATGGGCGGCGCCATGTTCGGCACCCAGATCGGACAGGCCGTCGGCGTGCTCGCCGGCGAGGTCGTCGGCTCGACCGACGTGGGCCTTCCGCTGGGCCCGGCGGGCAAGGCCGCGCTGCTGCCGGCGAACATCGAGTCGTTCGGCAAGGACCTCGGCGTGCCGCAGGAGGAGGTCCGGCTGTATCTCGCCCTGCGCGAGGCCGCCCACCAGCGCCTCTTCGCGCACGTGCCGTGGCTGCGCTCGCACCTGTTCGGTGCCGTCGACGGCTACGCGCGGGGCATCAAGGTGGACACGGCCAAGCTGGAGGACGTGGTCGGCCAGTTCGACCCGCAGAATCCGGAGCAGCTGCAGGAGGCCCTCCAGCAGGGCATGTTCCAGCCGGAGGACACCCCGGAGCAGAAGGCGGCCCTGGCCCGTCTGGAGACGGCCCTGGCGCTGGTCGAGGGCTGGGTGGACGCGGTGGTGCACGCAGCCGCCAAGCCGCGGCTGTCCTCCGCCGACGCGCTGCGCGAGACGCTGCGCCGCCGACGCGCCTCGGGCGGTCCCGCGGAGCAGACCTTCGCCACGCTGATCGGCCTGGAGCTGCGCCCGCGCCGGCTGCGCGACGCCTCCCGCCTGTGGGCGTCCCTGACGGACGCGCACGGTGTCGACGGCCGGGACGGTCTGTGGGCACACCCGGACATGCTGCCGACCGCGACCGACCTGGACGACCCGGACGGCTTCGTGCACCGTGAGCAGCTCGACTTCTCCGAGCTGGACAAGATGCTCGGCGAGGCGGCGGGCAAGCCCGACCTGAAGAAGAAGGACCAGGACGGGACCGGGGACGACGGCCGGGGCGAGGCCAAGGGCGACGAGGGCGAGTGAGCCTCCACGACGACGCGGTCCTGGTCCTGAAGGGATACGAGGGCCAGGACGAGTTGCGCCAGGTCTACCTGGACCATCTCGCGACGCACCCGGACGGCATGTGGAAGGCGTGCGCGGACGGGCACGTCACCGCGAGCGCTCTGGTGATCGACCCCTCGCACGGACGGGTCCTGCTCACCCTGCACAAGAAGCTGCGCATGTGGCTGCAGATGGGCGGCCACTGTGAACCGGTCGACGAGACGCTGGCCCGGGCGGCCCTGCGCGAGGCCACGGAGGAGTCCGGCATCGCCGGTCTGACGCTGCTCCCCGGCGGCCCCGTGCGGCTGGACCGCCACCACACGCCCTGTGCCTGGCACCTCGACGTCCAGTACGCGGCCCTGGCTCCCGAGGGGGCCGTGGAGGCGATCAGCGACGAGTCCCTCGACCTGCGCTGGTTTCCGTACGCCGAGGTCGCGGACGTGGCCGACGAGTCGGTCGTGCGCCTGTTGGAGGCGACCCGCGCCCGGCTGTGACCGGTAAGGGGTGACCGCCCTTGCGATCACCCCTTACCGAACTGCGGCCGTGTCCCGTGTTCAGCTCCAGACGTTGCCCTGGTTCTGACCGCGGGCGCCCTGCTGGCCCATGCCGTACTGGGCGGCGAGACCCGAGCCGACCTGCGCGTTCTGCGGCGGCAGCAGCTCGCTGGGCTGGACGAGCGCGAAGCCGCTGCCCATGAAGCTCAGCTCCCAGCCCTCACCGGTGTTCCCGCGGCGCCGCCACACACCGGAGGAGTGCGTCTGGGCCTGCATCTGCACACGCAGTCCGGTGGACCAGGCGACGATCGCGTCCGCGTCGCAGTTGACGTACTTGTCGGGCGTCACCTGCAGGAACAGCGGGGAACCGGAGGTCATCAGGGCGACCTTGCCCCGGCCGGTGATGTTGAGCTGGTACTTCCCCGAGCCGGAGATGCCGTAGAGGCTGTCCACCGCGATGACCTCGTGGTGGAGGTTCGAGTCCATGGCGAGCACGTAGCTGCTGTCGACGGTGAGTCCGTCCTGGTCTACGTCGACCACGTGGACGCACTGGGCGAGGTTGGAGAAGTAGACCGTGCCCTGCCCGTGGCAGCGCATCAGGTCCAGGCCCTCACCGGTGCGCGCACGCGCGCGTGACTGGCTGTTGCTCTGGTACTCGGCGTCGAACTCGACGAGCCCCTGGTAGGCGACCATCGTGCCCTTGCGGGCGAGCACGTCGTCGTGGCCCGTCAGGGCGACGCGGAGCATGTGCTTGTTCTGCAGGCTCCAGGCTTCCTGGGTCTGCTGGTCGTTGTAGGCGAAAATCGGGCTCTGCATGATGTTCTGGCTCCCCCTCAGCCCCGGGCCCGGAGGCGGTCGGTGCTGTCCTCGCTGGGCTGGACGACGACGATGCCCTGACCGGAGAAGGCCATCTGGAAGGCCTCGCCGCTGCCGCGGCCGATCAGCGACTGCGCCTTGAAGCTGCGCTTGCCTTTCACCTTCAGGTTCGGGGACCAGGCGACGAGCGCGTCCGGGTCGACGTAGGTCTCGTCCTCGCCACCGCCGCAGTCGACCACGATCGGCTTGCCCCGGGAGGTGAGCGCGACCCAGCCCTGCCCGGAGATCTTGGTGTTCCACAGGCCCTGCCCGGCGAACTTCGCCAGCCCCTTGACCCGCTCCACACCCCACGTCAGGTGGGCGTCGAAGGCGAGCAGGTTGGTGGCGTTGACGGAGATCCCGTCACCGTTGAGATTGATGACGACCACGTTGGCGCCGTAGTCGGCGAGGTAGAGCAGTCCGTCGCCGGAGCACTTCATCAGGGGTGCGCCCTCGCCGGTCATCCAGTCCTTGGCGATCTGGCGGACGGCCGGCGGGTTGGGCTCGTACTGGACGAAGCCCTCGTAGGCGACCATCGAGCCCACGCGCGCGAGGAGGTCGTTGCCCGTCTGCATGGCGACCTTCAGCATGTGGTTGCCGTGGTTCTCCATGCGGGCGGCGACGGGTGCGGGAGCGTAGCCCGCGAGCGGCTGGTTCATGTCGGGCTCTCCCTCAGATCTCGTACGGCTGGACGACGACGAAGCTGCCGGGCGCGGCCCGGAACTGCAGGTTGACGCTCTCGCCGGTGTCGCCCGCGTAGGAGTTGCGACGCATCCGCACCTGGCTGGAGACGACCACCTGCGCGGCGGCGGACCAGGCGACCACGGCGTTGCAGTCGGCGAACGTCGTGGGCGTGACCGGCAGCACCACGGGCACGCCGCGCGTCTTCACCACGATCGTCCCGGTGCCCTGGAACTGCATCGTGAACAGCGCGCCACCCGGGATGCCGTGCCCCTCGATGCGGCGGACCTCGTACTGGAGGCTCTCGTCGAAGGCGAGGACGTTCTCCGCGGAGACGCAGACGGCGTCGCCCTGGAGCTCGATGGGGTGGAGCATCGCGGAGTTGTCCGCGAGGAACACCTGTCCCTTGCCGGTGCAGCGCATCAGCTGCATCTCCTGGCCGGTGGCGTTGCCCACGACCCGGCCGGCGAATCCGGCGCCCTTGTAGCTGAAATCGACCTTGCCCTGGTAGAGCACCATGCTGCCCTGCCGGGCGAGCACGGGCTGGCCCTCCGCCCCTAGGTCGACGCGGACCAGCTTCTTGTTCTGCTGCGTCCAGCGCTGCCCGGTCGCGGTCTCCCGGAACTGCTGGAGCGCCGCGGTCACACCGGCGCCCTGCGGTGCGCCCTGGGGCATGCCCTGGGGCGGCTGCTGACCGTAGCCGGGCGGTGGCGTCGGCTGGCCGTAGCCCGGGGGCGGGGTGGGCTGCCCGTAGCCGGGGGGCGGCGGCGCGGTCTGGCCGGGAACCTGACCGTACTGCGGCTGCTGACCGGGCCGGCCCGGCCGGCCGTACGGCGCGGGCGCCGGGGCGGGGGGCGGCACCGGAGCGCCGCCGGGCGGCGTGTGCATGGGCGCGATGACGGTCTGCGCGGCGTGCACGTCCGGCGCGGGCGCCGGAGCGGGAGCCGGTGGCGGCGTGGCCGCGGGCGGCGGCGCGAAGCCCTGCTGGGCGGGCGGCGACGCGGGGGCCGGTGCGGAGGCGGCGGGCGCGCCGAAGGCCGGGGGCGCCGAGGCCTGGGCGGGCGGCGCGAAGCCCGGGGCGGCACCGGACTGCGGCTGCTGCGCCTGCTGCGGCGCGGGTGCCTCGTCCTCGGCCACCTCACCACCAAAGTTCCTCAGCAGCGCGTCGAGACCGCCGTCGAAGCCCTGCCCGACGGCGGCGAACCGCCACACGTCCTTCAGATAGAAGTCGCCCAGCATCACGGCGCGCTCGGTGGAGAACTCCGAACCGCTGAACGGATACCGTGCCACCTCCTCGCCGCCCGCGACGATCCGGAGGTACCCGGGACCGACCTGCGACATCTGTCCCGCGCCGTCGATCGTCGCGGTGAAGGAGAGCTTCTGGATGTGCTGCGGGATCCTGTCCAGGGTGACCCGGAAGGACTCCGTGTCACCCGCCTGCGCACCCAGGAGCTGGATGGACTCCTCGGGGGTCTTCGGTTGGTTGAAGAACACGAAGTACCGGTCGTCCGACAACCGCTCGTCGGCGTCGAGACCGAAGCAGCTGATGTCGAAGCTCAGCCCGGGGCCGGAGATCTGCACGCCTACGTACAGATCCGTGCCCGCGGTGAGATCACTGATCCTGGCCTTGTGACCGCGTTGAAATTCCCTGGCCATGCGTTACGACCGTCCCCCATCCGAGTGTGAGTGCGTCGCGACAGGCTAACGGCAAACACCGACACCGGAGGGAGCCGGTACCGACCCGGTACGAAACCCGTGCGCGGCCGTGGCGGACGCCCGCCCGGCTCGCGCGCGCTACTCGCTGCGGGCGCCGGGCACGTGCGGCAGCCGGTCCGCGGCGACCACACCCTCGAGGTAGCCCCGGGCGCGCTCGGTCCGCGGGTAGGCCTCGAGCAGCCGCCAGAACCGGGGTCCGTGCCCGGGGACCAGCAGATGTGCCAGTTCGTGCAGGAGGACGTAGTCGACGACGTACTCGGGCATCCCCTGCAGGCGGTGCGACAGCCGGATGCTCCCCTCGGACGGGGTACAGGAGCCCCAGCGGGTGTTCTGGTTGGTGACCCAGCGGACCGAGGCGGGCCGGGCCCGGCCCTCGAAGTACTGACCCGACAGGCGCTCCGCGCGCTCGGCCAGCTCGGCGTCGCCGAGGACGCGTCTGCTCTCCTGCGCGGCCAGCTTGTCGAGCATGACGCTCACCCAGCGTTGCTCCTCGGCCTCGGACATCCGGGCGGGGATCAGCACGACGGTGCGGTCGCCCTCGCGGTACGCGGAGACCGTCCGGCGTCGCCGGGTGCTCCTGCGCACCTCGATCGCGCTCGTACCCGGGACGCTCGGCGGCGGACTCGTCGGTGTGCGCGGGGGCGCCCCGGCGCGGTGCAGTGGGTCGGCGGACACGCCACGACGTTACCCGCTGCACACGGGGAAGTCCCGGCTCCGGGACGCTTCGGTGCCGATCCGCCACTCGTCCTGGGAGGTGCGCGGCTGATTCGTACGACAAATACCCACCCCCTGTGGACAACTTTCGACGGCTTTCCGCTCATCCGGGCATGCTGGCACTCGCCGGCGGACTCGCAACCGACCGCGGGACCGCACACACGGACACCGGAAGACGTACGGGGGCCTGGAATGCATCCGATGGTGAAGCCCGCGCTCAGGCGCGGCTGGCGTGATCTGAACACCGTGCAGTTCGGGATGACACCGGCGCACGCGCTGACGCTGGCGCCGGTGGACACCGCGACGGGCAGCTTCCTGGAACTGCTCAACGGCACCCGCGGCCCGGCGCTCCTGCGCGAGGAGGGGCACCGCATGGACCTGCCGGACGGGCACGTGGACCGGGTGGTGGAGCGGCTGGCGCGGGCCGGTCTCCTCGACGACTCCCGCGGCGGCGGGCCGGCGGCCGACGCCCTGCGGGAAAAGAAGAAGGTCCTCGACCGGCTCCGCCCCGACCTCGCCTCGCTGTCCCTGACCACCTCCGCACCGGGCGACGCGATGAGACACCTGGCCGCCCGACGCGCTCTACGGGTGGGCGTGCGGGGCGCGGGACGGGTGGGTGCGGTTCTGGCCGGCCTGCTGTCGGGCTCGGGTGTCGGGGAGATCGACGTGCGCGACAGCGGACGCGTCGAGCCGTGGGACGTCGCTCCGGGCGGCCTGCCCGCCGAGTCGATCGGCGACCGCCGGGACGAGTCGGCCCGTCGTGTCGTGCGCCGGGCGGCCCCCGACCGGCCGCCGCGCCGGAGCCCGACGACTCCGCGCGAGGAGGCTTCCCCGGGCTTCTCCCTGGTGATCGTCGCCCCGCGCGACGACGTCGCGGTGCACACGCCCGACCCCGCCACCGCGGAATCCCTGATGGCCTCCGGCACGCCCCATCTGTACGCCGGAGTCGTGGAGGGAACCGGTGTCGTCGGCCCCCTCGTGCTGCCCGGCGAGACGGGCTGCGCCGGCTGCCTGCACGCCGACCGCACCGACCAGGACCCGGTCTGGCCGCGGCTGGTGGCGCAGTGGCGCTCCGGCCGACAGCACCGGGTCCCTCCGTGCGACCTCACGCTCGCGGCGACCGTCGCCGGGTTGGCGGCGGCTCACGCACTCGCCTTCCTGGACGGCCGGACGCCTTCCAGCACCGGTGCGCGCTGGGAGGTCTCGCTTCCCGCGCTGCACTGGCACGCCCGGCCGGTTCGCGCCCACTCCGCGTGCCCCTGCGGGGCGGCCGGAAAAGGTAAGCAGGAACACATCCCCGAGGACGGGGGGTGGCGCGCGACAATGGCTGGGCAAGGGCCGTCAGCGGAAGTACGCCACGAGGCGGAACCGGCGCGGCCGGCTGGGACTTGGAGGGCGCATGTCTGATCTTCCGCGCAAGGCGGTCACCCGGACCGCCAAGCTCGCCGCGCTCCCGCTCGGCTTCGCCGGGCGGGCCACCTGGGGGCTGGGCAAGCGAATCGTGGGCGAGTCCGCGGAGATCGTCGGCCAGCAGCTGCAGCAGCGCACCGCGGAGCAGCTGTTCAAGGTGCTGGGCGAGCTCAAGGGCGGAGCGATGAAGTTCGGGCAGGCCCTGTCCGTCTTCGAGTCGGCGCTGCCCGAGGAGGTCGCGGGCCCCTACCGGGCGGCGCTGACCAAGCTGCAGGAGGCGGCACCGCCGATGCCGACGCGCACGGTGCACGCCGTGCTGACGGAGCGGCTCGGAGAGGACTGGCAGGACCTGTTCCTGGAGTTCGAGGACAAGCCCGCCGCGGCCGCCTCGATCGGCCAGGTGCACCGAGGGGTGTGGCACGACGGCCGCGAGGTGGCGGTCAAGGTGCAGTACCCGGGCGCCGGCGAGGCGCTGCTCTCCGACCTGAACCAGCTCAGCCGCTTCGCCCGCCTGCTCGGCCCGCTGGTCCCCGGCATGGACATCAAGCCGCTGATCACGGAGTTGAAGGACCGGGTCTCGGAGGAGCTCGACTACGACCTGGAGGCCGAGGCCCAGCGGACCCACGCCGAGGTGTTCGCCGACGACCCGGACATCGTGGTGCCGGATGTCATCCAGCAGTGCGAGCAGGTGCTGATCACCGAGTGGATCGACGGCATCCCGATGTCGGAGATCATCTCGGACGGCACGCAGGAGCAGCGGGACCGGGCCGGCCAGCTGCTGGCCCACTTCCTCTTCTCCGGTCCCGCGCGCACCGGACTGCTGCACGCCGACCCGCACCCCGGCAACTTCCGTCTGCTGCCCGGCGGGCCTGAGGGCGAGGACGACTGGCGCCTGGGCGTGCTGGACTTCGGCACGGTCGACCGCCTCCCGGGCGGCCTGCCCGAGCCGATCGGCGAGGCCCTGCGCATGACGCTGGACGGCGAGGCGGATGCCGTCTACGAGATGCTCCGCGCGGAGGGGTTCGTCAAGGAGTCGATAGAGCTGGACCCCGACGCCGTTCTCGACTATCTCCTGCCCATCATCGAGCCGGCCCGCGTCGACGCGTTCACCTTCACCCGCGGCTGGATGCGGAGCCAGGCCGCCCGCATCGGTGATCCCCGCTCCCCCGCGTACCAGCTGGCCAAGCAGCTCAACCTGCCGCCGGCCTATCTGCTGATCCACCGCGTGACCTTGAGCACCATCGGGGTGCTGTGCCAGCTGGGGGCGACGGTTCGGCTGCGCGACGAGCTGGAGGAGTGGCTGGTCGGGTTCGTCGCCGAGGACGCGGCCGAGGACGACGCCGGGGAAACCGAAGTCGTGTACGAGGCGGAGGAGGCCGCCGCGGAGGCCTGATCCGCGACGACCGAACACGCCCCCGGGGGCCGGCGAACGCACCGTGGGGGCCGGTCCGTTCGGCCGGACCGGCCCCCACGCGCGAAGTCTCGTCTCCCGTCGGGAGACCACCGCTCCAGGTGTGTCGGCTACTGCATGACCGCCATGGCCAGCGCACGCCGAGCACGCATCGAGGCGCGCTCCGCCCGGCGCTGCATCCGGCGAGCGGTCGCCAGGCGCAGCGCCCGGCGTTCCCGCTCGGCCTCATGCAGGCGGTCGCGCATATGCGCACGCGCCAGGGCTTCTGGGATGAGTTGCATTTCACGGGTCCTGTTCTGGCGCGAGTCCTTCGCGCCACTGGTGGTGAAGTCTTCAGGCGCGGTGCCTGCGATGTCGTGGGTGGACGGCTTCATCGGGGCCTGCTTCTGGGGGTCGTACGTGAGGGGACGGTCGATCGTTCCTGCGGTGTTCATGCCGAAACCGGGTTCTTGCGCGGGCGACCGCGGGGCCGCTTCCGGGCGACGACGACACCCTGGACGAACAGCTCGCCACCCCAGACGCCCCAGGGCTCACGCCGCTCCTTGGCCCCGGCGAGGCAGGCCTCGATCAGCGGGCAGGTGCGGCAGAGGGACTTGGCGTACTCGACGTCCGCCGGCGACTCGGCGAAGAAGACCTCCGGGTCGTAGGAGCGGCACGGGACGGGCACGCCGAGGTTCTCGATGGCGTCGTCGAGCGCGGTGAGCGCGGTGAGCGGGGTCAAGGTGGAGTCCTCCGTGGAACAGGGCTTGGGGATCGTGTCGGAAGGCGGTACGGACGGGGCGTGCGCTTCGAGTTGCACGGGTGGTCTTCCTCGTCTGTTCGTTCCGGCCGGTTGGCCGGGTGGCGGCTTGGTACCGGGTTCTTTTCTTGTCCCGAGGCACCTTCGTGCTGTCGCCCCCGTTCGGGGACAAACAGAAGGGCCGCGGATCCCGGGTGGGGTTCCGCGGCCCTGAAGGCGCCGGCCTGATCGGCGATCAGGCTGGATCACTCCAGGGTTCTGGCCCACGGAAGGCCCACATCAGGTGGTGCTGCGTCGTCTGCTTCCTGAATCCGGCACCGGTCGCGGTAAAGGCATAGGCCTGCGCCTGTGCCGCTACTGCTGCTTCCAGTGCCTTGGTCGGTCGCTCATTGCGCTCGCGGACAGGAAGGCCCGCGGGGGCAACGGAGGCGGCAGCCGGACGCCCGGCACGAATGCCGGACAGACCGGTGCCCGAGTGAGAAGCGCCGAGGATGAACAGGGAGACGACCGAGCGATCGGTCATTTTGGCGGTGGAGCTGGCGACGAAGCTGCTGTTGATGCTGATCACTGGACTCGCCTCCTCTCGGCGTCTCGGGGGACTGGCATGAACCAGTCCGCGGATATGCAAGTACAACACGGATTCAGGGCCTTCGGGAAGGCCGCTGTTCCCGTGACCAAGAACCTATGGGGATTCCCGGGGCATGCGCAAACTATTTTTTCGACGAGTTCGTATCAGTCGCCCTCGTCAAGCCCCACACCTTCCTGGCCTGCGCAGATGGCCAGAACGTCGGAGCCGTAGCGGTTGAGCTTGCGCATCCCGACCCCCGGGATGCGGGCCAGCTCCCGCTCGTCCTCCGGGACGGACTCGGCGATCGCCATCAGTGTCTTGTCGGTGAAGACGCAGAACGCGGGCTGTCCGCTGCGTTCCGCCTGCACCGCCCGCCACTCGCGCAGTCGCTCGTAGACGCCCTCGTCCATGTCGGACGGGCAGCCCTCGCAGCGCATCAGCTTCATCTCCCCGGCGTCGGTGAGCGTGCGCCCGCAGACCCGGCAGCGGGCCGGTGTCCGCCGGGCCCGTCTCGGTGCGGGGGCCGCGACACCGCCACCGCCGCCGCCCCGGGGCCCGTGCTCCACGCCCCCGGCACCCCCGGCGGCCACCCGCCCGCCCGCCGCGCCCGAGCCGGGCCGCAGCCCCTTGAGGAAGCGGCTGGGCCTGCGGTTAGGCCGGCCACCGGGCGACCGGGCCAGCGCCCAGGACAGGTGCAGGCGCTGCCGCGCGCGGGTGACCCCGACGTAGAGGAGGCGGCGTTCCTCCTCGATCTGCTCGTCGGTCTTTGCGTAGGTGATCGGCATCATGCCCTCGGCGACACCGACCAGGAAGACGACGTCCCACTCCAGGCCCTTGGCCGAGTGCAGGGAGGCGAGGGTGACGCCCTGCACCGTCGGGGCGTGCTGGGCGCCCGCCCGCTCGTCGAGCTCCACGACGAGGTCGCTCAGCGTGGCTCCCTCTCTGGCGGCGGCGAAGTCCTGGGCCAGGCCGACCAGGGCGGCCAGCGATTCCCAGCGCTCCCGGACGGTCCCCGACCCGGCCGGGGGCTCGGTCGTCCAGCCCTCCCCGGACAGCACCGCGCGTACCTGCGAGGGCAGGTCGACGACGTCGTCGAGGAGGGAGTCGTTGCCGCCGAAGCGCGCCGCGGCCCGCAGGGCGCTGCCGGCCTTGCGCACCTCGGGCCGGTCGAAGAAGCGCTCCGCGCCCCGCAGCTGGTAGGGGACCCCGGCGTCGGCGAGCGCCTGCTCATAGGTCTCGGACTGGGAATTGGTGCGGAACAGGACCGCGATCTCTGCGGCCGGGACGCCGGAGTCGAGGAGCTCACGGATACGGCGGGCGGCGCCCTCGGCCTCGGCCGGCTCGTCGGCGTACTCGGTGTAGACGGGCTCGGGGCCCGCGGGGCGCTGGGAGACCAGCTCCAGACGGTGATCGGCGGCCCGGCCCCGGGCCTGGGTGAGCAGGCCGTTGGCGAGGTGGACGACCTGGGGGGTGGACCGGTAGTCGCGGACCAGCTTGACGACGATGGCGCCGGGGTGACGGACGCGGAAGTCGAGCAGGTGGTCGGGGGTTGCTCCCGTGAACGAATAGATCGTCTGGCCGGCGTCACCAACCACGCACAGGTCGTCCCGGTCCCCGAGCCACAGCTCCAGCAGCCGCTGCTGGAGGGGGCTGACGTCCTGGTACTCGTCGACGACGAAGTGCTGGTACTGGGCGCGGACCTGCTCAGCGACGTCGTGCCGGTCCTGGAGGACGGCCACCGTCAGCAGCAGCACGTCCTCGAAGTCGATGACGGAGCGCGTGCGCTTGAGGTCCTCGTAGGCGGCGTACAGCTGCGCGATCTCCGCCGGGTCGCGGGGTGTCTCGCGGCCGGCCTTGGCCGCCGCCGGGGCGTAGTCGGCGGGGACGGTCTGGGTCACCTTGGCCCACTCGATTTCCGCGGTGGCGTCGCGCAGCTCGCCCCGGTCGAGGCGGAGGCGGCAGGCGGCGGCCGCGTCGGCGACGAGCTGGATCTTGCGGTCGACGAGCCGGGGCAGCGAACCACCGATCGCTTTCGGCCAGAAGTACTGGAGCTGCCGCAGTGCCGCCGAGTGGAAAGTGCGGGCCTGCACACCGGACGCGCCGAGCTGGCGCAGCCGGCCGCGCATCTCCCCGGCGGCGCGGTTGGTGAAGGTGACGGCGAGCACGCTGGAGGGGTGGAGGATCCCGGCGCGCACCCCGTAGGCGATGCGGTGGGTGATCGCCCGGGTCTTGCCCGTACCGGCTCCCGCCAGCACGCACACCGGGCCGCGCAGGGCGGTCGCCACCTCGCGCTGCTCGGGGTCGAGCCCTTCGAGCACCGCGTCGGCCGAGTCCGGTACCTGCGGGAAGAGGGTGGAGTGCGTTGCTGCTGTCACACCGCCATGCTGCCAGGTCTCGCGGGACGGGTGAGTCGGTTGTCCACAGGCACGCACCGATAGTCGTACCGATGCGGCAGACGTCACGTGGCATGCACGAGGCGGGAATGGTGGCGCCGCCGCGGATGTTCTCCTGCTGCGACCTCATCCCGAGCCGCCGCTTCCCGAGCCGCCGAAGGAGCACGAGAGACATGTCGGGCACTGTGACGATGTACAGCACCACGTGGTGCGGCTACTGCCGTCGACTGAAGAGCCAGATGGACCGCGAGGGCATCACGTACACCGAGGTCAACATCGAGCAGGACCCGGAGTCGGCCGCGTTCGTGGAGAAAGCGAACGGCGGAAACCAGACGGTGCCCACTGTTCAGGTAGTTCCCTCCAGTGGTGGCACTGAGGTCGTGATGACGAACCCGAGCCTTGCCCAGGTGAAGCAGGCGCTCGGCGTCTGACCCGGGAGTACGCGCAGGAGACCCCGCCCAATGATCACGGGCGCGGGTCTCGTCCCTGTCCGACTGCTCAGCAATACGGCTGCTGGTCGGTCAGTGATGCCGCCACTCGCATGAAGACACCGAAGAGTCGGTAGAGCTGCGGAGCAGGCCCGGCCACTTGGACGGTGCGCGAGTCTCGCAGGCTGACTCCAGGAATCGCTTCGAGTTGGCTGGCAACGGTGGCCGACTGCCACCGCACCGCCAAGGTCGCTGTGGTTTCCGTGCGAGGCAGCCGTGGGCGAGAGTCGGCGCGACGCACTCCTTCGGCGGCGGCCTCCTCGATTGTCTTACGTGCTTCGATCGCAGGCCTCAGCCGAGCGCTGAAGCGATCCCTGGCGTACTTGACGGGAGCCGTGACGACCTTGGCGTCCCAGGCTGTCACCTCATCGCAGGCCGCGTCGTCGCCGGAAAGCATCACCACGGGTACCCCCAGTGCAGCGGCCGTGGCATGCGCGAATCCGATCTCTCCCATGGGCTGGTCGTCCAACCACATGTCCTCGATCTCGTGGCCCATGTAGCTGTGGCTGAGCACGCCCAGGGCGCCGGCACGTGAGTGGTAGCCGACACACAGCACCGCATCGAAGTCACCGTCCAGGCCTTCGAGCATGCCCATCCGCTTGGGCTTGCCCCTGACCAACTCCGCCTCGGGGTGCATCTGATCCGCGAGCAGGTTCCGCATGGAGCTGTGGGCGTCATTCACCAGAACCCGCGTGGCACCAGCCGCGAGCGCGCCACGCACGGCCGCGTTCACGTCCTCGGTCATCATGACCCGACCATGCTGGTAGTCCTGCCCGCCGACCTGCACGTCTTGGGCGCCCACCAATCCAGTGACGCCCTCCATGTCAGCGCTGATGTACACCTGCACGCCGCTGCCTCCGCTCTGGCGGTCGACCGCCGAGAACTCGATGATCACACCATCCGCATCATCTCGGTGAGGCACCCCACAAGTCGAGAAGACCTCGGGCGACGGCTTTCCTGTTCCGGAAAGCTCTGGTTCTTGACCTTGCTCCTCGATGGTCGGGAGCATCGAACGCGACATGGAGTGCCGATGTAAGGGGGAAGCCGTGGGTGAAGCTTCCCCGTGATCTTGGACACTCGATGGTTATGCCGCGAGGGTGTGTTGGTGTCGTTGCCGGGTTTCGGCCGGGGTGAGGTAGCCGAAGACCTTGTGTCTGCGCAGTCGGCGGCGGTTGTAGAACGTCTCGATAAAGTCGAAGACGTCGGCGCGGGCGGTGGCCCGGTCGGGCCAGACGCGGGTGCCGATCTCTTCTTTGAGCAGGGCCCAGAAGCTCTCCGCGGCGGCGTTGTCGAAGCATGATCCGGTGCGTCCGCAGCTTTGCTGGAGTCCCAACTCCCGTATTCGAGCGCGGAATCGGGTTGAGGTGTATTCGCTGCCGCGGTCGCTGTGGATCACGCAGCCGGGTTGCAGTCCACCGCGGCCGTGGGCCATGTCGAGTGCGTCGACGACGAGGTCGGCGCGGTGGTGGTCGGCCATCGAGTAGCCGACGGCCTCGCGGGTGGCCAGGTCCAGCCGGCAGGCGAGGTAGAGCCAGCCCTCGGCGGTGGGCAGGGCGGTGATGTCGCCGACCAGTTTCGTGCCGGGCGTCTCGGCGTGGAAGTCGCGGCCGATCAGGTCCGGGGCCGGCCTGGCCTTCTTGTCCGGCCTGGTCAGCGAACGGCGCTTGCGTCGGGTGGCGCCCTGGATGCCGTGTTCGCGCATGAGGCGGGCGACTCGTTTGCGGTTCACCGTCCGTCCCAGACGCCGCAGTTCGGCATGGACGCGGGGGACGCCGTAGGTCTGGCGCGAGCCGACGTGGATCACGGTGATCTCGTGCACCAGAGCCTGGTCGGCGGCCCGGCGGCCCGGCGGGCAGCCCGGGTCTTCGCCGCGGCGAGCCAGGCATAGAACGAGGAACGGGCCACCTGCAGCAGGCGGCAGAGGAAAGCGACGCCGTGGGTGGTCTTCTCCGCCTCGATGAACGCGTACGTCTCGTTCACCGATCGCTCTCCTTCGCGAAGAAGACCGCGGCTTTTCGCAGGACCTCGATCGTCTTGGCCTGTTCGGCGTTCTGCCGTCGCAGCCGCTTGAGCTCCTCGCGCTCGGCGGTCGTGAGCTCGCCCGGGGCGCCCTCGCCCCGATCCGCCTTGGCCTGGCGGTACCAGCCGCGCAGGGACTCCGAGCTGATGCCGAGCTCCCGGGCGACAGCGGTGACCGTCTTGCCCGAGGAGTCGACGAGCGCGATCGCGTCCCGCTTGAACTCCTCGGTGTACCGCTTCGTGTACTTGTTTCCCACCTGGTGCTACTTCCTCTGGAACCTCAGGTCCCAGTCTCCAGGCGTCCACGATCAAGGGGAAGGTTCACACCCTTGCCCCTCCCCAAGACATGGGCAGCCCTCCCTGGCCGCCACAACCAGTAGGGAAGTCTGCAGACGGTGCCGACCATGCTCTTCCCCGACGGCTCGACGCTGACGAACCCGTCGCTGGCTCAGGTGAAGCAGAAGATCAGCGCGTAGCCCGGTCGGCCACGGCCCGGTCGGCCACAGCGCTCGCAGAGGGGCGGCCCTCCCCGCAACGGGAGGGCCGCCCTTTGTGCTGCCCGGTTCAGAAGGCGCCGCGCGTCGGCAGCGGCTTGCCGTACCAGAGCTCGATGAGACGGGCCGCGATCGAGATGCCGTAGGGCGGCAGCACCTCGCCGGACTCGAAGGCGGCGCCCAACTCGTCGCGGGAGAACCAGCGGGCCTCGTGGATCTCGTCGCCGTCGACGTTGATCTCGGTCGAGGTGGCGTGGGCCATGAAGCCCAGCATCAGGCTGGACGGGAAGGGCCACGGCTGGCTCGCGACGTACTCGACCGGGCCGACGGCGACGCCCACCTCCTCCTGGACCTCGCGGCGCACCGACTGCTCGATGGACTCCCCGGGCTCCACGAACCCGGCGAGGGTCGAGAAGCGGCCCTCGGGCCAGTGCACCTGGCGGCCGAGCAGGATGCGGTCCTCGCCGTCCGTGACCGCCATGATCACCGCGGGGTCGGTGCGCGGGTAGTGCTCGGCGCCGCAGGCGGGGCAACGGCGGATGTGGCCGGCCGCGGCGATGACGGTGCGCTCGCCGCAGCGGGAGCAGAACCGGTGCAGGCGCTGCCAGTTCTCCAGGGCGACCGCATGGGCCATCAGTCCGGCGTCGCGGTCCGACAGGAGCAGGCCGGCCTCGCGCAGGCCCGCGGGGCGGGCGGACTGGTCCATGCGGCCGGGCAGGGAGTCCTTCTGGAGGGCGAAGTAGCTGGTCCCGTCCTCGTCGGTACCGAGGAAGTACCGGTGCGCCTCGGTGAGCGGGGCCTCGAAGGAGGGGGTCATGACGAGTTCGGTGGCCCCGTCGGGCGTCTCGTCGATGAGGACCTGGCCGCCTGAGACCACGAAACAGCGCGTCGAGGGGTGGCTCCACGCCGCCGCGAGCCAGGCCTCGTCGAGGCGGTGGTGGGCGGCGCGGTCGATGCCGCTCGGGGCGGTGAGCGAGATGGGACGGTCGGCGGTGCGGTCGGTCCAGGTGGTCACGAGTGGTTCCAACTCCCCCGATGAGCGGTTCGGTTCGACAGGCGGTTCAGCGGTTCGTACGGCGGGTGGTGACCGGGTCCGGGACGGCTCGGCGGTGCGCGGCGGCCTCTCCAGTGTGCCGCGCGCGCTGCCGGCCGGGTCCCGGACCGTGCGCGGTGCTCAGGGCGCGTGACGCCAGTACTCCGCCAGGTCGCCCCAGAGGTGGGCGGAGGTTTCGACGCCCTTGAGGAGCAGGTCCAGTTCCACCTTCTCGTCGGGGGCGTGCCAACCGTCGGACGGGACGGAGACGCCGAGGAACAGCACCGGGGCGCCGAGGACCTCCTGGAGGTCGGCGGCCGGTCCGGAGCCGCCCTCGCGGGTGAAGCGGACCGGTGTGTCGAAGGCCCGGCCCATCGCGCGGACCACGGACTGCAGAGCCGGGTGGTCCAGCGGCGTAAGACACGGGCGGGTGGCCGGGCCGAAGGTGATCTCGCAGCGGATGCCCGCGGGCACCTGCTCGGCGGCCCAGGCGCGGACGGCCTTCTCCACGTGGTCCGGGTCCTGGCCGGCGACGAGGCGGAAGGAGAGCTTCACCATGGCGGACGACGGGATGATCGTCTTGCTGCCGGGGCCCTGGTAACCGCCGCCGATGCCGTTGACCTCGGCGGTGGGGCGGGCCCAGATGCGTTCCAGGGTGGTGTGTCCGGCCTCGCCCCGGGCGGCGTACGACTTGGCCGTGCGCAGCCACTGTTGTTCGTCGAAGGGCAGCTCGGCGAAGAGTTCGCGTTCGCGGTCGGTGAGTTCGATCACCCCCTCGTAGAAGCCCGGGATCGCCACGCGCGCGTGCTCGTCGTGCAGGGCGGCCACGAGGCGGGCGACGGCGGTGGCGGGGTTGGGGACCGCGCCGCCGAAGGAGCCCGAGTGGATGTCCTGGTCGGGCCCGTGCAGCCGGATCTCGCACTCGGCGAGCCCTCGCATGCCGGTGCAGACCGTGGGGGTGTCCTCGGACCACATGCCGGTGTCGGAGACGATCACCGCGTCGGCGGTGAGCCGTTCGGCGCGCTCCTCGACGAGGGCGCGGAAGTGCGGGGAGCCGGATTCCTCCTCGCCCTCGACGAGCAGCTTCAGGTTCACGGCGGGGGCGGTGCGGCCGGTGGCGGCGAGGTGGGCGCGGACGCCGAGTGTGTGGAAGAACACCTGCCCCTTGTCGTCGGCCGCCCCGCGCGCGTAGAGACGGTTCTCGCGGACGACGGGCTCGAAGGGCTCGCTGTGCCAGCCGTCCTCGCGGGCGGCGGGCTGTACGTCGTGGTGGCCGTAGACGAGGACCGTCGGCGCCTGCGGGTCCCCGGAGGGCCACTCGGCGAAGACCGCGGGGGCGCCGGGGGTGGGCCAGACCTCGGCGGTCGGGAAGCCGGTCTCCTTCAGTTTGGCGGCGAGCCAGTCGGCGCTGCGGCGCACATCGGTCGCGTGGTCGGGCTGCGCCGACACGGACGGGATCCGCAGCCAGTCGACGAGGTCGTCGAGGAAGGCGGCGCGGTGCTGTTCGATGTACGTGCGGACAGCGCTGACAGCATTGTCAACGGGGTGGCTCATGCTTACGAGCCTATCGGCCCGCGCGGACACCCCGGTCGTGCGGTTCGTCACCGACCGGCTGGGCCAGCAGCAGCTTCTCGAGCGCCGCGCGGTCCGGCAGCCCCTCGGGCCGTACGACCTCGCCGGTGCGCACGTACAGGAAGGCGGCCGTCACCGAGGTGGGCGGCACGCCCTGCTGTTCGGCCCAGGCGATGCGGTAGAGCGCGAGCTGGAGCGGGTCGGCGGTGGCGGCGCGGTTCGTCTTCCAGTCGACGATCTCGTACGTCGCGGACTCCCCGTCGACCTCCTTGTAGACGGCGTCGATGCGGCCGCGTACGACCCGGCCGGCCAGCGAGAGCTGGAAGGGCGCCTCGACGCGGAACGGTGTGCGGCGGGCGTACTCGGTGCGTTCGAAGGCGTCCTTCAGGAACTGCAGGTCCTGTTCGTCGGCGATCTCGGCGTCGGCGCCCGGCAGCTCCTCCGGTTCCAGCAGGGGCAGCTTCAGCGCTTCGAACCGGGCCTCCACCCAGGCGTGGAAACGGGTGCCGCGACGGGCCGCGGGCTGGGGCGGGTGGGGCATGGGCCGGGCCAGCTCCTGCGCGAACCCGTCCGGGTCGGCGGCCAGGCTCAGCAGCTGGGAGGCGGTCAGCGAGGCCGGAAGGGGCACCTCGGTGACGCTCTCGCGGGCGCGCAGGAGCTCGCCGGTGAGCGCGTCGAGGTCGCGGTCCCAGGAGGCGACGGTACGGGCCTCCTCCGGGGTGAGGCGCGCGGGGGCGGCGCCCCGGGGCGGCTCGGGGGGCGTCGCCTGGTGCGGGACGGTGGGACTGTCCTTGCGGGCGGCGGAGTGGTCCTGGGCAGCGGGGCCGTCATTCCGGGCGGCCGTACGGTCCTGGGCGGTGGGGCGGTCCGTGGTCCAGGTGTCCCAGTCGGCGGGGTCGCCCGCCCAGTCGGGATCCGTTTCCTCCGGGGCCGCCGCGTCGTCCTCCGGGGGCGGCGGCCAGTCCGGGTCGTCGTAGATGTCGGCGGCCGCGGGAGGGCCCTCGTGCCGGGTGGCGAGGGCGTCCAGGTGGGCGAGGACCGTCTCCGCGGCGGCCCGGCGCCGGGCGAGTGCCTCGTCGTCCAGGGGCAGGGGCCAGACCTCGTCGGCGATCGCCCGGTGCAGGGCCGGGTTCTCCTCGTCCTCGGCCGGTTCGTCCGCCCAGGCCTCGATCTCGCCGTGTCCGGCGGCGCAGTGCTCGTACAGGGCCGCGAGGAAGTCGGACGGTCCGCGGGGCTTCTTCTGGCTGGGTCCCCACCAGTGGCCGGAGCCGAGGAGCAGGGAGCGGGGGCGGGTGAAGGTGACGTAGCCGAGGCGGAGCTCCTCGGTGTGCTGGTGGTCCTTCATGGCCTCCTGGAAGGCCTTCAGGCCGCGGGAGTCCCAGGAGGCGACGTCGGGCAGGGTCTCGGCGTCGCCGCGCAGGCCGTGCGGCAGCACCTTGCCCTGGGCGGTCCACTTCTCGCGGCCCTGACCGCTGGGGAAGGTGCCGGTGACGAGCCCGGGCACGGCGACCACGTCCCACTCGAGCCCCTTGGACTTGTGCGCGGTGAGCACCTTGACGGTGTTCTCCCCGCCGGGCAGCGCGTTGTCCAGGCCCTTCTCGTACTGCGCCGCGGTGCGCAGGAAGCCCAGGAAGGCGAGCAGGGTGGCCTCGTTGTCGCTCGCGGCGAAGGAGGCGGCGACGTCGAGGAAGTTGGACAGGGTCTCGCGACGGCGGGCGGCCAGGGCGTGCGGGGAGGCCGACAGCTCCACCTCGAGACCGGTGACGGCGAGGACACGGTGCAGGACGTCCATGAGCGGGTCGGACAGGGCCCGGCGCAGCTCGCGCAGTTCGGTGGCCAGCCGCGCGAACCGCACGCGCGCGTCCGGCGAGAAGGGCAGCCCGTCGTCGTCCCCGGTGCCGTCCAGCGGCGTCTCCAGGAAGGTGTCGAGGGCGTCCGCGAGTGATATCACCTCGGACGGGTCGACTCCCTCGACGGCCTCGGCGAGCCTCCGGTCGGGGTCGTCGTCGCCCGCCACGCGCGCGTGGCTCACGAGCAGCCGGGCACGGCGGCCCAGGAGGGCGAGGTCGCGTGGGCCGATGCGCCAGCGCGGGCCGGAGAGCAGCCGGACCAGGGAGGCGTTGGCGCCCGGGTCCTGGAGGACCTCGCAGACGGCGACCAGGTCGGCGACCTCGGGCAGGTGCAGCAGCCCGGACAGGCCGACGACCTCGACGGGGACGTCGCGCGCGACCAGTGCGCCCTGGATCTCGGCGAAGTCGGTCGCGGTGCGGCACAGGACGGCGATCTCGCCGGGAGCGGTGCCGGTGCGCACGAGGTGGGCGACGGAGTCGGCGATCCAGTCGATCTCCTCCGCGTGGGTGCGCAGCAGGGCGCAGCGGACCGTGCCGTCCCGTTCGGCGCCCGGGGCGGGTCGCAGGGCCTCCACGCCCGCGTGCATGGCGCGCAGGGGCTCGGCGAGGCCGTTGGCCAGGTCGAGGAGGCGGCCGCCGCTGCGGCGGTTCTCGCTGAGCGCCTGACGGGCCGCGGGCCGTCCGTCGGCGTGGGCGAAGTGTTCGGGGAAGTCGTCGAGGTTGGCGACGGAGGCGCCGCGCCAGCCGTAGATCGCCTGGCAGGGGTCGCCCACGGCGGTCACGGGATGGCCGGTGCCGCCGCCGAAAAGGCCCGCCAGGAGGATCCGCTGGGCCACCGAGGTGTCCTGGTACTCGTCGAGGAGCACCACCCGGTACTCGTCGCGCAGGACGCGGCCCACCTCGGGGAGCCCGGCGAGCCGCGCGGACAGCGCGATCTGGTCGCCGAAGTCCAGCAGGTCCTGCCGGCGCTTGGCGGCCCGGTAGCGGATCACCAGGTCGGCCAGTGCGCGGCGGGCGGCGGCGGCCTCGGGGACCTTGCGCAGGTCGGCGTTGCTGAGCCGGACGCCCTCCAGGGTGTCCAGGAGGCCGGCGTCCCAGGCGAGCAGGTCCTCGGGGCGTACCAGGTGCTCGGCGAGTTCGGCGTCGAGCGCGAGGAGGTCGCTGACCAGGTCGGCGAAGGACCGGGTGAGCGCGGGATAGGGGCCGGGGGCTTCGCGCAGGACCCTCGCGGCGAGCTGGTAACGGGTGGCGTCGGCGAGCAGGCGGGAGGTCGGCTCCAGGCCGATGCGCAGGCCGTGGTCGGTGAGGAGGCGACCGGCGAAGGCGTGGTACGTCGAGATCGCCGGCTCGCCCGGCGGGTGGTCCGGGTCGATCGCGTCCGGATCGGTCACGCCGGCCCGGATCAGGGCCTTGCGGACGCGTTCGGCGAGTTCGCCGGCCGCCTTGTTGGTGAAGGTGAGGCCGAGGACCTGTTCCGGGGCGACCTGGCCGGTGCCGACCAGCCAGACCACGCGTGCCGCCATCACCGTCGTCTTGCCCGAGCCGGCTCCGGCCACGATCACCTGCGGGGCGGGCGGCGCGACGATGCAGGCCGTCTGCTCCGGGGTGAAGGGGATGCCGAGGAGCTCCTTGAGCTGCTCGGGATCGGTGAGGTGGGCGGGCACGTCACAGAGGCTAGCTGCGGTCACTGACAGCGGGTGCCGGATGTCCTCAGCGGGCTGAGGGAAGCGCAGGTCAGCCCGTGTGGTGCGACGTGTCACACCGGCCACTCGGCGCCGCCGCCCGCCCCGGGCTGCCCGGCGTCGCACACGGCTGCTCCCGGCTGCCGGCGCTCACTCCACGACGTGCCGCCCCTCGGGCCGTGCGCTGCACGACGCGCGGAAGGCGCAGTGGGTGCAGTGCTGGCCGGTGGTCGGGGTGAACCGTTCGTCGAGGACCTTGCCGGCGGCCGTGGCCAGCAGGTCGCCGACCCACTCGCCCTCCGGCCCCTCCTGCGACTGCTGTGCCTGGACCTTGGGCAGGGTCTCGCCGCCGTCCCGCTTGGGCGCGCCCTGACGCAGGTGGACGAGTTCGGCGCCGCCCGGTTCGGGGCGTACGCCGTCGAAGGCCTCGTCGACGGCGCCCTCGCGGACGGCGAGCTGGTAGACGGCGAGCTGGGGGTGGCGGGCCACCTCCGCGGACGTCGGTGCCTGTTTGCCGGTCTTGAAGTCGACGACGTAGGCGCGGCCGTCGCCGTCGGTCTCCACGCGGTCCATCTGGCCGCGGATGCGGACCTCGTAGTCGCCCGCCGCCAGGGTCACGTCGAAGTCGTGCTCGCTCGCCACGGGGGTCCGCCCGGCACGGTCCATGACGTGCCACTTCAGGAAGCGTTCGAGCGCCACGCGCGCGTTGGCCTTCTCCTGCTCCGACTTCCAGGGCGCGTCGAAGGCGAGCGCGTTCCACACGGAGTCCAGCCGCTCCATGAGGACGGCGAGGTCGGCCGGTGTGTGTCCGGAGGCCACCTCGTCGGCGAGTACGTGCACCACGTTGCCGAAGCCCTGGGCGGTGGTCGCCGGCGCGTCGGCCTTCACCTCACGGCCCAGGAACCACTGCAGGGCGCAGGTGTTGGCCAGCTGGTCCAGGGCGCTGCCGGAGAGCGTGACGGGCTGATCGCGGTCGCGCAGCGGGACCTTGCTCTCGGTCGGGTCCCACATGCCCCACCAGCGGTAGGGGTGGGCGGACGGCACCAGGGGACGGCCGTCCTCGTCCGCCAGGGCGGCGAGGCGGGCCAGACGGCGGGCGGCGGCCTCCCTCAAGGGTGCGGAGACACGAGGGTCGACGGTGGTGGCGCGAAGCTCGGCGACGAGCGCCGCGACGGCGAGGGGGCGGCGCGGGCGGCCCGTGACGTCGGCGGGTTCGACGCCGAGTTCGGTCAGGAACCGGGAGGGCTGGTCCCCGTCGTCGGCCGGTGTCTTCACCGCGGTGACGACGAGCCGCTCCCGCGCGCGCGTGGCGGCCACGTAGAACAGGCGGCGCTCCTCCGCGAGCAGGGCTCCCGGCGTGAGGGGTTCGGCGAGTCCGTCGCGGCCGATCCGGTCGGCCTCGAGCAGCGAGCCGCGGCGACGCAGATCGGGCCACAGTCCTTCCTGGACGCCCGCCACGACGACCAGCCGCCACTCCAGCCCCTTGGCACGGTGCGCGGTCATCAGGCGGACGGCGTCGGGGCGGACGGCGCGCCGCGTGAGGGTGTCGGCCGCGATGTCCTCGGCGTCGAGCTGCTCCAGGAAGTTGAGGGCGCCCCTGCCGCCGGTGCGCTCCTCCGCGCGGGCGGCCGTCGCGAACAGCGCGCACACGGCGTCCAGGTCTCGGTCGGCGTTGCGTCCGGCCGCGCCGCCGCGCCGGGCGGAGCGTTCCAGGCGGCTGGGCCACGGGGTGCCGTTCCACAGGTCCCACAGCGCCTCCTCGGCGCTGCCGCCTCCCGCCAGGCGCTCGCGTGCCCTGCGGAGCAGAGCGCCGAGCCGCTGGGCACCGCGCGCGTACGCGGGGTCGTGCACGGCGAGCCGCTCCGGCTCGGCCAGCGCCCGGGCGAGCAGTTCGTCCGAGGGCGGCGGCAGCGGGGTGCCGGCGGCGCGCTGCTCGTCGCGCAGGGCACGGCCGAGGCGGCGCAGGTCCGCGGCGTCCATGCCGGCGAGGGGCGAGGTGAGCAGGGTGAGGGCGGTCTCGGTGGGGAGCCAGCACGGATCGTCCGCGCGGTGTTCGCGTTCACCGCGCGGGGGCTTGGCCTCCGTGCCGGCGTCGGTGTGGGAGGCGGGGACCGGTACGGATTCGGGCTTCGGCGCCGGGTCGGGGGCGGCATCGGCGTCCGTCCCGCCCAGTACGTCCGCACCCGTCCCGCCCGATGCGTCCACACCCGTCCCGCCCGGTACGTCCACACCCGTCCCGCCCGGTACGTCCACACCCGTCGCACCCGTCGCGCCGGCGGCATGGTCCGCGGGCGCGGCCTCGCCGAGGTCGCGCGTGCCCGTGACCGGGTCGGGCAGCACGTCCCCCGCCGAGCCCGCGCCCGCCCCGGGCTGCTCCCCCGATCCGGTCCCCGACCCCGACTCCGCCTCCGCCACGGCTCGCAGCGCAGTCAGCAGGGGTGCCACCGCGGGTTCGTGGCGCAGCGGAAGGTCGTCGCCGTCGATGTCCAGGGGGACGCCGGCCGCGGTGAGGGCGCGGCGGAGCGTGGGGATGGTGCGTGCGCCGGCGCGCACCAGGACGGCCATGTCCCGCCACGGAACGCCGTCCTCCAGGTGCGCCCGGCGCAGGATGTCGGCGATGTTGTCCAGCTCGGTGCCGGACGTCGGGTACGTGTACGCCTCGACGCGCCCACCGTCCCGTACCGGGGTCAGCTCGCGGTGGGCGCGGACCTTGTCGGCGGGGAGGCGGGTCAGCGGCATGCGCTGGGTCAGGAGCCGGGTGGCGGCCAGCAGGGCGGCCCCGGACCGGCGCGAGGTACGCAGCACCGCGACCGGCGCCGGGCTGCCGTCCGCGCGCGGGAAGGCGGTCGGGAAGTTCAGGATGCCGTTCACGTCGGCACCCCGGAAGGCGTAGATCGACTGGTCGGGGTCGCCGAAGGCGACGAGGGTGCGCCCGCCGCCCGCCAGGGCGTGCAGCAGCCTGACCTGGGCCGGGTCGGTGTCCTGGTACTCGTCGACGTACACCGCGTCGTACTGGGCGGTCAGGCGCGCGGCCACCTCGGGACGGCGGGCGAGAAGCACCGCGCGGTGGACCAGTTCCGCGTAGTCGAGCACGCCCTGCAGGTCGAGCACGTCGAGGTACTCGGCGAGGAAGACGGCGGCGGCGCGCCAGTCGGGGCGGCCGATGCGCCGGGCGAAGGCCCCGAGCGCGTCCGGGCCCAGTCCCAGTTCGCGGCTGCGGGCGAGCACCGCGCGGACCTCGTCGGCGAAACCGCGGGTGGTCAGGCAGGCGCGCAGTTCGTCGGGCCAGCGCACATGGGCGAGCCCGAGCCGCTCCAGGTCGGCCTGCCCGGCGAGCAGCTCGCGCACCGTCACGTCCTGCTCCGGGCCGGAGAGCAGTCGCAGGGGTTCCACGAACAGGTCGTTGTTCTGGTGGGCGCGGACCAGGGCGTAGCCGAAGGAGTGAAAGGTCGTCGCCCGGGGGGCCCGCGCGGCGCCGATGCGCACTGCCATCCGGTCGCGCAGTTCGACGGCAGCCTTGCGGCTGAAGGTCAGCACCAGGATGCGCTCCGGGTCGCCGCCCTCGGCGACCCGGTCGGCCACCGACTCGACCAGGGTGGTGGTCTTGCCGGTGCCCGGCCCCGCCAGGACGAGCAGCGGTCCGGCCCGGTGGTCAACCACGGCGCGTTGTGCGGCGTCCAGACGAGGGGGGTCCATGCGCGTCGGCGGGGTACGCACCAGTCGGTAAGCGCCACGGCTCCCCCGCCGCACCTGGGGGTGCGGCGGGTGTCCGCTGGAGGAAGAGGAGCTCACGTGGTTCGCCGGTCCTGGTGGGTGTGCTGGTGGGCCGTCCGCGCCGCGGGCGGGGCGGTGGCCGCGGGATGAGGGGGACGCGTGCGGCCGACGCTACGCCGACGGAAGAGGCGGAAGCAGCGCTTCCCCTTCTTCCCTCTCGTCACTCGCGGCACGGACGTCTCCTGTCCCACGAACGTACGTCATGCCACGGACATGCCCGAAGCGCTCGCCTTACCTCGTACGGATCACAGGTCACACACCGGCCGGTCGCATGGCGGAAGCTGTCAGGTGTGACCCTGTGCGCGTCCGCTGTTCCCCGGTGCACGTCCCCCGTGCCCTTGGACGCTCGTGCCGCCGTCCCACCGCGCCCGCTTCAGGTCGAGGCGTGGCAGGTGCCCCTCGGCGGCCCTGCTCGCCTCCTTCAGGGGCGTGCCCTCCGCGCGGTAGCGGTCGATCGCCTCCAGCTCGTGCCCCGCGAGCAGGACTCCGTCCGCCCGGACGACACGCCACCAGGGGACCCCTCCGCCGTAGAGGGACATCACCCGGCCGACCTGGCGGGGTCCCCCCTCCTCCAGGTACTCGGCCACGTCTCCGTAGGTCATGACACGGCCCGGCGGGATCAGTTCGGTCACGTCGAGGACCCGCTCGGCGTACTCGGGCAGCGCGTCCGCGTTCTCCGGACGGACGCCGTCCGGAAGCCTCTGCTCACTCATCCGCCCCATGGTGCCGCACTCCGCGGACAACGCGACGCGCTCCCGAGGGCCCGCGTCCCTCGCCCGGAGGCGGCGCTTCGGGCAGACTGTGCGGCCCGCACGGGCACCCTGATGCCTGCCGAGGCCGACGCGGCATGCCACCATCGTGCGGGCGGTGACCAGTGATACGAGAGCAAGAAGAGGCGATGAAACAGCAGGGTGTGCACCCCGAGGACGCCGAGGGCACCTCTGACTCTTCGTCGCGCCGGGACACCGCGGACGCGGACGGCGGGAAGGCCGACCAGCGGGCGGCCGAAGGCCCGTCGGCGACGGCCGCCGACCCCGAGGACGTGGCCCACATCGACGAGGTCGAGGGCGACGAGCCGCTGCTCCCCGCGCGCGTGCACCGCCCCTCCGACCTGGTACGCCTCCTGGTGGGCGTGCTCGCCGTCGCCGTGCTCCTCGCCATCGCCGCCTTCGCGCACGGCACCACCTCCGGCCTCGAACAGGACATCAACAAGGGCACCGGGCAGGCTCCCGACCTGCTCATCAAGATCGCGGGGCTGGCCTCCAGCATCGCGATCCTCCTGGTGCCGGTCGCGTTCGCGATCGAGCGGCTGATCAAACGGGACGGGCTGCGGATCGCCGACGGCGTGCTGGCGGCGGTTCTCGCGCACGGAGTGACCCTCGCCACCGACCTGTGGGTCGCCAGGGCCGCCCCCGGCTCGATCCAGGAGGCGCTCACCCAGCCGTCGCCGGGCGACATCCACGCGCTGACCGACCCCGTGCACGGCTACCTGGCCCCGGTCATCGCGTACATGACGGCGGTCGGCATGTCCCGCAGACCCCGCTGGCGCGCGGTGCTGTGGATCGTGCTGCTCCTCGACGCCTTCTCGATGCTCGTCACCGGGTACACGACGCCGTTCTCGATCATCCTGACCGTCCTCATCGGCTGGACCGTCGCCTACGGCACCCTGTACGCCGTCGGCTCCCCCAACGTCCGCCCCACCGGACGGACGCTGATGGCGGGCCTGCGGCACGTCGGCTTCCGGCCGGTGACCGCCGCCCGGCAGGAGGCGCCGTCGGACGGCATCGAGACCGGTGACCGCGGCCGCCGCTATTTCGTCACCCTGGAGGACGGCCGGCCGCTCGACGTGACGGTGGTCGACCGGGAACAGCAGGCGCAGGGCTTCTTCTACCGGGCGTGGCGCAATCTGACCCTGCGCGGTTTCGCCACCCGCAGCAGCCTTCCCTCCCTGCGTCAGGCCCTGGAGCAGGAGGCGCTGCTCGCCTACGCGGCCATCGCGGCCGGTGCCAACGCCCCCAAGCTGATCGCGACGTCGGAGCTGGGTCCCGACGCCGTGATGCTGGTCTACGAGCACACCGGCGGGCGCTCCCTGGACTCGCTGGCGGACGAGGAGATCACCGACGACCTGCTGCGCGACACCTGGGAGCAGGTACGGGCCCTGCAGTCCCGGCGCATCGCGCACCGCAGGCTGGTGGGCGACGCGATCCTGGTGGATCGTTCCGGCACGGTGATCCTCACCGATCTGCGCATCGGCGAGATCGCCGCCGGCGACCTGCTGCTGCGGATGGACGTCTCCCAGCTCCTGGTGACGCTCGGCCTGCGGGTCGGTGCCGAACGGGCGGTCGCGTCGGCGGTGGGGGTGCTCGGTCCCGACACCGTGGCGGACTGCCTGCCCATGCTCCAGCCCATCGCGCTCAGCCGTTCCACGCGGGCGACCCTGCGCAGGCTGGCGCGGGAACGGGCCCAGCGCGAGCGTGAGGCGGTCCTGGAGTCGTCCCGCCAGGCCAAGCTGGCCCGCGCGGAGGCGGCCGACGACGCCGCGGGCCCCGCGTCGGGGCAGACCGACAAGTCGCGTCAGGCCATCAAGCCGGACAAGAAGGCCGTACGCGCCGAGCAGCGGGCCGAGAAGCGGGCCGTGGACGAGGCCATCGAGGAGGCGCGCGAGGAGGATCTGCTCACCCTGATCCGCCACGCGGTGCTGCGCATCAGGCCGCAGGCCCCCGTCGAACCGGCCCGCCTGGAGCGGGTACGGCCGCGCACGCTGATCAGCTTCATCGCCGGCGCGATCGGCGCCTACTTCCTGCTGACGCAGCTCACGCACATCGAGTTCGGCCCTCTGGTCTCGAACGCCCAGTGGGGCTGGGTGGCCGCGGCCGTGCTCTTCTCGGCGGCGAGTTACGTCGCGGCGGCGATGGCACTGCTGGGCTTCGTACCCGAGAGAGTGCCTTTCCTGCGCACCGTGGCCGCGCAGGTCGCCGGGTCGTTCGTGAAGATCGTCGCTCCCGCGGCGGTCGGAGGCGTCGCCCTGAACACCCGCTTCCTGCAGCGTGCGGGCGTGCGCCCCGGGCTCGCGGTGGCGAGTGTCGGCGCGTCCCAGCTGTTCGGGCTCGGCTGCCACATCCTGATGCTGCTGTCCTTCGGCTATCTGACCGGTACCGAGAAGACGCCGTCGCTGTCGCCGTCCCGGACGGTCATCGCGGGCCTGCTGACCGTGGCGGTGCTGGTACTCGTGGTGACGTCCGTGCCGTTCCTGCGCAAATTCGTCGTCACGCGCGTGCGGTCGCTTTTCGCCGGGGTCGTGCCGCGCATGCTGGACGTGCTGCAGCGACCGCAGAAGCTGATCACCGGCATCGGCGGCATGCTGCTGCTCACCGCCTGCTTCGTGATGTGCCTGGACGCCTCGATCCGCGCCTTCGGCGACGACTCCTCGTCGATCAGTCTGGCGAGCGTCGCGGTCGTCTTCCTCGCGGGCAACGCGCTGGGATCCGCCGCGCCGACGCCGGGAGGTGTGGGCGCGGTGGAGGCGACGCTGACGGTCGGTCTGATCGCCGTCGGCCTCCCCAAGGAGGTGGCCGCGCCCGCGGTGCTGCTCTACCGGCTGCTCACCCTGTGGCTGCCGGTACTGCCGGGCTGGCTGTTCTTCAACCACCTCACGCGCAAAGAGGCGCTCTGACCGGCCAGAGGTGCGCTCGTCCGGCTCGTCGCCCCTCCTCCCGTCCGCTCGTCTCCTCAATCCGACGTCGTGCGTCCCTCGTACGGCCCTGGTCCCGAGCGTGTGCTCCCGCGCGACCGCACGATGGACGCATGCCGATTCCCCCCCGGCTGCGCGCCGCCGCCCTGACCGCCACCGCCGTCACGCTGTCCGTCCTGCTGGCGGGCTGCGGCGGAGGAGCCCAGGAGGACGACGGGGACCTGGCGGGCCAGAAGCTCGACTGGAAGGACTGCCCGGCACCGTCGGAGGCCGAGGGTGGCGGCGCCGCCCCGTCCCCGCTGCCGGACGGCGACGCGTGGCAGTGCGCCACCATGAGGGCGCCGCTCGACTGGGACGATCCCGAGGGCGACACGATCGGCCTCGCGCTGATCCGGGCCAGGGCCGACGGCGAGGCGGACCGGCGGATCGGCTCGCTCGTCTTCAACTTCGGCGGGCCGGGTGGATCGGGCGTCACCACACTGCCCGCGTTCGGCCAGGACTACGCGAAACTGCGCACCCGCTACGACCTGGTCAGCTTCGATCCGCGCGGTGTCGGCCGCAGCGACCCCGTGGAGTGCCTGGACGACAAGCAGCTCGACACCTACTTCCAGCAGGACGCCACCCCCGACGACCGGGCCGAGCGCACGGAGTTGGTGGACAACACGGAGAAGTTCAACGCCGCCTGCGAGAAGAACTCGAAGAAGATCCTTCCGCATGTGCGCACGACGGACGCCGCCCGCGACATGGACCTGATGCGCCAGGTACTCGGCGACGAGAAGCTGTACTACTTCGGCATCTCCTACGGCACCGAACTCGGCGGCGTCTACGCCCACCTGTTCCCCAAGCAGGTGGGCCGTGCCGTCTTCGACGCGGTGGTCGACCCGACGCAGACGGCGGAGCAGAGTTCGCTGGGCCAGGCGAAGGGGTTCCAGCTGGCGCTCGACAACTTCGCCGAGGACTGTGTGTCGAAGACCGAGGACTGCCCCATCGGGGACACGGCGGACGACGTCGAGGCACGCATCGCACGGCTGCTGAAGGACCTCGACCGCAAGCCGATCCCGGGTGTCTTCCCCCGCGAACTCACCGAGACCGCCGCGACCGGCGGCATCGCGCAGGCGCTGTATTCGAAGGACTTCTGGGAGTACCTCACCGAGGGCCTTGAGCAGGCCTACGACGGGGACGGGCGGGTCCTCATGGTCCTTTCGGACGCCTTGAACGGGCGCAACGAGGACGGCCAGTACAGCAACATCAGCGCGGCCAACGTCGCCATCAACTGCGCCGACGACAAGCCGCGGTACGACACCGCGTACGTGGAACGCAAGCTGCCCGAGTTCCGGGACGCGTCCCCGCTGTTCGGCGACTACCTCGCCTGGTCCATGCTCAGCTGCACCGACTGGCCGGTCGCCGGAGCCGCCGACCATCCGGACGTCGGCGCGGCCGGTGCGCCACCGATCCTGGTGATCGGCAACACCGGCGACCCCGCGACGCCCTACGAGGGCGCCGGCCGGATGGTGGACGCGCTGGGCAAGGGCGTCGGCGTGGAACTGACCTACAAGGGCCAGGGCCACGGAGCCTACGACAGCAAGAACCGGTGCGTGCAGGATGCGGTGCACGGCTATCTGCTCGACGGCAAGGTGCCGGCGGCCGGGACCGTGTGCTCCTGACCGCGGACGGCGGCAGCGCATCGGCGAAGTGGCAGGTCAGAACGTTGTCCACAGGCTTCGGCGGACGCTGCGCGCTCCACCTACCATGGCATCGATGCCGTCCGCCGCACGGTGCGGACGGCTTGCAAGGGGGGAGGGGACATGGTGCGTCTCACGAGGTGGACGGCTCTGACGGCCGCAGCGGCACTGCTGACAGCGGGCTGCGGCGCCGGTTCGTCCGACGAGGACAAGGACGACGGGGGCAGGAGCAGCGCGGGACCCACGGCGGCGGCGCCGTCCGGGGTGCCGAAGACGCTGGCGTCCCAGACGCTGGACTGGGCCCGCTGCAAGGGCACCGACGACGCACCGGCCCCGGACGGCGACTGGCGGTGCGCCACCCTCAAGGCGCCGCTGGACTGGTCCGATCCGGATGGCGAGACGATCGATCTCGCGCTGATCCGGTCCAGGGCGAGCGGGGGCGACCGCATCGGCTCCCTGCTGTTCAACTTCGGCGGCCCAGGGGGCTCCGGCGTCTCGATGATGCCGTCCTACGCCGACACCATCTCCTCTCTGCACGAGCGGTACGACCTGGTGAGCTGGGACCCGCGCGGAGTGGCGGCCAGCGAGGGCGTCCGCTGCCGCTCCGACGAGGCGATCGAGGCCGCCGAGTCGGTGGACTCCACGCCGGACACCCCGTCCGAGGAGCAGGCGTATCTGAAGGACGCCGCCGCCTTCGGCAAAGGCTGCGAGAAGGCCGCCGGCCAGCTCATGGAGCACGTCTCGACCACGGACACCGCCCGCGACATGGACCTGATGCGCCACGTCCTGGGCGACGAGAAGATGCACTACTTCGGCATCTCCTACGGCACCGAACTCGGCGGCGTCTACGCCCACCTGTTCCCCAAGCACGTGGGACGCGTGATCCTCGACGCCGTGGTGGATCCGAGCGCCGACACGATGGGCCACGCCGAGAACCAGGCCAGGGGCTTCCAGCGCGCATTGGACGACTACCTGAAGTCGACCGGCCAGGAGCCCGAGCAGGGATCGCAAAAGATCGCCGACCTGCTGAAGCGGCTGGACGCGGAGCCGCTGTCCACCTCCTCGCCGGGGCGCGAGCTGACCCAGACGCTCGCGCTCACCGGCATCGTGCTGCCGCTGTACAGCCAGAGCGGCTGGCCGGCGCTGACCAGTGCGCTGGAGGCGGCCGAGAAGGGCGACGGCTCCGAGCTGCTGGCGCTCGCCGACGGCTACAACGAGCGCGATCCCTCGGGGCGCTACGGCACGACGACCCACTCGCAGCGGGTCATATCGTGCCTGGACGACAAGCAGCGGCCGACCGTGAAGGAGACGAAGAAGCTGCTGCCGAAATTCGAGGAGGTCTCGCCGGTCTTCGGCGCCTTCCTCGGCTGGGACACGGCCGGATGGTGCCACGACTGGCCGGTGGCCGGTCAGCACGCGACCCCGGAAGTGAGCGCGCCCGGCGCGGCCCCGATCCTGGTGGTCGGCAACACGGGCGACCCGGCCACGCCCTACGAGGGCGCCCGGCGGATGGCGGACGAGCTGGGCGAGGACGTCGGCGTGGTGCTGACCTTGGAGGGCGAGGGCCACGGCGCGTACGGCAGCGGGAGCGACTGTGTCGACTCGACGGTGGACGCCTACCTGTTGAAGGGGACGGTGCCGAAGGACGGCAAAGTCTGCTCATGACGGCGGCGGGGGCTTCGGGCACCTGCGGTGCGCGAAACCCCCGCCGTCCGGGAAGCGGATCCGGTAGCCGGTCAGTAGACGGGCTTCTCCGGCTCGATCTGGTTGACCCAGCCGATCACGCCGCCGCCGACGTGGACGGCGTCCGAGAAGCCGGCGGACTTGAGGACCGCGAGGACTTCCGCACTGCGGACACCCGTCTTGCAGTTCAAGACAATCTTCTTGTCCTGCGGAAGGCTCTCGAGGGCGGAGCCCATGAGGAACTCGTTCTTCGGGATCAGCCGGGCGCCCGGGATGGAGACGATCTCGAACTCGTTCGGCTCACGGACGTCGATGAGCTCGATGTTCTCGCCGTCGTCGATCCACTCCTTGAGCTGCTTGGGAGTGATCGTGGAGTCGGCGGCCGCCGCCTGGGCCTCCTCGGACACGACGCCGCAGAAGGCCTCGTAGTCGATGAGCTCGGTGACGGTCGGGTTCTCGCCGCAGACCGCGCAGTTGGGGTCCTTGCGGACCTTGACCTGGCGGTAGGTCATCTCCAGGGCGTCGTAGATCATGAGGCGACCGACCAGCGGCTCGCCGATGCCCGCGAGGAGCTTGATGGCCTCGTTGGTCTGGATGGACCCGATGGACGCGCACAGCACGCCCAGCACGCCGCCCTCGGCGCAGGAGGGGACCATGCCGGGGGGCGGGGGCTCCGGGTACAGGCAGCGGTAGCAGGGCCCGTGCTCGGACCAGAAGACGGAGGCCTGGCCGTCGAAGCGGTAGATCGAGCCCCAGACGTAGGGCTTGTTCAGCAGCACGCAGGCGTCGTTGACCAGGTAGCGGGTCGCGAAGTTGTCCGTACCGTCGACGATCAGGTCGTACTGGCTGAAAATGTCCATCACGTTGTCGGCCTCGAGCCGCTCCTGGTGAAGGACCACGTCCACCAGCGGATTGATGCCCTTGATGGTGTCGCGGGCGGACTCGGCCTTGGGCCGGCCGATGTCGGCCTGGCTGTGGATGACCTGACGCTGCAGGTTCGACTCGTCGACCTCGTCGAACTCGATGATGCCGAGCGTGCCGACACCGGCTGCCGCCAGGTACATCAGGGTCGGCGAGCCGAGGCCGCCCGCTCCCACGGCGAGCACCTTGGCGTTCTTCAGCCGCTTCTGCCCGTCCATCCCCACATCCGGGATGATCAGGTGGCGGGAGTACCTGCGGACCTCGTCTACGGTGAGCTCGGCAGCCGGCTCGACCAGGGGTGGCAGCGACACGGGGACTCCGTTGATCGGTCAGTAATTACGGTTGTTCCGCCTGTAACACTGCCACGGCCTTTTTCATTCCGAGACACCCGTCCCGACTCGCGAGACGATTTCGTCCCAGTAGCCGGGCATCGTGTCCCAGAGGTCCGCGCGACTGCCGCAGTCCGTGCGGTCGGTGAAGTAGATCGTCGCGGCTCCCTGCCAGCGGGCGATGCGCAGCGCTTCCTCCAGGTGCCCGCGGGGCACCCCGTGGACCAAGTGGCAGAAGCGGTCGGGCGGATAGTCCGCGCTCCACTCGGCCGCCTGGGACCAGCGGTAGTCGGCCCAGGTTCCGGAGAAGGTGACGAGCTGGTCGGCGTTCTCGGCGTAGCCGGGGTAGGGGTGGGTCCCGTGACCGAGCACGATGTGGGCATCGTCACGGATCGCCCGGAGAGTGTTCACCGTGCGGCGGACCTCGGGGAGGGCGGCGCGTTCCGACGGGCAGCGGTCGAGGAGGAAGCCGTCGACCTGGTACCAGTCGAGATACCGGCGGGCGTCGGAGATCTGTTCGCCGAGGCTGCGGGCTCCGTATGCGGCGTCGAGATGGCCGAGGACGCGTACGCCCGCGTTGCGCAGGCGGCCGGTGGCCTCCAGGCAGCGCGGGTCGGGGTGGGCGCCGGGCCCGTCGGCGACGTTGAGGACGACCCAGTGCAGCGGGGTGCCCGGGCGGGTGAGGCCGGCCCACTCGTCGGGGGCGACGAGGGGGTGGGCCAGTCCCGGCACACCGAACCCGGTGCGGACGCCGGTGTTCGCGACGCCTGTTCTCGCACTGCCGGTGGTACCGGTGTTGGTGCTGGTCAGATGCGGCATGCCGCCTCCATCCAGATGTCGGCGAGGGACTCTTCGAGAGCGATTCGGGGCCGCCAGCCGAGCCGGTCGCGTGCGGTGCGCACATCGGCCTGCTGCCAGCTGCCGCAGCCGTCGGGGTACGGGTGGGGGGCCGGTGCCGCGTGTTCGGGGTCGCTGCGCTCGCCGCGACCCCCGAGAGGGTCCGGGCGGTGGTGGCCGAGGGCGTCGGCCCGATGGTGCCCGAGGGCGTCCACGCGGTGGCCGACGGATTCGGCGCGGGGGTGGCCGATGGTGGGCCGCAGGGCACCGGGGGGTCCGTCGAGTTCGTGCAGGGCGCCGCCGTAGCCGGCGACCCGGGCGAGGGTGGCGGCGGCGTCGCGCAGGCGGACGGCTCGGCCGGAGCCGATGTTGATGACGCCCTGGGCGGCGGAGAGCGAGGCGGCGTGCACCGCGCGGGCGACGTCGCGGACGTCGATGAAGTCGCGTTGGGCGCCGAGGCCGCCGAGGCGCAGTTCCCCGTCGCCGGACTGCATCGCACGCCGCATGGCCTCGGCGAGGCGGCCCAGTGGAGAGCCGGCGGGCGTGCCGGGCCCCGCGGGCGAGAAGACCCGGAGGACCACCGCGTCCAGGCCGGAGCCGAGGACGAGTTCGGTCGCGGCGAGCTTGCTGACGCCGTAGGGGCCGCCCGGGCGGGGCACGGCGTCCTCCGCGGTGGAGGAGCCGGGCTGGCTGGGGCCGTACTCCGCGCTGCAGCCGACCTGCACCAGGCGAGCGCCGCAGCCGCTGCGGCGCAGGGCCTCGCACACGGTCGCGACGGCGACGGTGTTGTGCCGGGTGAGTTCGCGGGCCCCGCCCCGGGTGGTGCCCGCGCAGTTGACGACCACTCCGGGGTGGACCGCGTCGAGGAACCGCGTGAGGGCGCCGGGGCTGCCGGTGGCGAGGTCGAAACGGACGTCGGCGTCGTCACCGCGGCCGAGCGCGGTGAGCTGGACAGCGGGGTCCGCGAGGAGACGGTCGGCGACGAAGCGGCCGATGTAGCCGTTGGCTCCGATCAGCAGAACTCTCATCGGGCGGCTCCCGGTGCCGAGGCGTCGGGTCGGGAGGTGGTCATCTGGGGGCTCCTTCAAGGGGTGATACGAGGGTTTCGAGGACGTGGGCGTGGCTGTCCGTGCGCACGCTCACGGCGTTCGCCCCGTGGGCGCGTGGGCCGAGGCCCTGGTCAGCCGACGGGATGCGTGGACCAGCAGGGCCAGGGCGCCGATCCCGCAGGCGGCCGTCGGGACGCCGGCGGGGCCCCAGGCGGCGACCAGCGCCTCCACGGGGGCGCTCAGGAAGCCGAAGCCGGGAAGGCGGCCGGCGAAGAGTGTGGCCAGGGCGGCCGCCTCGGCGGTGGCCGTGGCGGTGAGGACGAGCGTGGCGGCGTGGATGTGACCGTGCACGGTGAGCAGCCGGGCGAGCAGCAGCAGGGCGCCCAGAGTGAGGCCCTGCGGATGGGCGGCGGGCTCGCCGAGCACGGCGCCGGTCAGCGCGAGCAGCGCCGCGAGGGCCCCCGTGTACAGGACGAACGTGCCGAGCAGCAGGGGCCGTACGGAGGCGGAGAAGTCGGCCAGGCCCCGGCTCGTGGACAACTTGCGGCGGGCACCGCTGCCGAAGAGGTGGGCACATCCGACCGCGGGCGCGTAGGACAGCGCAAGGGCCAGGACGGGAACGACGGTGACGGGCCACGGGCCGGCGGCGGAGCCGTCGGGGAGGCCGTCGGGTCCGCCGGTGGCGACGTTGCGGAGAAGTCCGTCGCCGAGGAGGGCATAGCCGACGAGCCAGCAGGTCCAGGCGCTGGTGCTGCGCGTCGCGGAACTCAGCGGCCCGCGCCGCAGTGCCGCACCGAGGGCCAGGGCCACCGCGAGGACGCCGACGGCGGCGGCGATCAGGCGCGGTCTGCCGTCGCTGAGGCGCAGGCCGGCCACGGCGGCGGCGCACACCACGCCGGGCAGCACGGCGAGGACGACCCCGGCGGCGCGTGGCCCGCCCGGCCGGGGCGCCGGTACGTCCTCGGTGCGGGCCGGGGTGTCGCCGTCGCGCGGGACACGGGCGTACATCTCCTCGGCGAGGGAGAAGACATCCCGGTGGCGGAAGCGCGCGGCGGTGCGGTCGGTGACGCCGTGCGCCTCCAGACCCGCCGCGATCTCCAGCGGGTCCACGGCGCGTTCGCACAGGTCGCGGTGCCGGTGCAGCAGCCCCCTGACGGGGTCCGCGGCGGAGCGGCCGATGCCGCTCATCGGGCCGCCCCCTCGGGCGCCGGCACCGGGGCCGTGGCGCGGACCGGGCCGTCCGTGGCCCAGCCCGGAGGGCCGCTCCGGGGCTCACCGGGACCGCCCCCGGCCGCGACACGGGCCACGGGGGCGCTCCAGCGGCCGGGGACGTGGGCCTCGGCGGGGACGCCGAAGGGCAGGGGCTCGCCGGTGTCGTCGAGGACGACTCGGCGTACCGGGGTACGCGAGAGGATCTCCAGGTAAATGCCGTGAAATGCCGCGACATTCTGCTCGACGGTGAACAGCTCCAGTGCGCGGGCACGCGCGGCGGCGCCCAGTCGTTCCCGGCGCTCGGGGTCGCGCAACAGCGCGACACAGGCCTCGGCGAGCGCCCGCGGGTTGCGCGGGGGCACGACGAGTCCGGTGCCACCGATGGCCTCCACCACCGCGCCGACGTCCGTCGACACCGTCGCACGGCCGCAGAACATGGCCTCGACGAGCCCGGTCGGAAACCCTTCGACGACGCTGGAGAGCACCACCAGGGCGCCCGCGGCGTACGCGTGGGCACGGGACGGCAGCTCGGGTGCGCCGATCTCCTCGAAGGAGACCGGGTTGCGCCCGACCGCGTGCGGGCCGTCGGCCTCGTCGGGGAAGAGCTGCGCGGCCAGCCCCTTGCAGTGGGCGAGATAGGCGGCGCCTTCCGGCCCGGAGGGGGTGCCGACGATCCTGAGGCGCGCCGCGGTCTCCGCCCTGCGGACCGCCGCGAAGGCGTGCAGCAGCGAGACCAGGTCCTTGGCCGGCTCGACGCGTCCGACCCAGACGAGGGTCTGCGGGTCGGCGCACTCCGGGAACTCGGCGGCCTCCGCGAAGGGGGTCGCGTCCATGCCCGGGTGGACCGTGCGGAGCTTGGCGCGGTCGGCCCCGCAGCGCTCCTGCCAGCGGCGTGCGTGCGTGTTGCCGGGGGTGATCGCGGCCGCGCGGCGGTAGGTCTCGGCGGCCAGCCGACCGTGGAAGGCGGCGAGCAGGGCCCGTATCGCGGGCGAGGAATCGGGTTCCGTCAGGTAGTGCGTCCGCAGCCGCACGCCGTACTCGGTCACGAGCAGGGGGACGTCGCAGAAGTGCCGGGCGAGCAGGCCGGGCAGGGCGGCCGTGCCGCCGGAGGTCGCGTGGCACAGGTCCACCGAGCCGAGGTCGTCGTCCTCGTACCAGTCCAGCGACAGGGGGCGCAGGGCGCGTTCGAGGCGGGCCGCGACGGTCAGCAGGTCGGGAACGCGCGCCTCGCGTGCCGAGCGGTGGGCGCCGGGCGCGCGACAGGCGCGCTCCAGGGCGCGTACGGCGGTCTCCGAGCGGAGTGCGGCGGGCAGTCCGCCCTCGTCGCGGGCGAGTTCGGCGAGGCCGTACAGCGCACTGGCGAAACGGTCCGCCTCAAGGGCCGACCGGCCTTCCGACGCCGCCGCCGACTCCCCGCCCGGACCATCGCCCCGGCCTCCGCCCAGGCGGGCGCCCCGGCCTCCGCCCAGGCGGGCGCCCGGGACTCCGGACAGGCGGGCGCCCGGGTCCCCGGACAGACCTGCGGACGGGTCACCGGGGACGCCGTTGCACAGAGCCATGGCCAGCTCGCCGTAGGACTCGGCGAAGCGCCGACGCGCGCGCCGTCCGTGGACGATTCCGTCGTCCACGGCCTCCCACAACGCAGCGGTGCGCACCCGGCCGACCTGCGTCGGCAACGGAACCCATCCCTCGGCCTCCACCCGCTCACTGCGGCTGAGGGCGTAGACGTCGAACTCGTGCTGCTCCAGTCCGCGCACGAGCCGGTCGCACCAGAGCCCGGTCTCACCGCTCACATACGGATAGCCACCCTCCGTAAGCAGTCCGATGCGCACGCGCGCACCCCCGATCTCCCGTTCAGGGAGCCGCCGTTGGCCCGGCGGCTCGCAGCGGGACGAACGTATGCGGACAAGGAGGTGGCGCGATGGACGGTTGTCCATCGCGCCACCAAAAGGGGTGAACGGTCGTAACTTTCCCGTGCGACACGCGTTCGGTCGCGCTAAGAGATCAGTCGGTCACCAGGCGTGATGCCCAGGCCCGACCTGGCAGGTCAACTGTTCGGAAAGGCCCAGGGGTTCGGGCGGCAGTCGATTCCGTCGTGGTCGATGAACTTCGTCTGCTGCTGCATGACCGGGGCGAGTTCGCCGTCCTTGTCGCAGGTGACATGGTTGAACCCGATGCGGTGACCGACCTCGTGATTGATCAGCATCTGGCGGTACGCGTAGATCGCGTCACCGTAGGGTTCGGCACCCTGCGCCCAACGGTAGGCGTTGATCATCACCCGTTCGGTGGCGGCCGAGTCGCAGGACACGTTGTCCTCGGTGGTGTCCAGGCCGGACTTGGCGCACCACACGGCGGTGGTCCCGGGGCTGGCCAGCGTGATGACGAAATCGGGCTGCCCCGACTCGATGCGCTCGAAGGTGCGGGCGCCGTTGTGGGACCAGCTCCGGTCGTCGTTGAGCGTCTTCTGCACGGCGTCGGCGAAGAGTTCGCCGTCGAGGCCGAGCCCCTGCTCCACGTCCACGCGATAGGTGTACCTCTGCCCCTTCCCGGTCCCCTTGGCGATGCCCGGGATCGCGTCGAACTTCCCCGAGCCCTTGAGCGTGGCGCTGAGCGGGTACGTCCTGCCCATCTTCTGTTCGTACCTCAGCGGCTTCGCGGAGGCGGACGCGGAGGGTGTCGGCCGTTCGTCGTCCCGTGACGCGGGGTCGTGGGCGCCCCGGGCCTGTTCGGCGGCGGACTGGGAGCTCATGTCGTCCCCGTCCGGCCCGTCGGCCACCTGACCGGCCACGACGACGGCCAGCACGGTGGTGACGGCGGCCGCCGCGATACCGGTGAAGGTCCGGCCCTTGGCGCCCTTGGCCGGCGCGGGGCCACCCGTGGGCGACGGGTCGTCGGCATCGTCGCCGACACCGCCGTCCCCGTGCCCGTCGGCGCCCGCGTCGGCGGCGCTCCAGTCGGTGACGGAGGCGTACGGATCGGCGGGCGGCGCGCCGGGAGTACGACGCGCGGGGCGGGCCGCGAAGACGTCGTCGCCCTCGTCGAAGGCGTCGAGGTAGTCCTGCCGCGGCCCGCCCTGGGGCGCCTGCCGCTGCCGCGGGAAGGGTGCGGACGGAACGGACGGCCCCCGGGGCGACGACGGTGCGAAGGACCCGGGGGCGGCGCCGGCGCGCGGTTCCGTCCCGGTTCCGTGCCCCGGACCGGTCCGGCCTCCCAACTCGCCCCAGCCGCCCCCCGGTTCATGCTGCTCGGGGTGACCGCCCCGGACCCGGGGCACACCCTGCGCCGGGGTGCCGTCGGGGTACCTGGGCACCCCGCGGGCGGGCGTACCGTCGGGAAACCGCGCATGCGGTTCCTGCGCCCCGTGGGGCGCAGGGGACCCATAGGGCTCGTGCGGCCCATAGGACTCGTGCGGCCCGTACGGCTCGCTCGGCCCATACGGTTCATGCGACCCGTTGGCTCCTTGGGGCCCCTGCGCCCCCTGCGACTGCTGCGGCGTCCCGTCCGGGCGCCGCGAGTCAGGGGCCCGCGCGGCCGGGTTCCGGCGTGTTGCGGCGTCGTCCGTGGCGTCGGCCCTGGGGGCGGGCCCGCGACGGCTGTGGCGTCCCACGTCGCGCCTCAGCCTCCTGTGGTCTGGTTGGCGGGCTCGCCGTCGACGGCCCCGTCGGTCCTCTCGTCACCCGCCGGATTCCCGCTGTCCACGGCACCCGAGCCAGCCGCGGCGTCCACGGTGGTCGCGGCTGTCGCGGTGTCCGCGAGGAGCTCACGGAACGCCGTGGCCACGGCCTCCGGGTACTCCATCATCGCCACGTGTCCCGCGTCCGGCAGGGTCAGCAGCCGGGAGGCGCGGAAGGCGCGGGCAGCCCGTTGGGCCATGCGATAGCCGACGAGTTGGTCGCGTCCACCGTAGACCAGGAGCGTGGGTGCGAGAACCCGCTCCGCCTGTCGCCACAGTCCTTGCTGGCCGCCCACCGTGTACGCGTTGACGATCCCGCGGGCGGAACGCGCCATCGCGTCCCAGAAGTACGGCTGCCGCAGCCGCCGCTCCATTTCCTCCACGGCGGCGCGGAAACCTTCCGGCGTCACCCGCCCCGGGTCGCCGTAACAGAGCGCCCTCACGCCGTGGACCCGCTGCTCAGCCGTCCACTCCCGGGTGAGCCGGTTGAACAGCTGGACCACCCCCGGCAGCGCCAGCAGGCCCGTCGGCAGGGCGCTGCGCTGCACGCGGATCTCCGGCAGCGCGGGCGAGACGAGGGTCAGCGTCCGCACCAGGTCGGGCCGCACCGCGGCGACACGGGTCGCGACGGCGCCGCCGAGCGAGTTCCCGAGGAGGTGCACGGGGCCTCGCCCGGCCGCGTCGAGATGGCGGACGACCGCGCGCGCGTGGCCCGTGATCGAGTAGTCGCCGTCGTCCGGCGGCGGGGAGTCGCCGAAACCGGGCAGGTCGAGGGCCTCGCTGTCGACGACGCCGTCCAGCAGCGGCATGAGCGCGGACCAGTTCTGCGAGGAGCCGCCGAGGCCGTGGACGTAGAGAGCCGGCGGCAGCCCTTGCCCGGCGGGCGGTCTCGACCGCACCGTCAGGGTCATTCCGGGGAGGCGGACCGACCTGAGCCGCTCCCCGTCCGCGACCCCGACGGCCGCGACCTTCGGCAGCACGTTGACGGGCGGCACGGACGGCGGCTCGGTCGAAGACATGTGGCAATGTTACGAGATGATCACGCAGTGGCTCATGTGTTCGCAGTCACAGGTGGTGCCGCGACGGCGCACGGACGGGGCACCACGGGTACGGACGCCGGGCGACGCATGGCGTCCGGATCGGGTGTCTCCTACGCTCGTGAAGTGGGCACCCGCGTGTGGCCCCTGCACCCCAGGGACGTTCATAGGAAGGGAGCCCAGGATGACCGTCGACCCGACCGACCCCGAGACCTTCGACGACGAGGCAGCGGAAGCGGAGGAACGCGACGTGGAGGCACCGGACGCCGACACGGCCGAGCAGCGGGCGGTCGTCGGACAGGAGCGCGACGAACCGCTGACGGGCGTCGAGCCGGACCGCGCCAACGAGGCCGACCTGGCCGAGCAGGCCCGGGTCGTCTCGCAGGACGAGGACGACTACCGCTGAGACGGGCCTCGCCGGACGGTCTCGTCAGACAGCAAGGGAGGCCGATCCTTGCCCGGCCTGAGTCCTTTTGAAACCTGTTGTGCGGCTTTCGCCACCGTCCGGTCCGTGAAATTCTGCGCTCGCAGCACCCACACCACGGTTACCGAAAAGTACGATGTCGAAGCGGCGCACACCGCACGAGGACGACTATGGGAGGCGGCGTGACAGCCATCGAGCAGACAGAGGCGGTACGCCCGCGGGGCACACGCCTTCCCCGCCGAGCCCGACGCAACCAGTTGCTGGGCGCCGCACAGGAAGTGTTCGTCGCCCAGGGTTACCACGCGGCCGCGATGGACGACATCGCCGAGCGCGCCGGCGTCAGCAAGCCGGTGCTCTACCAGCACTTCCCCGGCAAGCTCGACCTCTACCTCGCCCTGCTGGACCAGCACTGCGAGGCGCTGATCCAGTCCGTGCGCAGCGCGCTCGCGTCGACCTCCGACAACAAGCAGCGCGTCCGGGCGACGATGGACGCGTACTTCGCGTACGTCGAGGACGACGGCGGCGCCTTCCGCCTGGTCTTCGAGTCGGACCTGACCAACGAGCCCGCCGTGCGCGAGCGCGTGGACAAGGTCACCAACGAGTGCGCCGAGGCGATCTGCGACGTCATCGCCGAGGACACCGGTCTCTCGCGCGCCGAGTCCATGCTGCTGGCGTCGGGGCTGGGCGGCCTCGCGCAGGTGGTGGCGCGTTCCTGGCTGCACAGCGACCGCAGCGTCCCCCGCGACCAGGCGGTCCAGCTGCTGACCTCGCTGGCCTGGCGGGGCATCGCGGGCTTCCCGCTGCACGGCACCGAGCAGCACTGAGCGCGCGGGACGGGTTCTGTTCCCGCCGGCTGTTCGCTCCTGGCGTTCTCCGGCGCAGCGTGTACGTCCCCTCACCGGGCTAATGTGTGCTGGTACGGCGCGGAAGATCGCGCACTTGATGACCGTCGGAGGGACATAGCCGTGGAGGTCAAGATCGGCGTGCAGCACGCGCCCCGCGAGATCGTTCTGGAGAGCGGTCAGAGCGCCGAGGAGGTCGAGCGCGTGGTGGGCGAGGCGCTGGCCGGCAAGTCGCAGCTGCTGAGCCTCGTGGACGAGCACGGCCGCAAGGTCCTGGTGCCGGCCGACCGTCTCGCCTACGTGGAGATCGGTGAGCCGGCTCCGCGCAAGGTGGGCTTCGGCGCGCTGTAGTCGGCGACGCGAACGCGGAAGTGGGTGGGGGGCGCGGGGGGGGTAACCCCCGCCCCCCCCCCACACCCCCGGGGGCGAAAC
>NZ_JBFBJX010000009.1:250475-321647 GCF_040686295.1 Streptomyces sp. NPDC085944 | reverse complement strand
TCACACCGGTCGAGTTCGAACAGCGTCTGACCACATCACATACGCTGTCACTCGCCGCATGAAACCCGGTGTCCACTCCCGGGGAACAACCTCAGAGATGGTTGGCAGCATGTGCTGGATGAGCACATAGATGGAAGTCCAGGAGTGACGCCTGGAAATACAACTTTCTCTAATTATGCAGATCTCGATGAAATTGGAGAGTTGATTGAGGATACTGCGAAGACGCCAGGGCGGCGAAATACTCCCGATGCTGCTGGGTGCCCTCGCGACGGAACAATTCACACGCACGACTTCGGTTACCCTGTTGGGTCCCGAGGTGAAACGAGCGTCGAAGTAATCCTAAATCCAGACGGATCTCTACGTACCGCCTACCCAAGGTGATAGCAATGGGAAAAGTTACTTTGCATTGGAAGATGGTGCGGACCGGTTCGGCCGACCTCGTTCTAGGGTTCCCCCGAGAGACCATCGAAGTGCACACCACGTACGTCGGAGATGGTCTCGGTTCTGTAGTGCAAGCGGCCGTTGACCTTCGACTGGGGTCGAGCTCGGCGACAGCGTTCCTTCCTGCAGAGCCCGCAGGCACCTTCCTATTCCTTACAGGAGCGGACGAAGAGGCGTACTTGCAGGTCGTCCAATTCGCGGACATGGAATCAGAGTCCCGCCGCTGGAGTGGTGGCAGTCTGCGATGGTGCGGTTGGGTTGATGTTCGTGCATTTATTCGCAGCGTGGTGATCATGGCTGACGACGTGTTGGTTCGATGCGGTAGCACGTCCGCATACTCAAAGGTGTGGGGTGGGATTCCCTTCCCGACTGGTGAACTGGAGACCCTTCGGCAAGGGTCGTGATCCCTGTATGCCCAGCAGTCCATGGTTGGGTGTTCTGGGAGGGTTCGGCATGCAATTGACACTCCAGTAGCGTTGCCCAGTTTTCAGATGTCGTGAGTGCAAACCTGAAGGCCCATCAGGCACCGGCTGATGGGCCTTCAGCGGCTGTCGACTGCGTGAGGGATCGCGTGGTGTGAGGAGGGTCGTCAGGATGGATATGCCCTTTCAGAGTTGCCGTCGAGGATGTCGATTGCCTGACGCGGATGCGGAGCCTTACGTGTGCGGAGGCTGGCGGCGACGCCGATGTGGGAGTGCGCCTTCTTGAAGGCGTGCAGCCTGCCGACCGTGACGCACAGACTTGGAGATGCCTCGGTGGAAGTGCGTCTCGCTGACCGGTGCCTTGGGTCCCATGTCCACCTTGTACAGCCCGAATTCACCCCCTGTGGAGGTGTGGCTCGCGAGGTAGTGGGTGGTCGTGCCGCCGGGGGAGACGATGTCCGGCGGGGTGTCGGCCGGCCTGAACACGGCGTTGATCTCGCCCTTCTCGCCCAGGTAGCGCGGCCCTGGGTACGACATGGTGTGCCTCCTCCGTTGTGTTTTGCCGAGACAACTCTTGCTGATCGGGGGCGTCTTGGTCATCGTCCGGGAGATCGATGAGGGCGGGGGCGTGAGTCGTAGGCCGGAGGTGCCGTGTGTTGGAGGAGTGGTCGTGGGGCCGCCCGCTTCTTGGTCAGTGTCGTGCTTCCGCGATCCGCGTCAAGGGCGCTCCGCTGTCGCTGCGCGTCGCCTTCGGCGATGACCCTTCGGGTCACCCTTGACCCGGCTTGCTCCAGCACGGGTGAGAAGCGTGCGGGCGGCCGGGGGAGGGTGGGTGTCCCGGGTACGTCGTCCCTTACGCCGGTTTGCCACTCGCCCGGGGGTGAGGGCGCGTCTGCGCCGCGCCAGCACGCTGGGCGGGCTAAGCGGCCAACGCCCGGTGGATGGCTTGTGGGTGGCTGTCGGTGAGGTGGAGGACCCCTGCCGAAAACCGAGGACAGATTCGCGATTTTGTCCTCGGTTTTTGAGAGGGGGTCTGCCCGAGGGTTCCCCGTGCCGGGACGGGACCGCCCACCGGCCGTCAGACGCTGAGGCGACCCGGCGTGCAGGCGAGGCGGAGTGCGCCCTCGTGCCGGGGACTGGGTGGCTGGCCGAAGGGGCCGGCGGGCCTCGGCCACCCGTCTTTCCGGGGCGCTCGCTCGCTTCTTCCTCGTGCTGGAGCGAGCCGAGTCAAGGGTGGGCCGCAGGCCCATCGGCGGAGCCGACGCGAAGCGCCCTTTACTCGGGTCGCGGAGGCACGACACTGGCAAGGAAGCGAGTGGCCCCCACGGTGCGGACGAACTCCGTCCAGGCCACCGACCCGACGACGATCACCGGCCCACCGGCCACCTTGCTGTCGCGGAGGGGTACGACGCCGGGTACTCCGTCAGCGACTTCGACGCAATTGCCACCCTCGCCGTTGCTGTAGCTGCTCTTCGTCCAGCGGGCGTTGGTCAGGTCGTACTCGCGCATCGTCTGAAGTCCTCCGCCGCCGATTCGACCAGGGCCAGGGACGCCTCCGGCGACAGCGCGGCGACCCTGAGGAGATCGTATGCGCGCTGCGCCCGCTTCACCACGGTTGGAGTGTCCACCAGGGTTCCCGAAAACGACGTCTCTGTATAGGCGACCGGAGGCGCGTCCTCGAACTCCATGAGCCTCAGATCTCCTGTCATGGCTGCGTCACCAGCGCTGTGCGCCCCCGCATCAGCCGTGCCACGTGCTCCAGTTGTGCCGCCATCGCCTGCGGGCCGCCCACCGGGATCCGCAGCACGTTCTCGTGCAACGTCACCCAATACTCGGGCCTTGTAGCGTCGGCCAGGATCAGCGACCGCTCCAAACGCGCGGCGACGATCTCGTCGACGTACGAGTCCGGCTGGAAGGGGTTCGCGGCGATGGTGACCGCGCGGGCGTAGTCCGCTGTCTGGAGCAGGCCCGGCACGACCGTCGGTGCGAACTCGCAGATCTTCGTGGCCAGCCGCTCCAGCTCGACCACCCCGGCGAAGTAATCCGCATACCGCGGATCATCAATCAGCTTCCTGCACAGGCGCTCGAAAATACCGTCGGTTTGTAGCGCCTCGTCGATCCGTTGGGCCACGTCCAACTGGGGTTTGCGAATTGCCTGTTCGAACTGGCCGATGTAGCCACCGGAGACGAAAACCCTTGTCCCCAGCTCTACTTGGGTGATTCCGGCGTCTTCCCGCCGTCGTTTCAGTTCCGTTCCGAAGAACTCCCACGCAGCCTGCCGTGAACCGTTGGCCATAACCAACCCCCCTGTGCTGAACCGCACTTGTAGTGCACGTACTCCTGCCGAGTGTAGGCACGTCGCGGCATTCTGGGGACACGAAGAGTGAAACCGTAAAGGGAAGGGAAAGCGGTGGAAGCACGACACTCGGCGCTCTGCGTCGAAGGAGCGGAGGACACGGTGAAAGAATTGCGCGCGGCGCTCGCGGAGGCGGGAATTGTTCTGCCCTCACTCGGGCTCGACCCGGTGAGTCTCGCGCGGGAGGCACCCTGCCCGCTCGTCGAATTGGGCCGGTGTTCCGTGGAGACCGCGCAGCGCCTCGCGGCGGTACTGCGATGACGACGACGCCGCCCGTCGGGGTCTACGCCGTGGACGTCCGCAGCGGACGGGTCGGGATCGTCATGGGCCACGAGGGACCGTACGTGCAGCTGCGGCCGTACGGCGGGGGACGGGAGTGGGACGCCGCACCGGGTGACGTACGTCACGCCACCGCGTCGGAGCGGCTCAGTGCGGCGACCGCGTACACCAACGCCCGGAGCCGTGGCGAGGTGCCTTGAAGGATGCGCGAGAATGGGCGGCATGAGTCTGTTCCGCGACGACGGCATCGTGCTGCGCACCCAGAAGCTGGGTGAGGCGGACCGGATCATCACCATGCTCACGCGCGGTCACGGCCGCGTACGCGCCGTGGCGCGCGGGGTGCGGCGCACTAAGTCGAAGTTCGGCGCGCGGCTGGAGCCGTTCTCGCACGTGGACGTGCAGTTCTTCTCGAAGGGCAGCGAGCTGGTCGGGCGCGGGCTGCCGCTGTGCACGCAGAGCGAGACGATCGCGCCCTACGGTGGCGGGATCGTCACCGACTACGCGCGCTACACCGCGGGGACCGCCATGCTGGAGACGGCCGAGCGGTTCACCGACCACGAGGGCGAGCCGGCGGTGCAGCAGTATCTGCTGCTGGTCGGCGGGCTCAGGACCCTCGCCCGGGGCGAGCACGCGCCGAACCTGGTGCTGGACGCGTTCCTGCTGCGCTCGCTGGCCGTGAACGGATACGCCCCGACCTTCGGGGACTGCGCGAGGTGCGGCCTGCCCGGTCCGAACCGGTTCTTCTCGGTCGGCTCGGGCGGCTCCGTCTGCGTCGACTGCCGGGTGCCCGGCAGCGTCGTACCCTCGCCGCAGGCCCTGGAACTGCTCGGGGCGCTGCTCGCGGGGGACTGGGGCACGGCGGACGCGGCCGAGCCGCGGTACGTGCGGGAGGGGAGCGGACTGGTCTCCGCCTACCTGCACTGGCACCTTGAGCGGGGACTGCGCTCCCTGCGGTACGTCGAGAAGTAGGAGAGAACCGATATGGCCGTACGCGGGATTCTGGGGCGGCAGCGCCGGGAGTACAGGACGCCGGAGCCGCACCCGTCCGGCGCGCGTCCGCCGAAGCTCGGGGAGCTGGTGCCGGAGCACGTGGCGATCGTCATGGACGGCAACGGCCGCTGGGCCAAGGAGCGCGGGCTGCCGCGCACCGAGGGGCACAAGGTCGGCGCCGAGCAGGTCATGGACGTGCTCCAGGGCGCGATCGAGATCGGCGTCGGGAACATCTCCCTGTACGCCTTCTCCACCGAGAACTGGAAGCGCTCGCCGGAGGAGGTGCGCTTCCTGATGAACTTCAACCGCGACTTCATCCGCAAGTCCCGCGACACCCTCGACGAGCTGGGGGTGCGGGTGCGCTGGGCGGGGCGGATGCCCCGGCTGTGGAAGTCGGTGGCCAAGGAGCTCCAGGTCGCACAGGAGCAGACCAAGGACAACGACCGGCTGACGCTGTACTTCTGCATGAACTACGGCGGGCGGGCCGAGATCGCCGACGCGGCGCAGGCCCTCGCCGAGGACGTGCGGGCCGGGAAGCTCGACCCGGCCAAGGTCAACGAGAAGACGCTCGCGAAGTACCTGTACTACCCGGACATGCCGGACGTGGACGTGTTCCTGCGGCCGAGCGGGGAGCAGCGGACGTCGAACTACCTGATCTGGCAGAGCGCGTACGCGGAGATGGTCTTCCAGGACGTGCTGTGGCCGGACTTCGACCGGCGCGACCTGTGGCGGGCCTGCCTGGAGTTCGCCTCCCGCGACCGCCGCTTCGGCGGCGCCATCCCCAACGAGGAGCTCCTGGCCATGGAAGGCCGCAGTACCCAGTAAGCCACGGGCGGCACAAAACAGCCCGTCCGGCGCTTGAGGACGAGGCCGTTCAGGCCGACAGGGGGCCCAGGGCGCAGTCCGAGGGCCCCACCCGCTCAACCGCCGGAGGCCCCCGCACAGTCGGCGCAGGTGCCGAAGATCTCCACGGTGTGCGCCACGTTGACGTAGCCGTGCTCGGCGGCGATGGCCTCGGCCCATTTCTCGACGGCGGGGCCCTCCACCTCGACGGCCTTGCCGCAGGCGCGGCAGACCAGGTGGTGGTGATGGTCGCCGGTGGAGCAGCGCCGGTAGACGGACTCGCCCTCGGCGGTGCGCAGGACGTCGACCTCGCCGGCGTCGGCGAGGGACTGCAGGGTGCGGTAGACCGTGGTGAGCCCGACCGCGTCGCCCTTGTGCTTGAGCATGTCGTGGAGCTCCTGCGCGCTGCGGAACTCCTCGACCTCCTGAAGGGCGGCCGACACGGCAGCCCGCTGCCGGGTGGCGCGGCCCTTCACGGGCGGTCCAGCGGTGGTCACTGGATTCCTCCTCACGTCTTCGCGGCTTGCCGGGCCATTGTGCCAGCCCGGCAGTCCCGCGGTCAGACGCCGACCTCGTCGGCGGCCCCCCTGGTGGCCGGAATCTTGCACTCCGCCGGATCCGCGGCGGGCTGTGCGGCGGCGAGTGCCCGCGCGCGTCGCCTGGCCAGCGGGGCGGCCAGCACGCTCAGCAGGATGAAGGCGCCGATGGTCAGCAGCACGATCGTCGCGCCGGGCGGCACGTCCTGGTAGTACGACGTGACGGTGCCGCCGATCGTCACGCTCACCCCGAGGGCGACGGCGATGGCGAAGGTGGCGGCGAAGCTGCGGGTGAGCTGCTGCGCGGCGGCCACCGGGACCACCATCAGCGCCGAGACCAGGAGCAGGCCGACCACGCGCATCGCGACGGTGACCGTGACGGCCGCCGTGACGGCCGTCAGCAGGTTCAGCGCGCGCACCGGCAGCCCGGTGACCCGGGCGAACTCCTCGTCCTGGCTGACGGCGAACAGCTGGCGGCGCAGACCGACGGTGACGAGGACCACGAAGGCGGCCAGCAGGCAGATCGCGGTCACGTCGGACTCGGAGACCGTCGACAGCGAGCCGAAGAGGTACGAGGTGAGGTTGGCGTTGGAGCCGCCCGGCGCGAGGTTGATGAACATCACGCCGCCCGCCATGCCGCCGTAGAAGAGCATGGCGAGGGCGATGTCGCCGCGGGTCTTGCCGTACCAGCGGATCAGCTCCATGAGGACCGCGCCGAGGACGGAGACCAGGGTCGCCATCCACACGGGGGACCAGGAGAGCAGGAAGCCGAGGCCGACGCCGGTCATCGCCACGTGGCCGATGCCGTCGCCCATGAGGGCCTGGCGGCGCTGGACCAGGTAGATGCCGATGGCCGGGGCGGTGATGCCGACCAGCACGGCGGCGAGCAGCGCCCGCTGCATGAAGGCGTAGTTCAGGATTTCCATGGTCGTCGCCTTCTCAGCTCAGCAGGCCGGTGCGGATCGGTTCGGCGCCCTCGGGGGCGTGCGGGTGGACGTGGTCGTGGCCGGGCAGCGCGTGCTGGCCGACCGCCTCGGGCGGCGGGCCGTCGTGCAGGACGCAGCCGTCGCGGAGCACCACGGCCCGGTCGATCAGCGGCTCCAGCGGGCCCAGCTCGTGCAGGACGAGGAGGACGGTCGCCCCGGCCGCGACCTGCCCCCGCAGGGTTTCCGCCAGCACCTCCTGGCTGGCCAGGTCGACGCCCGCCATCGGCTCGTCCATGATCAGCAGCTCGGGCTCGGCGGCGAGCGCGCGGGCGATCAGTACCCGCTGGTGCTGGCCGCCGGAGAGGGCGTTCACCGAGTCCTTGGCGCGGTCGGCCATGCCGACCAGGTCGAGGGCGCGGCGTACGGCCTCGTGGTCGGCCTTGCGCAGGACGCCGAAGCGGGCCCGGGAGAGCCGGCCCGAGGAGACCACCTCGGTCACCGTGGCGGGGACGCCGCCCGCGGCCGTGGTGCGCTGCGGGACGTAACCCAGGCGCCCCCAGTCGCGGAAGCGGCGCCTGGGGGTGCCGAACAGCTCGATCTCCCCGTCCGTCACCGGCACCTGGCCGATGATCGTGCGCACGGCCGTGGACTTGCCGGAGCCGTTGGCGCCGAGCAGCGCGACCACCTGGCCGCGCCGCACGGTGAGGTCGATGCCGCGCAGGACGGGGCGTGAGCCCAGCTCGGCGCGGACGCCGCGCAGGGATATGACGGACTCGTCGCTCACGATGTCCTCCGTAACGATCGAACTGCGGGTGGTACTGCTTACTTGGCGCCGAGGGCGGTTTCCAGCGCCTTGAGGTTGGACTGCATGACCCCGACGTAGTCCTCGCCCTTGGACTTGTCGGTGATGCCCTCCAGCGGATCGAGGACGTCCGTCTTCAGGCCCGCGTCCTTGGCCAGGGTCTTCGCGGTCTTGTCGGACACCAGTGTCTCGTAGAAGACCGTGGTGACGCCGTCGGCCTTGGCCTCCTCCTGGAGCTCCTTGATCCGGGCGGGGCTGGGCTCGCTCTCCGGGTCGAGGCCGTTGATGGCCTCCTGGGTGAGGCCGTAGCGCTCGGCGAGGTAGCCGAAGGCGGCGTGGTTGGTGAAGAAGACCTTGGTCGCGGTGTTCTTCAGGCCGTCCTTGTAGGCGGTGTCCAGGTCGCCCAGCTTCTTCGCCAGCGCCTCCGCGTTCTCGCGGTAGTCGGCGGCGTGGTCCGGGTCGGCCTTCTCGAAGGCCTTCGCGACGCCCTGGGCGATCTCCGCGTACTTCACCGGGTCCAGCCACACGTGCGGGTCGAGCGCGTGCTCCCCGCCCTCGGAGTGCTCCTCCTCGGCGTGCTCGTCCGCGTGCTCCTCGCCGCCGTGGTCGTGGTCGTGCTCCACGTCGCCGTGGTCCTCGAGCTTGGTCAGCGTGGCCGCGTCGATCTTCGTCTTCACGCCGGACTGGGCGATCGCCTCGTCCACGGCGGGCTGGAGGGACTTGAGGTGGAGCACCGCGTCCGCCTCGCCCATCCGGGCGGTCTGCTTGGCGCTCAGCTCCAGGTCGTGCGGCTCCTGGCCGGGTTCGGTGAGCGTGGTGACGTTCACGTGGTCCCCGCCGATCTGCTCGGCCAGGTACTCCATGGGGTAGAAGGACGCGACGACGTCGAACTTGTCCGTATTGCCCGCCGCCGAGCTGTCGCTGGAGCAGGCGGAGAGGGTGCCGAGGCCGAGTGCGGTGGCCGCGGTGACTGCTATGCCGGATATGCGGCGTCGTCGTTCGTTCATGACACTCATTTTCAACAAATATGGAAACCGTTGTCAACAAGCAGGCGATTCCGCGGACGGGAGGCCCCGATTTGGCCGAGGGGCGACCCGCGCCGGTAACCTGAAGCATTCTCTGGAAGCATCTCGCTTCGTCGCCCGTCGTCGTAATGAAGAGAGCACCGTGGCCGCCGACAAGATCGACACCATCGTCAGCCTGAGCAAGCGCCGTGGCTTCGTATTCCCGTGCAGTGAGATCTACGGCGGTCAGCGCGCCGCCTGGGACTACGGTCCGCTGGGTGTCGAGCTCAAGGAGAACCTCAAGCGCCAGTGGTGGCGCTACATGGTCACCTCGCGCGAGGACGTCGTCGGTCTCGACTCCTCCGTGATCCTGGCTCCCGAGGTCTGGGTGGCCTCCGGCCACGTCGCCACCTTCACGGACCCGCTGACCGAGTGCACCTCCTGCCACAAGCGGTTCCGCGCGGACCACCTGGAGGAGGAGTACGAGGAGAAGAAGGGCCGCGCGCCGGAGAACGGCCTGGCCGACCTCAACTGCCCCAACTGCGGCAACAAGGGCACCTTCACCGAGCCCAAGCAGTTCTCCGGTCTGCTCTCCACCCACCTCGGCCCGACCCAGGACAGCGGCTCCGTCGCCTACCTGCGGCCCGAGACCGCCCAGGGCATCTTCACCAACTTCGCCCAGGTGCAGACCACTTCGCGCCGCAAGCCGCCGTTCGGCATCGCCCAGATGGGCAAGTCCTTCCGCAACGAGATCACGCCCGGCAACTTCATCTTCCGCACCCGCGAGTTCGAGCAGATGGAGATGGAGTTCTTCGTCAAGCCGGGCGAGGACGAGAAGTGGCAGGAGTACTGGATGGAGCAGCGCTGGAACTGGTACACCGGTCTCGGCCTGCGCGAGGAGAACATGCGGTGGTACGAGCACCCCGCCGAGAAGCTCTCCCACTACTCCAAGCGCACCGCCGACATCGAGTACCGCTTCCGGTTCGGCGGCAGTGAGTGGGGCGAGCTGGAGGGCGTCGCCAACCGCACCGACTACGACCTCTCCTCGCACGCCAAGGCCTCCGGCCAGGACCTCTCCTACTACGACCAGGAGGCCCAGGAGCGCTGGACGCCGTACGTCATCGAGCCGGCGGCCGGTGTCGGGCGCGCGATGCTCGCCTTCCTGCTCGACGCGTACATCGAGGACGAGGCGCCGAACGCCAAGGGCAAGCTGGAGAAGCGCACGGTGCTGCGGCTCGACCCGCGGCTGTCCCCGGTGAAGGTCGCCGTGCTGCCGCTGTCCCGCAACCCCGACCTGTCGCCGAAGGCGAAGGGGCTGGCGCAGGCGCTGCGGCAGCACTGGAACATCGAGTTCGACGACGCGGGTGCGATCGGGCGCCGGTACCGGCGTCAGGACGAGATCGGGACGCCGTTCTGCGTGACCGTCGACTTCGACACGCTGGACGACAACGCGGTGACCGTGCGGGAGCGGGACACGATGAAGCAGGAGCGCGTGTCGCTGGACCAGATCGAGGGGTACCTCGCGTCTCGGCTGGTTGGCTGCTGAACGTCCGGTTCGGTTGCCGTACCAGGGGGCTCCGCCCCCTGGACCCCCGGCCTGTGCCCACCCACCACCCGACTCGGTCGGGAGGGGGGTGGGCGTTTCGGCGTTTCAGGGGCACGGACTACAGGTTCAGGGGGCCGGATTACAGGTTCAGCCCCCGGCTAGCGGCCCTGCAGGGACTTCACGTTGTTGGCGAAGGTCCAGTTCTTCGAGCCGTCCCAGTTGAGGGACCAGGTCATCAGGCCCTTGAGCGAGCCGTTGTAGTGGTTCCAGGCCTGGGAGACCAGGGACGGTGACATGTAGCCGCCGCCCGCGCCGGGCTGGGCGGGCAGGCCCGGGACCTGCTTGTCGTAGGGCACCCGGATCGTCGTGCCCTGGATGACCAGGCCCTTGTCCAGGCAGTCGGTCTGGGCGGTGAAGCCCTGCACGGTGCCGGCCGAGTAGGAGTCGCCGGAGCAGCCGTACATGCTGCCGTTGTAGTACTGCATGTTCAGCCACCACAGGCGGCCGTTGTCCGCGTACTTCTTGATGATCGGCAGGTACGCGCCCCAGATCGAGCCGTAGACGATGCTGCCGCCGGTGACGTACGCCGTCTCCGGGGCCATCGTCAGGCCGAAGTTCGAGGGCATGCGGGCCAGGACGCCGTCGATGATGCGGATCAGGTTGGACTGGGACGCGGAGAGCCGGTTGATGTCGCCGCTGCCGGTCAGGCCGGTCTCGATGTCGATGTCGATGCCGTCGAAGTTGTACTTCTCGAGGATCGGCACGATCGTGTCGACGAAACGGTCCGCGACCGCGGTCGAGTTGAGGTCGATGCCGGCCGTCGCGCCGCCGATGGAGAGCAGGATCGTCTGCCCGGACGCCTTGGCCGCGCACATCTCCTCGGGCGTCGCCACCTTCACGCCCCGGTCCATGCCGTCCTCCCACAGCGCCGTGCCGTCGGAGAGGATCACCGGGAAGGCCGCGTTCAGGACGTTGTAGCCGTGGGCGCCGATCCGGGAGTCGGTGATCGGGGTCCAGCCGAAGGGCGGGTGGACCCCGTTGGCGGCGCCGTCCCAGTTCTCCCAGTAGCCCTGGAGGACCTTGCCGGCCGGCTTTCCCTTCACGGCGCAGGTGTCGGCGGCCGGAGTGGCCGGGGTGGCTTCCCCGGGGGCCGCCGACGCGGTGGCGACTCCCAGGGGGACCAGGACGGTGGCCGTCAGTGCGGCGGCCAGTAGACGGAACGTGCGGCGGATCATGCCGGGCCTCCCGGTGGGGGATCGGTGGGGGATCGGTGAGGGAGACGACTTGTGTCGTAGGCATGACAGTGCTTTGGTCCAGACCTTTCGTCAAGAGGTCTGGACCAAAACGAGGTTGGTTCGTTCGATCGGCCGTCAGGCGATCGTCCGGGGCAGGCGCAGGCTCAGCAGGCCGGTCAGCGCCACCGCCGCCAACTGGACCAGCAGCGTCGTCACCAGGGCGTCGCGCATGCCCATGCCCGGGATCAGCGACAGGAACAGCGTGCCCAGGGTGGCCACGCCCAGGGCGAGCGAGGACTGCTGGGTGGTGATCATCACGCCGCTGCCCACGCCGGCGCGTTCGGCGGGCACCTCCGAGAGGACCAACCGGAGGACGACCGGAAGCTGGAGCGCCTGCCCCGCGCCCGCGACCGCCGCGCCCGGCAGGAGTTCGACCAGTCCCAGATCGGGCCAGGAACGCCACGCGGCCAGCGTCATCAGGGCCAGGCCCAGCCCCTGGAGGGCGGCACCGGTGGGGACGACGCGGGTGCCGTAGCGGGCGACCAGCCGGGGACCGGCGAGGGAGAAGAGGAAGAACACCACCGCCAGTGGTGCCAGGGCCAGGCCCGCCGCCACCGGGCCCAGGCCCGCGCCCTGCTGCAGGGCCACCGCGATGACGAACATGAAGCCGCTGAAGCCGATCGAGAACGGCACGATGAGCAGGAGGCCGCGGCGCAGGGACACGATCGAGAACAGGCTCGGCGGGACCAGCGGCGTACGGCCCGCGCGGTCCGCCCGGCGCTCCACCGCGTAGAACGCCGCCGCGACGAAGGGGAACGCCGCCAGCGACAGCCACGTCCACAGCGGCCAGCCCGCCGCCCGGCCCTCGGTCAGCGGGACCAGCAGGGTCAGGATCGAGGCGGCCAGCAGGAAGGTGCCGGGGACGTCCACCGGCTCGGGGCGTGCGGAGCGGGTCTCGGGGACCGCACGGGCGGCGAGGAAGAGGCCCGCGAGGACGACCGGGACGTTCACCAGGAAGACGGAACGCCAGCCGGTGCCCGCGATGTCGGCGGCGACCAGGACGCCGCCCAGGATCTGGCCGGCGACCATGGACAGTCCGGCGGTCGCCCCGTACAGGCCCATGGCCTTCGCGCGCCGGGGGCCGGTCGTGGTCGCCTGGATCGTCGCCAGCACCTGGGGCAGCATCGCGGCCGCCGAGGCGCCCTGCGCCACCCGGGCCGCCACCAGCGACCAGGCGTCCGGCGCCAGGCCGCAGGCCAGCGAGGTCAGTCCGAAGGCCGCCATGCCGCCCAGGAACAGGCGGCGCCGGCCGAAGAGGTCGCCGAGCCGGCCGCCGAGGACCAGCAGGACGGCGTACGCCACCCCGTAGCCGGCGACGACCAGTTCCAGGACCGCTTCGCTCGCGGAGAGGTCCGTGCCGATCGTGGGCAGGGCGACGTTGACGATGAAGAAGTCGACGAGCGGGAGTGCCGCGGCCAGCAGCACCGTGAAGAGTCCGAGGCCGCCGAGCGCGGCCGGCGCTCCGGGGGCGGCCGTACGGACGGGACGTGAAGTGATGGTTTCGGTCACGTGGTCGAGCCTGCGACCCTCTCCAGGGTGGTACCAGAGTCTCCTTATGCTGGTAGTGGGAGTACCTGGCAACAGGGTCCCGGACGCGGCACCCTGGGAGGCATGACGACGATGACGGGTCAGGAGACGGCGGTCCAGTCCCCGCCCAGGGACACCGGCTCGGAGATCCGGCGGCACGAACTCGCCGCCTTCCTGCGCAGCCGCCGCGAACGCATCGCCCCCGAGCAGGTCGGGCTGCCCCGCGGACGCCGCCGCCGGACACCGGGGCTGCGACGCGAGGAGGTCGCCCAGCTCTCGGCCGTCGGCGTCACCTGGTACACCTGGCTGGAGCAGGCCCGGGACATCCAGGTCTCCGTGCAGGTCCTCGACGCCCTCGCCCGCGCCCTCCTGCTCGACCCGACCGAGCGTGCCCACCTCTTCCAACTCGCCGGGTCCGTCGACCCGACGCCCGCGACGGTCTGCCCGGCCATCACACCGGCGGTGCGCGCCCTGCTGGAGCAGTTCGAGCCCTACCCGGCCAGTGTGCAGAACAGCCGGTACGACATCCTCGCCCACAACCGGACGTACGGGCTGCTGCTGTGCGACCTGGACGCGGTGCCGCCCGAGGACCGCAACTGCATGGTCCTGTCCTTCACCAACGAGGACTGGCGGTCCTCCATCGTCCATCTGGAGGAGGCCCAGCGCCTGATGGCGGCCCGGTTCCGCGCCACCATGGCCGGTCATCTCACCGAGCCCGCCTGGAAGATGCTGCTCAAGCGGCTGCACACCCAGTCCCCCGAGTTCCGCGAGGCCTGGGAGCGGTACGAGGTCGTCGCGCACCGCGGCAAGCGCAAGGAGTTCGTCAACCGGCACGTCGGCCGCATCCGCCTCGACCACACCGACCTGTGGCTCGGTCCGGAGCCCGGCCCCCGGATGGTGACGTACGCGCCGGCCGACGAGGTCTCCCGGGAGCGGCTGGAGCGGTTGCACGCGATCGCCCTGGAGCGGGAGCCGACTCCGTCGGGATGAGCGCCCGAAGTGCGGGAACCCGGGGAAATGCGGAAGGTGATGTTCCCGGGGTTTCCCAGGGGCTCGACGGCCCTGGGTTCCCACCGCACGGACAGGGCGAGGACGAACAGTCATGGCTGAGCAGAAGTCGGCGCGGACCCTCCCGCGGCCGTTGCACGCGGCCGCTTCGGCCGTACGGAAGGTGCCGGGTGCCGGCACGGTGGGCAGGGCCGCCGAGGGGGCGTTGGACAGGATCGGGGCGGTGTCGCCGCGCGGGCGGCGCGTGCTCGTCTACACGGGGGCCGGGGTGGCGGGTGTCGCCGGGCTGGTGGAGTGGCCGGTGGCCGTCACCGGGGCGGCGGTGGCCTGGCTGACGCAGCCGCGCGGACAGGACGGGAAGAACGGCGACGGCAGCGCGTCGCAGGGTGCCGACGGCACGAAGACCGCCCGGACGGCGCCGGCCAGGAAGACCACCGCCAGGGCGGCCGGGACGAAGACGACGGCGACGAAGTCGGCAGCGACGAAGACGACCGCGACGAAGACGGCAGAGCCGAAGACGGCCGCGGAGAAGCAGACCACCGGCGCCAAGAAGACCGCCGCCAAGTCCGCCGGAGCCAGGTCGACGGCGGCCAGGGCCACGACCGGCAAGTCCGCCGCCGCGAAGAAGTCCGCCGTGAAGTCCGCCGCGAAGAAGGCCCCCGCGAGGAAGACCGCGTCCTCCACTCGGAGCAAGAGCCAGTCGGGGACCAAGGCGTCCTCCAGTCGGCCCTCCGCCACGGGTGGCAGCCGCGGCCGCAAGACGGCCGCCGCGTCGCGCACCCGCAAGTCCGGCTGAGGCAGAGCGATGGGCGGTGGACTGCTGACGCGTTCCCAGGACGCCGTCGCGGGATTCGTGCTGGCCGGCCCCCGGCTGCTCGCGCGCGGTGCCGCGCCCGCCGTGGGCGCCGCGGCCGGGGCGGCGGCGGGCACCGCACGGGCCGGTGTGCGTGGCGCCGACTTCGCGGCGCGGGCGGCACGGGTGGCCCGTGCCGCGCTGCCCGGCGGATCGCCGGACTGGCGGGCCGGGCCCCGCGCGCACCTCGCGCTCCGCCCGGCCGCGACGGACGAGGTGCGCCGGGCGGGCGGTACGGAACGGGTGGGCCGGCGGGTGGCGGCGGCTCTGGCCGAGCACCCGGACGTCCTGCTCGCCTACTGGGACACCGGTCTCGCCAGACTGGTCGTGACCGCGACCGAGGACACGCTCACCGACCGCGTCGTGGACCATGCCACCGCACTGGCCGAACGCCACGGACTCACCCGGGCGGACCATTCCGCCGCCACCGGTCCGGACGGCCTGGGCGGCCCGGACGACCTGGTGGACGAGACGGACCACCCCGGCGACCCGACCCCGGTGCGGGTCGCGGCCGCCGCGCTCGGGGCCGACATGCTGGGCATCGCCGCCGCCGTGACCGGCGCGCGGCTGCGGCTGCCGGCCTCGCCCCGCCTGGTGACCGCCGTGGCGACGCTGCTGCGCGAGAACCCGGCCTTCCGCGCCTGGCTGCGTGAGCGGCTCGGCGACCACGGCATGGACCTGGCCCTCGCCGTCGCCAACGCGGCCGTCCACGGCGCCGGCCAGAGCCCGACCTCGCTGGTACTGGACGGTGCGCTGCGCGCCTGCCAGGTGGCGGAGGCGGTGGCGCGCGGGGCCGCCTTCGAGGTCGTGCACGACCAGTTGTGCGTCCCCGGCCGCGGCAGCCTGCCCGCCGGGCCCGCCCTGCGCCCACCGCCGCGCACCTCCCCGGCCCAGGACTACGCCGCCCACGCCTCGGCGGGCAGCGTGGCGGGCGCCGCCGCGACCCTGCTCGTCAAGCACGACGTGGCGGAGGCGGCGGAGGCGGTGCTCGCCGGCTCGCCCAAGGCCGCGCGCTACGGGCCCGCCGCCTTCCACGCCGTACTGAGCGCCGCGCTGTCCCGCACTGGTGTGCTCGTGCGCGACCCCGGGCGGCTGCGGCAGCTGGAGATGGCCCGCACGGTCGTACTGCACCCCAGCGCGCTGCGGGTGCCGGACGCGGGGGCCGACCCGTGGACCGAGGACGTGCTGGACGCGGCACGGCGCGCGGGACTGCGCGTGGTCATGGTCGAGGACCCCGCGCTGGCCGACTTCACCGGCCTCGCCGACCAGGTCGTCGCCGCCGGACGCCCGCTCGCGGACGTCGTGGCCGGACTGCGGGACGAGGGCGGCGTCATCACCGTCGTACGGCCGCTGCCCGGCGCCGACGCGAGCGTGACGGACGGACTGCTCGCCGGGGACGTGGCCGTCGCGCTGGCCGACGCCGACTGCCCGGTGGCCTGGGGCGCGGACGTGCTCGCGCCGCAGGGCCTGGCCGACGTGTGGCGGGTGCTGCGGGCGGTGCCGGTGGCGCGTGCGGTCGGGCGCCGGTCGCAGACGCTGGCCCGGTCCGGAGCCGCGCTGTCCGGGCTGCTGGTGGCGGTCGGCGAGGCGCGCGGCAGGAGCCGGGGCGGCGTGTCGTCGCTCCTCGGGATGCGGCACGCGCCGGTGGACGCGAGCGCGGCGCTGGCCCTGCTGTCCGGGACGCGGGCCGCGCTCGGCGTGGCGATGGCCCGTGCCCCGCATCCCCGGCCCCGGGTGGCGTGGCACGCGCTGGACCCCGACGACGTGCGGGAGCGGCTGGAGCGGGAACGCGAACCCGAGCCGACCGTCGTGGAACAGGCCACCGCCCGGCTGCGGGCGGTGGCCGACCGGGCGGGCCGGGTGCCCGTGCTGGCCCCCGTCCGCTGGTCGTGGCAGCTGGCCCGGGCCGTACGCGGGGAGCTGGACGATCCGCTCACTCCGGTACTGGCGGTAGGCTCGGCCGCCTCCGCGATCCTCGGGTCGGTCGTCGACGCGCTGCTCGTGGTCGGCGCCCTCGACCTGAACGCCCTGGTCGGCGGCTTCCAACGGCTGCGCGCGGAGCGGGCGTTGTCCGGTCTGCTGGCCGAGCAGAAGCAGAAGGCCCGCCTGGCGGAGGGCCCCGGGCCGGGGAACGGGCACGCCGGCCGGGACACGGCGGGGGAGCCCGACGTCACCGGGCGGTCCGGCGCCGGCGCGCGGGAGACCGCGTCGGAGGGGCAACCCGCCGGGAAGGGTGCGGAGTTCGCATCCGAGGGCGAGCCGTTGATCGTGGACGCGGCCAAGCTGCACCCCGGTCATGTGATCGAGCTGAAGGCCGACGACGTCGTGCCCGCCGACGCGCGGCTGCTGTGGGAGGACGGCCTGGAGGTGGACGAGTCCGCGCTGACCGGCGAGTCGCTGCCGGTGGACAAGTGCGTGGACCCGGCCCCCCGCGCCCCGGTGGCGGAGCGGTACTGCATGGTCTTCGAGGGCACGACCGTGGTGGCCGGGCGGGCCCGGGCCGTCGTCGTCGACACCGGGGACCACACGGAGGCGGCGCGCGCGGTCGCGCTGGCGGCCCGTACGCCGTCGGCGGCCGGAGTGCAGGCGCGGCTCCAGGAGCTGACCCGCAAGGCGCTGCCGCTCACCCTGGCGGGCGGCGCCGCGGTCACCGGTCTCTCGCTGCTGCGCGGGGCGCCGATCCGGCAGGCCGTCGCCGGTGGCGTGTCGGTGGCGGTGGCCGCCGTGCCCGAGGGGCTGCCGCTGGTGGCGACGGTGGCGCAGCTCGCGGCGGCCCGCCGGCTGAGCCGCCGGGGCGTCCTGGTGCGCACCCCGCGCACGCTGGAGGCGCTCGGCCGGATGGACACCGTCTGCTTCGACAAGACGGGCACCCTCACCGAGAACAAGCTGCGGCTCTCCCGCGTCGCATCTCCCGACGGCACGGTCCGCCGCACGGGCGACCCGGAGACCGCCGACGCCGTACGGACCGCCGCGCGCGCCTGCCCCCGGCTGAACGGCGACGGCGCCCGGCCCACCCACGCCACCGACGAGGCGGTCCTGGACGCGGCCGGGGACGACCCGGGCTGGTCGCAGGAGGAGGGCCTGCCCTTCGAGACGTCCCGCGGCTACGCGGCCGCCGTCGGACGCGAGGGCGGCACCGGCCCCGCGGTGCTGGTGGTCAAGGGCGCCCCGGAGACGGTGCTGCCCGCCTGCGCCGGCCCGCCCGCGGACACCACCGAGGTGGCGCAGCGCCTCGCCCGCGACGGACTGCGCATCATCGCGGTGGCGCGACGGACCCTGGCGAGGGGCGAGAAGGCCGCCGACGTCCTCGAACATCCGCCGTCGAAGCTGGAGTTCACCGGACTGCTGGCGCTCGCCGACGTACCCCGCGAGACCTCCCCGGCGCTGGTGCGCGGGCTGCGCGAGGCGGGGGTGCGGCCCGTGGTGCTGACCGGCGACCATCCGCAGACCGCCCACGCCATCGCCGTCGACCTGGGCTGGCCCGAGGACGCGGTCGTGGTCACCGGTGACGAACTCGCCGCCGCCGACCGCACCGCGCGGTCCCGGATGCTGCGCGACGCGGACGTCGTGGCCCGGGTGGCGCCCGAGCAGAAGCTCCAGGTCGTCGAGTCCCTGCGGGACGCCGGGCGGGTCGTCGGCATGGTGGGCGACGGCGCGAACGACGCCGCCGCGATCCGGGCCGCCGACATCGGCGTCGGCATCAGCGCCCGCGGCTCGGCCGCCGCCCGCAACGCCGCCGACCTGGTGGTGACGGGCGACGACCTGCTGGTCCTGGTGGAGGCGGTCCGGGAGGGCCGGGCGCTGTGGCACAGCGTCGCCGACGCCATCGCCATCCTGATCGGCGGCAACGCGGGCGAGGTCGGCTTCGGCATCCTCGGTACGGTGCTGGGCGGCGCCGCCCCGCTGTCCACCCGCCAGATGCTGCTGGTCAACCTGTTCACCGACCTGTTCCCGGCGATGGCGGTCGCGGTGACCAAGACGGGCGACCCGGAGCAGGAGGCCGCCGACGCGGGCGCGCCGCTGGGCACAGCGGTGCTGGGCGAGCCCCTCATCCGGCAGATCCGGCACCGGGCCCTGACCACGGCGCTGGGGGCGACCGCGGCCTGGCTGCTGGGCCGCTTCACGCCGGGCACGGAGCGGCGTTCGACGACCATGGCGCTGTGCGCGGTCGTCGGCACCCAGCTCGCCCAGACCCTCGCCGACCGCCGCGACAGCCGCCTCGTCCAGGTCACGTCCCTCGGCTCCGCCGCCGCGCTGGTCGCCCTCGTCCAGACCCCGGGTGCCAGCCGCCTCTTCGGCTGCACCCCGCTCGGCCCGGTCGCGTGGACGTGCGTGGCCGCCGCGATCACGCTGGCGCTGGCGGGACAGCGGGCGCTGCCGGGGGTGGAGGACGCGGTGACGAAGTACTGGCCGAAGCTGGCGGAACGCCTGCCGACGGCGATGCGCTGAGGCCGGGTGCCGGGTGCCGGGTGCCGGGTGCCGGGTGCTGGGTGTGCGGTTGTCGGCCGGGGGTGCCGGGTGTCGGGCGGCGGTTGTCGGCCGGGTGCCGGGTGCCGGGTGCCGGGTGCTGGGGCGTCGGGTGCTGAATGCCGACTACGGCGTGCCGGGTACTGAATGCCGGGTGCCGGCCCGGGGCCGGGGCTCCGGTGCGGGATGTCGCGTACGGGTTGCCCGGCGCTCCCCGTGTGGGTCGCCCCGCCCGGCCGGGCCGCCCGCGACCGGAGCGGGTGCCGTCACACCCCCGTCCGGGCCGCCTCCCGCACCTCCGGCGATTCCAGGCGCTCGGCCGTCCGCTCCGCCGTGCGGTGGGCCCAGCGGCCGCTGGTGACGGCGCCGAGGACGAGGACCGCGAGGCCGCAGGCGGCCAGGATCCACCAGCCGGGGCGGGCGGCGGAGACGAAGGTGTCGCGGTACGACGACGCGCTCACGCCCGTCGCCAGCACCGCGCCGATCACCGCCACGCCGAGCGTCTGGCCCAGCTGGCGGCTGGTGGAGGCGACGGCCGCCGCGACCCCGGCCTGGGCGCGCGGCATGCCGGAGACCGCGGTGTTGGTGATGGGCGCGTTGACGAAGCCGAAGCCGATGCCGAACAGGACGTAGCCGAGGAAGAGGGTGAGGTCGGACGTCTCGGCCTCGAAGGCGGCGAAGAGGGTCCCGCTCACGGTCAGCGCCCCGCCCGCGATCAGCAGCGGCAGGCGCGGCCCCCGGCTGCCGACCAGCCGCCCGGACAGCGGGGCGCACAGGAAGGTCGGCACGGCCATCGGCAGCATCCACAGGCCGGCCTCCAGGGCGCTCAGCCCGCGCACGTTCTGCAGGTACAGCGTGGACAGGAACAGGAAGCCGCCCAGCGCGGCGAAGGCGCTGATCGCGATGACGGTGGCCCCGCTGAACGGCGCCGACCGGAAGAAGCGCAGCTCGATGAGGGGGTCGGTGCGGCGCGGCTCGTGCACCAGCAGGCCGATCAGCGCGGCGAGCGCCAGGGCGGCGAAGGGCAGCACGCTGGTGAACCCGGCGTTCGGCGCCTCGATGATCGCGTACGTCAGGGAGCCGAACAGCACGATCACCATCAGCTGGCCCAGCGGGTCGGGCCGGCGGGCCTTGGGCGCGCGGGACTCGGGGACGAAGCGGAGGGTGAGGAGGAGGGCGGCCAGGCCCACCGGGAGGTTGACCCAGAAGATCGAGCGCCAGCCGACCGACTCCACGAGGAGCCCGCCCACCAGCGGCCCCGCGGCCATGGATATGCCGACCACCGCGCCCCAGACGCCGATCGCCCGGGCCCGTTCGCGAGGGTCGGTGAAGGTGTTGGTGATGATCGACATGGCGACCGGGTTGAGCATCGAACCGCCCACCGCCTGCATCATCCGGAAGACGACCAGCGAGGACAGGCCGGGCGCCAGCGAGCACAGCAGCGAGCCGAGGGTGAAGATCACCAGGCCGGTCATGAAGACCCGTTTGCGGCCGATCCGGTCGGCTGTGGAGCCGGACAGCATCAGCAGCGCGGCCAGCACCAGCGTGTACGCGTCGATGGCCCACTGCAGGCCCGACGTGCTCGCGTGCAGGTCGCGCTGCATGGAGGGGAGGGCGACGTTGAGGATCGTGTTGTCGATACTCACGATCAGCAGGCTCATGCAGCAGATGGCGAGCACGAGCATGCGGCGGCGATGGGTGAGCTCGGGCATGAACTCCAGCCTACGCCTACTTCGATAGTGCGTCTAACTAATGACTGATGCACGATCTTTGTCCACAGGGCGCGGCGGGCACCGCCCCGCGTGCGTGACAATGGGGGAATGTCCACGCTCACCACGCCCGCCCCCGACACCACCGCCGCGCCGCTCGGGATCGGCCCGCACACCGTCGCCCCGCCCGTGGTGCTGGCCCCGATGGCCGGGATCACCAACGCGCCCTTCCGCACGCTGTGCAGGGAGTTCAGTGGGGGCAAGGGCCTGTTCGTGAGCGAGATGATCACCACCCGAGCGCTGGTCGAGCGCAACGAGAAGACCATGCAGCTGATCCACTTCGACGCGACCGAGACCCCGCGCTCGATCCAGCTGTACGGCGTGGACCCGGTGACCGTCGGCAAGGCCGTCCGCATGATCGCGGAGGAGGACCTGGCCGACCACATCGACCTGAACTTCGGATGCCCGGTTCCCAAGGTGACCCGCAAGGGCGGCGGCTCGGCGCTGCCGTACAAGCGGAACCTGCTGCGGGCCATCGTCCGCGAGGCCGTCACCGGCGCCGGCGACCTGCCCGTCACGATGAAGATGCGCAAGGGCCTCGACGACGACCACCTCACCTACCTCGATGCCGGCCGCATCGCCGTCGAGGAGGGCGTCACCGCCGTCGCCCTGCACGGCCGCACCACCGCCCAGCACTACGGCGGCACCGCCGACTGGGACGCCATCGCCCGCCTCAAGGAGCACGTCCCGGAGATCCCGGTGCTGGGCAACGGCGACATCTGGTCCGCCCAGGACGCGCTGCGCATGGTCCGCGAGACCGGCTGCGACGGCGTCGTGGTCGGACGCGGCTGCCTGGGGCGGCCGTGGCTCTTCGCCGACCTGGTCGCCGCCTTCGAGGGCCGCACCGACTCCTTCGTGCGGCCCACCCTGCGCGAGGTCGCCGACGTGATGGTCCGGCACGCCACGCTGCTGGGGGAGTGGATCGGCGACGAAGCACGCGGCGTCATCGACTTCCGCAAGCACGTCGCCTGGTACCTCAAGGGCTTCGCCGTCGGCTCCGAGATGCGCAAGCGGCTCGCGATCACCTCCTCGCTGGAGGCCCTGCGCGCCGGGCTGGACGAGCTGGACCTCGACCAGCCCTGGCCCACCGGCGCCGACGGCCCCCGCGGCCGCACCTCCGGCAACAACCGCGTGGTCCTGCCCGACGGCTGGCTCAAGGACCCGTACGACTGCGCGGGCGTCGCCGAGGACGCCGAGCTGGACACCTCCGGCGGCTGATCAGTCCCCCGCGCCGGTGGGGTGCGGGGTCGAGCCGTACGCCGTCAGGAAGCGGTCGCGGAAGGAACTCATCCGCCACACCGGGGCGTCCTTCGCCGGCTCGAGCCCCTCCGTCCAGTGCCAGTCGTCGATCGCGTCGAGCACCTTCGGGTCCTTGGCGACGATCGACACCGGCACGTCCCGGCTCGCGTGGTCGCCGCTGACGCGGGCGAGCGGCTGGTGGTCGCCCAGGAAGACCAGGACGGTGTCGTCCGTGCCGTAGCGCTCCAGCCACTGGGTGAGACTGGTGACCGAGTACTGGATCGACCTGCCGTACTCCGCCTTCGAGCGGGCGGAGTCGGTGATGACGTCGGACGCCTTGACGCCCGCCGCCTCGATGCCGTCGTACACCGACCCGTCGCCGACCTCGTCCCAGCCGACCATCCGCGGGATCGGCGCCCAGGGCTGGTGGCTGGAGGTGAGGATGACCTCCGCCATCAGCGGCCTGTCGCGCTTCCTGCCGTGCTCCAGACGCTGGAACGCCTCCAGCGCGTACTGGTCCGGCATCGTCGACCAGCTGAACTTCGGCCCCCGGTAGCCCATGCCGAAGGCGTCGTACACCTTGTCCAGGCCGTACCAGTCCGCCTCCGGCCAGGCCTTCTGCACCCCGGGCATGATCCCGACCGTGTCCCAGTCGCCGGTCTTCTCGAACGCCTTGGTGAGGGTGAGGTGGTCGCCCGCGGTCACGGTGCGGTAGCGCTGCTGGTTGTCCACCCACAGACCGGACAGGAAGGTGGAGTGGCCCAGCCAGCTGCTGCCGCCGTACGTCGCCGAGGTCAGCCAGCCGCTGCGGGCGTGGAAGCCCGCCTTCGCCAGCGCCTCGGTGCGCGCGTCCAGCGTCCGGCCGACACCCGGTGCCATCACCGGGTCCTCGACGGCGCTGCGGCCGTAGCTCTCGATGAACGCGAAGACCATGTCCTTGCCGCGCAGGTCCGGTACCAGCTGCGCGCCGGGTGTGGCGCCGAAGCGGTCCGCCTTCGCCTCCTTCGCGAAGGCCGCCTCGTCCCGCAGCGTGTCCACCACCCGGTGCGCCTGCGCCTCGGCGGCCCGGGAGGCGCCCGTGGTGGCGAGCGGCACGCCGAAGGTCTGCACGCCCAGCGCCACGCAGGTCATCCACACGGTGGCCGCCATCAGCGCGCCCCGCGCGGCCCGCTCCCGATGCGCGGCGAGCAGCTCGCCGAGCCGGACCGCCGCCAGCGCCATGAGCACCAGCAGCGCCGCGGCCAGCGCGACGGCGCCCACGGTCGCCCAGGCCGCCGCCGCCCCGCCCATCGAGTCGGCGACGTAGGACCGGGCGTCGTCGAGCAGCCCCCAGTCCAGGACGAGGTTGAAGCTCCGGCCCAGGTACTCCGTGAAGCCCATGTCGAGCAGGTTCAGCACGGTCAGCGCGCCGAGGGCGGTCCCGAACAGCGCCGCCGCCACCAGCCGCGGCACCCGGGGCAGGCAGAGCAGCAGCACCGCCGCGACGACCGCCTCCGCCGGGATCCGCGCGAAGCGGCTGGGCTCCAGGGCGACGAAGGTGTTGGGCAGCAGGAGCGCCCCGAGAACGAGAATGGCCGAAAGGGTCGTCGTGACCCGGCGGACGACGACGGCGGTGCGCCGGTGCCGGGTGCGCCAGGTACGCCAGTGGGCGAGCCGGGTGCTGAGGGTCTCCAGCGGGGCGGGACCGGGTGCGCCGGGGTCGTCGGGAGCGTCGTCGGGGGGCCGCCGCGACCGGCGGAAAGGCGTGATGACGGGCACCCGAAGGTCCTTCCGTACGAAACCCGGTGGACGGCGGGCCCCGGCGAGGGGGCCGGGGCCCGCCGCCCTCTCGTACGTCCGGCGCGAGCGGTCCGTTCACCGGTCCGGATGGTGAAATCCGGCGGTCTGTGGGAGCGTGATTCTCGCCACCTCTGATAGGGGGAGCGCTCAGATGAGCGAATCTTGAACGACTCCACTTCTCCAAGGTGTGGCACTGAGTGTCACGCCTTGATCGTTCATCGATCGAACTCAAACGTGGAGAATGACGCTCAAGTGAGCGCACCACAGGATGTTCGTGCGTACATGCGTTCAAGAAGTGAAAACACAAGTGGCGGGTCGCTTGCCAAGCCTTGACTTTCGATCCGGTGGCGGACGAGTGGTTACAGGCGCACGACGCGCAAGTGGACGTACCGAGACGCCTTTGATCTGGGTACATTCCTCGCCGTCAGGGCAGCCACCGCGTCCTCGAGGAGTCGAGACCCGTGTCGGAAAACAAAGATCCCCAGGTAGCGAACGCGCCGAAGTTCGTTTACGACTTCACCGAGGGCAACAAGGACCTCAAGGACCTCCTCGGCGGCAAGGGCGCCAACCTCGCCGAGATGACCAACCTGGGCCTGCCGGTCCCTCCCGGCTTCACCATCACCACCGAGGCCTGCAAGACCTACCTCGACAGCGGCGAGGAGCCGGCTGCACTGCGTGACGAGGTGAGTGCGCACCTCGACGCCCTCGAAGCCAGGATGGGCAAGAAGCTCGGCCAGGCCGACGACCCGCTCCTCGTGTCGGTGCGTTCCGGGGCCAAGTTCTCCATGCCCGGCATGATGGACACCGTCCTCAACATCGGCCTGTCCGACAAGTCCGTGCAGGGTCTGGCCAAGCAGGCCGGCGACGACCGCTTCGCGTGGGACTCCTACCGCCGGCTGATCCAGATGTTCGGCAAGACCGTCCTCGGCGTCGACGGCGACCTCTTCGAGGAGGCGCTGGAGGCGTCGAAGGCGGCCAAGAAGGTCGCGGTCGACACCGAGCTGGAGGCCGCCGACCTCAAGAAGCTCGTCACCAAGTTCAAGAAGATCGTCAAGACCGAGGCCGGCCGGGACTTCCCGCAGGACCCGCGCGAGCAGATGGACCTCGCCATCAAGGCGGTCTTCGACTCCTGGAACGGCGAGCGCGCCAAGCTCTACCGCCGCCAGGAGCGCATCCCGCACGACCTCGGCACCGCCGTCAACGTGTGCTCCATGGTCTTCGGCAACCTCGGCCCCGACTCCGGCACGGGTGTCGCGTTCACGAGGGACCCCGCGAGCGGCCACCAGGGCGTCTACGGCGACTACCTCCAGAACGCCCAGGGCGAGGACGTCGTCGCCGGCATCCGCAACACGGTCGCGCTGGCGGAGCTGGAGCAGATCGACAAGAAGTCGTACGACCAGCTGATGCAGATCATGGAGACGCTGGAGAACCACTACCTGGACCTGTGCGACATCGAGTTCACCATCGAGCGCGGCCAGCTGTGGATGCTCCAGACCCGCGTCGGCAAGCGCACCGCGGGCGCCGCCTTCCGCATCGCCACCCAGCTCGTCGACCAGGGCCTGATCGACGAGGCCGAAGCCCTCCAGAGGGTCAACGGCGCCCAGCTCGCCCAGCTGATGTTCCCCCGCTTCGACGAGGAGGCGAAGGTCGAGAAGGTCGGCCGGGGCATCGCCGCATCGCCGGGCGCGGCGGTCGGCAAGGCCGTCTTCGACTCGTACACCGCCGTCAAGTGGTCCCGCTCCGGCGAGAAGGTCATCCTGGTCCGCCGCGAGACCAACCCCGACGACCTGGACGGCATGATCGCCGCCGAGGGCATCCTGACCTCGCGCGGCGGCAAGACCTCCCACGCGGCCGTGGTCGCGCGCGGCATGGGCAAGACCTGTGTCTGCGGCGCCGAGGAGCTGGAGGTCGACACCAAGCGCCGCCGGATGACCGTGCCCGGCGGGCACGTCGTCGAGGAGGGCGACGTGATCTCCATCGACGGCTCCTCCGGCAAGGTCTACCTCGGCGAGGTGCCGGTCGTGCCCTCCCCGGTCGTCGAGTACTTCGAGGGCCGGATGCACGCCGGCGCCGAGGACGCCGACGAGCTGGTCGAGGCCGTGCACCGGATCATGGCCTTCGCCGACCGCAAGCGCCGGCTGCGGGTGCGCGCCAACGCCGACAACGCCGAGGACGCGCTGCGCGCCCGCCGGTTCGGCGCCCAGGGCATCGGCCTGTGCCGCACCGAGCACATGTTCCTCGGCGACCGGCGCGAGCTGGTGGAGCGGCTGATCCTGGCCGACACGGAGGACGAGCGCGAGGAGTCCCTCAAGGCGCTGCTGCCGCTGCAGAAGCAGGACTTCGTCCAGCTCTTCGAGTCGATGGACGGACTGCCCGTCACCGTCCGCCTCCTCGACCCGCCGCTGCACGAGTTCCTGCCCGACATCACCGAGCTGTCGGTGCGCGTCGCGCTCGCCGAGTCCCGCCAGGAGCCGCACGAGAACGAACTGCGCCTGCTCCAGGCCGTGCACCGGCTGCACGAGCAGAACCCGATGCTGGGCCTGCGCGGCGTCCGGCTCGGCCTGGCCATCCCCGGCCTGTTCACCATGCAGGTCCGCGCCATCGCCGAGGCCGCCGCCGAGCGCAAGGCCGCCAAGGGCGACCCGCGGGCCGAGATCATGATCCCGCTGGTCGGCACCGTCCAGGAGCTGGAGATCGTCCGCGAGGAGGCCGACCAGGTCATCGCCGAGGTCGAGGCCGCCACCGGCGCCAAGCTCAAGCTGTCGATCGGCACGATGATCGAGCTGCCGCGCGCCGCGCTGACCGCCGGTCAGATCGCCGAGGCCGCGGAGTTCTTCTCCTTCGGCACCAACGACCTGACCCAGACCGTGTGGGGCTTCAGCCGTGACGACGTCGAGGCCAGCTTCTTCACGGCCTACCTGGAGAAGGGCATCTTCGGCGTCTCCCCGTTCGAGACCATCGACAAGGACGGCGTCGGCTCGCTGGTCGCCGCCGCCGCGAAGGCCGGCCGCGCAACCCGCCCCGACCTGAAGCTCGGCGTCTGCGGCGAGCACGGCGGCGACCCGGAGTCCGTGCACTTCTTCCACGAGGTGGGTCTGGACTACGTCTCCTGCTCCCCGTTCCGGATCCCGGTGGCCCGCCTGGAGGCAGGCCGGGCGGCGTCGCGGTCGAAGGGCAGCGACCACCGGTAACCCCTGACAGGGGTCAAATGCCCCGGAGCCGCCGTCTGTCACCCGACCACCCTCACCGATCGGCGGCGGCTCCGGACCACGAGAAAAGGCGGCACCCGTGCGGGGGTGCCGCCTTTCGCGTGCCACGCGGCCGCCTTTTGTGACACGTTCAACGGTGTGAATTCCTGTGGGCCGAGCAGCAGCAAGCTGTCAGCAGAGTTGGAGGGCCCTGGCAGGGGACAGTGGCCGACACCCGGAACGGTGGTTGGATGACGCAGACGGAGCACGGGGAAGCGGCCGGCACGACCCACCGGGACGGGGAGGGGGACAGACCCTCCGACGGGGTGCCCAGTCCCCGCACCGGAGCGCGGGAACAGGTCCCCCAGGCCGGCCCGCCCGTCCGCAGGAACCGGCTCGCGGCGCTGGACGGCCTGCGGTTCCTGGCGGCCCTGTCGGTCGTCTTCTTCCACTTCGTCGGCCAGGTGCCGTCCACGATGGAGACCATCTGGGGCCGCCCCGTCGACACCGTCTTCCCCGAGGCGCACGGCTACTTCGCCTACGGGCGGCTGGGCGTCGAACTCTTCTTCCTGATCAGCGGTTTCGTCATCTGCATGAGCGCGTGGGGCCGCACCCCGCGCGACTTCTTCATCTCCCGCGTCACCCGGCTCTACCCGATGTACTGGGCGGCGATCCTGATCAGCGGGTGTGTGATCTTCTTCGCCGACAACCCCTTCGGGCATCCGTCGCCGCGCGTGATCTTCGCCAACCTGACGATGCTCCAGACCCCGCTCGGCGTGGAGCACCTGGACTCCGTCTACTGGACGCTCTGGCCCGAGTTGTGCTTCTACCTGACTTTCGCGGTCGTGGTGTGGAAGGGCCTGACCTACCAGCGCGTGGTGATCTACTGCGGGCTGTGGACCGTCGCCGCCGTCCTCGCGCCCAGCGCCGACATCCACCTGCTGACGCTGCTGGTGAACCCGCCGTCCGCCCCCTACTTCATCGCGGGCATGGCCTTCTACCTCATGTACCGCTACCGGCCCACCCCGCTGCTGTGGGGGATCGTCGCCATGTCGTGGCTGGTGGCGCTGCACTACCTGCTGACGCCCGACGGGGGCCGCCTCAACTGGGACCTGTGGCAGCCCGGCCGCGCCTGGCTGGTGCTGGTCGTCACGGTGTTCTTCCTGCTGATCGCCGCCGTCGCCCTGGGCTGGACCAGTCGCATCCACTGGCGCGGACTGACCGTCGCGGGCACCCTGACCTTCCCGCTGTACCTGCTGCACGACGCCATCGGCGTCAACGTCCTGCACCGCTTCGGCGACCGGGTCGACCCGTGGACCCTGGTCTGCGTCACCGTCGCCGCGCTGGTCGCGCTGTCGTACGTCGTGCAGCGGTTCGTCGAGCGCCCGGTGGCCCGGGCCGCACGGCGCTGGCTGAGCAGCGCCGCCTTCAGCCTGAGGACACCGGAGCCCCGGCCCACGGCGACGCGGGAGCCCCGGCCCAGGGCGCGGGAGCCCCGTCGCTGAACGGGCGGGGCTGCGGGGCCCCGTGACGCGGGGCCGGGCCGGTCGTCAGGCCGCGCCGCCGTCCCCGCGGCGCCGGCGCACGGCCAGCAGCAGTCCGCCGCCGGCGAGCACGACGACCGCCCCGCCCGCCGCGATGTACGGCGTGCTGTCGTCGCCGCCGGTCTCGGCCAGGTCGGTGCCCTCCCGTCCGGCGGCCTCGTCCCCGCCGCTCTTCCCGTTGCCGGAACCCGCCGCGTCGTCGGTGTCCTCGGCGCCCTTGGTGCCCTTGTCGCTCGCCGGCACGAAGCCCGCCGGCGGCTTGTCGCAGCCGACACCGTCCTTGTCGCGGTCCAGGTGCTCGCCGTAGTGCGCGTCACCCTTCTGGATGTTGGAGTACCCGGCGTCGTACGCCTCGGTGCAGTTCTTGAACGGGTGGGTGCCGTCGTGCGCCTGGGCGGCGGCAGCGGGCAGGGCGGCCAGGGCCAGCGCGGCGACGGTCACGGCGGCGGGCTTGCGGAGCAGCTTCATCGAGAGTCCCGGAAGTGGTGTCGTTGGTGCGGATGAACGAGTAGGAAGTGACGAAGCTATTGAGGTGCGCGAGATGTGGTGGAGATATGAAGGACTCGTGACGAGAACGTGACGTGACCGGACGGTAGCTCTCCGCTCACAGGGGCCGGGCGCGTACGGTGAGACCGGTCCGACCAGCGAAGGAGCCGTGGATGACCGGCTGGAACACGGATGACATCCCCGACCAGGACGGGCGCGTCGCCGTCGTGACCGGTGCCAACGGCGGCCTGGGCTACGTCATCGCCCGGGAGCTGGCGCGCAGGGGCGCGACCGTCGTGCTCGCCTGCCGCAGCGAGGCGCGGGGGAGCGCGGCCGTGGCACGCCTGCGCGGCGAGGTGCCCGCCGCCGCCGTGGAAGCGGCGCGGCTGGACCTCGGCGACCTGGGCTCGGTCCGGGAGTTCGCCTACGCGCTGCCGTACGAACGGGTCGACCTGCTCGTCAACAACGCCGGGGTGATGGCGCTGCCCCACGGCACGACGGCGGACGGCTTCGAGACCCAGTTCGGCGTCAACCACCTGGGGCACTTCGCCCTCACCGGGCTGCTGCTGCCCTCCCTGCTCGCCGCGCCCGGCGCACGGATCGTGACCGTCTCCAGCCTCCTGCACCTGCTGGCCAACGTCGATCCGCGCGACCTCAACAGCGTGCGGCGGTACGGGCGCTGGACCGCCTACGCCCGCTCCAAGTCCGCCAACCTGCTCTTCACCCACGAGCTGGCGCGCCGGCTCGCGGCCCGCGAGGGCGCCTCGGACGTACGCGCGGTCGCCGCCCACCCCGGATACGCCGACACGGGACTGCAGACCGCCGGGCCGCGCGCCGAGGGGCGCCGGCTCGCCGAGCGGCTGGCGCGGCTCGGGAACCGGGTCGTCGCCCAGTCGCCGGAGGCCGGCGCGCTGCCCGTCCTGTACGCGGCGACCGCGCCCGGCGTCCCCTCCGACTCCTTCACCGGCCCGCCCTTCCCGATGCGGCGCGGGTCGCCCGCACCGTCCCGGCGGGCGTCCTGGACCGTCGACGACACGATGGGGGAGCGGCTGTGGGCCGCCTCCGAGCGGCTGACCGGGGTCGTCTACGAGCCGCTGCTGCCCTGAGCCCGCCCGCGCGGGGGGCCGGCTCAGGCGGCCCGCACGGCCCTGACGGCCTTCACCTGATACGTCTCCACGCGCATCGCCTCGTCGTCCAGGCACTCGCCGGTCGTGAGGTCGAAGCGCTGCTTGAGCAGCGGGGAGGCGACGAACGGGCGGCCCCGGTGCGTGCCGGTCAGACCCCGGGAGAGAACGGCCGCTCCGGTGAACGGGTCCCGGTTGTCGATGGCGTACAGCCCGCCGTTCCGGTCCCGGAACAGGGCCACCTGGCCGCCGTCCGGCAGCAGGGCCGCCACGCCCCGGCCGGGGAGCAGGGCGCCGAGGTCGCAGGCCGTGAACCAGTCGTCGGTCAGCCGGAGCCGGACCTTCAGCCCGGTCGTCCCGGATGCCGGGATCTCGGGTGCCAGGGTCTCGGGTGCCAGGGTCATCGCCGGGTGCTTCCTTCCAGGAGGTCGTCGTGCGAGGGGCGCCGCAGGCCGATGTCCAGCAGCGGCAGGTCGGGCTTCATCTGGTCGCGCTCGGGCACGAAGCCCACGACCGGGTCGGGGGTGCCGGGAGCGTTCACGAAGGACACGAACCGGGCCAGCTTCTGCGGGTCGTTGATGGTCTCGGCCCACTCGTCGCGGTAGTGCGCGACGTGGGCGGACATCAGGGACTCCAGCTCGTCGCAGATGCCGAGCGAGTCGTGCACCACCACGTCCCGTACGTGGTCCAGGCCGCCGGGGATGCGCTCCAGCCAGGTGGAGGTGCGCTCCAGCTTGTCGGCGGTGCGGATGTAGAACATCAAGAAGCGATCGATCAGGAGGACCAGTTCGGCGTCGGAGAGGTCCTGCGCGAGGAGGTCCGCGTGGCGCGGGGTGGCGCCGCCGTTGCCGCCGACGTACAGGTTCCAGCCGTTGGACGTGGCGATCACCCCGAAGTCCTTGGACTGGGCCTCGGCGCACTCGCGGGCGCACCCGGAGACCGCCGACTTCAGCTTGTGCGGGGAGCGCAGGCCCCGGTAGCGCAGCTCCAGGTCGATCGCCATGCGCACGGAGTCCTGGACGCCGTAGCGGCACCAGGTCTGCCCCACGCAGGACTTCACCGTGCGCAGCGACTTGCCGTACGCGTGCCCGGACTCGAAGCCGGCGTCCACCAGCCGCGCCCAGATCAGCGGGAGCTGCTCGACGCGGGCGCCGAACATGTCGATGCGCTGGCCGCCGGTGATCTTGGTGTAGAGCCCGAAGTCCCGGGCGATCTCGCCGATGACGATCAGCTTCTCCGGCGCGATCTCGCCCCCCGGGATGCGCGGGACGACGGAGTACGAGCCGTTGCGCTGGAGGTTGGCGAGGAAGTGGTCGTTGGTGTCCTGGAGCGCCGCCTGCTCGCCGTCCAGGACGTAGCCGCTCGCGCCGATCGCCGGGGCCAGCGAGGCGATGATCGAGCCGACCGCCGGCTTGCACACCTCGCAGCCCTCACCGCCCCGGGCGCCGTCCCGGCCGTGCCGGTCGAGCAACTCGCGGTAGGAGGTGATCCGCAGAGCGCGGACGATCTCGTACAGCTCCTCGCGGGTCTGCGCGAAGCAGCCGCACAGCCCCTTGTCGACCTCGACGCCGCTCGCCTCCAGCTCGGCGGTGACGAGCTGGCCGAGCACCTTCACACAGGAGCCGCAGCCGGTACCGGCCCTGGTGCACTTCTTCACCTCGGGCACGGTCGTGCAGGAGTGCTCCGTCACCGCGCCCCGGATGGTGCCCTTGGTGACGTTGTGGCAGGAGCAGATCACCGCGTCGTCGGGCAGCGCGGCCGGGCCGAGCTGGGCCGGGGCCCCGGCACCGGCGGGCAGCACCAGGGACTCGGGGGAGACCGGCGGGACCGAACCGGTGAAGGCGCGCAGGGTGCCGTACGCCTCCGCGTCGCCGACCAGGATGCCGCCGAGCAGCGTGCCGTCGCGGCCCACGACCAGCTTCTTGTACAGGCCCGCGCGGGAGTCGGAGTAGACGACGTCCAGGCAGTCCTCGGCGGTGCCGTGCGCGTCGCCGAAGGAGGCCACGTCCACGCCGAGCAGCTTCAGCTTGGTGGACAGGTCGGCGCCGGTGAAGGACGCCTCGTCGTCGGCGATCGTCGCGGCGGCCGTCTCGGCCTGCTCGTAACCGGGTGCCACCAGTCCGTACACCCGGCCGTCGGACGCCAGCGCGCACTCGCCGATCGCGAACACGCGCTCGTCGGTGACCGTGCGGCACCGCTCGTCGACGCTGATCCCGCCGCGCTCGCCGACCGCGAGACCGCAGTCCCGGGCCAGCTGGTCGCGGGGGCGGACACCGGCGCTGAACACCACGAGGTCGGTGGCGAGTTCGGAGCCGTCGGACAGCTTCATGCCGGTGACGGCGCCGTCCGCGCCGGTCACGATCTCCTGGGTGCCGACGCCCGTGTGGACGGACAGGCCCATCTCCTCGATGGTGCGCAGCAGCGCCGCGCCGCCGCCCTCGTCGACCTGCACCGGCATCAGACGGGGCGCGAACTCCACGATGTGCGAGGTGAGTCCGAGCCCCTTGAGCGCACCGGCGGCCTCCAGGCCGAGCAGCCCGCCTCCGACCACGGCACCGGTCGTCGCGTTCTTCGCGTACTCCTCGATGGCGAGGAGGTCCTCGATCGTGCGGTAGACGAAGCAGCCCTCGGCGTCCTTGCCGGGGACCGGCGGGACGAAGGGGTAGGACCCGGTGGCCAGGACGAGGATGTCGTACTCGACGACCAGCCCCGACCGGGCGGTCACCTTGCGCGCCTCCCGGTCGATCGTCTCGGCCGGGTCGCCGACGCGCAGCTCGATGCCGTGCTCCCCGATGAAGGCCATGTCGGTCAGCGACAGGTCCTCGGGGGTCTTCCCCGAGAAGTACGAGGTGAGCTGGACGCGGTCGTAGGCGGGGCGCGGCTCCTCGCACAGGACGACCACGCGGTGGGTGCCGGTCAGGCCGCGCTCGGCGAGGGCCTCCAGGAAGCGCTGGCCGACCATGCCGTGGCCGACCAGCACGATCGTCGGGGGGTTCCCCGGGGTGGCGGTCATCAGGAGCCTCCGTCTTGGGTGAGCAGGTGGAGCAGGGGGCCGCCGTCGGAGGGGAGCGGCTCTGCTCCCTCCCAGGCGCGCGCCAGCGCGCCGACGGTGCCGAGTTCGCCGACCAGGACCCCGCCCACCAGCCGGTCGTCGCGGACGACGACCTTGCGGTAGGTGCCCTGGGTGGCGTCGGCGAGCTGCACGACGTCGTCGCCGGGGCGGGGGTCGGTCTCGCCGAACGCGGCGAGGTCGAGGGGGTCGAAGGAGCCGCCGGACCCGGTGAGGGTGAGCCGGGTCAGCGAGCGGGTGCCGGTGTAGCGGGCGGTGCCGTCCCCGGCGAGCAGCTCGGCGAGGGCGCCGGCCTGTTCGAGGGCGGGCGCGGCCAGGCCGTAGACGCGGTCCGCGTGCTGGGCGCAGTCGCCGATCGCGCGGATGTGCGGGTCGGAGGTGCGCAGCTCGTCGTCGACGAGGACGCCCTTGCCGACCGCCAGTCCCGCCTCCCGCGCCAGCCCGGCCCGCGGCCGGACCCCGCAGGCGAGCACCACCAGATCGGCGCCGAGGGCGTACCCGTCGCCCATCTCCACCGACCGCACCGCCCCGCCGACGCTGCGCACGTCCCGTACCCGGCACTCGGTGTGCACCTCCACGCCGAGGCCCTCCAGGTGCCGCCGGACCAGTGCGGAGGCCGCCGGGTCGAGCTGCCGCTCCATCAGCCGCTCGGACTGCTGGGCGAGGACGACCTGGGCGCCGCGCACGGCCAGCGCACGGGCGGCGGACACCCCGAGCAGCCCGCCGCCGATCACGGCCGCCCGCACCCCCGGCCGTACCGCCTTCGACAACCCGAGGCAGTCGTCCATCGTCCGGAACGCGTGCACGCCCTCGGGCAGCTCGTGGTCCGGCGTGAACAGGCCGCGCAGGGGCGGCAGCACCGCGTTGGAGCCGGTGGCCAGGACGAGCGTGTCGTACGCGATCACCGACCCGTCGGCGCAGCGCACGGTCCGCCCGGCCCGGTCGATGCCGGTGACCCGGCCGCGCAGCAGCCCGGCGGGCGCCGGCAGGGCGATCACCTCGGCGCCGTACCGTCCGGCCAGCACCTCGGCGAGCAGCACCCGGTTGTACGGGCGGTGCTCCTCGTCGCCGACCAGCAGCGCGGGCGTGCCCAGCTCACCGAGGCGCCGGGCGAGCGTCACGCCCGCGAGTCCGGCGCCGATCACCACCACACGCGTTCTCGAGGTCATGGCACCGAGCGTGCGGCGCGGGTGTTACCCGGCCGCATCCCCTCTGTTTCCCACGGGGAACGCTGCCCTCAGCGGGGCCGGCCGGGGCGTGTGAGGGCCCCGGCCGGGTGCGCGGGAACCTCAGAAGTCCCTCATCTCGATGGACGGCACATCCATCCCGTCCATAAGGTCGCGATCATGCCCGACATATCGCTGACCACGGTCGTCCTGCTCTGCCTCGCCGCACTCGCGGCCGGCTGGATCGACGCCGTGGTCGGCGGCGGCGGCCTCCTGCTGCTGCCCGCGCTCCTGCTCGGCCTGCCCTCCGGCACCCCGGCCGCCCACGCGCTCGGCACCAACAAGGCGGTCGCCATCGTCGGCACCACCGGCGCGGCGGTGACGTACGCCCGCAAGGCACCGGTGGACGTGCGCACCGCCGTACGCATCGGCCTGGCGGCGCTGGCCGGGTCCTCGGGCGGCGCCTTCTTCGCCGCCGGGATGAGCACCGAGGTCCTGAAACCGGTGATCATGGTGGTGCTGCTCGCGGTCGCCGCCTTCGTGATCTTCCGCCCCGCCTTCGGAACCGCGCCCGCCACCGGCCCGGCCACCCGCCGCCAGATCGTCGCCGCGATCGGTCTCGCGGGCCTCGGCATCGGCTTCTACGACGGCCTCGTCGGCCCCGGCACCGGAACCTTCCTGGTCCTGGCCCTCACCGCCCTGCTCCACCTGGACCTGGTGACCGCCTCCGCCACCGCCAAGATCGTCAACTGCTGCACCAACGCGGGCGCCCTCGCCACCTTCGCCTGGCAGGGCGCGGTGCTGTGGCAGCTGGCCGTCCTGATGGCCGCCTTCAACCTGGCCGGCGGCATGTTCGGCGCCCACACCGCCCTCAAGAGGGGCAGCGGCTTCGTCCGCGTCGTCCTGCTGACGGTGGTCTTCGCGCTGGTGGCGAACCTGGCGTACGAACAGTGGGTGGCCTAGGCACGGTCCGCCGCGGTCCGGCGCAGGTTCAGGAGTTCCATCGCTCCCGTCGTGTCCTCGGTCCCGTGCCCCTCGGCGAGCCACCGCTCCGTCAGCGCCGTGTACGGCGTCAGCAGCTCCGGGCTCACGCCCTGCTCCTCGGCCGTGCGCAGCAGCGTCGCGTTGCCCGCCACCTGCATCGCGAGGTTGGAGACGACGCCCTTGCCGTAGTCGCCGCTCTCGATCTGGTCGGCCGCCTGACGGGCGGAGCCGGTCATCGCGCCGAGCCAGGACACCAGCAGCGGTGCGAAGTCCTTCGGGGCGATGTCCTCCGGGGCGATCAGCGCGAAGGCGTGCATGATGCCCGCGAACATGCCGCTCATCGCGCTCAGCAGCGCCGCGAAGCCCGCGTCCTCGCCCACGTAACGGGTGCCGGCCGGGACGGCGAGGGTGTCCCGGTGCTCCTCGAACAGCTCGGGGGAGCCGCTGTAGAAGACGTACCCGCCGGAGTCCGGGGAGCCGATCATCGGCGGTACGGCCATGATCCCGCCGTCCAGGAAGCGGGCTCGGCGCGCCGTCGCCCACGCGGCGCGGGCGCGGCCCTCGGCGGGCGTCCCGGTGGTGAGGTTCACCAGGTCCCGGCCGGTCAGGTCGGCTCCGTCCAGGGCCGCGCCGACCGAGGCGTCGTCGAGCAGGCAGACGAGCACCAGGCGGCTCGCGGCCACCGCCTCGGCGGCGCTCGCGGCTACGGCCGCCCCCTCGGCGGCGAGGGTCCCGGTGCGGGCGGCGGTGCGGTTCCAGACGGTCACGGGGTGGCCCGCGGCGAGCCAGGCGCGGACCAGGGCGGTGCCCATGGCACCGGTGCCGAGGACGGTGAGCGGAATACGGGCGGCGGGTGTCTTGTCAGTCATGGTGATCAGGTTCCGACCGGGCCGGTGACCGCTCAAGTACCTACTTCGGAGTGGGTGGTTACCCGGGCGGAAGCGTGCAGGCAGCGGGCAGGGAAGGGGCGACGGGTATGGGGACGGCACGGCGGCCGGGGGCGTACCACTGCGGGGTCGACGCGGCGATGGACGTGATCGGCGGGAAGTGGAAGGTACTGATCCTGTGGGCCCTCGGCGAGGGCATGTACCGCTTCGGCGCGCTGCGCCGCGCGCTGCCGGGCGTCACCGAGAAGGTGCTCGCCGCGCAGCTGCGGGAGCTGGAGGCCGCCGGCATCGTGCACCGCGAGGAGTACGGCGAGGTGCCGCCCCGCGTGGAGTACTCGCTGACCGCCCGGGGCGTCGCCCTCAACGAGGCGCTGGTGCCGCTCGGCGCGTGGGGGAAGGCGCACGTGCTGAACGTGTCACCGGCTCCCGGTCAGGTGGGCGAAGACGACCACGTTGCCCTGGTACCCGGTACTGCGTGAGTAGGGGCCGCCGCAGGTGATGACCCGCAGTTCGGGGCGGTCGGCGGCGCCGTAGACCTTCTCGTCGGGGAAGGCGTCGGCGGCGTAGACCTCCACCGCGTCCACCGTGAACACGGCGACGCCGCCGTCGCGCCGGTCGATCTCGATCGCCGAGCCCTTCTCCAGGGCACCGAGGCGGTAGAAGACGGCGGGGCCCTCCGCGTTGTCGACGTGCCCGGCGACGATCGCGGTGCCCGTCTCGCCGGGGGTGGTGCCGGCCTCGTACCAGCCGGCGAGGTTCTTCTTCTCGGCGGGCGGCACGTTCAGACTGCCCGTCCCGGTCAGGCCCAGGCCGGTCAGCGGGGCGTCCACGCCGATCGCCGGGATGCGGACCCGGTCCGGCGGGGAGGGCGGCAGCGCCGGTGCGGCGGCGCCCCGGTCGGCGTGCCCGGCCCGGCCGGTGGTGCCGGACTGCGCGGCCGACGGTTGCGGCGGGGCGTCGGGACGGGAGCCGCCCAGCAGCAGCCATCCGCCCGAGCAGAGGGCGACCGCGGTGACGGCCGCTATCGCGGTGTCCTTGACCCTGCGCATGACGTCCCCTCTCCCTCGGATCCCTGGGACCCCCGGCCCCCTCCGGGCCGCGAGGGGCGTCGGACCCGGAGGGGGTGGGGAAGTGCGGTACCGGCGGACGGGCAGCGGAGGGTGCCCGTCAGATCCCGTCGCCTCTCGCCCGGCGATGCAGGAGCCAGGTACCGCCCGCGGCGGCGACGGCGAGAGCCGCCACGCCGGCCGCGGTCTGCACGGGGTCGGTGCCAAGAGCGCCGCCGACCCCCGTCTTCACGCTTCCCCTGGGGTACACCTGCTCGGCGGCCGAGGACAGCGTGACCACCAGGTCACCCGTCACCCGCCGCTCGTCGTCCCCACAGGTCGCGACGATCTCGTACGTCCCCGGCTGCGCGCTCGGCGGCACCTCGAAGTGGCCGGTCGCCTCGCCCTCGCCGCTGCCCGGCGCCAGCGGGAACGCGCCCGCCCCGACCGCGCTGGCGTCACCCGCCGCCGAGCCGCCCGCTCCGCACACCGCGGTCGTCACCGCGGCCCGGTCGCCCGGCACGACCGAGGCCGGATACACCGTCAGGCCGCCGGTGGAGGCGGCATCCCCGGCGTACACCGGGGCCGCGGTGGCCGCGGTGGTCAGACCGACGGCCGCGGCGGCGAGCGCGGTACCGGTCAGCAGGCGGGCGGTACGTCGCATCGGTGCTCCTTTGAGCTCTTCGGTGGCCCCTGCCCTACCGAGGAAAGGTGCACCGGCCCCGGTCCGCTCCCCGGGCGGTGTGAACGGGTGACCGGTGCCTCCGAACGGGCCCGGGAGCGACGCGGCTTGACCTCAAGCAAACTTGAGGTACCAGGCTCTCCCGCATGAACACCATGAACCCCATGAGCGCCACGACCGCCGTGAGCACGACGACCGCGCCGCTCCGCGTCACCCTGCTCGTCGGCAGCAACCGCCACGGCCGCTTCGGCCCCGTCGTCGCCGACTGGCTCCTGGACCACCTCCGGGCCCACGACGACCTGGTCCCCGAGGTGGTGGACGTCGCCGGGACCGACCTGCCCACCACCCTCGCCCCGACCCCGGAAGCGACCGCCGCGCTGGCGGAGATCACCCCGAAACTGGCGGACGCCGACGCGTTCGTCGTGCTGACCCCCGAGTACAACCACTCGTTCCCGGCGGGTCTGAAGAACGTCATCGACTGGCACTTCACCGAATGGCGGGCCAAGCCCGTCGGCCTGGTCTCCTACGGCGGCCTGGCCGGCGGCCTGCGGGCCGCGGAGCACCTGCGTCAGGTCTTCGCCGAACTGCACGCCGTCACCGTCCGGGACACCGTCTCCTTCCACAACGCGGGCGCGTCCTTCGACGGCGAGGGCAGGCTCAGGGACCCGTCCGGTCCGGACGCGGCGGCCAAGACGATGCTCGACCAACTGGTGTGGTGGGGGCACGCCCTGCGGGAGGCGAAGGAGAAGCGGCCCTACGACGGCGCGTGAAGCGCCGCGTAAACGTCGCCCGGCTGCCATAGGAGCTTCCTATGGCAGCCGCTGCAATTTCGTCTTTGCCTCCCATCAATTCCCGGACCTACCGTGTGGGGGTAATCATGCGAAGGTGAAAGGGAAAACGCCATGGCCGTGACGGAAAACGTGTCGGAGAACAGGGAACTCGCGGGAAAGCGGGCCCTGGTCACCGGCGGCACGCGCGGAATCGGAGCGGCGATCGTCCGCCGGCTCCTGGAGGCCGGCGCCGAGGTGATCACGACCGCCAGGTCGGCGACGGGCCCGGCGCCGGAGGGCGCGCGCTTCGTGCAGGCGGACGTGCGGACCCTGGCCGGGGCCGAGGCGCTCGCCGGGGCCGCGCGCGAGGCGCTCGGCGGGGTGGACATCCTGGTCCACAACGCGGGCGGGGCGCGGCCCCACAAGGACGGCCTGGTCATCCCCGACGAGGAGTGGCTGGACACGCTGAACCTGAACCTCCTCGCGTCGGTCCGGCTGAACTCCCTGCTGGTACCGGGCATGCGGGAGCGGCGCGCAGGGGCGATCGTGCACATCTCCTCCGCCGCGGTCGCGCCCCCGGCACCCCCGTTCCTGCACTACCAGGCGGCGAAGGCGGCGCTGGACAACTACAGTGCCGGACTGGCCGCGACGCTGGCCCCCTCCGGCGTCCGGGTCAACACCGTCAGCCCCGGCCGCACCTCCACCCCCGGCGGGGAGGAGACCCGGGAGCACTGGGCGAGCCTCGACGCCGGTCCGGCCCCGAGCGGCACCGCCCCGCTGGGGCGCGACGGCCTGCCCGACGACATCGCCCACGCGGTGCTGTTCCTCGTGTCCGACCGGGCGGGCTGGGTGACCGGGACCAGCCTCGCCGTGGACGGCGGGGAATATCCCAGGGGCTGACATTCCCGGGGCGACCCCCGAAAAAATGAAGCTGGAAAAGTCTGTGAAAAGGGACCCGGAAATGAGAATGTACAGCAACAGGAATGCCGTGATCACGGGTGGCGGCAGTGGAATGGGTTTCGCGATGGCGGAGCTGCTGGTGGCCGGCGGGGCCCGGGTGGTGATCACCGGCCGTTCGCAGGCCACGCTCGACGCCGCCCGGGAGCGGCTCGGCGAGAACGCGGTGGCCGTCCGGGGCGACGTGGCCTCACTGCCGGACCTGGACGCCCTCACCGACCGGGTGAAGGCCGAGCTGGGCACGGTCGACGCCCTGTTCGTCAACGCGGGCGTCGCGACCCTCACGCCGCTCGACTCGACGACCGAGGAGGCGTACGACGAGCTGTTCGACATCAACGTCAAGGGCGCCTGGTTCACCGTGCAGAAGCTCGCCCCGCTGCTGAACACGGGCGCCGGCGTCGTCCTCACCACCTCGGTCGCCAATGTCATCGGCATGGCGGACACCAGCGTCTACGCGGCCGGGAAGGCGGCGCTGCGCTCGATGGCCCGCAGCTTCTCCCGCGAGCTGCTGCCTCGCGGCATCCGGGTCAACGCGGTCAGTCCGGGGCCCGTCGACACGGGAGCCCTGGACGCGGCGATGACCGCCGAGGAGGCCGAGCGGTTCAAGGCGGAACGGGTCGCGGACAACCCCATGCGGCGCTTCGGCACCCCCGGGGAGATAGCCCGGGCCGCCGCCTTCCTCGCCTTCGACGCCACCTACACGACCGGCGCCGAGCTGGCCGTGGACGGTGGCGCCACCCAGCTCTGAGCGAACCGGTACCAGGTCTCCTGGCGCAGGAACTCCAGCAGCGCCGTCTCCGCCGGGCCCGCGCCGGGCCGGACCGCGGCGACCACGGGCTGGGACACGGCCGGGGACACCGGGCGCACCAGGTGCTCGTGGCCGGGGGGCACCGCGGAGGCCGGGACGAAGGTCACCCCGAGGCCGTGGGCCGCCCAGCGCACGGCCGTCGCCGTCTGGGAGACCCGGGCGACGGTGGTCGGGGCCAGCCCGTTCTCCCTGAGCACCTCCACCAGGACGCCGTCGAGCGCGCTGGCCGGGTCGAACCGCACCCAGGGCTCCTGCTCCAGGTCCCGCAGCGCGACCCGGTCCGCGGCGAGCTGCGGGTGCCCGGCCGCCAGCACCACGACGAACTCCTCGTCACCGAGGTGGTGGCCGTCGTACAGGCCTTCCTCGCACGGTCCGGCCATGATGGCGAGGTCCAGCACGCCGCCGCGGGCCAGCCGCTCCAGCTCGGTCGGGTTCGGCTCCTCGAAGACGGTGACCTCAAGGCGCGGGAAGCGGCGGCGCAGCGCGCTCAGGGCGCCCGGCAGCTGCCGCGTGCCCAGGCCCATCTGCACCGCGACCACCAGCTCTCCGGCCAGCTCCTCGGAGCCGGCCCGCGCCGTCGCCCGCGCCCGGCGCGCCGCGTTCACCGCGATCTCCGCGTCCCGCAGGAAGGCGCGGCCGGCCACGGTGGGCACCAGACCGGTCGGGGTGCGGGAGAACAGCTCCACGCCGAGGTCCCGCTCCAGGCCGCGGATCTGCTGGGACACCGAGGGCTGGGCGACGCGCAGCGCCTCGGCCGCGGCCGTCACCGAGCCCTCCTCGGCGACGGCCAGGGCGTACTCGAACTGCCTCAGGCTCATCGCTCCCGCTCCCTCTCCCGCTCGTTCGCCACGGCGGGGCCGCGGTCCGTGCCGCGGCCCCGCCGCAAGGGTAGGCGAGCGCGGGTGCGAGCCGTCGTCGTCAGCCCACGTTCACCGCGCTCCACGCCGCGCCCACCGCGGCGTACTCGGCGCTGTCGGTGCCGTACAGGTCACCGGCCGCGCTCAGGGTGGCGGCGCAGGCGCCCGCTGGAGATCATGGGAGAAGAGGCTGACGCCGCTAGGACGTCACCGTTTCCACCCGTACCGCGCACACCTTGAACTCCGGCATCCGCGAGGTCGGGTCCAGGGCCGGGTTGGTCAGGGTGTTGGCGCGGCCCTCGCCGGGCCAGTGGAAGGGCATGAACACGGTGTCGGGCCGGATGCCGGTGGTGATGCGGGCCGGTGCCACCGCCCGCCCCCGCCGGGACACGACCGCCAGCGGGTCGCCCTCGGCCGCCCCCAGCCGTGCCGCGAGCCGCGGGTGCAGCTCCACGAACGGGCCCGGCGCGGCGGCGTTCAGCTCGGCCACCCGCCGGGTCTGCGCCCCGGACTGGTACTGCGACACGACCCGCCCGGTGGTCAGCAGCACGGGGTACTCGTCGTCCGGTTCCTCGGCGCTCGGCCGGTGCGTCACGGGCACGAAGCGGGCCCGCCCGTCGTCGGTGGCGAAGCGGTCGAGGAAGAGGCGCGGGGTACCGGGGTGGGGCGCGGCGCGGAGGCCGGTGCCGACGTCCGCGTCGCTGTCGCTGTCGGTGCCCGTGCTGCCGCTGCCCGTGGCGGTGCCGGTGCCGGTTCGGGTGTCCCTGCCGGGTCCGGTGCCGGTGCCGGTGGCGGCAGTGTGCGTGTCGTCGGCCGCCGGTTGCGCCGGGCAGGGCCAGAAGACGCCGTTCTCCTCCGCCAGCCGCCGGTAGTCGATCCCGGAGTAGTCCGCCGGGCCGCCCGCGCTCGCCCGCCGCAGTTCCTCGAAGACCTCCTCGGGATCGGTCGGGAACCCCTTCTCCACGCCGAGCCGCCCGGCCAGCTTGTGCAGCACCTCCAGATCGCCGCGCACCCCGTCCGGCGGTGTGATCGCGCGCCGCCGCAGCAGCACCCGGCCCTCCAGGCTCGTCGTGGTCCCCGTCTCCTCCGCCCACTGGGTCACCGGCAGGACGACGTCCGCGAGTTCCGCCGTCTCGGAGAGCACCACGTCGCACACCGCCAGGAAGTCCAGCGACCGCAACCGCCCCTCGACGTGCGCGGCCCGGGGCGCGGACACCACCGGGTTGGACCCCATCACCAGCAGCGACCTGACGTCCGTGCCCAGCGCGTCCAGCAGCTCGTACGCGCTGCGCCCCGGCCCCGGCAGCGCGTCGGGGTCCACGCCCCACACCTCGGCCACGTGCCGCCGCGCCGCCGGGTCGGTCAGCTTGCGGTAGCCCGGCAACTGGTCGGCCTTCTGCCCGTGTTCGCGCCCGCCCTGCCCGTTGCCCTGCCCGGTCAGACAGCCGTACCCGGACCGGGGCCGCCCGGCCCGCCCGGTCGCCAGGCACAGGTTGATCCACGCGCCCACCGTGTCCGTGCCCTTGGCCTGCTGCTCGGGCCCGCGCGCCGTGAGCACCATCGCCGCCTCGGGCGCACAGAACAGCCGTACGGCTTCCCGCAGTTCGGGAACGGACACCCCCGTGATCCGCTCCACGTGCTCCGGCCAGTGCGCCATCGCCGCCGCCCGCGCCTCCTCCCAGCCGGACGTGCGCTCCTCGACGTACGCCCGGTCGACCCGCCCCTCGGCGACCACCAGGTGCAGCATGCCGAGCGCGAGGGCGAGGTCGGTGCCGGGCCGGGGAGCGAGATGCAGGTCGGCGTGCTCGGCGGTCCGCGTGCGGCGCGGGTCGACGACGATCAGCGTGCCGCCGTTCTCCCGCAGTTCGGTGAAGTAGCGCAGGGACGGCGGCATCGTCTCCGCCGGGTTCGACCCGACGAGGATCACGCACCCGGTCCGCGGGATGTCCTCCAGCGGGAACGGCAGCCCCCGGTCGAGCCCGAACGCCCGTGTTCCGGCCGCCGCCGCCGACGACATGCAGAACCGCCCGTTGTAGTCGATCTGCGAGGTGCCCAGCACCACCCGGGCGAACTTGCCCAGCGCGTACGCCTTCTCGTTGGTCAGCCCGCCCCCGCCGAACACCCCGAGCGCGTCCGCGCCGTACTCCGCCCGCGTGCGCTCCAGGTTCCGGGCGATCCGGTCCAGCGCCTCGTCCCAGCCGGCCGGCACCAGCGCGCCGTCGCCCGAGCGCACCAGCGGCGAGGTCAGCCGCGCCCCCGGCGCCAGCACCGCTGCCGCCGTACGCCCCTTGCCGCACAGCGCGCCCCGGTTCACCGGGAAGTCCGTCCGCTCGGACACCTCGACGGTCCCGCCCTCGACGGGCGTCAGGTTCATCCCGCACTGCAGGGCGCAGTACGGGCAGTGCGTGGGGGTGGTGGCGGGGTTCCGCGGGCCGGTGCTCTGCATACCGGTCAGCCTGCGGCTTGTGTGTTACGCGACCGGGCGGCGCTCTGTTACACCGCGGGGACGGCGACCTCCCCGCCGCCCTCGGGGCACCGTGAGGGGCGGCTCATCCCGCGTCGGCGAGCGCCCGCGCCACCCCCGGCTCCCGCGGTCCGAGGAAGTGCGGGTCCGGCTCGAAGACCGCGTCCAGTGCCGCCTTGCCCGCGGCGAGGATCTCCCGGGCGCCGCCGTAGTACCAGGTCACGTCGTGCTCGTCGGCGACCCCGACGCCGTACGACGCCACCCCCGCCGCCTGGCACAGTGCGACCGCCCGGCGGATGTGGAAGCCCTGGCTGATCAGCACGGCCCGGTCGACGCCGAAGATCTTCTTCGCGCGGACGCAGGAGTCCCAGGTGTCGAACCCCGCGTAGTCGCTGACGATCCGCCCGTCGGGCACCCCGTGCCGGACCAGGTAGGCGCGCATGGCGTCCGGCTCGTCGTACTCCTCGCGGCTGTTGTCCCCGGTCACCAGCACCACCGCGATCCGCCCCGCCCGGTACAGCTGCGCCGCCGCGTCCAGCCGGTGCGCGAGGTACGGCGACGGCTCCCCGTCCCACAGCCCGGCGCCGAAGACGACGGCGACCTCGGTGCGCGGCACGTCGGCGACGGTACGCAGCCGGTCGTCCGTCACGACGTGCAGCCACGCGCTCGGCAGCAGCGCCAGCACACACCCGGCCACCACCACCCGCACCAGCCGCCGCTGTCCCTTCCGGGTGCGCGGCAGGCGCGGTCTGCGAAGTCTCGGGCGGCGCATGCGGGCGGTCCCCTCCCCGGTCGGTTCCTGCCACCAGGGACGCCCGGGGAGTCCGTCCGGTTCGCCGCCCGCTCACACGGACGGCCCGGCGCCGTGTGAACCGACGGAAAATCCCCGTGACATCCACGCAACGGGGAGGCAATCTCCGGCCGTCACCCTCGTTCCATGACGGCGACGACAGTGACGAGCAGCAGGACCACGGCGGCCACCGGCGGCACTCCCGCCCTGGTCGTCGTCGCCCACGGCAGCCGCGACCCGCGCGCGCTCGGCACCGTACGGGCCCTCCTCGACCGGGTCCGCGCCCTGCGCCCCGCCCTGCCGGTGCGCCTCGGCCACGTCGAGCTGAACGAGCCCCTGCTGCCGGACACGCTCACCGCCCTCGGTGACGGGTCGGCGGTCCTCGTCCCCCTCCTGCTCAGCCGCGGCTACCACGTCAAACGGGACATCCCGGGGATGGCCGCGGCCTCCCCGGCCCGCACCCGCCAGGCCGCGCCGCTCGGCCCGCACCCCCTCCTGGTGGACGCCCTGCACGCCCGCCTCCTGGAGGCCGGCTGGCCCACCCACCCGGGCCCGGACCACGCCGTCGTCCTCGCCTCGGCGGGCTCCCGGGACCCGGAGTCACGCGCGGACACGGCCCGCACGGCAGCGCTCCTCGCCGCCCGCCTCGGCGTCCCGGTCGCCCCCGCGTACGCCTCGGCGGCGACCCCGACGGTCGGGGAGGCGGTACGCACGCTGACCGCCCGGGGCTACCGCAGGGTGGCCGTCGCCTCCTGCTTCACCGCCCCGGGCCGCTTCGCGACCCAGTGCGCGGCAGGGGCCCCGTGGATCGCCTCCAAGCCCCTGGGCACCCACCCGGCGATGGCCCACCTGCTGCTCCACCGCTACGACGAAACGCTGATGACGAACGGCGCCATGAAACGCAGGGCGCTGGCAACCCCCTAGGGGCGCGGGGAACTGCGCGACAAGCCACGACCGGCCCGCGGCCGCGCGACGACCGAACCCGGCAGACGAGTAGGCCCCCACCCGGCAGACGAGTAGGCCCCCACCCGGCAGGCGAGTAGGCCCCCAACTGTCACACCTTCCCCTTACTGTTCATGACATGGAAGGCACCCGCACCGCACCCCCCTACGACCCGGCGTCAGCCGCCCGCTACGCCCCCGAACCCGACAAACGCCCCGGCCGCACCGCCTTCCAACGCGACCGCGCCCGCATCCTGCACTCCGCCGCGCTGCGCCGCCTCGCCGGCAAGACGCAGGTCGTCGCGCCGGGGGAGGGCAGCCCCGTCTGGGACGCCAGCCCCCGCACCCGCCTCACGCACTCCCTGGAGTGCGCCCAGGTCGGCCGGGAGCTGGGCGCCGCCCTCGGCTGCGACCCCGACCTCGTCGAGGCGGCCTGCCTCGCGCACGACCTGGGCCACCCGCCCTTCGGGCACAACGGCGAGCAGGCGCTCAACGCGTTCGCCGAGGACTGCGGCGGCTTCGAGGGCAACGCGCAGTCCCTGCGCCTCCTCACCCGCATCGAGCCCAAGCGGTTCACCGAGACCGGCTCCGTCGGCCTCAACCTCACCCGCGCCACGCTCGACGCCGCCACCAAGTACCCCTGGCCGCGCGGCGGCCACCCCACCGACCCGGCCTCGCCCAAATTCGGCGTGTACGACGACGACCGGCCCGTCTTCGAGTGGCTCCGCCAGGACGCCCCCGGCGCCCGCACCTGCTTCGAGGCCCAGGTCATGGACTGGGCCGACGACGTGGCGTACTCCGTGCACGACGTCGAGGACGGCCTGCACGCCGGTCACATCGACCCGAACTGCCTGCTCGCCGACCCCGAGCGCGAGGCGGTGTTCGACGCGGCCGTCGGACGGTACGTCCCGACCGGCACCGACCACGCAGAACTCGCCGCCGCCCTCGACCGGCTCCTCGCCCAGGACTGGTGGCCGCACGGCTACGACGGCTCCGCCGTCGCCCAGGCCCGCCTCAAGGACGCCACCAGCCAGCTCATCGGCCGCTTCTGCCTGGCCGCCGAGGCCGCCACCCGGGCCGCGTACGGGGGCGGTCGGCTCACCCGGTACACCGCCGAGCTGGTCGTCCCCCGCGCGACCCGCATGGAGTGCGCCGTCCTCAAGGCGGTCGCCGTCCGGTACGTCATGCAACGCACCGAGCAGGAGCGGCTCCGCGCCGACCAGCGGATCGTCGTCGCGGAACTGGCCGAGGCGCTGACCGCCCGCGCGCCGGACGGGCTCGACCCCCAGTTCCGTGCCCTGTTCGACCGGGCCGGCGACGACCGGGCCCGCAAACGGGTGATCGTCGACCAGATCGCCTCCCTCACCGACGCCTCGGCCCGCTCGCTTCACGCCCGTCTGACGGGGCATCCATGAGACTGGCGGCGGGACGGGTGCGACCCGGCGGCGCCCCGGGCGCCCGAAACGCGGTAGGACGCGGTGCTCGGGCGGTCGGAACGCGGCAGGCCGTGGCCTGAACGGGTCCTTCCCCCTTCCCGCACCACGCCACGTGCGGGACGCTCGCATGTGGCGGCACCCTGACGAGGAGGCAGACAAGTGGTCGACGCGGATCAGACATTCGTCATCGTCGGAGGCGGCCTGGCGGGCGCGAAGGCGGCCGAGACGCTCCGTACGGAGGGCTTCACCGGCCGGGTGATCCTCATCTGCGACGAGCGCGACCACCCCTACGAGCGCCCGCCGCTGTCCAAGGGCTACCTGCTGGGCAAGAAGGAGCGCGACAGCGTCTTCGTGCACGAGCCCGCCTGGTACGCCCGGCACGACATCGAGCTGCACCTCGGCCAGACCGTCGTCGCGATCGACCGCGCCGCGAAGACCGTCCACTACGGCGACGACGGCACCCACGTCAGGTACGACAAGCTGCTCCTGGCGACCGGCGCCGAGCCCCGCCGCCTCGACGTCCCCGGCACCGACCTGGCGGGCGTCCACCACCTGCGCCGCCTCGCCCACGCCGAGCGGCTCAAGGGCGTCCTCACCTCGCTGGGCCGGGACAACGGACACCTCGTGGTCGCCGGCGCGGGCTGGATCGGCCTGGAGGTCGCGGCGGCGGCCCGCGAGTACGGGGCGGAGGTCACCGTGATCGAGCCGGCCCCCACCCCGCTGCACGGCGTCCTCGGCCCCGAGCTGGGCTCCGTCTTCGCGGAGCTGCACGAGGCGCACGGCGTCCGCTTCCGCTTCGGCGTCAGGCTGACCGAGATCGTCGGCCAGGACGGCATGGTGCTGGCCGCCCGCACCGACGACGACGAGGAGCACCCCGCCCACGACGTGCTCGCCGCGATCGGCGCCGCCCCGCGCACCGCGCTCGCCCAGGCGGCCGGGCTGGAGATCGCCGACCGCGCGGCCGGCGGCGGCATCGTCGTCGACGCGAACCTGCGCACCTCCGACCCCGACATCCACGCGGCCGGTGACGTCGCCTCCTTCCACCACGCCCTCTTCGACACCCGGCTGCGCGTGGAGCACTGGGCCAACGCCCTCAACGGCGGCCCGGCCGCCGCCCGCGCGATGCTCGGCAAGGGCCTCGCCCACGACCGCGTGCCCTACTTCTTCACCGACCAGTACGACCTGGGCATGGAGTACTCCGGCTGGGCCCCCGCCGGGTCCTACGACCAGGTGGTGATCCGCGGGGACGCGGCGAAGCGCGAGTTCATCGCCTTCTGGGTCAAGGAGGGCCGCGTGCTGGCCGGGATGAACGTCAACGTGTGGGACGTCACGGAGCCGATCCAGCAGCTGATCCGCTCGAAGAAGCAGGTGGACACGGAGGCGCTGGCGAACCCGCACGTATCACTCGAGAGCCTCGTCGCCTAGCTGTCAGTGCTCCCCCGACCCCAGTTTCCGGGGGCAACCCCCGGACCCACGGCCGAGCCCCGGGGGTGCCGCGTCGGACAGCCGCTGCGCGGCGGGGCGCACCTCCGTGCGAAGCCCGTCCGGCCGGGCCCGGACATGTCGGTGCCGCCCCGTAGACTTCACGCGTGGCAGGACGGATCAACGACGAGGACGTGAAGGCGGTACGGGACGCGGTCCCGATCGACGCCGTCGTCTCGGAGTACCTCCAGCTGCGCAACGCCGGGGGCGGCAACCTGAAGGGGCTGTGCCCCTTCCACGACGAGAAGTCGCCGTCCTTCCAGGTCAGTCCGAGCAAGGGGTTCTTCCACTGCTTCGGCTGCCAGGAGGGCGGCGACACCATCACGTTCGTGATGAAGATCGACCACCTCACCTTCTCCGAGGCGGTCGAGCGCCTGGCCGGCCAGGCCGGCATCACCCTGCGGTACGAGGAGGGCGGGTACAACCCCTCCCACCAGCGCGGTGAGCGCATCCGCCTGGTCGAGGCCCACAAGATCGCCGCCCAGTGGTACGCGGAACAGCTCGCGACCGGCCCCGAGGCGGACACCGGCCGCGCCTTCCTCGCCGACCGCGGCTTCGACCAGGCCGCCGCCGAGCACTTCGGAGTCGGCTACAGCCCCCAGGGCTGGGACCACCTCACCCGCTTCCTGCGCGGCAAGGGCTTCAGCGACAAGGAGCTGCTGCTCTCCGGCCTCTCCCAGGAGGGCCGCCGCGGCCCCATCGACCGCTTCCGCGGCCGGCTGATGTGGCCCATCCGCGACATCGGCGGCGACGTCGTCGGCTTCGGCGCCCGCAAGCTCTACGAGGCGGACAACGGCCCGAAGTACCTGAACACCCCCGAGACCGCGATCTACAAGAAGTCCCAGGTCCTCTACGGCATCGACCTCGCCAAGAAGGACATCGCGAAGGCGTCCCGCGCCGTCGTCGTCGAGGGCTACACCGACGTCATGGCCTGCCACCTCGCGGGCGTCACCACCGCCATCGCGACCTGCGGCACCGCCTTCGGCGGCGACCACATCAAGATCCTGCGCCGCCTCCTCATGGACAACGGTTCGGCCCGCGTCATCTTCACCTTCGACGGCGACGCGGCCGGACAGAAGGCGGCCCTGCGCGCCTTCGAGGACGACCAGAAGTTCGCCGCCGAGACCTACATCGCCATCGCCCCCGACGGCATGGACCCCTGCGACCTGCGCCTGGCCAAGGGCGACGACGCCGTCGCCGACCTGGTCGAGCCGCGCACCCCGCTCTTCGAGTTCGCGCTGCGCCAGATCGTGGCCCGCTACGACCTGGACACCCCCGCGGGTCGCGCCGCCGCCCTGGACGAGGCCGCGCCGGTCGTCGCCCGGATCAAGAACAGCGGCGCCCAGCACGAGGTCGCCGTGCAGCTCGCCGGCATGCTCGGCATCCTCGACACCCAGTTCGTGGTCAAGCGGATCGCCCAGCTCGCCCGCTGGGCCCGCGACCGCGGCGGCAAGGGCCCCGCCCCCGACCAGCGGCAGCGCGGCGGCCCGCAGCAGCAGGCCGGACCCGTGACGGCCACGCCCCGGGGCCCGGCCCTCAACCTCCGCAACCCGGTCTTCGCCACCGAACGCGAGCTGCTCAAGCTCGCCCTCCAGCGCCCCGAGCTGGTCTCCCCGGCCTTCGACGCGTACGGCGTCGACGAGTTCACCGCCCCGCCCTACGCCGCCGTACGCGAGGCGATCATGGAGGCGGGCGGCGCCGAGTTCGGTGTCCAGGACCCGCAGGACTACCTGGTCCGGGTCCGCGAGGCCGCCCCCGACGACGCCGTCCGGGCCATGGTCACCGAACTCGCGGTCGAGGCGATCATGCGCCGCGCGGTGGACGAAATGTATGCGGGGGAAGTGCTGGTCCGGGTGCGGCGCCGCGCCGTCGAGCGCCGCGTCCGTGACGTCAACGGAAAGCTGGCCCGCCTCTCCGGCCACGGCGACCCCGCCGAACTGGCCGCCGTCCAGAACGAGCTGTGGGTCCTCCAGCAGTACGACCAGAACCTGCGCGAACACGGCGCCGCCGCCCTCTAGGACGGGCCCGCGGAACACTCGCCGGTAACCCGTCGGTCACGGCCCGGACGCAAAAAGTCACCGCACGCCCCTCGTGGCGGCGATGTGTCGTACCCCACACTGGGGGCGGTACCTGAGTGCACGCGTGCGAGGCGGACGACGGCCGGTGAGCCGGCTCCGCCCCCGACGTACCGCCGCCGGCCTCCGCCGGCCGCGTCCATCCTGGAGGTCGCCCCCGTGCAGACCCAGACCCTCACCCAGACCGACACCGGTACCGGCGGTGCGGAGCCGGACGCGGAGCGCGTCACGCTCGTCGCGATGCGGGCGCAGCCCGGTGCCGGGGCGGCCGTGCGGCACCCCGGCGGCTCCGCGGAGCCCCGCGCGGACCTCCCGGAGCCCGCCGAGCCGCCGCCGCCCACCCGAACGGAGTCCGGCGGTCCCTCCGCCGATCTGTTCCGGCAGTACCTGCGCGAGATCGGCCGGATCCCGCTGCTCTCCGCCGCCGAGGAGGTCGACCTGGCCCGGCGGGTGGAGGCCGGCCTGTTCGCCGAGGAGAAGCTGCGGCACACGCCCGGCCTGGACGACCGTCTCGCCCTCGACCTCGACCGGCTCGTCGTCATGGGCCGCGTCGCCAAGCGCCGCCTGATCGAGGCCAACCTGCGGCTCGTGGTGTCGGTGGCCAAGCGGTACGTCGGACGCGGGCTGACCATGCTGGACCTGGTCCAGGAGGGGAACCTGGGCCTGATCCGCGCCGTCGAGAAGTTCGACTACGCCCGCGGCTACAAGTTCTCCACCTACGCCACCTGGTGGATCCGCCAGGCCATGTCCCGCGCCCTGGCCGACCAGGCCCGCACCATCCGCGTCCCCGTCCACGTCGTGGAGCTGATCAACCGGGTCGTGCGCGTCCAGCGCCGGATGCTCCAGGAACGCGGCTACGAGCCGACCCCGCAGGAGGTCGCCGCCCACCTGGACCTCCCCCCGGAGCGGGTCGGCGAGGTGCTGCGCCTGGCCCAGGAGCCGGTGTCGCTCTACGCCCCGGTCGGCGAGGAGGAGGACGTCGCCCTCGGCGACCTCATAGAGGACGGCGACGCCGCCAGCCCCGTCGAGTCGGCCGCGTTCCTGCTGCTGCGCCAGCACCTGGAGGCGGTGCTCTCCACCCTCGGCGAACGCGAACGCAAGGTCGTCCAGCTCCGCTACGGCCTGGTCGACGGCCGCCCCCGCACCCTGGAGGAGATCGGCCGCCTCTTCGGCGTGACCCGCGAACGCATCCGCCAGATCGAATCCAAGACCCTCAACAAACTCCGCGACCACGCCTACGCGGACCAGCTGAGGGGCTATTTGGACTGAGGCGCGGGGTGCGCTCCCGCGCCGCAGCCGCGGGCAATCGTGCCGCAGGGCGGCACGGGTGGGCGCGGCACCCCGACGCGGGGCAACCCCTCACCCCACCTCACCCACCGCTCCCACCTCAGCCACCGCTCACCCCACCTCAGCCACCGCCTCCGCGAACTGAGCCTTGTACAGCCGTGCGTACGCACCGTCCGCGGCCAGCAGCTCCGTATGCGCCCCCTGCTCCACGATCGCCCCGTCCTCCATGACCAGAATCGTGTCCGCGTCCCGGATCGTCGACAGCCGGTGCGCGATCACGAACGACGTCCGTCCGTGCGCCAGCTTCGCCATCGCCTTCTGGATCAGCACCTCCGTCCGGGTGTCCACGGACGACGTCGCCTCGTCCAGCACCAGGATCACCGGATCGGACAGGAACGCCCGCGCGATGGTGATCAGCTGCTTCTCACCCGCGCTCACCCCCGTGCCCTCGTCGTCGATCACCGTGTCGTAGCCGTCGGGCAGCGTTCGTACGAACCGGTCGGCGTGCGCGGCCCGCGCGGCCTCCTCGATCTCCCCGCGGGTGACCTCCCGCGAGGCCCCGTACGCGATGTTCTCCGCGATGGTGCCGCCGAACAGCCAGGTGTCCTGGAGCACCATGCCGATGCCGGCCCGCAGCTCGTCCCGGGACATCTTCGCGATGTCGACGCCGTCCAGGGTGATCCGCCCGCCGGTCACCTCGTAGAACCGCATCAGCAGGTTGACCAGGGTCGTCTTGCCCGCGCCCGTCGGCCCGACGATGGCGACCGTGTGGCCCGGCTCCACCTTCAGCGACAGGTCCTCGATCAGCGGCTTCTCGGGGTCGTAGCGGAAGGAGACGTGCTCCAGCTCCACCCGGCCGCGCAGGTCCTCGGGGCGGGCGCCCGGAATCGGGTCCGCCGACTGCTCCTCGGCGTCCAGGAGCTCGAAGATCCGCTCCGCCGACGCCACGCCCGACTGCACCAGGTTCGCCATCGACGCGACCTGCGTCAGCGGCATCGAGAACTGCCGGGAGTACTGGATGAAGGCCTGCACGTCGCCGATGGACAGCTGGCCCGAGGCCACCCGCAGACCGCCGACCACCGCGACCAGCACGTAGTTCAGGTTGGACACGAACATCATCAGCGGCTGCATGATCCCGCTGTTGAACTGCGCCTTGAACCCGGCCTCGTACAGCGCGTCGTTCTGCTCGGCGAACTGCTTCGCCGACTCCTCCTGCCGCCCGAACACCTTCACCAGCGCGTGCCCCGTGTACATCTCCTCGATGTGCGCGTTGAGCGCACCCGTCGAGCGCCACTGCTGCACGAACTGCGGCTGCGACCGCTTGCCCACCCGCGTGGCCACCACGAAGGACAGCGGCACGGTCACCAGGGCGACCAGCGCCAGGATCCAGGAGACGTAGAACATCATCGCCAGCACGCCGATGATGGTGAGCAGCGAGTTGATCAGCTGGCCCATCGACTGCTGGAGCGTCTGCTGGATGTTGTCGATGTCGTTGGTCGCCCGGCTCAGCACCTCGCCGCGCTGGCGCTGGTCGAAGTAGGACAGCGGCAGCCGGGACAGCTTCGTCTGCACGTGCTCGCGCAGCCGGAACATCGTCCGGTTGACCGTGCGGTTGACCAGCCGCGTCGCCACCGCCATCAGCAGACCGGCCACCGCGAAGGTCGCCAGTGCCAGGAGCAGCACCTGACCCACCGCGCCGAAGTCGATGCCCTGGCCCGGGGTGAAGTCGGTGCTGCGGAGCATGTCGGCGACGTTGCCGTCACCGTGCTCGCGCATGGAGTCCAGGACCTGCTCCTTCGTGGCCCCGGACGGCATGTCCCGCCCGATGATGCCCGCGAAGACCAGGTCGGTGGCGCGGCCGAGGATCTTCGGCCCGACCACGTTGAGGCCGACGCTGACGACCACGCAGGCCAGCAGCGTGAACAGCGTCGCCCGCTCCGGCCGGAACTGGGCGAGGAGCCGTTTGCTCGACCCCTTGAAGTCCATCGAACGCTGGTCGGGGCCGCCCCCGGCCATCATGCGACCCGCAGGCCCGGCCATCAGGCAGCCTCCGCTTCCGTCAGCTGGGAGAGCACGATCTCCCGGTAGGTCTCGTTGTCCGCCATCAGCTCGTGGTGCCGGCCCACGCCGACCACCCGCCCCTCGTCCAGCACGACGATCCGGTCCGCGTCCCGGATGGTCGCCACCCGCTGCGCCACGATGACCACCGTGGCCTCGGCGGTCTCCCGGGCCAGCGCGGCCCGCAGCGCCGCGTCGGTGGCGTAGTCGAGGGCGGAGAAGGAGTCGTCGAAGAGGTAGATCTCCGGGCGCTGGACCAGCGTCCGCGCGATGGCGAGCCGCTGGCGCTGACCGCCGGACACGTTGGTGCCGCCCTGCGCGATCGGCGCGTCGAGCCCGCCCTCCAGCTCGGAGACGAACTCCTTGGCCTGCGCCACCGCCAGCGCGTGCCACAGCTCCTCGTCGGTGGCGTCCGGATTGCCGTACCGCAGATTCGTCGCGACGGTGCCGGCGAAGAGGTACGGCTTCTGCGGCACCAGGCTCACCACCTTGGCCAGCGTCTTCGGGGCGACGGTGCGCACGTCCACGCCGTTGACCAGCACCTCGCCCTCGGTGGCGTCGAACAGGCGGGGGACCAGGCCCAGCAGCGTCGACTTGCCGCTGCCGGTCGAGCCGATGACGGCGGTGGTCTCACCCGGCTTGGCCACCAGGCCGATGTTCCTGAGCACCGGCTCCTCGGCACCCGGGTAGCGGAAGCCCGCCTCCCGGATCTCCAGGTGCCCGTGCCGGCGCAGCTCGGTGACCGGCGCCACCGGCGGCACCACACTGCTCTCGGTCCCCAGGACCTCCTGAATGCGCTCGGCGCACACCTCCGCGCGCGGCACCATCATGAACATGAAGGTGGCCATCATCACGGACATGACGATCTGCATGAGGTAGGCGAGGAACGCGGTCAGGTCGCCGATCTGCATCCCGCCGCTGTCGATCCGGTGGGCGCCGAACCAGACCACCGCGATCGACGACAGGTTCACCACCGTCATGACCACCGGGAACATCAGCGCCAGCAGGTTGCCGGTGCCGAGGGACACCTCGGTCAGCTCGGTGTTGGCCTTCCGGAAGCGCTGCTGCTCGTACTCGTCGCGCACGAAGGCGCGGATGACGCGGTTGCCGGTGATCTGCTCGCGCAGCACCCGGTTCACCGTGTCCAGGCGCACCTGCATCTTCCGGAACAGCGGGCGCAGCTTCCGCACGATCAGCGTGACGCAGATCGCCAGCACCGGCACGACCCCGAGCAGCACCCCGGACAGCGGCACGTCCAGGCCGAGCGCCATCACGATGCCGCCCACGCACATGATCGGCGCCGACACCATCAGCGTGAACGACATCAGGGCCAGCATCTGGACCTGCTGCACGTCGTTGGTGGTCCGCGTGATCAGCGAGGGCGCGCCGAAGTGGCCCACCTCGCGCGCCGAGAAGGACTGCACCCGGTCGAAGACGGCACCGCGCACGTCCCGGCCGAGCGCGGCGGCGGTGCGCGCGCCGTAGAAGACGGCACCGATGTTGCAGACCACCTGGGCCAGCGAGATGCCGATCATCAGGGCGCCGTAGCTCAGGATGTAGCCCGAGTCACCTTCCACGACACCGTTGTCGATGATGTCCGCGTTCAGGGTCGGCAGGTACAGGGAGGCGCAGGTCTGCAGGAACTGCAGCGCCACCAGCAGGGCGATGGGTCTCTTGTAGGGCCTGAGATAGGTCCGCAGTAGTCGTATGAGCACACTGAGTCTCTCGGAGTCGGCGACAGGGGCCGCGGTTGGTTGCCCCTGGCCCCTATCGTCGAACACTCCACCCGCGTTACCTCAACCGATTAACCCAAGAGCACGGCAAATTCCGGCCTACGAGGGGTCACGTCACGAGCGATGCGGCCCCCGGGTCACAGCGCGCCCGGGTGCGTCTGCTCGCGCACCGACACGAACTGCTGGCGCACCGCCTGCCCCACCGCCAGCTCCTCGCCGGGCTCCAGCACCTGCGCCACCGCGCCCTGCCAGGCCGGGGGAGTGCGCGGGTCCAGCGTGCCCTGGGAGACGCCGAGCGCCCAGGCCGCCTGCCGGGCCGAGCCGATCGCCGCGTAGTCCGCCGGCTGCGGCACGACGACCTGCGTCCCGAACAGCGCGGGCGCCGCCGCCTGCACGGCCGGCAACTCGGCCGCCGCACCCAGCAGGAACACCCGCCGTACGTCCACACCGCGCAGCCGCAGCACGTCCAGGGCGTCGGCGAGACCGCACAGCATGCCCTCGAACGCGGCCCGCGCCAGGTGCTCCGGCTTCATCGACTCGCGCCTGAGACCGGCGAGCGTCCCGGCGGTGTGCGGCAGGTTCGGCGTCCGCTCGCCCTCCAGATAAGGGAGCAGCACCAGGCCGTGCGACCCGGGGGTCGACTTCATCGCCAGCTCGGACAGACCCTCCAGGTCCGGCACACCGAGCAGTTCGGCGGTGCCGCGCAGGGTCCGTACGGCGTTCAGGGTGGTGACGACCGGCAGGTGCATGCCGGTCGCGTCCGCGAGGGCGGTGATCATCCCGGACTGGTCGACGAGCGGCTCGGTGTGCACGGCCATCACGGAGCCGGAGGCGCCCAGCGACACCACGGCGTCGCCCAGCCCGATCCCGAGCCCGAAGGCCGCGGCCTGGGTCTCGCCGGTCCCAGCGGAGATCAGCAGCCCCTCCGGCGTCGTACCGGCCGCGTCGGACGGGCCGATCACCTCCGGCAGCACCGCCTGGTGCCCGAGCGCCAGCTCCACCAGGTCGGGCCGGTAACCGCCGGTCGCCGCCGACCAGTACCCGGTGCCCGAGGCACCGCCCCGGTCCGTGGTCCGGCGCGCCGGCCGCCCGAGCAGCTGCCACACCAGCCAGTCGTGGGCCTGGAGCAGTACGGCGGTTTGCGCGGCGGCCTCCGGCTCGCTCCGCGCCAGCCAGCGCAGCTTCGTCACCGGCTGCGCGGTCTGCGGCACCGAGCCGACGGCCTGCGCCCACGCCTCGCGCCCGCCGAGCGCGTCGATCAGGTCGGCCGCCGCGACCTGCGAACGCTTGTCGCCGCCGACCATCGCCGGGCGCACGGTGTTGCCCTGCGCGTCCAGCGGCACGACCGAGTTGGCCTGCGCCGACACGCCGATGGCCTGCACGCCCTCGAGGAGCCCGCCGCCGGCCGCCTCCCCGAGGGACAGCAGCCAGGCCTGCGGATCGACGTCCGCCGGCCGGCCCCCGCCCTCGGGGCTCTCCACCGGGTGCGGCGCGTAGCCCTGGCGCAGCACGGCACCCGTGTCCGCATCACAGACGACGATACGAGTGAAATCGGGCGAACTGTCCAACCCGGCGACTATCCCCATACCCGAAATTCTGCCGCACCGGGTGCGGTGGCCGTACCGCCCGGGGGGGCTCAGGTGTTGCTCGTGCCCCAGTCGTCCGGACCGTTGCCGTTCGTGCCGCGCTCCCGCAGCGAGCGGACCCGGTGGGCCACCGAGTCGGGCATCCGGTCACCGACCTTGTCGCTCACCACGTGGTACGCCTTGTCGGCGAAGTGCCTGCCCTGCTGGGCGGCGGACTCCGCGGTGTTGCGCACGGCCGGGTTCCGCGCGACCTGCTGCGCTGACTTCCGCAACTGCTCGTAACGCTCCCGCCCGGCCTTCGTGCCGAGCACGTAGCCCACCGCTAGTCCGACGACGAATGTGAGCCGGTAACGCATGGCGGCCACCCTTCCCTTCACTGGCTCCGGGGTGCTGGAGAGTACCGATTGGCGGAGCACCCCCCTGCTTGCGCTAATGTATGTGTCGCAGCGAGCGCGCGCCCCCTGGCGAATACCCAGGCAGACGCGTTCGATGCGACACCGACATTCCTCGGTAGCTCAATTGGCAGAGCAGCCGGCTGTTAACCGGCAGGTTACTGGTTCGAGTCCAGTCCGGGGAGCTCGGTCCTCCGTAGCTCAATTGGCAGAGCAGCCGGCTGTTAACCGGCAGGTTACTGGTTCGAGTCCAGTCGGGGGAGCACCGTGAACGAGGACCCTCCGGGGTCCTTTTTCATGTGCCCTCATGTCCGTCCCGAGTCCCGGGAACCGCGCGGCACGCTGCGGAGTCCTCAAGGTCATGAAGGCAGCCGTGGAAGCCGACCATCCGAGGCAGGAGATCGTATGAGCGGCTATGCTGCGGCAGACGGCGCGTACACGTGTACGCGACACGCCGCTTCGGGGCGGTAGCTCAGCCGGTTAGAGCAGCGGACTCATAATCCGTCGGCCGTGGGTTCGAGTCCCACCCGCCCCACTCCGCACCAACTCTGCAGAAACCTTCTGGTCTGCGGTGGTGCCGCGTCACCGGGATTCCGGTTCCGGTGCCTGCCCGACGCTCTCGTCTTCCTCGTCACGTTCGCCCTCCGCCTGCGAGGGCGTGCTGTGCGGCACGTCGGGGGTGTCCGGCTCGTCGTCGCGTTCGCCCTCGGCCTGCGACGGGGTGGGCTCGCTCATGGCGGTACCTCCTGCTGCCGGTCGGGTCGTCGGCCGAGTACCCGGTCCGGGGCGACGCCACCGTCCGCTACAGAGGTGCCCACCAGGTGACCGTCGTGCCGCCTTGCTCGCCGCCCTCGCCGCCCTCGCCGCCCTCGCCGTCGTCGGCGACCCTGAGGCGTACGCCCTCCCGGCGCTCCGGCGACATGGCCGGAGTCTCCACGGTGACCTCGACGCGGGAGACGCCCGGACGTGCGCAGGCGCCCGCCAGGGCGTCGCGGAGGGCCGTGAGGAGGCGGTCGGCGACCCGGTCGGGCACCCGGGTGTCGACGGCGCCCAGGAAGCGGGTGGACGGGGCGAAGCCGAGCCGGGCGGCGGCGGCCGCGGTCTCGCGCAGGACCCTGCCGCGCAGGCCCGTCGGCGGTTCGGCCGGGGGCTGCTGGAGGGCGAGAATGGTGGTGCGCACGTCCTGGACCGTGGAGCGCAGTTCGTCCACCGCCCGGCCCAGGATGTCGTCCACCTCCCGCGCGCCGGGCCTGCGTCGCGTGGACTCCAGCATCATGCCGGTGGCGAAAAGTCGCTGCACCACCAGGTCGTGCAGGTCGCGGGCGATGCGGTCGCGATCCTCGTAGACCGCCAGCCGCTCCCGGCCCCGGCGGGCGTCGGCCAGGACCAGGGCGAGCGCCGCCTGCGAGGCGAACTGCGTCGCGAGCAGCCGTTCCACGTCCGTGTAGGGGCGCCCGCCGCGACGGCGGGGCAGGGCGAGGGTGCCGATGAGCCGGCCGCTCGCCTGCAGCGGCAGCATCATGCTCGGCCCGAACCGGTGCCGTACGTGGGTCGTCATGCGCGGGTCGGTCGCCGAGTCGTCGATGAACACCGGCTCGCCGCCGAGGAGCTGCTCCAGGACCGGGCTGCCCGGCGTGATGGTGGCACCGACCATGCCGTCCGGGTCGTCGGGCGTCGAGGCGGTCACGATCTCCATGCCGCCCTCGGCGGTCGGGTGCAGGATGACACCCGCCGAGGCGTCGGCGAGCAGCCGGGCCCGTTCGGCCACCGTGCTCAGCGCGGCGTCGGTGCCCTCCTCGGTGAGCAGCGCCGTGGTGACCGCCGCCGTGCCCTCGATCCAGCGCTCGCGCTGCCGGGCCGTCTCGTACAGCCGGGCGTTGCCGATGGAGATGCCGGCCTGGGTGGCCAGGACCCGCAGCAGCTGCTCGTCCCCGACCGTGAACGGACCCGCGCCGGGCCGCCCGGTCAACCGCAGCTCGCCGACCTCCTCCTCCCGGACGTGGACCGGCACCCGCAGCAGGGGTGCCGTCCCCGGTGCGGGCTCCGGGCCGGGGGTGCGGATCCCGGCGAGGCCGCCCTCGCGGGGGTCGGTGACCACCAGGGCCGCGCCGCCCGCGCCGGTCAGTTCGGCGGCGCCGTCCACAATGCGCCGCAGGACGGCGCGCAGATCGAGGTCGGTGCCGGTGCCCAGCAGCGCTTCGAGGAGACGGGTCAGTCGGGGCGCGGGCTGCGCGGTCATCCGTCGGGCATCCTCGGTTTCCTGCCGTCCCCCGGCGTCTCGGCCCCCTCGGTCGTACGGCGACGGATCAGTCGGAGCCGGAGCCGGAGCCGGAGCCGGAGCCGGAGCCGGAGTCCGGGTCGGCATCCGTGTCTGCGCCGGAGCCGGAGCGGGCGCCGACACCGACACCGACGCCGAGGTCCGAGGTCGTCGGGTGCAGGACGAGCGGCTCGACCCGGCCCTCCAGCATGCTGCCGAGGCCCTGGACGGCGCACACGTCGGGCCGTTCCGCGATGTGCACCGGCATGCCGGTGGCCTGACGCAGCATCTGGTCGAATCCCGGCAGCAGCGCGCTGCCGCCGACCATCATGATCCCGCGGTCGGCCAGGTCCGCGACCAGGTCCGGCGGGCAGTCCCGCAGCACCTTGCCGATGCCGTCGAGCACGGCCGTCAGCGGCGTCTGGATGGCGTTGCGCACCGTGGCGGTGTCGACCCGCACACTGCGCGCCAGGCCGGTCGCCACGTCCCGGCCGTGGATCTCGGTGGACGCCGGGCCCTGCGGGGTCAGTCCGTTGCCGGACAGGGCGAGCTGCAGGGGGCGTACCGACTGGCTGGGCAGGACCAGCTCGTGCTGGTGGCGCAGCAGCTGCACGATCGCGTGGTCCACGGCCTCGCCGCCGACCGGGATGCGCTCCGCGGTCACGATCGAGCCGAGGGAGAGGACCGCGACCTGCGTGGCGTGCGCACCGCACACCATGATCATGGTCGCTTCGGGCCGCTCCACGGGCAGTCCGCAGCCGACCGCCGCCGCGATGAGGGTGTCGACGAGTTCCACCCGGCGCGCGCCGAGCCCGACCAACGTCTCGATCGCCGCCCGCTGCGACAGTGGGTCCGCGTCGTGCGGGGTGCAGACGGCGGCCCGCAGCCGGGGCTTGCGGCGCAGGGCGCGGCGGATCTTGTCGCCGAGCAGGTGGCGCAGCATGCGCTGGGCCATCTCGATGTCGACGACCGTGCCGCCGGAGACCGGACGCACGACACGGATGTAGCCGGGGGTGCGGCCCGTCATCTTCTCCGCGAACTCGCCGACCGCGATGAGCGCGCCCGTGCGGGTGTTGACCGCCGCGGCGGACGGCTGGTCGACGACCAGTCCCGCCCCCTTCACGTACACGCGGGTCCGCGCCGCGCCCAGGTCCACGGCGAAGTGGCAGCGGCGCAGCGCCTCCAGACTGGCGGTATTGGCAGTACTGGCGGTCATGGCGAATCCTCCCGAGAGCGCGGACCGTGACGGGCCGTCCGGTGGCCGGCCCGTGGCACCGATCATGCGCGGCGACACGTCCGTGCGCCTGCTGGAGGGGGCCGGGCGGGGGGGCCGCTGAACGGGGGGTGTCTGTCCGTCCGGCCCCGTCGTCGGCCCCCGCCCGCGCCACTGGCGGGAACCCGCCAGGGCAGCTTTCCGCCGCGCTCGGTCAACTCCCTTGTCCCGCAGGCCCCCTGAGACTGCTCACAGCACTCGTCACAGCACTCTACGACGACACGAAGAGAGACGTGGATGAGCACAGGACCAGTCAGACGTGGGGCGACCCTCCTGTCGGCGGGGCTCGTGATCGCGCTGCTGCCGGCCGGGACGGCGGCGGCGCAGGAGCCGCCCCCCGACCCGGCGCGCACCCCGCGCACGGCCTCCGCGGCCGACGCGGCCCGCACCGTCACCCTCGTCACCGGCGACCGGGTGACCGTCACCGAGCTCGGCGGCGGCAGGAAGACCATCACGGTCGACCGGCCCGAGGGCGCCACCGGAGCCGTGCGGACCAGCAGCTCCGGCGGACGGACCGTCGTCGTACCGGACGAAGCCCTGCCGTACCTGCGCGACGGCAGCCTCGACGAGCGGCTCTTCGACGTCGGCGCACTGCTGGAGCAGGGGCTCGCCGACACCGAGACCGGCGAGCTGCCGCTGATCGTGACCTACGATAGGAGCGCGCGGGTCGCCACCCCGAGGGGCGCCGAGCGGACCCGGGCGCTGCCCAGCGTGCGCGGGGCCGCCGTCGAGGCCGACAAGGGGCGGGACTTCTGGCGGGAGTTCACCCGGCGCGGCGCCGGCATCGACGGCGTGTGGCTCGACGGGCGGGTCACCGCATCCATGGCCGAGTCCAACGCGCAGATCGGCTCGCCCGAGGCCTGGGAGGCCGGGCTGACCGGCAAGGGCGTCACCGTCGCCGTGCTGGACAGCGGCGTGGACGCCGGGCACCCGGACCTCACGGGGCGGATCGCCGAGAGCAAGAGCTTCATACCCGGCGAGGAGGTCGCCGACCGCAACGGCCACGGCACGCACGTCACCTCCACCGTGGGCGGCAGCGGAGCCGCCTCCGACGGCAAGGAGAAGGGTGTCGCGCCCGGCGCCACCCTGGCGGTCGGCAAGGTCCTCTCCGACGAGGGCTTCGGCAGCGAGTCCGAGATCATCGCCGGCATGGAGTGGGCCGCCCGGGACGTGGACGCCGACATCGTCTCCATGAGCCTCGGCTCGACCGAGGCCAGCGACGGCACCGACCCCATGGCCGAGGCCGTGAACAACCTGTCCCGCGAGACCGGCGCCCTGTTCGTGATCGCGGCCGGCAACACCGGCAGCCCGTCCTCCATAGGCTCGCCCGGCGCGGCCGACACCGCCCTCACCGTGGGCGCCGTCGACTCCGCCGACCAGGCGGCCTGGTTCACCAGCGCCGGGCCCCGCTTCGGCGACAACGCGCTCAAGCCCGACCTGTCGGCCCCGGGCGTCGGCATCCTCGCCGCCCGCTCCCGGCTCACCGAGGGCAGCGGCGACTACACCGGCATGGACGGTACGTCGATGGCGACGCCGCACATCGCCGGCGTGGCCGCGCTGCTCGCCGAGGAGCATCCGGACTGGACCGGCGCGCGGCTCAAGGACGCGCTGATGTCCACCTCGAAGGAGCTGGACGCCTCCGCCTACCGGCTGGGCGCGGGCCGGGTCAGCGTGCCGGGCGCCGTCCACGCCGACGTCACCGCCACCGGCAGCGCCGACCTGGGTTTCTACTCCTGGCCGTACGACGCCAACGAGCCGGTCACCAGGACCGTCACCTACGCCAACTCCTCCGACACGGACGTCGAGCTGAAGCTGTCCGTCAAGGGCGCCCCCGAGGGCGTCGCCACCCTCGCCGACACCTCCCTCACCGTGCCCGCGCACGGCACCGCCGCCACCACCGTGACCGGGGACGGAGCCAAGGCGCCCGTCGGCACCACGAGCGGGCGGATCGTGGCGGCCGACGCGAGCGGGACCACCCTCGCGCACACCGCGTTCGGGCTGGTCAAGGAGGAGGAGCGGTACACGCTCACCGTGCACGTCAAGGACCGCTCCGGTGCCGCGACGCCGGCCGACCTGACCGTCCAGCAGCTCGCCGAGGGCATCGACCCCTTCCCGGCCCACGTGGGGGAGTCCGGCACCCTGGAGCTCCGGCTCAAGCCCGGCACATACAGCCTGACCTCCTTCCTCGACGTGCGCGGCAGCCACGGCGCCGACTCGCTCGGCCTGGGCTTCCTCGCCGCCCCGGAGGTGGTCGTCGACCGGGACCGCGAGATCACCCTGGACGGACGCCGACTGCGCGAGCTCGGCGCCGACGTCCGCGAGCGCACCGAGACCCGTCAGCTGCTCATGGAGTACGACCGCAGCGCGAACGGCTCCGACCTCTTCGGCGCCGTCCAGGTGCCGCTGACGTACGACAGCATCTTCGCCGCGCCCACGAAGAGGGTCGCCGAGGGCGGCTTCGAGTACCGGACCGTGTGGCGGCTCGGCAAGCCGCTCCTCGAGGTGAAGGGGATCGGCGAGGCCACCGTCCAGTCCGGCGGCACCCTGGTCGAGGGCCGCACCCGGCTGCCGCTGGTCGACGTGGGGGACGTCGGCGACGGGCCCCTTCCGGGCGGCGTGCGCGGCAAGGCGGTGCTCGCCCGGCTCACGGACGGGACCGAACCCTCGGCGCTCGCCCGGGCCGCGCAGGACGCGGGCGTCGAGGCGCTGTTCGTGACCGACGACGCCCCCGGCCGGCTGATGGCGTGGTGGGGCACGGACGACAACGCCGACCGGCCGCTGCAGATCGCCACGGTCGACGCGGCCGACGCCCGCCGGCTGCGCGAGGCCGGACGGGCCGACATGACCGGCACCCGCGACACGCCCTACGTGTACGACCTGTCCGAAGGGCACGAGGGCGCCGTGCCCGACCGGGACCTCACCTACGCGCCGGGCCACCGCGACCTCGCCGTGCTGCACACCAAGTACCACGGCGACGCACCGTCGAGCGGCGGGGAGTTCCGGTACTCGATCACCGACACCTTCCCGGTCGGCCTCGGCTTCCGGGAGCGGATCGACTACCCTGTGGAGCGCACCGAGTACGTGTCCACCGGGCCCGGCCAGCTCTGGCACGAGACCGTGACCAGCGCCGACGGAGCACTGGAGGAACGCGGCGGACTGTCCGCGTACCGGGGCGGCTCGCGCGCGGAGCTGAACTGGTTCAAGCCGGTGTGGCACCCCTACCTCGGCACCGGACTCGGCTGGGGACAGCAGCGCTCCGGCAACCAGCTTCAGTTCAACGCGCCCGGCTGGGGCGACTCGGGACCCGACCACACCGGCTTCGGCGACGTGTGGAGCGAGGGCAGCGGCATGTCCCAGACCACGTCCGTGTACCTGGACGGCGAACTGGTCGACCAGGGGCCGAGTTCCGCCGCGTACGCGTGGGACATGCCCGCCGACGAGCACACCTACCGGCTCGTCACCGACACCGCGCTCGACGCGAAGCGCTGGCCGCTCGCGAGCGAGGGCCACGCGGAGTGGACCTTCCGCTCGGCCGCCACGCCGGAGGACCGGTGGACCTACCTGCCGCTGATCAACCTCTCCTTCGACGTGGACACCGACCTCGCGGGGAAGGTGCGTGGCGGGAAGAAGCTGCGGATCGGGCTCGGCGCCGCGTACGTGGCGGGCGCCGCGGACACCGGCACGATCGGCGGCGGCAAGCTGGAGGTGTCGTACGACGACGGGAAGAGCTGGCACCAGGTCCGGCTGCGCGGCGGTGACGGGGAGGCGTCCTGGCACGGGACGCTGAGCGTGCCGCGCGACGCGGAGCACGTCTCGCTGCGGGCCTCCGCGCGCGACGACCGGGGCGGCTCGGCCACGCAGGAGATCGTGCGGGCGCTGGCCGTGCGGTAGGGCCACCCGCCAACGGCCGCACGCGGACGGCGCCGCCTCCTTGGGACGGGGAGGCGGCGCCGCCTGGTTTCTCGGACCGTCAGACCAGCCAGCCGACGAAGTGGACGAGGCCGGCGAGGATGTCGGTGAGAAGGTTCATGATCGTGCAGCTCCTTGCGCTGTTCGTGTGCGGGACCGTGGGGCCCCGCCGGGACTACGTGGGACATGTGCGTCAACTACGGTCTGCAGCCCGTTGCTTGCACACCGTAAGTATCGTTGGTCCCTGCAGTCACATGCGCTCTTCAGAGCGACGATCACCTGTTCCAGGGAACAACTGCTCGCTTGTTCGGATCACGCCAAGCTCGGCCAAGTCCTGCGGGCGCAGGCGCAGTTGACCGGCCGTCACCCCTGCCTCCTCCGGCGGGCGCTTCAGGATCGCCGCCGCGTGCTCCGGCGCGATGACGGAGAAGTAGCTGTCCGGCGTCGCCCAGGTGCTGCCCGGTGCCGCCAGGGCCAGCGCGCCGCCCGAACCGCCCTCGCCGATCACCAGCGTGGTGACCGGCGTGCGCGCCGAGGCCACGGCGCCGAACAGATCCGCGATCGCCGGACCCGCCCCCTGCCGCTCCGCCGCCGCGTCGTTGGCCGCGCCCGGCGTGTCCACCAGGGTCAGCACCGGGATGCCGAGCCGGTCCGCGAGGTGGACGAGCCGGGTCGCGGTGCGGTACCCGGCGGGCCGGGTCGCCGCGCCCGTCTGGGCGGCGTACGCGACCGTGCGCCCCGCGTGCGTGCCGAAGCCGCACAGCATGCCCTCCGGGTCCCGGCCGCCGCAGCGGTCGCCGGACAGGGCGACCCGTTCGGTGAAGTAGGCGTCCAGGTACGCCCCCGCACGTGGGCGCTCGGGGGCGCGGGCCCGGCGTACCGCCTCCCAGCCGCCGGCCGGCAGGTCCCGCGCGCCCAGCGGCTGAGGCACCGGCGCCGGAGCGTCGGACGGTGCCGTCAGCAGCCGCAGCCACCGCCCCAGCGTCGCGCGCAGCTCCCCCGGCGGTACGACGGCGTCCGCGCTGCCCGCAGCCACCTGCGCCTCGGCCGTGTACGCCGCCGGGTCGGCGTCCGGCGGCCGGACCCGCGACCCGGCGAAGCCCACCTGGGCGCCGGGCAGGGCGAGGACCACGTCGGCGCCCGCGCCCAGGGTCGCCCAGCCGCCTCCGGTCGCCGGGTCCCGCACCACCGCGATCTGCGCCAGACCGGCCGCCCGGGTATGCGCCGACTGCCGGGCCACCCGCTGCAGTTGGGTCAGCGCGAGCATCCCCTCCTGCATCCGGCTGCCGCCCGTGGCGACCAACGGCACCACGGGCAGCCGGTGTTCACGGGCGTACACGTGCGCCGCCTCAAGACGGTCGCCGGTGCGGTGGCCGAGCGAGCCGCCGAGGAAGCCGAACTCGAAGGAGACGAGCACGGCCCGGGTGCCCTCGACGTCGCCGGTGCCGCAGACGACGGACTCCGTCTCGCCGGTGCGCTCGGCGGCGCGGGCCCGCGAGGCGTCGTAACCGGGCCAGCCGAGGGGGCCGTCGGGCTGCCAGGGGCCGTCCGGGTGGGGGAGTTCGGCGAAGGTGGAGTCGTCGGTGACCAGGGCGAGGAACTCCCGCGCGGTCGGGCGCTCAGCCACGGTCCAGCGCCCGCTTCATGATCTTTCCCATGTCGTTGCGGGGCAGCGCGTCGAGGTGCCGGACGACGCGGGGGCGCTTGTGCGGGGCGAGCCGGCCCGCGACATGGTCGGCCAGCGCCTCGAGGCCGGGCGGCGCGGCGGGGTCGGCCGGCACGATCCAGGCCACGATCCGCTCCCCGAGGTCCGGGTCGGGCTCGCCGGTGACGGCGGCCTCGCGCACCCCCGGGTGTTCGAGCAGCGCGTTCTCGATCTCACCGGCGCCGATCTTGTACCCGCCGCTCTTGATCAGGTCGGTCGCCTTGCGGCCGACGATGCGGACACAGCCGTCGGGGTCGCGCACCGCCATGTCGCCGGTGCGGAAGAAGCCGTCCGCGGTGAAGGCGGCGGCAGTGGCGTCGGGGCGGCCCAGGTACTCGGTGAACAGGTTCGGGCCGCGCACCTGGATCTCGCCGACGCTCTCCCCGTCCAGCTCCGCGATCGGCGTGCCGTCCTCCTCCACCAGCCGCAGTTCCACGCCGGGCAGCGGCACGCCCACCGTCCCGGCGCGCGGCTCGCCGTCGGCGCGCACGCTGGTGTTCATCAGGGTCTCCGTCATGCCGTACCGCTCGATCACCCGGCGTCCGGTGGCGGCGGCGATGCGCTCGTGGTCGTGCACCGGCAGCGCGGCCGATCCCGACACCAGCAGCCGGGCCCCGGCGAGCGCCTTCGCCAGCTCCGGGTCGCCGGGGAGCGTCTCGGCGATCCGGTGGTACATCGTGGGCACGCCGAACAGCATGGTCGCGCCGTCGTTCAGCTCCCGCGCGGCGCCCTCGGTGGAGAACCTGCCCAGGTGCCGCACGGACCCGCCCCGGCGCAGCGGGCCGAGGACGCCGAGCACCAGCCCGTGCACGTGGAACAGCGGCAGCCCCTGCACCAGGACGTCGTCGCCGGTCCACTGCCAGGCGTCGGCGAGCGCGTCCAGGGTCGTCGCCAGGGCACGCCGGGGGATGACGGCGCCCTTGGGCGGGCCGGTGGTGCCGGAGGTGTAGACGACGAGCGCGGGGTCGCCCTCGTCGGCGCGGTCCTCGGGGAGGCTCCCGCGGGCCCGCACGTCGACGTCGACACGTTCCAGGGCGCTTAGGGCGGGCGGGAGTTCGGCGTCCGGGGGCGCCAGGACCAGGGAGGGCGCGCTGTCGGTGAGGATGTGCGCGAGTTCCTTGTCGCCGGACTTCGGGTTGAGGGGTACGGCGGCGACTTGGGCCAGCAGCGCCGCCACCACGGCGACGGCGGTCTCCATCGCCGGGGTGGCCCAGACGGCGACCCGGCCGGCGCCGCCGATCCGCCCGGCCGTGGCGCCCGCCGCGGCGGCGAGTTCCGCGTAGGTCAGGGAACGCTCGCCGAACCGCAGCGCGGGGCGGTCCCGGGCCGCCTCGGCGTCCGCGAGGGCGGGGAACATGTGCGACGCGTGTCCGCTCTGCTTCCTTCTCATGGCTCATAGTTGAGCATGAGAAGGATGGTTCGCTCTCCGCACCTGCACCTGCACCTGCACCTGCTCTGGGTGCTGGAGTCCTGGTCCGGCGGTGCACGACGACGAGCGTCCCATTGAAGTGACCGTCATGGTGAAGGCCGGTCCTCGTTACGAGGTTCAGTACGAGTTCACGGCAGGGTAAGCCTCCCGCACGGCACGCGGAGTTCAGGGGGAGAAGCGCCGCGTTGTACAGCTCAGCCGTCGGCGACCAGGCGCTGCAACAACCCCCAGGTGAACTCCGCGACCACCTCGTGTCGTACGCCGTCCCGGTCCGGGGCGGTGAAGGCCAGTCCCCACCGGGTCGGGGCCGAGCCCTGGAGCGGCCGGGCGGGGGCGAAGGCGCGGGCCGCCTCGTCGACCGTGCACGACCAGGGCGTGAGGTCGTCCAGGGTGCGCAGGCCGGGCGCCGGTGCGCCGGGGGCGCGCACCAGCCACTCGTTCCAGACGACGCCCTTGTCCGCGACCAGCACCTCGAAGCGCAGGTCCGGCCACAGGGGCAGCGCCCACTGCCGGGCCTCGCACTCCAGGTCGCCGATCCGGCGCGGCGCCACCGACTCCGGCTCGCCCAGGACGGAGCGGTACCGGGCGGCCGCCGAGCGGGACCGGGGTGAGTGGAGCATCGCCTGCCAGCGCCTGTTGGCCTCGCGCATGTCCGCGACGGAGGCGCCCAGCTCGCGGCGGGCGTCCGCGACCGGGCCGGGGTTGTGGTCGGCCATGCGGCGCAGCAGGACGAGCTGGAAGTCGCGCGGGGTGAAGGGGCCCGCGGACTGCTTTCCGGTCGGCATGGCACCCATCATCACCCGACCATTGCCCAGGCAAACGCGATATGAGTAGCCTGTGTTCGTTATTCCGACCACCTGTTGAAATCTCGAACACACTCAGGGAGGGGGCTGGACATGGGACGCCTCGTGCCGGCCGTGACCCGGGCTCTCGACATACTGGAGCTCTTCCTCGACGGGGACGGCACGCTCTCCGCCCCCGACATCGTGCGCCGGCTCCAGCTGCCGCGGACCACCGTGCACGAGCTGGTCACCACGCTCGCCGCCCGCAAGTACATCGTCCCGGTCCCCGGGCAGTCCGGACGGTACCGGCTCGGCGTGCGTCCGTACCAGCTCGGCGCCCGTTACGCCGAGCACCTCGACCTCGCCGCGGAGGGCCAGCAGGTCGCCCGGACCGTCGCCGAGACCTGCGACGAGACGGTGCACGTGGCGATCCTGGAGGACACGGACGTCATCTACATCGCCAAGGTCGACTCCACGCACGCGGTGCGCATGGTCTCCGCGGCCGGCCGCCGGCTGCCCGCGCACTGCACGTCCGTCGGCAAGATGCTGCTGGCCTCGCTGCCCGAACCGGAGGTCGCCGCGCGCTTCCCCGACGGCGCCGAGCTGACCGCGATGACCCCGAACAGCATCACCGACCCGGCCGCCCTGCGCGAGGCCCTCGCCGCGATCCGCGAGCGGGGCACCGCCGTGGAGAGCCGCGAGTCCAACCCGGACGTCTCCTGCGTGGCCGCCCCGGTCCGCGACCGCACCGGCCGTGTCGTCGCCGCGCTGTCGATCTCGGTGCCTATGATCCGCTGGAGCGAGGAACGCCGCGCCGAACTGGAGCAGCTGGCCGTCAAGGGCGCCGCCGACCTCTCCGAGCGGCTCGGCCACAGGAGCGCGGCATGACGACGTCCGGCACGGCCTTCGAGGTGGCCGTCCACGCGGAAGCGACCCTCGGCGAGGGCCCCACCTGGGACCCGGCGACCGACCGCCTGCTGTGGATCGACATCCTGAACTCCCGCGTGCACACCTACGACCCGGCCACCGGCCGGCGCACGCTGCGCCGCACCGATCAGCACGTGGGCGCCGTCAAGCCCCGGGCGGGCGGCGGCCTCGTCCTCAACCTGCGGGACGGCGTCGGCCTGCTCGACCCCGACGACACCTTCCGCTGGCTGCTCCGGGAGCCCGTCCCCGGCCGCCGCGGCAACGACGCCGCCGTCGCACCCGACGGCAGCCTGTGGGCGGGCACCATGCGCTACGACGAGGCGCCGGGCGGCGGCACACTGACCCGGTTCACCGGGGACGGCACGGCCGAGACCGTCCTCGACGACGTGACGGTGAGCAACGGCACCGGCTGGAGCCCCGACGGCCGGCTGATGTACTACGTCGACACCCCGACCCGCCGCATCGACGTCTTCGACGTCGCCGCGGACGGCCGGGTCGTGAACCGCCGCCCCCTGGCCACCGTCGAGGAGGGCGCGGGCTTCCCCGACGGCCTGTGCGTCGACGCCGAGGGCTGTGTGTGGGTCGCCCTGTGGGACGGCGGCGCGGTACGCCGCTACACCCCGGCCGGCGACCTGGACCGGGTGATCACCCTCCCTGTCCCGCGCGTCACGGCCTGTGCCTTCGGCGGCCCGGACCTCACCGACCTGTACCTCACCACCGCCCGGGTCGGCCTCACGGCCCCGCACCCACTGGCGGGCTCGCTGCTGGTGGTGCCGGGGGCCGGGCGGGGGGTGGCGCAGCCCGCGTTCGCGGGATGAGCGCAGCCGACTGCACCCCGGGGCCGGACCGACGCCATCCCGGCACCGGTCCGGCCGTCCGCTCACTTCCCCGCGCGGTCGAGCCCGTCGCGTACTTCCTGCTCGCCGGGGTCGGCGGCGGTCCGGTGCGGCGGGGGCAAAGGCCCCGGTGGGGGCGGCCAGGAGAGGCCCGGGTGG